>JAFUNR010000008.1 GCA_017472965.1 Oscillospiraceae bacterium | reverse complement strand
TGCAGGAAGCCGGAGCTGGTTCAAATCCTCCGTGCGGGATAACACCTACGACGATGTGATGAATAAGACCCGCGCTGACCGTGAGGTGTACTGCGTCATCACCGATGCCTTCGGCAATTCCGTCACCACCGAAACCGTGACGCTGACGGTGAAAAAGTAAAGCTGTATTGTTTTGTATCACACCAATAGAAAAAGAGGGAGCACCGCGCTGCGGCTGCTCCCTCTTTTTTCATCCGCAGGCAATGTTCTCATTCCTGCCGTTTTTTGAAAAACATGTCCGGATTTGGCACTTGCATTCCCATCGTTTTCCTATATAATAAAGGCAGAGGGAGTATATTCCCCACAATGAAACAGCAAGGAGTGAAAGTATGAACATTCGTCCGATCGGTGATCAGCAGATCATCATGTGCAATCCCATGAGCAAGCACAACTACTTCGGCTGGCCCACTGTGGCCCGTCTGCAGGATGGACGCATTGCAGTCGCTGCCTCCGGATTCCGGCTGGGTCATGTCTGCCCCTTCGGCAAAACCTGTATCAGCTACAGTGCCGACGAAGGAAAGACCTATCTGCCGCCCATTCCTGTCATCGATACCGCACTGGACGACCGCGACGGCGGCGTTCTGGCTTTCGGAGAAAACAGTCTGGTGGTCACATCCTTTAATAACCGTGCCGCAGCGCAGTATCGCTGCATCGAAACAAGCAGCAAGGACGGCAAGCAAACCTCCTTTGCACCTTTCCCGGATGTTGCCTACCGCAAAGGATATCTGGATGCTGTCACCGCGGAAGACGAGGATGCCTATTACGGCTCCACCATGCGCATCTCGCATGACGGCGGCATCACCTTCGGCCCTCTTCTGAAAAGCCCTGTTTCCGCACCCCACGGCCCGCTCAGATGTGCCGACGGCAAAATAATCTATGTGGGCACACCTTTTGACACCACCGGCACCCTGAAGCCGGAGGATTGCTACATCGAAGCATGGTCGCTTGCGGAAAACGGTGCAATGGAATATATCGGGCACATCGACCACATTTACTCCGACGACGGCGAGCTGCTCAGTTCCTGTGAGCCACACGCTATCGAGCTGCCCGACGGGCGGCTGCTGTGCCACATCCGCGTGCAGAAAATGGAAGGCGGCCCTGCCATGTTCACCACCTACCAATCCATTTCGGAGGATAAGGGCAAAACATGGAGCAAGCCTCAGCTGCTGCTGCACCCGCAGGGCGGCGCACCGGCGCACCTGCTGCTGCACTCCTCCGGCGTACTGATCTCTGTTTACGGCAACCGCGTGATCGGAACCCCCAGCATCAATGTGATGTTGAGCCGCGATCTGGGTGAAAGCTGGCAGACCGACTATGTTCTGGTGAAAAATGAATTCAGCGGTGATGTGGGTTATCCCTCCACCATCGAACTGAACGACGGCAGTCTGCTGACGGTCTATTACGGCTTTGAAAAAGAAAAAGGACCTGCCGTGATCTGGCAGCAGCGCTGGGAGCTGACCCCTTGATGAACCGCCGTACATAACAAAAAAGGAGTGCTATTATGAAATTTGAACGCCTTGGCGATCCCCGCATTATCATGGAGAACCCCGACAGCCGCCACTGCTATTTTGCCTGGCCCACTGTGGCACGGCTGCGCGATGGCAGACTGGCTGTTGCAGCCTCCGGCTTTCGTCTGACCCATGTGTGTCCTTTCGGCAAGGGCGTACTTTCCTACAGCACGGACGAGGGGGAACACTGGTGCCCGCCGATGGTGCTGGTGGATACAGTAATGGACAACCGCGATGCGGGCGTGCTGCCCTTCGGCGAAAGCGGCGTCCTGTATAACTCCATCATTGCCTCGCTGGAAAGCAACCGGAAATGGCTCAAGCGTGATTTTCATCACACTGCAGATGACTGGCTGAAAAACGCCACTCCAGATGAGGACTACCGCGTCGCCTACATGAACATGATCACTCCCGAGCAGGAAAAAGCCGCACTGGGTGATTGCTACCGCATCAGTCACGATAACGGCACCACCTTCGGGCCGGTGCTGCTCTCCCCCATCACCTCTCCCCACGGCCCCACCGAGCTGCATGACGGTACCATTCTGTGGGTCGGCTGTGCACGCGAGGAAAACATGGATCAGCTGTGTGATACCGCACAGATCCAGGCCTTTTCCATTGATCCCGACAGCGGTAAAATGAGCTATGTAGGCAGCGTGCCCGATATTACCGATACCGACGGCGTGGAGCTTGCCAGCTACGAGCCGTATGCTTTCCAGCTGCCGGGCGGCCGCATTCTGTGCCACATCCGTGTACAGAAGCCCAAGGGCGAGCTGATGTTCACGTTGTATCAATCCGAATCGGATGACGGCGGCAAGACATGGAGCAAGCCGCACCGATTGATCCACCCGCAGGGCGGTGCACCATCGCATATCATGATGCACTCCTCCGGCGTGCTGATCGCCGCCTACAGCAACCGTCTGATCGGCAAGCCGGGCATCCGGCTGATGTTCAGCACCGACGGCGGCGAAAGCTGGGATACCGATCACATCCTGTTTGAAAGCGATTACGGCGACGATCTGGGCTACCCTGCCACCGTAGAGCTTGCCGACGGCAGCCTGTTGACGGTTTTCTACGCTCACACCGGCGAGGAGGGCCCCGCTGTGATCTGGCAGCAGAAGTGGAAACTGGAACTGTAAGGGTTTGTGTAAAAAGGAGGCTAACTATGAAGTTTCATCTGCTTGGTGACCCCCGCATCATTATGGAGAATCCGTACAGCCGCTTGAATTATTTTGCATGGCCCACCGTGGCGCGGCTGAAAAACGGCAGACTTGCAGCCGTTGCCTCCGGCTTCCGGCTGACTCATGTCTGCCCCTTTGGAAAGGCTGTTCTTTCGTTCAGCGATGACGAGGGCGAAAGCTGGAGTCTGCCCGCACCCGTGATTGGTACTGTGCTGGATGACCGCGACGCCGGTCTGCTGCCCTTTGGCGAAAGCGGCCTCATCGTCACCTCCTTCAACAATACGCTTCAATTCCAGCGTGATTGGACGCTCAGTGATTTCCACCACAATGCAGATGATTGGCTGAAAAACGCCACTCCGGATCAGGAATACCGTCTGGCCTATCTGGATATGATCACCGCTGAGCAGGAAAAGATCGGTCTCGGCGGCACCTTCCGCGTCAGCTTTGACAATGGCGTCACTTTCGGGCCGCTGCATCTTGCACCCATCAGCTCTCCCCACGGCCCCACCGAATTGCACGACGGCGCCATTCTGTGGGTCGGCGAGGCCCGCAGTGATTGCCGTCACCAGCTTCCCAACACAGACCTTGTTCATGCTTACCGCATCGACCCCGGCACCGGCGAGATGACATGGCTCGGCAGCATCCCCGATATCGAAGATACCCTTGGAGAAAAAACCTACTCCTGTGAGCCTTATGCCATCCAACTGCCGGGAGGGCGCATTCTGTGCCACCTTCGCGTGTACACGGCAAATACCGAGCTGCAGTTCTCCACCTATCAGAGTGAATCGGATGACGGCGGCAAAACATGGAGCACGCCGCACCGGCTGATCCACCCGCAGGGCGGTGCACCATCGCATATCATGATGCACTCCTCCGGCGTGCTGATCGCCGCCTACAGCAACCGCCTGATCGGCAAGCCGGGTATCCGGCTGATGTTCAGCACCGATGGCGGCGAAAGCTGGGATACCGATCACATCCTGTTTGAAAGCGATTACGGCGACGATCTGGGCTACCCTGCCACCGTAGAGCTTGCTGACGGCAGCCTGTTGACGGTTTTCTACGCTCACACCGTTGAGGAAGGCCCCGCTGTGATCTGGCAGCAGAAGTGGAAACTGGATAATTGACCGTATCCATGCAATAAGGTCTCCCGCCGGAGGCCTTTTTGTTTGCTCGAAAGACAAGAAAATCCGACATTTTCTCCTGCAATTTTGCAATTTTCTTTCATTTATTTGTATTTCGTGCTATAATAATGGTTAAAGAGCCGCTACGAAAGGAAGGGCAGCACCATGTTTGCACAGCCGGATCTTCTTGTCAGAGATATTCTTTTCGTTATTGACCGCCAGACAGATGCTCACTGGCTGCAGCCGCTGCACGCCAACGAGGATCATTTTGTGCTGACCTGTATTCTGGATGGCGCCGCCGACTTTCTGTTCGGTCTGGAGGAATGCCATGTTCAAGCAGGAGATATTCTGCTGCTGAAGCAGAGCACTCTGTACAGTGTACGTTCTGATCCGGACACGCCCTGGCGGTATATTACCATCGGCTTCCGGATGGAGTGTCTGAATGACGAAGCCGCCGAGGTACTGCAGCAGCTGCCGGAGATCTTTCCCTGTCCCGATAATGCTGTGCTCACCGATGATTTTCACCGGTTGAATCAGCTATGGAATACGCCGCACCCCGGCAGTATCCTGAAGTGCCGCAGCATTTTGAATGATCTGGTATACCAGCTGCTGCAGGAATACGGCCGCGACAAGCAGACAACCGTCTTTGATGCCCGTATGGAGGCCATCGTACAGATGCTGCGTGCAGATGTAGCACACACATGGACACTGGAAGAACTCAGCGAACAGGCAGGGCTTTCCCCCTCTCATTTCCGGGCACTGTTCAAACAGCATACCGGCACCAGCTGCATTCAGTTCCAGCTGCACCAGCGTGTTGCCAAAGCGCGGGAGCTGCTGCTCAGTCACAGCTGCAGCGTGAACGAAGCCGCCGAAGCCGTCGGTTTCACCGATGTATACTATTTCGCCCGGATGTTCCGTAAGATCATCGGGCAGAATCCATTTGATCTCGTATGACATACATCTGATCCCATCGCACAAAAACAGCCGAAACCGATGCGGCCGCATTTGAACCGCATCGCTCCGGCTGTTTTTCTTTTATCCGTTCTTTTCGGTATAGTACTGCGCCTGTGCGTGCCAAAGGGCATGGTATACGCCACCGGTATCTGCAAGCAGCTCCCGGTGGGTGCCGCTCTGCACGATCTCCCCCATATCAAACACAGCCACGGTATCACAGAAGCGGCAGCTTGCCAGCCGGTGGCTGATATACACCGCTGTCTTTTCCCCTGCCAGTGCATCAAAGCCGGAATAGACCTCATACTCTGCCACCGGATCCAGTGCGGCAGTGGGCTCATCCAGAATGATGAAGGGCGCATCCTTGTAAAGCGCGCGGGCCAGCGCGATCTTCTGTGCTTCGCCGCCGGAGATCTCCACACCTTCCTTATCGTAATGCTTGTGCAAACAGGTATCCAATCCCTGCGGCAATGATCTGAGCCGCTCGCCCAGACCGGCCATCTGCAGACAGCGCTCCGCCCGCTGCGGATCGTAGCTTTTTGCCGCCGCCACATTCTGACCCAGTGAAAAGGCAAAAAGCGAAAAATCCTGAAAAACGATGGAGAAGATGGACATATATTCATCGTAATCGTATTTCTGAATATTGACGCCGTTGAGCAGGATCTCTCCCTCGGTGGGGTCGTACAAGCGGCACAGCAGCTTGATGAAGGTGGTTTTTCCGCTGCCGTTTTTACCGACAATGGCCAGTTTTTCGCCGATTTTGAATTTGAAATTTATGTGCCGCAGCGCATAGCTTTCGCTACCGGGATACCGGAAGGAAACATCCCGAAATTCCACATAATACTCGGTATCATCCCGTTTTTCCACGGTAAGGCTGCCCTTGTACATATTATTGGGAATGTCGAAATAGGAGAAATAGCGCTTGAGATACTGGCTGTTGGCCGCCGCCAGCATGACCGTGCGAGACAAATAGGTCACTGCCCAGAGCAACTTGACAACAGCGGACACATATTTTGAAATGGAACCTACCGAGACGGCTCCGCTGATGGCTGCGGCGATCAGCACCGCATTGGCCGCAAATTTAACGGCATCATCCATGATCAGTCGCGGCGTATCGGCCTTGAGCCATCCGCGGGAACGCTTCTTTGCCTTTTCATGCAGCACCGCCGAGCCTTTTTCCCAGTCCCGAAGCAGGCTTTCCGCTATACCGTACAGGCGGATGTCCTTGCCTGTGCCGTAATCCGCGATGTATGTGCCGTATTTTTCAAAACGGATGTTCTCCATGACACACTCATCCATAAATTCGTTGCTGACCCTTGTAAATCTGACTTCGCAAATACTTTCCACCGCAACCGAGATCAGCAGCATGCCAACAAAAAGCAGCTTATGCCATAGCTGCACCGCCGGAGCGGCAAAAAAGGGCAAAGTCATCATCAGCGAACAGATGATCTGTGCCACTGTATAAATCGTTGTGTCGACCGTATGCAGCAGATAGAAAAGATTGTATCCGGTCTGACTCTCCATACGGATCCGCTCCCGCAGAACGGACACTTCTGTATCCTCAATGGATGCATATGCCATCTGCATGGCTTTTTCGCCGTAGCTCCAGCGCTCATTTTGAAAGATCCGGTTAAACGCAGCGCCCTTGCGCGGCTCTAAAAAGCGCAAAACCGCATCGAACAAAAAGGCAAGACCGACCGTAAGAAGCACATACCGAACCAGCGTATTTACCGGCGCGCGAAGGACGAGCGAATCAATGATCTTTGCGGAAAAATACAGCGGGATATATGATTTTGTCGCCCCGAGAAGCGAACAGCCCACTATCAGCAGCACGGCACGCCGTTCCTTTTGCCACAGCCAGCGGAAGCCTTTCAAATTGATCGAAATATGCTCCGAAACTCTCATCCGTTTTCACCGTCCTTCCGATAATCCTCACGGTACCAGCAGCTTTGCAGCTCAAACAAACGGGCATATTCTCCGCCTTTTTCGATCAGTTCTTCGTGACTGCCCTCTTCTGTGATGCGACCGTTTTCCAGATAAAAGATCCGGTCACAGAATCGGGTGGATGCCAGCCGATGGCTGATGAACAGCGAAGTTTTCCCCCGCGTCATATCCCGATACTGCTGATACACCGCATTTTCCGCCAGCGGATCAAGCGCGGCAGTGGGTTCATCCAGCACCAGCATGGGTGCATCTTTATAAAGTGCGCGGGCAAGCATCAGCTTCTGCATCTCGCCGCCGGAAAGCTCGATACCCTCCTCTGTCATCTGTCTGTCCGTCCGGGTATGAATACCCTGCGGCAAGCTGTCAAGCTTATCACCCAGTCCGGCTGTACGCATACAGGCCTCTGCCCTCGCCTCATCAAAGCCGCTGCCGATCTGCCCCGCCGTCATCTCTGCCAAAGAAAAGAAAGCGGTACGGGAATCCTGAAACACCGGTGCGATCAGCCGGTAGTATTCTCTGCGCGGAAAGCTTTCGATCGGAATGCCGTTAAGAAGAATTCTGCCCTGTGAGGGACGGTACAAACCGCACAGCAGTTTGACGAGCGTGGTCTTGCCGCTGCCGTTCAAGCCGACCAGCGCCACGGATTCGCCGGCGCGCAAGGTAAAAGAAAGCCCCCGCAGCGTATCCTCCGCAGCATTTTCATAGCGGAAAGAAACATTTTCAAAAGTAACTTCGGGCGCGGTGCGCAGATGTTCTTCGATGGAGGCTGTCCCGGCATCCTCTGCTTCGGGCAATTCCATATATTCCCGCAAGTCGCAGATCTTCAGACTGACCCCGTGCAGCTCACCGAGCCCTTTCAGAATACTTCCAAATGCTGCAGCAAACGAGCCGACAGCACCGAAACACAGCACAAACTGCTCCACTGAAAGCGCGCCGCGCAGAGCCATGGCGATCAGCACCGCATAGGCAGCACCGTCCCGCAGCAGATTGCATCCGACCGCGACAAAGTCTGCATGAAATCTGCGGTCTGCGGCACGCAGCTCCCATGCATCCAGCTCTTTGCGCAGGGTATGGAATGTATGCACGAACCAATCCGCCATGGAATAAATGCGGATATCCTTTGCCGCGGTAAAATCACCGCTTTTCATCATTACATACTCCAGCTTTTGCCGGGGATCGGCGCACTGTTCCCTCATCTTCTGATGCCAGCGGTTATACCGCCTTGTAAAGATCAAATGCAACGCCGGACCTGCCATGACCGGCAGCAGCAGCCACGGACTGACACCGGCGATCATGCCGCCGAACAGAATATAGCACAGGATATCCTGCACCAGCAAAAGAGACTTCTTGGGCAGGTCTGTCAGCGGCTGCATACCGTCCCACATTTCCGTGGTCTCATGCGCCCGCTGGTACAGCTCCCGCACTTCTTTTTTCTCAAAAATCTGGTAAAAGGTCGTCACAGAGCTGCGGTGCAGCAATGATTCCACCTTACCCCGGAACAGATTTTTCTCACCTTCGACACAGCGTGTCATAACATTGTTTGCGAGCGCGACCGCCAGAATGCCAAGTGAATACACCGTCAGACGGCCCGCCACCTGCGCAAAGCTGCTGTTATCCACCGCCATCGTCACCACAAAGGCAGGAAGATACACCTGCCAGTATTTGATAATGATATTCAGCGGAACCGGCAGTGCCATCATCCAGAAGCTGCCGGGTGCAAGACGGAATTGCTGCCGGAAGATCCACAGACAATTGCCTGCGACCGAATACCTTCCATTTTTCTTTTCCACTCTTTTCACCTCCCTGTGCGCAAACAATACCACATTCTGCCGCCCAAAAAAGAATCCGTGCACGAAATGCATTTTTTCGTGCACGAATCGCTTGCTTTTATTCCAGAGCAGGAACAAGGAATTCCGAGGTGAAGGCGCCGTCCTCACTGTTGAATTTACACCATCCACCGTGTTTTTTCAACAAAGCCTCGGCACGCTTCAGCCCGAAACCGTGCGCGCCTGTTTTTCCGCTGGAGAAAATCGAACCCTGCTTCTTTTGCTTTCTTCCTGCGGAATTCAGCATGGAAAAATACAGCATTTTCCCTTTCATGCCAATGTAAATGCGGATAAATCTCTCGCCCGCAGCCGCAGAGGCTGCCTCAATGGCATTATCCAGCAGATTGCCGAAAATAACGGAAAGCTCCACATCGGAAAGCATCAGCGCATCCGGCACCGAAGCCTGCAGTGTCACAGGGATGGCCGCGGCCTTTGCCTGCGAAAGCTTTGCCGAAAGGATGGCATCCAGTGTAACATTGCCTGTTTTCTGCAGCGTATCCATCTGCTGCAGCTTGCGGTCAAGCTCCTCGATGTATTCTACAGCACGCTGTATCTCGCCTGTCTGCAGCTGTCCCTTCAGGGTTTGCAGATGATGGTGAAAATCGTGCTTGAAGCCACGCATCTCCTGATATATACCGCGAACCTCGGCAAGATGCCGCGCGGCTTGCTCGCTCTGGTATTCCACCAGCCTCAGATATGTTTTTCTGTTCATGGGATCTCCTCAGCGGTACGCGATGAAAGCACGGTTCAATGCATCGCAGCGGGTGCGGGAAACCGGCAGCTTTGTTCCGTCGGACAGTTCCGCCTCGGTGCGGGTGATGCGAACCACTGCATCCAGCGATACAAGATAGCTGCGATGGATGCGAAAAAAGCCTTCGCCAAGCTTTTCCTCAAATGCGGAAATGCTTTCTTTCACCTTGTATACCGCCGTTTTTGTATGGATCGCAATGTAATGCAAAAAGGACTCTGCATACAGGATATCTTTCTGATACAGCCGGTACGTTTCGCCCTCGCAGGAAACGATGACGGATGCCGGCTGTACGCACAGCTTTTCCGCGGCCTTATCCAGCACGGCGAAAAGCTTCTGCTCCGCCACCGGCTTGACGAGATAATGCAGAGCATCCACCTCATACCCTTCGCCGGAGAATTCAAAATGTGAAGTGATGAAAATGATCTCGGCACGGCAGTCTTTGCCACGAAGGTGCTTCGCCAACTCAATGCCCGTCATCCCCTTCATCTCCACATCCAGCAGCAGGATATCTGCGCTGCCGTTTTCCCCGCAGGCAAACAGATACGCCTCGGCGGATGGATAGCAGCACACCTGCACCCCACAGTCAGCTGCAGCGCCCCACGCATTTACGCAGGCGGCGATCCGCTGCGCATCGGCAGTATTATCATCACACACCGCAACGATATACGGCATCGGCATTTCCTCCTTTTTGCAGGATAAAAAGCAGCCCGCATACGGCAGGCTGCTTTTATTTTACTTCAAACGGCTGATTACAGCGTGACCTTATGGAACACTTTTTTGCCCTTGCGGATGACAACACCGTTCTTCAGAGCTTCGGCGCTGACTGTGGCGGAGGGGTCGGTGACCTTCTCACCATCCAGAGCAACGCTGCCCTGCTGCACCAGTGTACGGGCGGCGCTGTTGGAAGGACACAGACCTGCGGCCACCAGCAGACGCAGCACACCGATGGAACCGTCGGTCAGCTGATCACCGGTCAGGACGGTGGTGGGCATATCGGCACTTTCGCCGCCGCCGGCAAAGATGTTCTTCGCGGCAGCCTCGGCCTTGTTGGCCTCCTCTTCGCCATGGACCATCTTGGTCAGCTCATAGGCGAGGATCTCCTTGGCGCGGTTGAGCTGGGCATCCTTCCAGGTATCCATCTCATCGATCTGCTCCAGCGGCAGGAAGGTGAGCATACGGATGCACTTGAGCACATCGCTGTCGCCCACATTGCGCCAGTACTGGTAGAACTCGTAGGGAGAGGTCTTGTTGGGATCCAGCCAGACAGCGTTGCCGGCGGTCTTGCCCATCTTCTTGCCCTGAGAGTCGGTCAGCAGGGTGATGGTCATACAATGAGCATCCTTGCCCAGCTTTTTACGGATCAGCTCGGTGCCGCCCAGCATGTTGCTCCACTGGTCGTCGCCGCCGAACTGCATGTTGCAGCCATACTTCTGGTACAGATAGTAGAAGTCATAGGACTGCATGATCATGTAGTTGAACTCAAGGAAAGACAGGCCCTTCTCCATGCGCTGCTTGTAGCATTCGGCACGCAGCATGTTGTTGACGGAGAAACAGGCGCCCACCTCGCGCAGCATATCCACATAGTTCAGATCAAGCAGCCACTCGGCATTGTTGACCATCTGAGCCTTGCCTTCGCCGAACTCGATGAAATTCTCCATCTGGCGCTTGAAGCAATCGGCATTGTGCTGGATATCCTCAATGGTCAGCATCTTGCGCATATCGGTACGACCGGAGGGGTCGCCGATCATGGTGGTGCCGCCGCCGATCAGGGCGATTGGCTTGTTGCCCGCCATCTGCAGACGCTTCATCAGAGTCAACGCCATAAAATGGCCAGCAGTCAGGCTGTCTGCCGTGCAGTCAAAGCCAATGTAGAAGGTGGCCTTGCCGTTGTTGATCATTTCGCGGATGTGTTCTTCGTTGGTCACCTGCGCGATCAGGCCGCGGGCAACCAGTTCTTCATAAATACCCATATTGTTTATACTCCTTCATTTTGTGCGTTCAGCACCAGAATTTGATTTTTTGTATCTGCATCCAGCAGCACCGAAGAGCCGCCGGCATAAGTTACATCATCAAAAAGCGACGCAAAGGCTTCCAGCTTTGCGATCTTGTCAAAGCCGGATTTTTCCGTGCGGTAGTGCATGGGGATGACCACGCGGGGTTTCACCTGCCCGATCACCTGCACCGCTGCTTCGGCATCAATGGTAAAAAAGCCGCCAACGGGGATCAGCAGACAATCCACCCCAAAAAGACAGTCGGCTTCCTCTGCCGACAGCACTCTGCCCAAATCGCCCAGATGGGCAACACGCAGGCTGCCGAAGGTAAAAATGCGGATGAAATTGCGCCCGCGCAGCGCTCCGTCACGATCATCGTGCGGGACATCCAGCTCCTGTACAGTCCATGTCAAAGACTCCGCTTCTTCCAGCTGCACCGCCGCGCGGTTGTTATGGTCGCCATGCTCATGGCTGCAGTACACCGCCTGTGCCCTTGTCTGCACAGCCTTCAGCCCCGGCACCATGCCGTCTGCATAGGGATCGATGATGAGCGATTGCCCGCCATAGGCCAGATCAAAGCAGGCATGACCCAGATAAGTAATGCGCACCTGATCCACAGTATCCTCTCCTTTCAAAGAAAAAACACCCTCCGTCCCGCTACGGGACAGAGGGCGTGATAAAACGCGGTACCACCTCTGTTTGCGTACGCCTTGCGGCAGAACGCCTCGGTGCATTGTTCATGCTGCGCTGTAACGTGCGCACACGGCCCGGCCTACTTAGCGGTTCGGCTGGCTGCTCCGGGATGTATTCACACATTCTTCCCATGCCCCGCTCACAGCACCGGGGGCTCTCTTGGATGGGAGCGGAACGGCTACTTGTTCCCTTCTTCGCAATTTACTGATACAATATCACAATGCTAATACATTACACGAAAAATGGAAATTTGTCAAGGGATTCTGCCGTTTTTGCCCATTCTCCGCTCTTTTTCTTATGCAAGCGGTTTCAGATGCACAGCAGCCGCGGTAAAAGGGGATAATATTTTCCACCACAATGCTGCTGCCTTCACCGATGGGCCGCCAGCTGCCATCCGGACCGATGTGCAGTGCAGTCTCCCGCGCATTGATCCGGTCGGATTTGCCCCGCTCGACATAAGGATATATGACCATCTCGGCACAGGTCTCCACGCCGGACAGCCCGGCGCGGGCAGAGTCCCGGTATTCCGGCAGATCAAAGGTGTTGTATCCTTCGCCGGCGATCATCAGTCCGCTGATGACATCGTCATCCACAGCGTGCACAGCTTTAGCGATAGTCTCCGCCAGCTCCGTCATTCCCCCGTGAAAGTCCCGATACAGGTATCGCAAAAAAACAGGCAGATTTGTCCACCGGAAAAAGGACAGGCAATCATGGATGCGTTCATACATTGGGGGATCATTGGGGGATGCATTGAAAAATCTGCATCCTTATGATAAAATATATGTCAGATAAACAAGAATTTGCGGAGATGGGAAACCTCAGTTAAAGGAGTGCTTTGATGAAAAGGTTCATATCTTTAATAACCACCATGGCGCTTTCGACAGCAATCGGACTGTGCGGTTGTGCACATGATTGCAGAAAAACGATTACCTCCATTGAATCGATGACACTTACTTTGCAAGGAATGAGATTCTGCAATGTGTATGAAATCACAAATGAAGACGGGAAAACAGAACTCAGGCGTTTCAGAAAAGTATATTCAAACGGAGCAGATGCGCTTGAGCTTGAGGCAAGTGCTGTTTGTGATATTACAGAATTTATTGGACTGATGAATACCTGCGGTGTAATCTGCTGGGACGGATTTCACGGCAAGCACCCGAAAAATGTGAAGGACGGGATAATGTTTGACTTCAGAGCTACCGTAAATGACGGACAGGAAATACACGCCGTCGGCTCTGAAAATTTCCCCAAAGGTTACCATGATTTTGTGCGTGAGCTCAATAAAATACTTATTACAGATTAAATATACAGAAAAGCGCCCGCACATCCATAGGCAGATCTGCGGGCGCTTTCTTCGTTTTTATTCAGTTCTGCGTGCAAAATTCTGCAGCATTTCCGCAGCACCGGCACGGGAAAGCTCCGTGACATGGCTGCCGGAGATGATGCGGGCCAGTTCATCAACACGGGCGGCAGGCTCCAATGTATGCACCTGCGTATATGTGCGTTCGCCGTCCGAGCTTTTGGAAATGAGAAGGTGAGTATCCGCACAGGCTGCGATCTGCGCCGTATGGGTAACGCAAATGATCTGACGACCGGCACCGGAGGTCTGCTGCATAACACTGCCGATACGCCCCGCTGCCATTCCGCTGACACCGGTATCGATCTCATCGTAGATGACCGTGCCAATATCATCGCTGTCGGCCAGCGCATTTTTCAGCGCCAGCATAATGCGGGAAAGCTCACCTCCCGAGGCAATTTTAGCCAGGGGCTTGGGCTGCTCACCGCGGTTGGTGACAATATAAAATTCCACACTGTCCATGCCGGTGGATGTCAGTGCGCCGGTGGAATGCCGCAGAGAGAACTCCACCCCGCCCATATTCAGAAACGCAAGCGCCTGCTGCAGCTTCTGCTGCAAAGAGGCAAACGCATCCAGACGGCTTTTGGTCAGTGCGCGTGCTGCTTTCACCGTGGTGGCAAGCAGCTTTTCCTTTTTGGCATACAGCTCGTCCAGATACTCGTCGGCAAATTCTATTTTTGCCAGCTCCTGCCGGGCATTTTCACAGTAATCCAGAATCTCCTGCGCCGTAGAGCCGTATTTCTGCTTCAGACGATAGAAAATATCCAGTCTGTCCTCCAGCTCTGCCAGCGCCTGCGGATCCATTTCCATAGCTTCCAGCTGGGTGCGCAGATCGTTGGAAAGCTCCTGCGCCGTATAGAAGATATCCCGCAGCCGTTCGCTGCTTTCGGCCAGCTCCGGATAAAAAGCCGTTACACTGTCTGCAGCCGAGCCGGCGGTTTCCAGCAGCTCGACCGCACCGCTGACCTCATCACCGTCACCTTCCAGTGCCTGCAGGGCGACATTCAACGCATCGGCGATCTTCTGTGAATGCTGCATCCGGGTACGCTGTGCGGCAAGAAGCTCCTCTTCACCGGGCTTGAGCGCCGCCGCTTCGATCTCATCGATCTGGTAGCGCAGCAATTCGATCTTCGCTTCCTTTTCGCGCTCGTCGGTCACCAGGGATTTCAATTCCTTCTCCACTGCCACAAGCGCTTTATATTCTTTATAATATGTTTCGAATTCGGCTCGATTTTTGGCATAAGCATCCAGAATGGAAAGATGCCGCGCAGGATCAAGCAGACTCTGGTTATCGTGCTGACCGTGGATCGTAATCAGCTCCTGACAGATCTGACGCAGATACGCCGCAGGCGCAGGCTTGCCATTGATGCGGCAGCTGCTCTTGCCGTCCGCGGAAATCTCACGGTAAAGCAGCAGCTCATCCTCCTGGGGGGATTCTGCATAACCATCCTCTTCCAGACGCGAGATGAGCCGCTCCGGCAATTCGCAAAATACCGCCCAGATACGCGCCTTAGGCGCTTTGCTGCGCACAATATCCCGTGAAGTTCTGCTGCCAAGGATCGCATTGATGGAATCGATCAGAATGGATTTGCCCGCACCGGTCTCGCCGGTCAGCGCATTGAAGCCGCGGTCAAAGTGAACCTCGGCTTTTTCGATGACTGCAACATTCTCAATGGTCAGTTCACGCAGCATCCACACAGTCCCTCCCTTGCAAGCTATTCGGCTTTACACTCAATATTTACGGATGCTTGATATATTCCTGCAGACGCTGCACGATATCGACCGCCGCCTGCGAACTGTGCATAACGACAAAAAATGTGTCATCACCGGAAAGCGTGCCCACGACATCATCCCAATGCATGGCATCAAACACCTCACAGGCCGCATTGGCCATGCCGCTGTAGCACTTGACCACCACCATATGGCCGGCGGATTCCGCCGAAAGAACGCTTTCGCGGAAGATGGTCTCAAAACGGGAGGCAGAATGCACGCTCTGCGATGCGCTGCTCTGCGCCACATAACGATAGCCCCCCTTACCGTCTGACGCCTTGACCAGATGCAGCTGGCGGATGTCCCGGCTGATGGTAGCCTGCGTCACTTCAAAGCCGGCGGCAGAAAGGTATTCCATCATGGTCTCCTGCCGGGCGATGGGATATTTTTTGATCAATTCCAGGATTTTCTCATGGCGCTTGTTTTTCATGGTGCAGCACTCCTTTGCCGAATAATATTCCTGCAGAATAATATCAAAGCTCTGCGTGGGCCTGTTCCACAGTCAATGCGATCTGCTCCGCAGTGACCGCATTTTCACCGCCATCCTTCACCACATACAAAAGGAACTCGATGTTGCCCTCCGGCCCTTTGATCGGTGAAAAAGAAAGCCCCGCTGCGGTAAATCCATTGGCATTGGCATGGGCGATAGCCTGTACGATCACCTCGCGGTGAGTCTCCGGTTCACGCACAACACCCTTTTTGCCCACCTTTTCTCTGCCGGCCTCAAACTGCGGTTTGACAAGGCAAACACCTGTACACCCTGGCGTAGAAATGGCATAAGCCACCGGAAAGATATGTTTGAGCGAAATGAAGGAGACATCCACACTGAAGAACTCAATGGGGTCCTGCACCTGTTCCGCCGTAACATAGCGGATATTGGTACGCTCCATATTGACAACGCGTTCATCGGTGCGCAGCTTCCAATCAAGCTGACCTCGGCCGACATCCACCGCATACACCCTGGCGGCACCGTTTTGCAGCATACAGTCGGTAAAGCCGCCGGTGGAAGCGCCGATATCCATACAGACACGGCCGTTCAGATCCAGCGGAAAACAGCCAAAGGCTTTTTCCAGCTTGAGACCGCCGCGGCTGACATAGGGAATATCGCTGCCGCGGATCTCCACACGGGCATCCTCGCTGACCATATCGCCGGCTTTGTCTGCCTTGACATCATTAACATACACGATGCCGGACATGATAAGAGCCTGTCCCCGTTCACGGCTCGGCACCATATTGTGTTCAAAAAGATATTTATCCAGTCTGACCTTCATGGGAACACTCCTGTAATGCTTTGATAAGGGATGCCGCATCCAACCCCTGCTGGATACGCAGCTGATGGACTGTCGCATGATCCACCACACTGCTCACAGTGCGATGGATAAAGCTGCCGCTGTAATTCACTTCACCAAGCTGACTGCGCAGACGCTGACCCACACTGCCGGTACGGATACACTCCTCGGCCACAAGGATCTTTTCATAAGCCGCAAGCTCCTCCGCAAGCTCCTGCGGAAGAGGATTCAGCACGGTGAGCTTGAACACATCCACCGTCTCATCTGCCTGCCGTACCTTCAAAGCCTCCTCGGTAAGCGCACCATAGGTGACAAGCGCCGTTTTGCCGCCGCCGCCCAAAACATCATACGCTTTGCCGGTGCAGCCCAGCGCTTCCAGCTCCGGTGCAGGCGCACCGCGGGAATACCGCAGAGCACGCGGGCCGGAATATTCCCGCATCAATACACGCAGCCAGTGGCGCAGCTCGGCATAGTTGGACGGACTAACCACAAACATTCCTTCCATCTGCGAAAGGAAAGCCGCATCGTAAATGCCCTGATGGGTCGCACCATCACCGGGGACAAGACCGGCGCGGTCAACGGCAAACAGCACATCAGCCCGATTCAGCAGCACATCGTGAATGATCTGATCGTAAGCACGCTGCAGAAAAGTGGAATAAATCGCCACTACGGGGCGCATTCCGCCGACCGCAAGCCCTGCGGCATAGGTAACAGCATGCTGTTCTGCCATACCTACATCAATGGTGCGCTGCGGGAACGCCTTGCGCATATGGTGCAGGCCTGTGCCGTATTTCATGGCCGCGGTAATGGCACAGATGCGATCATCCTGCTCCGCTTCGATACACAGTGCTTTGCCGAATTCCTCCGAAAAAGAGTCGCTGGGAGAAAGATCCGGATCCAATTCCGGCACTTTTTTTGTATCAAACGACGGTACACCGTGAAAAGCACCCGGATTTGCCTCTGCCGGCTCATATCCCTTGCCCTTTACTGTGACAACATGATAAAAAAGAGGCTTGTCCGTTTCCATCTGACTGGTGAAAGCCTCGCACAGCAGTTCCAGATCATGGCCGTCCAGCGGGCCGTAATAAACAAAGCCCATATCCTCAAACCACGTAGAGCGATACACCCAGCGACGCACAAGCCCCTTGCCCCAGACGATCACCGCAGCAATGGGCCTGCCCACCAGCGGCAGTCTGCGCAGAAAATGCTGTACGCTGCGCTTGACACGGTTATAGCCGGTATCGGTGCGCAGACGGGTAAAATAGCGGGAGATCGCGCCCACATTTTTTGAAATGGACATTTTGTTATCGTTGAGAATGACGATGAGGTTGTCCAGATCATTAATATTGTTGATGCCTTCGTACACCATACCGCCGGTAAAGGCGCCATCGCCGATAACGGCAATCACCTTGCCCGGCTCCCCGCGCAGCTTTCTGGCATGGGCAAGGCCGATAGCTTGCGACAAAGCCGTATTGCCATGTCCTTCAATCAGCAGATCGTGTTCGCTCTCCTGCGGGCTGGGAAAACCGGAAAGTCCGTTTTCCTGCCGCATGGAACCAAAGGCATCCTTCCGCCCCGTCAGAATCTTGTGGGTATAACACTGATGACCCACATCAAAAATAATGGGATCCCGGGGTGAATCAAACACCCGATGCAGAGCAACAGTCAATTCAACGGTACCCAGATTGGATGACAGATGTCCCCCCGTTACTGAAACCTTTTCAACAAGAAACTGGCGTATCTCACCGCAAAGCTCGTTGAGCTGTCGCAGTGTCAGTTTTTTGATATCCTTCGGAGACTTTACATTTTCGAGATAGCCCATACCGTACCTCGCATTTTTTTAGTTGCTGCGCTCCACCAGTTTCTGTGCATAATTACACAGGAAATCAGCGCTTTTGCCAAAGGTATTCTGCAGCAGGACACAGGCCTCCCGCGTCAGACGCTCAGCCTCGGCGCGGGCTGCATCAATGCCCTTCAGCGTCACAAAGGTGGTCTTGTTATTTTCGGCATCGCTTCCGATGGGCTTTCCCAGCTCCTCGCTGGTGGCAGTCACATCCAGAATATCGTCCACGATCTGAAACACCATCCCGATCCGCTCGGCATAGCCATCCAGAGCGGCAGCCTGTGCCCCGGATGCGCCGGCCGCGATCGCTCCCAGACCGACAGCCGCACGCAGCAGGCGTCCGGTTTTATTGGTGTGGATAAGCAGCAGGCCCGCTTCATCCACCGGTGTTTCTTCGGCAGCAAGGTCAAGCTCCTGCCCCAGAACCATGCCGTGAGGTCCGGCAGCATGTGCCAGCAGCTGCACGGCACGTGCATTCTTTTCACCGCCGTTTTCATTCCGGCACAGTGTCTCAAATGCAGCTGTCAGAAGTGCATCTCCCGCCAGCAGCGCCGTTGTTTCACCGAAGGCCTTGTGGCAGGAGGGCCGGCCGCGCCGGAAATCGTCGTTATCCATACAGGGCAGATCATCGTGGATCAGCGAATAGCAGTGCAGCATTTCCAATGCCGCAGCATAGCTTTCGGCAGGCGCAGCATCACCGCAGACCAGTGCCGATGCAGCCAGAGTCAGCACACCGCGCACCCGCTTTCCGCCGCCAAGAAGACTGTAGGCGGCAGCTCGCGCCACGGCAGACCCGGCCTGCGGCGGAAAAACAGTCTCCATCATGCGCTGCAGCGTATTTTCCACCTGCTGCTGATAGACTTTCAGATATTGCTCAGGCATCGGCGTTCTCCTCTCCGTCCAGCGCGGCGGCCAGCGCCTGATCGATAGTCTCGATGCGCAGCTGAGCCTCCTTCAGCGTTTTATCGCAGAAAACGATTTGTTCGGTGGCTTTTGCATACAGCTCAATGGATTCCTCCAGCGTGACATCCTCTGCGGAAAGCCTTTCCAGAATATTCTCAAGCTCGGCCACGGACTCCTCATAGGAGCGAACCGGTTCCTTCTTTTTTGCGCTCATCGCAATTCCTTTCTGCGGACGGCATCCACGGTGCATTCCACCAGAGCATCTGCCGTTTCCACGGTGACAGCCTGACCCGGACAAAGCTGCTGTGCATCGGCCGGTCTTCCCTGCGCGCGCAGCACCGCATAACCGCGTGCCAGCACGGCCCGGGGATCCAGCGTACCGGCCAGACGGATATTCTCCTCCAGACGGCTGCGGCGCACATCCAACTGCCGTGCCGCCTGTTTTTGCAGCACATCGCTCAGCTGTGCAATCCGCTGACTTTCCTTCTGTACGAAGCGGCCTGTGGTCTGCAAAAGCGGATGCTGCGCCATATTCTGATATTTATTATAGCACATCTGCAGCCTGTTCACCAGCAGACGATGAATATTTTCGTAAAAATATTCATTATTTTCACATAAAGTACGTATATCCGGTGCAGCAAGTTCCGCTGCGGCGGAAGGTGTCGGTGCGCGGACATCGGCAGCAAAATCCAGAATGGTAAAATCGATCTCATGGCCGATAGCGGAGATCAGCGGCGTACGGCAGTCATATGCCGCACGGGCGATGCGCTCATCGTTGAATACCCACAGATCCTCCGCAGAACCGCCGCCGCGGGCCACCACCATCACATCGGCAAGCCCGCTTTCATCCAGACGGGTGATCGCCGCAGCGATCTCGCCGGCAGCTTCCGCTCCCTGCACATTGACCGGTGCAAGCACCAGCTTTGCCAGCGGAAAGCGGCGGCTCAGCACATTCCGGATATCCTGCAAAGCTGCGCCGGTGGCCGAAGTGACCACACCGATCACCGCCGGCAGCGGCGGCAGCGGCTTTTTGTGTGCCGGATCAAACAATCCCTCTTTTTCAAGTCTTGCTTTCAGCTGTTCAAAGGCAAGGCGAATGGAACCCTGTCCATCCGGGAACATATGCTCCACATAAACCTGAAAGCTGCCGTCGCGCTCAAACAGGGAAACGCGGCAGTCAGCCACAACAAGCATGCCGTTCTGCGGTTCAAACCGCAGCCCCTGCGCATCGCCCCGGAACATCACCGCCTTGACACTGCAGGCAGAATCCTTCAGTGAGAAATAACAGTGTCCGGAACGGTGATGGACAAAATTGGATATCTCGCCCCGCAAACGGATATCCGTAAGCACAGCATCATGCTCCAGCAGTGACTTCACATACCGGTTCAGTGCTGTGACGGTAATGACATTTCTTTCGCTCATCATACACAGCTTCCCTCTGCCGTCCCACGGTTCAGGGCCGCCAGCTCTTTTGCAGTGATCACGCTGACACCGATGGCATTGTCGGATGCAAATTTTCCATCCACAAATCGCACAAACGGATGACGGGCATACATATAGTTTTTCACCACACTGCTGCTCATTACACCCCCCGCAAAAACAACAGGCAGACCGGGATGCTCCTTCCGTGCGGCAAGCATCATTTTCTCCAGTGTACGCGCCACAGCCATCAGACAGTATTTGGCCACATATTCCGGGCCTTTGCCCGCCTTGAGCAGAGCATTGCACTGATTCTCCAGACCGGAAAGGCTGCAGCTGCAGCCCTTGACACTGACCTTGGGGCGAATTTCCTCATCGCAGGCTTCAGCAAGACGGGAAACCTCCACACCCGCCGGAAAGGCATAGCCCAGCCCCACGCCGACGCGGTCCACCGCCTGACCTGCATACAAGTCCGTGCTGGTACCCAACTGCGCAAGGATCTGCGTGCCGCGGCAATGAAGCAGATCCGTGGTACCGCCGGACACATGAAACACAAGGCTCTCTTTCTCAAACAGAGACGGATCTCCGCACGCAAATAAAGCAGAAGCAATATGCCCCTGCTGATGTGTAGTCGTAATAAGAGGGATCCCGCGCAGTGCCGTCATCCCCTTTGCAAATGTGACGCCGGTGGTAAAACAGGGCATATAAGACCCCTGCACCGGACGGGGACGGGCAGACACACCCACCGCCTCCACCCGACGCAGATCCACCTGCTCGCCGATGGCAGAAAGCAGCTCCGGCAAAGCCTGCGTATGATGAAACACAGCATCGCTCTGACGAAGGCCAAGCTGCCCTTCCCGCACAGGAAGGAAACGCTTGACATCGCAGACCAGCCGCATTTCTTCACTGTCCAGCACCGCCATCGAGGTGGCATAATTGCTGGTATCCAAGCCAAGGATCAGCATAGCTTACGCTTCCTGCGAGGGATGCCGGCTGCGGGAGATCGCGCCGAGCACGCCATTGACAAACTGATAGTCCTTATCGCCGGCATACTTCTTGGCCAGCTCGACTGCTTCGTTGATGACAACGCTGTCCATACCGGGCTCACCGTACAGCATCTCAGCCACAGCCAGCCGCAACACATTCAGACAGGGCTTGGTCAGCCGTTCTGCCGTCCAGCCCTTCAGATTTTCCTCGATCAGCGGATTGATCTCACCGGCATGTTCCTCATACAGGCGCAGCAGCGATTCTGCAAACTGATCCAGACCGAATTCGCCGTCCTCACGCCAGGTCTCCAGCAATTCATCCAGCGAGGTATGACCAAAGCTCAATTCAAATTCCGCAAGGAATGCATTTTCACGGGAACTTCTACGTTTCATGTTTCCTGTTTCACCTTTCAAACCGCACAAGCCTCCCTTTTCGCACAGAAATGCTTCAAAAGGGAGGCTGCGGTATCTTTTTTCTTTGCCTCAGAAATCAGGCCTGCTCGGGACGAATGCCGGCCACCACTACATTGACGCGGGAGACTGTAACGCCTGTCATATTCTGCACGGCATTCTTAACATTCTCCTGCACGTGCTCGCACAGCGAGGGGATTCGTGCACCGTAGCGCACCTGGATGCTGACGCTGATCTCTGCAACGCCATCCACCATGGTGACGGTAACAGGCCGCTGAATGCGATTCAGCACCGCATTGCGCACACCGTTGCTCTCCACTGCGGCAACACCTTCCACCTCCAGAACAGCCTGGCGGGCGATTTTGCCCAGCACATCCGTTGCGATCTGCAGACTGCCGATGGTTCCGTTATCTTTTACTTCCATAATTCAAAATCCTTTCTGTACGATCCTGCCGCTTCGTAAGCTGCCGGACCGTATGGATCGGGCGAAACCGGATTCCGGCCCACCCCGGGTGATCGCCTGCCGCACCGGCATACTGTTCCGCCGCGGAAAGCCCTGTATTCAGCGCAAAGCATACTGCCACATCATACAAGTTATACATATTATACCAAATTCTACGGCAATAGACAACTATTTCACCTCAACAATTGAAATATTTTTCGCTTCCACATCCAGTTTTGTCAGAATAATATCCCGAATCTGTGCCACCTGCGCCTTTGTCAGTGCCTGACCGCCGGTACTGACTGTGACTGTCACCTTTTCTTCATCAATAAATGCAAGGCAGTTTGCAAAGCCCTTTGCCTTTACAAGGTTTTCAATATCGCCTTCTGCTGTCATTGCAGAGATCACCGTGCTGAGCGATGCTGTCAGCTCCTGCTTTTCGTCGGCGGTCAGCTTGGCATTTTTCAGGGATTTCTGCAGTTTATCCAGTGCTTCATCCCGCGTTTTGCCCCGTTTCAGCTCCGCTTCCTCAAAATAGGTATCGCCGGAATCCTTTGTCACACTGACAAGCTGCGCATCGCCGTAGTTTTTGTTTGCATCCGAGATCTCATCCCCTTCCGTGGAAAGCACCATACTGTCCTCCACCTCAAAGCTGAGCGGATCGTCTGTTCTGGCGTACTGCCAGTTCAGATAGACCGCTGCGCCCAGCGCCACCACCAGCGCCGCCATTGTAATTTTTCGCCGGTTCTTTGCATTTGTCATCGTATTCGCCGCCTCCTTATTTTGTCACACAGATACGATTGCTGGGTATACCCAGGACGGTACTGATCAGACCTGTGATCCGGCTGACCACTCCCACATCCTGCGCACCCGTACACACCACCGCCACACCCTTGACTGTCGGCTGCAGTGTGGTTTCCGTCAGCGGTGCTTCATCGCCGCCGGTATCCATCAAAACATATTCCGCTGCATAGCTGCTGCGCTGGCTGATGTTTTGCTGCTGCGTCTGCGTTGTGTCGCTGCTTTCCTGCCACGCCTGTGCATAAACGGTCTGCTCCGTGCTTTCCAGTGTTACCATCACCGAAACTGTGCCCGCACCCTCCACCTGCGACAACAGCTGCATCAGCCGCTGCTCCAGCGCCTGCTCATATTGCTGTGCGGTAAATTCCGTTCGACCGACTGCAGCGGTCGTTACTTCATCCCCGCTTTCTCCGACAAAACCAAGCGCAAGAAGGATGCCTGCACCGAGAATTCCGATCCAAAGAATCCATTTATTTCCTTTTTTTCCACCGGATTGCAGCCCGTTAAACAGCTTTCCCAGCACGCTTACAAGCAGTGAAGTATTTTCACCCTTCCCGCCATTCATATGCGCCTTCCATTCCCAGCAGACCGTCACAGAGCTGCTGTATCTGTAATTTATTCTCCTCCGTCATTTCCGACAGAACCTGAAATACAAGATGCACCGAGCGTATCTCATTTCCGCTGCACTGAAGCTGCACATCCTGCAGCTTTGCCTTTGTCCCCTCTGCCTTCAGCGCATCTGTAAGCGAATAACGCAGCACCGCAGCAGTGCGCTGTGCAAAGCCATCTGACCCCTGCTGCAATGCAGCGGATCCTGAAGATATCGAAAAATCAGGCAGAAAGCTTTTGTCAAACCGAAGTTCTCTCACAGGCGAAAGCAGAATCAATATAATATATAGTACTGCTACAGCCTTTATGACAGGAAATGTCCCCCGCCTGGGCAGCAGGTTTTCCAGCATACCGTAAAAAACACAGCCGCAGCAAAGCATCAGCACCCAACGCCGCAGTTCATCCATTCTTTTCCCCTTATGCCGCACCGGTATTCAGCAGGATCATCAGTGCAGTTGAAAAAACGGTCAGCAGCAGATACAGCACCATCACGGCCTGAAGCATCCGAAGGCTCTCCGCAAAGCCATCCAGTACCCCTTTCGCCGGAGCATTATCCAGCAGCTGTGCAGCAGCCGCACAGACTCTGCACATGAAACTATAAATCACACTGTCCAGCAGCTGCGGCAAAAACATCAGCAGCAGCGCCAGAACACCCAGAATCCCCGCCGCACTTTTGACAAGCTTGAGCCCTGTATACACTGTACCAATGGCCTCAGACACCATTCCTCCCACAAGCGGTATACCGCCGGCGAGGACGAACCGCCCCGTCTTCATTGCCAACGAATCCGCTGCATTCGCCAGCACACTCTGAATCCCCAGGTACGCACCGAAAACCGTAGTCGTCAATCCCATTGTCCAGTTCACTGCACTGCGCAGCAATCCGATCACACCGTCCAGCCGCAGTGAACCGCACAGACCCCGTGTAACTGCCAGTGCAAGAAATATACGGATCAGCGGCGAAACCACCGTGTGAAGAACTTCCGACACGGCAAGGATCACCCCAAGAAACACCGTGGCATATACCGCAGCCGTACCGGGCTGTCCGCCCGCGGTCAGTATGCCGCCCATAACCGGAACGAACTGTGATAAAAACACTCTGCACCGCCCGATATTTTCACAAAATCCTTCCAGCAGATCCAACACCGGTGCACTCAAAAACAAAAACAGAACAACGGTAGTGACGGTTTGCAGAATGTGGTCGAGCTCCGGCGGTGTATTGTCTTTGCACAAAAGACGGAATATCCCCAACAGCATAAGAACGCCGCACACCCGCAGAGCCGCCTTTATCGGTGATCGGATCCGCTCCGTCAAATGCTTCCACAGAACGCTCAGCGCCTGCGCAGGCCCCGCCGCACGCAATTCTTCCAGAGAGACCGGCTGTTCCTCAAAGAATTCCAGCCAATCCTCCTCCAGAAGATATGCCTGCCAGTTATCCGCTTCCTGCGTTTCGGCCGCTTTTGCCGAAATCCCCGGCATCAGCAGCAATACAAGCGCCGCCAGCAAAAAGAACTTCCGCCTTTTCTTCATAGCAACATCTCCGTCAGCAGCTCCATTACTCGACCAAACAACGGCAGCGCTGCAGCAAGGATCAGCAGCTTTCCCACAAGGATGATCTTGCCTTCCAGCGCAGGCTGGCCTGCCTCGCGGCAAAGATCTGCCGTAACCTGTACCGTTAAACCGATCCCCACCGTTTTAAGCAAAATACCGTAATATTCGTTATTTAACGTCCACGAAAACAGCACGGAGAGGACATCGCGAAGCTGTTCCAGCAGCGCGACCGCCTGTGTCAGCAGTAAAAGCGAAAGAAGAAGAGACGCGGTCAGTGCAAAAACCGGATGGTACTGCCGCAGCAAAAGAACGATGAACGCTCCGCCCAGCGCCAGCGCACAAAGCTGAAATACGCCCATCACAGAGAAAACAGATCCTTGATGGTGGAAAACAACGAACTGACCTCCTGCAGAACAATGGACAGTACCACGATAAGCCCCGCCAGCGTGGTGAGCATCGCCTGTTCTTCCCGGCCGGATCGGATCAGCAGCTGATTCAGTACAGCAACGACAATGCCGATCGCAGCGATCTTGAATATCAGATCCACTTCCATATTGTTCGCCCTTCCCTTTACCACAAGATCACCGCCAGCAAGGCGCCGCCCATCCAGCCGAGTCTGGCAAAAAATGCTTTATTATTCTGTGCAGCGCGATGCACACCCTCCAGCCGCTGCTGCAGCAGCTGTATGTAATAATCCAGCTTCACCGCCGTTTCTGCGCGGGTGACAGCGCATTCCAGCGCATTTTGCACCAGATCCGTTTCTGCCCCCAACAGATGTTTCTCATCCGCAGCACAAAGAAACCTGTGCAGCGCCGCCTGTCTGTCTTCATCCTCCCGGATGCTTTCGGGAAACTGCAGCTGCTGAAAGCTTCCGTCCCGTGCCGCAGCAGCGATCTCGCACAGCCAGAGCGAATGCGCACGCTCCGTCCTGATCCGCACCAGCTGAAGCAGCAGCAGCGCATCCTGCAGTGCGCCGCAGCGCGCATCGATACGACGGGCATATTCCATCCCCAAAAGGCCGCCTGCGGCAAAAACCGCAAGTGCTGCCGCCGTCTTAATCCACATCGGCGACGCACCGGATCCTTCCCGGAAAGCTGCGGTCAAGAAAAACGACTCTGTTCACTGCATGTGCGGCTGTCAATGTTTGCATCAGCGGTTTTTCCCACAGCTCGGCGGTCGAACCCGCATGAACGGTCGCAACATAGCCGACACCGCCGTTGAGTCCATCCAGAATCCCCTGTGCTTCGCCGCTGCCCAGCTCGTCGCACAGCAGTACACGCGGTGAAAGCGTGCGCAGTGCCTGCTCTATGGCAACAGCTTTCGGGTAACCGGAAAGCACATCGCAGCTGCAGGGCACCGGCAGACAAAAGCCGCTATCATCCACCGGAAAAAGCTCGCCGCGCTCATCCAGAACAGCAGTATTGAGCCCGCGGCCGGAAAAAATCTCTGCCAACGCACGCAGTACTGTGGTCTTTCCGCTGCCGGGTGCACCGGCAAGCAGCAGCCGCGGAAAATCGGATAGAAGCATCTGCCACCGCTCCGGCTGCTGCAAAGGTGCTGTGCGCGCAATGCGGATCACCATGGAAGTAACGCTTTGCGGTTGTCCCGGACAGTCTTTTTCCCACACAGCAGGCGAAGCGATGCCGACACGGTGCCCGCCGGGCAAGGTAAAATAGCCGCGGCAAAGCTGTGTTTCATAGGTAAATACAGAATAACGGCACAGGTGCAAAAAACACTCCTGCAGCTGTCTGTGTGAAATCGCCGGCAAGCCGTTCGCTCCGCTTTGAACAGCACCGCATTCATCCAGAAAAAACACATCCGTTCCACAGGTCACAGCCGGCGGGCGCCCGCTGCGCAGCCGCAGCTCGGTGACCCTTGCGGCAATCTGCGGCAAAAGCTGTGCGCACCTTGTTCTGAGCGGTGGTGAAAGCTGTGCCGCCACCTGTTGATACGCCTTCACTTTCTCACCCCCTTTGTCCACACTATATGAAGTTGTCCGCAAAAACAGTACAAAAGAAAAATCCGCCGCACTTCATACGACCACTCCATTCACAGCTGCCGCTCCCCTTTCTTTTCATAGGCGATCACATATATATTTTCCCATAAAAGCATCGCAAGCAGGTTTGACAAACTCTTGACAATACCGCTTTTATGCTGTATAAAATTATTATGAACGCGTTCATATACCATCTGAAATTTCTGTTCGCGCAAAGGAGGAATGCCGATGCCGAAGATCATCGAAAATGTCCGCGGGCAGCTGGTCGCAGAGGCCCGGCGGCAGGTCACCGAATATGGCTACACATCCACCACCATCCGTTCTGTGGCAAAGGCCTGCGGCGTAGGCATCGGTACAGTTTACAATTATTTCCCTTCCAAGGATATGCTGGTCGCCGCTTTTATGCTAGAGGATTGGAAAAAGCAGCTGGATGCTATGGCAGAGCTTCCCACCGACAAACCAAGGCCGCTGCTGCTGGGAATATACGATGCGCTGCTTTGCTTTTGCACTGCAAACGAAAAACTGTTTTCGGACGAAGCCGCAGCAAAACTCATCTCCTCCGGCTCTGCCGCACGGCACCGGCTGCTGCGCGGGCAGCTGGCAGCATTTCTTCTTCCGCTGTGCGAAAAACGCGCCCCGGAAAGTGCTGCCTTTACCGCTGAATTTATCGCAGAAGCACTGATCGCCTGGTCGGGTGAGCACACCGCATTTGATGAGCTCTACCCTGTTATTGAAAAAGTTTTAAATTAACTAATAAAGGAGAATTTCCCATGAGCAGCTTCGAAAACCTTCGTATTGTTGACAATTTCTACCAGACCTCTCTTTTCTTCCCGATGCCTACCGTCATCATCTCCACCCTGTGCGAGGACGGCTCGACCAACCTCGGCCCCTACTCGCTGGTTCAGCCGTATTATGTGGCCGGTAAGGATTATTACGCCATGCTTCTGTGCTGCCGCAATTCCTCCAACACAGCGCAGAACATTTTGCGCAACGGCAAGTGCACGCTGAACTTCATCGATGACAAGCCCTCCACTTTCAAGGAGGCCGTCAAGCTTTCCTGGCCCGGCGACAAGCCCGAAGAAAAAATGCCGAAATGCAATTTTAAGCTGGAGAAAAGTCTGCTGGAGGAGGAGACCGGTGAAGTACGCCCCATGGTTCTGACAGATGCCATCGAAGCCATCGAGTGCACCTGGGTACGCGAGTTGGACGGCGCCGGGAAAGACACCGCCGGTGAGCTGAACGGCTACGAGGGTCCCTATCATGATTTCAACGGCATCACCTCCAAGTTCGGCGCACATTTCATTCTGCGCGTAGACAGGATCCTGATGAAGAAAAAGTACAGCGATGCCATCATCAACGGTGTAAAGGCAAAAGACTTCCCTGCCCTGCCTGTTGACTATGGCTACCGTGACAGCAAGAACTTCTGGTTCCACAGAAAGACCAGAATGCGTGCTGAGCTGCTGCAGATGCGACAGGCCTCGCTGGAATCTGTCCGGTACGCCGCCGACCGCGCTGACGATACGGTCAAATTCACCGACGAAGCGCTCAAAACCATCCTGGGCATACCCAGAGTCTTTCTTTCCGTCGTACTGAAGGGCTGTGTTGCATGGGCAAAGGAAAATAACGTCACCCTGATCACCGAAGAGCACATGAAGATCATCAACGACAAGCGTGCCAAGGAAAAAAATCAGAAGTGACCCTTCGCGCAGCCGTATATACTTATAAAATAAAACCGACCGCAATAAAAACGGCCTGTCATTTTTGACAAGCCGTTTTTTCATTGATGATAAAGCTCCCGCGGCTTTCTGCGCGGCGCTGACTTTTTTCAGATCGCTCCCGTCGCAGCGGTTCACTGATCACAGCGTACAAGATCCTCATAGGTTTCACGGCGAACAGCAAGATACGGGCCGTCTTTGCCCAGTATGACAATGGGCGGACGCGGCACACGGTTATAGTTGGATGCCATGGAATAATTGTATGCGCCGGTCGTGAGAACAGCCAGCAGATCCCCGCGGACAAGCGGCGGAAGCTCCACATTCTCCTGCAGGATATCACCGCTTTCACAGCAGCATCCCGCCACAGTGTAACACAGTGCTGCCGCATCCTGCATCCGGCTTGCAGGCAAAACTGTATATGCCGCCCTGTAAAGAGTGTAGCGAGGGTTATCCGTCATACCGCCGTCCACTGCAGCGTAGTTTTTAAAGCCGGGGATCTGCTTGGTCGAAGTCACCGTATAAAGCGTGATCCCCGCATCTGCCACAATGCTTCGGCCCGGCTCCATCAGAATCGCCGGCAGCTGCACCGAAAGACGGCTGCAGGTCTCACGGATGCACACACCGAGCCTGCGGATATTTTCCCTGTAATCGACCGACGGATCCTTCTCCGTATACGGCACAGCCATGCCGCCTCCCAGATTCAGTACGCGAAGGATGTATCCGTGCTTTTCGCGCAGCATCGCCGCAAATTCCAGCAGGATCACCGCTGCATCGCAGAAGGGCTGACAGTCAAAAATCTGCGAACCGATATGGCAGTGGAAACCCTCAAGACTGATATTCTTTTTGGCGAGAGCGCGCACCGCCAGTGCCTCTGCCTGACCGGTGGAAATGGCTGCACCGAATTTGCTGTCCACGCGGCCGGTGTTGATTTTTTCGTGAGTATGCGGATCGATCCCCGGCGAGAGCCGCAGCAGGACCCGCTGGCAAATACCGAACCGCACCGCCTGTTCATCAATGGCATCCAGTTCTTCTGCATTATCGCAAACAAAGCAGCCGATGCCATGCTCCATTGCAAAGTGGATATCGGCATTCGTCTTGCTGTTTCCGTGGAAATATGCATTTTCCATGGGAAAACCCGCCTGCACGGCGGTGTACAGCTCACCGGAGGAGACCACATCAACACCCATTTTTTCCTGCGCCATGATCCGGTAGATCTGCTTTATGCTCAGAGCCTTACTGGCATAAAGCGGATGTGAACCTGCCGGCAGGAACTGCTCCATCGCCTGCCGGTATTCACGGCAGCGGCGGCGGACACGCTCCTCATCCAGCAGCATCAAAGGCGTGCCGTATTCCCGTGCAAGCGTTACAGTATCATATCCTCTGAACAAAAGGTGCCCCTGCGGGCCGACGGCAAGATGGTCATAAAGCATGGTCGTTCCTCTTTTAAAACGGGTATCCGTAAAATCCCCTTATATTTCTGCATTTTTCTGCTGCATGCGGCAGCATTCCTGCAGATCACCGGTATTTATTATAACAGTTCTGCCGCACAAAGAAAAGCAGCACGGACAAATTTTACGGTTCTTCCTCACCCTGTCCCGAAAAAAAACGGTTGATGTGCTGCTGTATTCAGCTGCAGCACATCAACCGGGATCATTTGTCTTTACCGGCTGCAAGCTCTGTGCAAAGAGCCTCAAAGGCAATGCGTTCGCTGTAGGATACAAAGGAATAGCTGTACCGTTCCTCATTCCAATACAGGTACAACCAAGGGCCGGAATCTCCCGATTCGGTGTTTTCCGTTACCTTTTCCACCGTTCCGCCCTGCAGACATTGCAGAAAAGCCGACCACTCCTGCTGTGTCAGTACCACTGTTCCGGAGACAGTGATATCATTTTCCGTCAGCGGCCAATGGGTCCCTTTCCGTGTTTCATGATAAAACAAATGGTTTCCTTCCGATTTGTAAAAACGGTATCTCTGATAATCCGGCGGATAGGAAGAAGCTGCTGCTGTATAAACAAACTCTGTGATATCCTGCAAAGCGATATTTCTGCCGACCACCTTCGTTCTGCTGCCGGCCAAAAGCAAAACCGGAACAGCTATCGCTGCAGCAAACCCCAAAATCACCCAGTACACCCTGCACTTCTCCTTTCTGCCGCTGTTTTTTCTGCTTTCAGGTTTCATACTGCCCCTTTCTCTGACCTGTCTCTTATAAATAAAATTCTCCATGCAGCAGTCTGCGATGATCAAGCCGAACAGTCGCAAGCTGCAGCATGGAGTTTTCTTTTTCTCAAGATAACCTATACTGCTGCAGTAACAGGTCCTGCAGCCGGCTACTTCTGTGCGGTGCAGCACTTCAGATCAAACGGTGTGACAACACCTTTCAAAGGCGATCCGGGATTCCCATCCACCGTTACCAGCAGCAGTTTCAGTTTGCGGATACGGGTATGGCCTTTTTCAAAGATATCCGCTGCGGTAAGCAGATCTGTCCTTTCATCCACAAAGCAATACTCATGATTCATGTGCTTTTCCAGCGGCAGATACTCACAGAGATCCCGCATGACCGTTTTGCTGCCGACCGTGATCCTGCCATCCAATACCGCCTGAAAAACAGTCTCCACGCTGAAAACGCTGGTCACGCACTGCTGCCGCAGCAGCGGAATGTGGCTGAGGCCCCGCGCCTTCATATGATCCATCGTGGCGAGAACATTCGTATCCTCGTCCGCCACAAGCAGCCCGCTCAGCGGTGTCATTACATCCAGCACCGTTTCAGGCTTTTCCAACCGGTGCAGTACGGTATCCAACAAATCAAGCATTGAATCGCTGGGACAAAGCGCATATTCATCGCTGATCCTGCCATATCTGCGCAGTAAAGTACATACGCTGCTGCAGTATTCGAGCTGTTCCCTGAATTCTGCAAAACGGGGTTCGCAGCACAAGCGCAGCACCGCATCTTCCGGTTCCGTACCGATCGAACCCCCGACCGCAGCCTCCAGTCTTGACCAGCTATGCAGCAAATGTTCCGCTCTTTCGTTCGGCAACGCTTCTCCCCTCCTCTTTGTCGGAATCAGCCCGGAGCCGGTGTGCCCAGGCCCGCTTTTTCACAGGAGTACCGGATCTCGCCGTGCATGATCCTGCGTGCGTTGTAGATATCCTTTTCTGCAACCTCCGCCACGACCATCAGCTCCATATGAGTCTCTGTCAGCTTGTCCACACCCTTATAAACGGGCGCTTTTCGGAAAATATCGGGATATTCCGCCGGCAACTCCGACAGAGCCTCCCGTACAGCAGCCTCGGCAATCTTCAGCTCCGCATCATAGCTGATCGGGATATTCACCACAGCTGCGGACGACACTTCAGAAAGATTGACCAGCGAGCCGATCTCGCTATTGTTGATAATGCGGATATTTCCGCCCGGATCGATAATGCTCACCGTGCGCAGGCCGATGGATTTCACCTCGCCGCGGAAGCCATCCACCGCTATGATATCCCCGACTGCAAATTCCCCTTCCAGTACAATAAACATACCGGTGATCAGATCTTCGATCAGGGACTGCGCACTGAAGCCGACAATGATCCCCACAATGCCGACCGAAACAAATATCGCCGTGGTATCGACCCCCAGACATCCAAGGGCAATGACACCGCCCACAATATAGATTACATAAATGAACAGTCTGCTTACAAGCTGATGCAGTGTTTCGGTACGGCGCTTTTTGTAACGGATATGCGTAACAATAAATTTTGCCACATTGCCCGCAAACCATGTTGCTGCCAGCGTCAGCAACGCAGAAAGCAGCATTTCAACTGTAATTGCCGCAAAAACAGTACCCGCAAAGTGCCCGTCAATAAAGTTCTGAACAGTCTGTCTGATGCCTTCCGGCAAATAATTCTGCAGCGCCGGAACAAACAGTGCCGCGATCCCCGCCAGCAGGATCAGCGAAATCACAAACCGTAAAACACCTGAGTTCTTTCTTCCCTCATCCTTTTTTCCGGCGTTGTTTGCCTGTATTGTATTCTTTTTCATGCTCCGCCTCTCCTTTAACAAAGATCAGTACGGTGTGGTCGTGGTGGCCTGACAATAGGTACAAATATAAGATTCATGCGTCGCCACACTCTCATCCCGCACCCAGTTATGCCCGACAGGCGGGATCTGGATCGGTTCCAGAATCGTCGCCTGACATATGCCGCAGAACTGCCCCTCGGTAATACCGAACATATCGCATGTAGGCGCTTCATAAGGCCGCACAATAATATTGCTGTGCCTGATCGGTGTGACCTGCTGCTCTATCAGTACGGTCTGACAGAGCGAACAGTAGCTGCCCTGTGTCAGACCTGTGTTCCAGCAATCCGCCTCCACCGCGGCGATCGTCTCCGGCCGGTGCGCGAACGGAATGACCGTCTGCGCCTGCAGAACATCCCCGCACACACTACAGTGACTGCCCTCCGTCAGGCCTGTGTTATAGCAGCTCGCCGCTACCGCAGCATCCGTCACCACGGTGTGTCCCGTCGCCGTCAGAACGCTCTGTTCTTTCAGCACCGTATCACACACAGAGCAAACAATACCTTCCGTCAGACCATCGGCAACACAGGTTGCGGGCACAGCCGCTACGACTCTCTCTGTGTGAGCAGCTGTGACCGTCTCCTGCGCAAGCACACAACCACAGAAGACACACTCTGTATGGCGTTCACCGCTTTCATAGCAGGTGGCCTGACGGTCCACAAGCCAATCGCCCGCACGGTGATCTGCCGCAGGAATGCTCCGGACAGCCAGCTGCTCCAGACACATTGTACATAGCTGCTGTTCCCTGCCTTCATGTATGCAGTCCGGCTCTTCCAATACCATCCACGCACCGGGGGCGTGCATCAGCTGCTCTGTTTCACGCTCGGCAAGAGCTGTTCCGCAATCCCTGCAAAGCAGCACCTGTATGCCGCAGTTATGGCAGGTGGCGCGTTCAGACACTGTCCATTCAGCGGCAGCGTTGTGAATATCCAGATCCTGATGCAAAGCGGTCTGCACCGCACCGGCGAATCCTGCGCCGAGCATCCCGAGCGGCGCCGCCGCAACTGCTGCAGCAGCCGCTGCCGCCCCGATCCGCAGCACTTTTTTCATTTTCTGCAGGGGAATCCTTCGTCTTTTCCGTCCGGCTGCGGTTCCCTGCTCTTCTTCAGTAAGCTCTGCCGCTTCCTCCGCGTCAGTCTCTTTTAATCCGCATTCAAAATCATGGTTGAATTCATCTTCGTGGATAAACTGCTCGCCATACGCTTCGCATTCCTCCATACAGATAAATTCTTCCTGCATCTGGGAAAAATCTTCCGGTGCATCCTGCAGGTATTCGTTACCGTGAAAGCTTTCCTCATGAAATTCACCGTTTTGGAATGACATGCGTTCACCTTCTTTCAGGGCCCGGTATGGATCCGGTTTATTTTCTCTTCTTCACAAGCAGCACAGCGGCCGCACCGGCACCTGCCGCACCCATTGCAGTCAGCAGAATGCCCCACCAGGGCATCCCGCGCTTTTCGCTGACAGGTTCCTTTTCCTCCGTTTTGTCCTCTCCGCTGCTCTGCGGTGTGCTCTGCGGTTTGCTTTCCGGGGTGCTTTCCGAAGCAGAGCCGGTGCCCGCAGGCTTCAGCTCCGGCTTGCGGCTGGCGGAGTCCTCTTTTCCGGAAGATGCAGAAGTTACGCCGGAAGCAGCAGAAGAACTTACCGGCTCTTTTTCTGCAGGATCCTTTACCGTCAGCGTATACCCCATACTCACCTCGCCGGAGACATTGCCGGCGCAGATGATGATGGAATACTCTCCGGCTTTTTGGGGCACACCGGAGATCTCTCCTTCAGAGTTCATCGTAAGGCCGGCTTTTTCCAGGCGGTCGTACTGGCCCGGTGCATAGTATTCATAAAACTGCATATCCTCAACTGTGCTTTCCAGCTGAACATAATAGCTTTCGCCAACCGTTGCTTCCGGCAAAGTCTGCGTCAGAATCTGCGGCACGGGCGGTTTTTCCATGACAAGCACCGGTATGATCGCACTGTATGCACTGCCGCCGGCAGAATCCGTCACAAGACAGGCATAATAAGTAAGACCGGGCACAGAGGTATCGATATGAAGCGTATCCGTTGTCTGCGCACCGCGGTCAACGGCAATGATATCCTGCAGACGGCCCGTACCGGACTGATACCACAAATAGGAGTATGTTTTGCTTCCATCTGTTTCCACGCTGCAGTACAGATCACAAAGTTCGTTCTGATAGATCTCCATACTGCCCACTACCCGCAGCTGCGGCGGCATGGCTGAGCCGCCCACACGGATCACAGCGCTCATGCTGCGCACGGAATAATGTCCGTCTTCCACCACGCAGTACAGCTCCGCACCGTCGAGCCCCGGCAGAATTCCTTCAAAGAAGCAGGTGCCGGCTGTGGCTGTGGCATTGGTTCCGCTGTTGACCGTATGCGCCGCCCATGGCTGGCTGCCATCCGCATCAGCCAGACGGTAAGTTGTCCCTTCGTAAACCAGATACCAGTCAAAGGTCAGATTTGTGCCAAATGCCTCACAGGTATAAATGGCAACGGCGTTTTCCGGATATTCCGGACTGGATGGCTGAACAATGATATAAGGTTCCGCTTCTGCCGCCGCTGCGGATATTCCTGTCAGACAAACCAGCGCAAATACAAAAAGCAAAACACTGCCGATCCTTCTTTTCACGGTCAATTTCCTCCCCTACCGGATATTTTTTGCCAAATTCACAGCGCACTGTATACCGCTGCACACCGTTCCGGATGTGCAGCGGCCGCAAAGGGTCATTTCAAAAACCGAATTGCGCTGATCAACGGCAGCGGTTTTGTTTTTCCGCCGAGTGCGCCGAACAAGCCTATAATGTCCAGCACAAGCAGAAGAACTGAAGCAAGGCCAAGAACGGCATACACCGCAATGGCAAGAACCGGGCTGAATTCCACAAGCGTGCCCATCAGCAGCTCGCTGATGCAGTTGCAAACCAGCGTAAGAAGATACAGCACAAGACCCTGATTGGTATGAAACCGCGCAAAGGAATTCCTGCGCGCAAACAGCAGCGGGATGACCACCAGCAGACCAAGATATGCCAGAACTGCCATCCCCTTGCGGGGTTTGTCCTCTTTTTCAGCGGATGGCGTTTGTACAATTGCCGGTTCGGTCGAAGATGCCGCAGGCTCCTGTACAGGCAGAATGACCGGCTGTTCGACAGGTTTCATCTCCGGTATTTTTACCTCGGCGACCGGCTGTTCGACAGGTTTCATCTCCGGTATTTTTACCTCGACGACCGGCTGCTGCTCCACCGCTTCAGCAGGCTCCGTTTTCAATACGGTGCGCTGCAGCGGCGTGCCGCACTCGGTACAGAATTTGGCGCTTTCACTGATCTGTGCGCCGCAATTTTCACAATATGGCATATTGTTTCCTCCTTGCTGCAGCAGACAGTCGGCCGCAAACTGTGTTTTGCGTTATTTCTTACTGCCGCTTTTCTTTTTATCGATGATCAGAGCCGTAACAAGTGCTGCGATCGCTGCCGAACAGACCACTGTCAGCGCGATGACTTTAAACGAAGACGCTCCGGCCGGCGAGAGGCTTCCCCCGCCGCTTTCATTTCTTTGCTCCGGATCAAGAATTTCCTCCGGTGTCAGCTGCGGCTTATCTTTGCCTTGTTCGCTTCCTTCGTCGCCTGACACTGCTGCCGCGATACCGCAGGTGCTGCATTCGCCCTCTTCGAATTCATGGAACATTCTGGTCTCCTCCAGCACTTCGCCGCAGACATCACAAAGACGCCAGTGGAGCTCCTCGTCCGTCTGCCACCCATCGGCAGCAGTGTGTCCTGTACAGGGAACTGTTACATCGGTATCTGCCGGCAGGCTCTTTTTGCCCGCCGCATCTTCAAACAACTGCGAACAGCCGGAACAGGTATAATATTCGATATTGCCCGGATGTGTACAGGTTGCAGGTGTTTTCTCCACCCTTGTCAGCTGATGCACATGGTTTTTCGCCGGAGCAAGCACATAGCCGCAATCCCTGCACAGCTGCGGCTGGGTTTCCGTCGCTGCGCTGCCGGGCGTATGTTTTTTCAGTTCGCCGTGCACCTTGCAATCCGCACAGACCGCAGCATGACCGTCGGCAGTTTTGTAAGTAAACTCTTTTTCCCAGCGGTGCTTTTCACCGGTCTCGCCGTACAGAGCACCGCAGACGGAGCATTTCGCTTTTTCCATACAGGTCGCGCTTCCGCCGGAATGCTTTTCTGTCGTTTTTGCACAGACCTGCTGACACCAGACACACTTTTTATAGTGGTGGGTGCCGTTATACTTCCAGACCGTTTCCGGCTTGTGGTCGACGGCCGGCATAACGCCCCATGAGTTACCGTCGATCACCTGCGTGGCGCGGGCATCCGCATAGCACATACCGCATTCGCAGCGGAAATAGGCTTTCCGTCCGGGCTTCTGACAGGTCGGCTCCACCTGTTTCACCAGTGAGACCTTGCAGGTGTGGATCTTCACAAGTGCACCGTATTTATAGGAAAGACTGATCACACGGGAGGGATCCTGCTCATAGGCTTTTCCGACGGATGCCTTATATGTGCCGATATTGCCCTTCACCTGAATGTTTCCGTAGGCATCCACCGGGAATTCATAGCCCTCTTTGGCTGCCACCCAGATCTGTACGGTATAGCTATGCCCCTCCTGAAATTTTTCACCCGGCTTCATGAACCGGTTTGTTTCATTGTCGATCCACGATACCGGCTCAATAAGATACAGCTCACAGCCCTCTGTGTTTACGGGAGGATTGTATTGCGGGGCATCTCCGATGGCCGGATCCGCTATGGAAACAGAAACCTCGCTGACTGTCTGCTGGATCAGCGGCTTGCTCAGCGTGACAGAAGTCGAAGGCACATATCCCACATATCCGCCGTAAGAGACTTTATACCAGCTTCCCATTTCCTCCACGACCGAAACAGCAGAGCCTTTGGGAACACGGATGAGCTTCTCCGCTTCGTTATACATATTTTTCAGCAGAGAGCCTTCCTGCTTGACGGTTCCCGTCCCGACGGATTTCGGCTCTTGCACGGTAAAGGTGACAGACTTCGTATCATAGCAGCCCATGTCATTGACACCCAGCTTCATCGGCAGCCTGATCTCGATTTTCACCTCGCTGCCGACTTTTGAAGGCGTGTAGCGTATTGTCCGCCCGGAGTGAGTCGTTTTCCCATTTTCCGTGATCCAGATCTCCGGTGTGAATATCAGCTCGGAGGTCATCATTACCGCATTGGTCACCGGAACGCAATCGGCGGAGATCCACAGCTCCTGCCCCGCACTGACAGTTCCGGTATACTGCTTTCCGCTGCCCGAAAGGCTCTGCACGCCGGAGATCACCGGCTCTTTCAAACCGTAACCGGCATTTGACACAGCCCCCTTGAACGAAGCATAGCTTTCAAAATTCATATACATGGGCTGCGTGTAATAGGTGCTGCCATCCAGTGTGACCTTGCATCGGAAAGGGATATCCTCCCATCCGGTGCCATACTCATAGGTATTATCCTGCGGCGGCGTTGCAAACTGCAGATTATCCGTTTTGGTACCGTGATATCCGTATATGCCTGTACTTTCATCCAGATCGTACCAGCTGCCGTCACCGAAAGAGGCATCCACCTGCCACTGATAAGTCGCCCGGTCAGCGCCCTCGCTGATGGTCGCCCGCATATCAAATGTGCCGCCGCAATATGCCCAACCATCGCTTGTGCCCGTCACTTCGGCGGCGTGGGCCGTCACTGGTAGCAGGCCGACAGTAAATAAACAGCACAACAGGATACAAAGTACCTTTTTCATCTGTAACATCCTCACTTTTCCTGTTTTGCCAGGATCATTCACACCCGTCCTTCCGGCGAAAATCAGCCGCTCAGAGGAGCGCCGCAACACTCACAGCAGCCGGAAGCACCCGGCTTTGCGGCAGCACCGCAGTAGGGACACTCGATCACAGCCGGAGCCACCGGTGCGGCAGCCTCCGGAGTTGCGGAGGTTTCCTCCGTCCCGCCCAGCTGCAGCAGCAGTGTGCGGATCTCCTCGCCCATCTCTTTGAATCGACGGTAATCGCTGGTGTTCTCCGGATCGTACACCCGTTTGTCATTCAGATACGAATTGAGCGTATACCCCGGGCGAAGCTGCCGTTCGGTGGAAACCGCCTCGTCGTTCAGCTGGAAACGGATCTCATCGAAGTACGGATTGCGCACGCGCAGTTTGAGATAAAAATCATAATCAAAACGGTAACGCGGCGGCTTGTAGCTGACCTCGTTGCCATCCTTATCCTCGTGGGTAAGCTCCTCGTAGTTGTCATCGATCTCCAATTCGCAGCCGGTGATATCTGCAAAGGCGATGACATCGGGATTCGCCGCACGCAGATCGTCGGCAGAGGTCACCATGAATTTATCGGCGGTTTCATCGACCAGCAGCTTTGTATAATCCTCGCCGTAGGTACGGGTAACGCGGAAGGCATCGACCGCAGCCTTGTTCGCCTCACGGTAGGCAAGCTGCTCCTTGATCTGCGCCACAGTGGAGTTGCGCCGGTCATCAAAGAAGGGAGAAAGCAGCTTTGCGCAATCCTTGCACATATTGCCGTCTTCCAGCTTGCGGTTTCCCAGCAGGCCGATCTCGCCGCCGCAGATATCGCAGATCTTTTTCTCAAACAGTTTTCCAAACAGTCCCATAATCAAACCTCCTCTGAAAGCAGTTTGCAAAACAGCCGCGCCTGTTTGCCCGGCTGTTTTGCTTGCTGTCATCATTCTTCTTCCGGAACGGGACAGGCCCGTGCTATTTTTTCCAGCAGTTCCAGAAGACTGAGCTCCTTTTCATCGAAGCAGCGGATATAACGCACCGTTTCCAGACCGGACTCCGTCTTCCATATAAAGCTAAGGGATTCCGAGTCCTGATCCAGTGCGATCGGCATCTCGAAAAACGGCAGGAATTCTTTCACCTTATCCCAAAAACCCGGTTCACGGACAGGTGTAAGCATCGGATACAGCTCCAGTACCAGAGCTTCCACCTCTGCCCAGACCTCTGCAGAAACGGGTGCTCCAAATACTTCAACAAGCCCGTCGTCCCGAAGCTCCCAATCAAAATAGCTTGCGCAGATCACCTGATCCTGCGCCAGATCGATGTAAAAATCCTCACCGTACATGGAACCGTGACGGAAGCTGTAGGTTACGCCGTACAGGCTTCCGGGGATCTTCTTTTTCATAGAGTCACCTCCACTGCATCCGGCGAAAAGGAGCAGGCCGCAAAGCGCCGCTGCCGCAAATGCCAACAACCGTTTTTTCATGACCTGCTCCTCCTTATTTACACCGCTTAAATTACATCGCCGTTATCAAAGGGATCGCCGCACTGCGGGCAGAACTTGGGGGCTTTTGCGCCTTTTTCCGGTTCCCAGCCGCACTTGTCGCATTTATACTGCGGCACACCGGCGGGCTTCTTTGCACCGCACTCGGGGCAGAATTTACCCTTGTTCACTGCGCCGCAGGCACAGGTCCAGCCATCGTCGGCAGGCTTCTTTGCACCGCACTCAGGGCAGAAATTGCCGGTGACCTCGGCGCCGCAGGCACATTTCCAGCTGCCGGCAGCAGGCTTGGGCTCGGGCCTGGGCTTACCGCAGTTCTGGCAGAACTTGCCGGTATTGCCGCCCTGACCGCACTCACAGGTCCAGCCCATTGCCGCGGCGGGGCTATTCTGATTCCGGGCGGCTTCCGGATTGGGCACGCTTTGCTGTGCCTGCTGCTGGCCGAGCGCATACAGGCTGGCTGCGTTGTTTGCGCCGCCCATATTCTGCGCCATGCCCACACCCATAAAACCGGTCATGGCGCCTGCGGTATTGCCCGCAGCGATCTTTGCGGCATCGGCGTAAGAGCCCACCTGGAAGGCAGCGGCGCGGGTGGGATCCATGAAGGCCGCATTGCGCTGCATATCCTTGATCATCTGCTCGTCTTCTTCGCTGGCTTTGACGGAGGAGACGCCCACACGGCGCACCTCGATGCCGCGGTCTTCGCCCCAGATGACGGAGAGTTCAGCCTGCATGGCGGAGCTCAGCTCCTCGGTCGCACCGGGCAGATAAGAGTAGCGCAGCCCCTTGGCGCTCAGGCGGGCAAATGCCGGCTGCAGCTTGGTCAGGAATTCGCTGCGCATCTGGCGCTCCAGATCGGAGCCGCGGAACACATAATCCTGCTCCACATTGCCGCAGATGCCGTAGAACAGCATGGGGTTGGCAATCTTGAAGCTGTACTCGCCGAAGCAGCTGATGCCGATATCGACGTCCAGCGCGGCACGCTCATCCACCACGCGGAAAGGAACGGGATTGGGAGTACCGTACTTGTTGCCGACGATCTCCTTGGTGTTGAAGAAATAAATGCGCTGATCCTTGGGGGCCTCGCCGCCAAAGGTAAAACGCTTGCCGACAGTGCTGAACACCGCTTTGATGCTCTCGCCCAGATCACCGGTAAACAGCGAGGGCTCGGTGGACATATCATAGACATACTCGCCGGGCTCGGCGCACATATCTACAACAGCCCCCTGCTCCACGATGATCATACACTGACCTTCGTTGATGGCAATGACGGAACCGTTGGAAATGATGTTTTCACTGCCTTTTGTATTGGAAGAGCGACCGGAAACACGCTTCTGACCCTTACTTACCAACACCTCGGCAGGCAGAGATTCGCAGTAAAAGAATTCTTTCCACTGATCGGCCAGCACGCCGCCGGCAGCACCCAATGCAGCTTTAATAAGACCCATAATTCATTCTCCTTTTCCTTGATTTCATTGTTTTTCTCTATTCATATATTCCGGCAAATATGCGATAAGCAGTGAAACAGTGATCATGCCCAGGGATTTTCACTTTCCGGCTTGCGGATATCCGGCAGCAGGAACTGATCCCACAGGTACCATTTGCCGTCCTTTGCCTGACGCAGCTGTACCTGACGGGGGTTATCCGCACCGCCGGAGCGAATGTACAGTGTGGCATAGCTTTCGTTCTGGTAGCTATAAGGATTATCGCTGACCGTGATCGTGTAAGGCTCCTGCGGCGTATAATCGTTGCCCGGCACAGAGCCGTTGAAATAGGAACGGGGCACGTAATCCTTATCATAGAAACGATCGCGGATAAAGCTGATATCCATGTTGCTCAGCGGACGCGGCCCACGCAGATAATTCAGCATACGGATGGAAAGCTCCGCATCCAGGGGCCATGCGCACAGCGCCACGACCGTCATCGCCGCTGTATCAAACGGTGTGCTCATGGCCGCCTGCGGCAGCGCCGTAAAGCCTTCATAGGTGGAAGGCACCTCGGCAAAAACCACATCCACCGATTTATTTCCGGCATTCTGCAGGGCGCTGCGGATCCCGGTTGCTGCTGTACCGTTATTCACCGCCGCGGCAGCCTTTTTCTTCAATACATCAAACAGTCCCATAGTTTCCTCCTTGATCCTTTTTACCTATATCCCCAGAGCTGCTTTTCCGTCAGCCCTTTCTGCCTTTTTCAGCGGATCACCAGCCGTTTTTCATCCGACACACGGATGCGCTCCTGCCCGCTGAAGTACTCTTCCAGAATATCCGTACAGCTGGTGGAGAGCACCTTCGGCTTGCGCATCGCCGAGACCTCCTCCTCCGTCACATCCATGAACTCCTTGATGTTGCGCAGATGGAAAGCCTGCAGCGCCAGCGTGAAGCGGTCGAAATCCCTGATCTCGTAACCGTTGAAGGACAGACTGATGAGCTCCTTTGCCGCCCGGTCATATTCGATGCGGAACCCGCGGGAGAACTGATAGAACTCTGTGTGTCCGGAAAAGGCTTCTTCCCGCAGAATATGCTTTACCATGCGGCGCAGCTGCTCGCCGGTCACATCAACACGGTAGATCTCATCGTTATACGGGAATATCTGCAGCAGATCCTGATACTGAACGATAGGGCCCAGCTCTTCGCCGCGGATACTGCCGGAACCCAGAAACACCAGATCCACATTCAGCACATCCTTGAAGGCATCGGCAAACAGCTTGCCCAGCTGGGTCTCCTGATTGCGCTCCGGATGCGTGTACCGGTCAGCAAACCGGGTGACGATACGCCCGTATTTGGAATCGGTCTGCGCCTTGTATTTCAGGATAACCTCCTCCAGCTCGGTATCGCGGGGACAGTGATCGTCATCAATGGGAACCAGCTGCCATGTATAGCTGTCGATGGCATTGGTATCGGTATCCACCGTGATATCAAAGCGGCCGATCTGCGAGGTGCCGTAGGCGGCCTGCACGATGGGGATATTTTCCACCACGCAGGGCTCGGTCAGCAGGGTGTGGCTGTGTCCGCCGATGATGACATCCACGCCCCAGCGGGGATCCAGCGCTTTCGCCAGTTCCTTGTCCGCTTCGAAGCCGATGTGGGTCAGCAGCACAGTGAAATCGATATCCTCGGTGCGGTAGGTGTTGCAGATCTTGCCCACCTCCGTCGCGGCTTCGTGCACATCCACAAAGCTGCCGATAAGACGATCCTGCCGTGTGGAGGCAAGCACATCCTCGGTGAGAATGCCGATGAACAGGATCTTCATTCCATCCACATTGAGGATGATATGCGATTTGAACAGACGCACATGATTGGTGGTCAGATACATATTGGCGTTGATGATGGGGAATGTGGCACATTTTTCAATAAACAGCAGGTGTGCCACGCCGTAATCCACCTCGTGATTGCCCAGCGTCACCACATCCGGCGACAGAAGATTCATGATCTCGATGGTGGAAAGGCCTTTGTATTCGCTGTCGATCAGAGAGCCCCGGAACATATCGCCGGAGATGGCGTACAGCACATTCGGCTCCTCGCGCCGCACCTTATCGATATAGCCGGACAGCATGGAGATGCCGCCCATCAGCTCCTGATCCACTTCCTTCGCCATGAAATCGCCGTGGAGATCGTTTGAGTGCAGAATCGTCAGCTTCTTTAAGTTTTTCATGGCTGACACTCCTTTCTTCCGTTCTTCTGTTTACGGCAGGGTGATCCAGCGCAGGTCGGACGGGCACTTTACCAGCTCCATACGGCTGAGGTTTTCATCCAGCACATCGGTAGCGTTGGTTGCCAGCACCTTGATCTTTGCATTTGCAGCCACCTCGTCCTCGGCAACGCCAAAGAATTCCTGCATATTTTTGTAATGATAGCTCTGCAGACCAATCTTGAACAGACGGTCATCATCGATGGGTTTTCCCTCAAAGGTCAGCTCCGTCACACGCTTTTCGCCGAGCGACACCACCACCCGCATACCGCTGGAGAACTGGTAAAACTCGGTGTGCGCACCTTCCAGCGCCTCGGGCCGGAACAGATATTCCACCATGCGCTTCAGCTGCGCACCGGTCACCGTCAGGCGGTAAACCGCATCGTTATAGGGGAATATCTGGGTGAGATCCCGCAGCAGGACGATGGGACCCATTGCCGTGCCCCGGATGCCGCCGGAGGGTACAAACATCACATCCACGCCCAGACTGTCCCGGAAAATATCCGCAAACAGCCTGCCAAGCTCGGTTTCCTGATTGCGTGCGGGATGGGTGTATGTATCCGCAAAGCGGGTGATGTACCGGCCGTATTTCTCATCGGTAGCTGCGGTATACTGACCGATCAGATCTTCCAGAGCCTTATCCCGCGGGCAGTGATCGCTGTCGATGGGGATCAGCTGCCATTCGGCGCTGTGGATGGAGTTGGTGTCGGTATCCACCACGATATCAAACCGGCCGATCTGATCGGTACCGGTGACAGCCTGCACGATGGGGATCCCCTTTACCACACAGGGCTCGGTCAGCAGGGTGTGGCTGTGTCCGCCGATGATGACATCCACGCCCCAGTCGGGATCCAGCAGCTCCGCCAGCTTTTTATCCTCCTCAAAGCCGATGTGTGTGAGCAGCACGGTGAAATCCACATCATCGCTGCGGTAGGCATTGCAGATCTTGCCCACCTCGACTGCCGCTTCGCGGATATCCACAAAGCTGCCGATCAGCCGCTCCTGCCGCGCCTGCGCCAGTACCTCCTCGGTGAGGATACCGATGAACATCACCTTCATCCCGCCGATATTCACGATGTGATGGCTTTTGAACAGCCGGACCATGTTGGTGGTCAGGTACAGGTTGGCATTGATGATGGGGAAGCGGGCGCACTTTTCAAGGAAAAGCAGGTGCGCCACACCGTAATCCACCTCGTGATTTCCCAGTGTCACCACATCCGGTGCCAGCAGGTTCATGATCTCGATGGTGGAAAGACCTTTATATTCGCTGTCGATCACCGAGCCGCGGAACATATCGCCGGAGACGGTATACAGCACATTTTCCTCTTCCCTGCGCACCTTTTGAATGTAGCCGGAGAGCATGGACACACCGCCCAGAAGCCTGTCATCCGTCTTCTGTGCCAGAAAATCTCCGTGCATATCGTTGGAGTGCAGGATCGTCAGCTTTTTCAGATTACTCATGATCGTTCCTCGCTTTTTATCATATCAACCGTTGCCGCGATAGAAGGTGAAACTGCCGCCCTCGCAGCCGTATACCAGCGGCGTGCCATCCATGTGCGTAACAATGATGGCATCGGCACTGTCCTGCGAGGCCTCTATGCGGTAGGCGCCGCGGAACTCATAGGGCTCGATATCCTCCAGTGCAACGCCGCCGGTCAGTTCCATTTCAAACAGCGTCACACTGGGGTCCTGATCCGATTCATAACAGACACCGGTAAAGAATTCATAGAATTCGCTTTCCGGCACGCCGTATCCGTAAGCCACGCGGTCGGCGCCGTCCTCCTGATAGAAGGTGAGGCTGCAGACAAGCGGGTCCCCAGCCGGTGTCAGGGCGTCCCAGCAGGTCCAGCTGCCCTGCAGCTGCTCAAAAGCAAGCTGTTCGCCGGTACTCCACACAATCGGAACCGTGAAATCCAGCAGCTCGACCGATGTATTCACCCGGATTGTTCCGTCGGAATAGGACGTGACGGAGGGGTGGAAATTCACCCACGAGCCGTCCGGCGCGGTCACGGTGACATCCGTATTGGGCACCGTTGCATCGATGTTGCACAGCAGCAGGATGGGCTCGCCGCTTTCGCTGCGGTACAGCACATTGCCGGTGGATCCGTTCACCTGCCCGCCGTACTCCCGCATCAGCCACTGATTGACCGCCACGGAGGCATCCTCATCCCGCGGAACAATGCAGTACATCTCCCAGCCGTCCGTTTCCACCAGCCGGTCGTAGGGGATCTCCTCAACGAACGGATACCAGAACGAATACCCGTTCTGCCGGAAAAGCTCGCCGTAGCCGTCGCCCATCGGGCCCTCGATATAGCCGATAAACGCGATGGCAGCCAGATAGTCGGAATCCTGCATGATCATCCGCAGTTCTTCCAGAGAGTCCTCTGCCGTAATAAGAAACTCATTATCCCCCGGTGTCTGCTGCGGATCGCCGGTCGAGTCACTTTCCGGCTGAAAACTGCTCTGCGGATCATTCTCATCTGCCGGTTTGGAGCTGCTCTGCGGATCATTCTCATCTGTCGGTTTGGAGCTGCTCTGCGGCGCATCCGTGCTGCTTTCGGGATCATCTGTCTCATTCATGGCTTCCAGCGCATTGCTGATCTCCACATAGGCATTCAGTGCCCCGCAGCCCGTAAGTGCCGCCGCCAGACACACCGCCAGCAGCAATACCAATGCCCGGAACAGAATATTCTTTTTCATCATCCATCCTCCTTCGGCACACATCAGAACTTTCCGCTGCTGTGCGAAGAGCCGTGCCGGTTGACGGTAGTGCCGCCGCGGTCACTGTCGTCATCCTGTTCGATATGCCGCACGCTGCGGGATTTGTACAGGAAATTCTCTGCCTGGCCGGTCAGGATCAGGCCTTCGGGCGAAATGTAAGTATCGGCTCTTTGCTGGATACGCGCCGTTTTCATCTGTCCCTTGAATACCGCACAGGTGATAAATGCGGCAAGCAGACCGACCGCCACGCTGATGAGTACCGCACCGCCGGTATGATCCTCGCTGTCCACATCAAAGGGTGTCCCCTCTTCTGCCAGCTGCAGGAACTCCTCGCAGCAATCCAGATATTCCTCAAAGCCGCCGTACCAGTCATCGTCGCCGAAATCCGGCAGGAAACGTTCCGCCATGACCTCTTTACCGTAATCGGTAAATGCGGTGTTGCCGTAGCCGTGGGCCATGATATCATAATCACGGTACTCCATGGAGAGCAGCAGAATAATGCAGCTGTTTTCCTCGCCGTATCCCAGACCGAAACCGTCAAACAGATATTCGCTGAATTCCCATGCTTCCATGCCCTCCAGACCGGGAACGGTGATCATGTACACGGCACAGCCGTACCTCTCGGTCAGATTCCATGCCCGCTGATTCAATTCCTCCTCCTGCTGCGCGGGAAGCACCTCGGCAGTATCCAGCACCATTGCATTGAATGCTGCATCCTCCGGTGCGGCAAAAACAGGAACGCAAAGCGCAAGCAGCAAAATGAGTGCTGTCAGAAATGCAAATACTCTTTTATTCATATCCGTCGCCTCCTTTGCATCAAAGCAGCACAAGCAGCAGCAATGCTGTCACCGATGCGGCGATCCCTGCAAACCATGCCCAGTATTTGCCCTTGCTGACAGGCAGATCGCCCACCAGCTTTCCGGTCTGGCCATTCATGGCAAAGAGATAGCTTTTCTTGTTCCAGCGGGTACTGAGCAGCCAAACCGGCAGCAGTGCATACCGCATAACAGGGTCGGTCAGGCGGTAATCCTCCTCCTCCGGCGCAATGGAATCAAAGCCTGAGGCTGAGCCATAAAATGCATTGCCGATGCTGGTTTTGGCACGCGCTTCGATACGGGTCATACTCTCCTGCTGCGGCACATCGTACTTATCTGCCAGAAACCCGGGCAGATAGGCCGGAGAAAACTCTTTCAGTTCCGCATAATCGTAGGGCTCGATGGCATCCATATATTCATCCGGCATTTTTGTAGAAGCATCCGCCGGGATCTTCTCCATTTTCAGCCAGCCCTCGCGCAGCACCTCGAAATGATCCGTTTCGGTGATACGCTCATCTCCCACATCGTAGGTGAGGCTTCGCTCGGCAGCATAGCGGGCAGTACCCTCCACTGTGCAGTCGCACAGCCAGAACGGCACATAGACGCCTTTGATTTCCTCGATATGATTCTGTTTGGTAAATGCTCCGGGCAGGAATTTCTTTCCCTTATAAAAGTTCTTCAGCGCCGTTTTTGCCGCCTCTTTATCCAGCTTGAACGGAATGACGAGATCCGGCCTCAGGCCGCCGGAAAACTGCCCGGGAATAATGGTATTGTTGCCGCAGTAGGGGCAGCTGGTCGCCGCTGTGGTGGCATCGCAGATCAGCTCGGCCCGACAGGAAGGACAGCTGTACGTTTTCATCCCCGCGCTTTCTTCGCCGCTCCATTCAAGCCCCATGGCCTGCATCTCAGCAGCCTGTTCCGCCTTTTTCCTGTCAATGGTTTCCTGTGCGGCAGCTGCAGCAGCATCTTTTGCCGCATACATCTGTTCGATCTGTTCTACTTCGTAAATACCGCCGCAATAGTCACATTCCAGCTTGCCGCTTGCCGCCGAAAAATGCAGCGGAGCAGTACACGCCGGACACTGGTAGTTGGTCGCGCCTGTTGCCATAAGACACCGCCTCCTTAAATTATTTTATGCTTCATCATTTGATTCGCCTGTTCAATCCCTTGCCCAACCGGCAAATGAGGCCGGCTCTCCTGTTTCATGCAGTTCTTCTGCACAGCTGCGGCACATATCCAGATCATCACAGACCAGAAAGCAGTCATTGCAAATCAGTCTGCCGCACAGAGGGCAGCGGTTGAAATAATGCGCAGCCTCTGCGACCGCCTGTTCCCGTGCACGCTGCTGTTCGCGCCTGTACAAGGTGCGGTAGATCGTTTCCTTGAATTCACTTTTCGGCTCGATCCCCGCCTTGGAGAAATGAATGGGCGTGCTGTGCCAGTTCTTTCCGCATTCGGTGCAGTTCAAAGAAAACAAAAAACCGTCCGCATCTGAATCTTCTCTTATGGAATTACTCAGAATCTGCTTCATATATCCGGCCTCCTTTCTTATCACAAGAATAACAGGCAGATCCCCCTGCAGAGAATTACTCCATTATGTATTTCAGCCAATATTTTTCGAAATACTCAATTTAATTAGTGCAACTGCCACAACTTTTCACTTCTTCGTTTGGCCGATTTGCCAAACAGAATCCTATCAAAGCAAAACGGACCCGCCGTGTGTTTTTCACATACGACAGGTCCGTCTTTTTATGCGGGCAGCTTTTACGGCAAGCATTGCTGCAGCAGACTGCCGATCTCCTCCAGCACCACTCTGCCGTTTGCCGGCATGCAATCGTTGGCGGCGCGGCAGTAAGTTCCGTCACTGCTGCGGAAGCGGCACACCAGCTTTGTTCCTTCCTCGCAGACACCGTCCGGAAGCTTCGCCCATCGCTCCAGACCGTTCTTCCGGATAACCGCCATACACTGCTCCAGTACGGCAGCGGAAACCGTATGGTCTTTGCTTTGTTCCACAGCGCCCCTGTGCGCTTTGACATACTCCGTCAGCCGCAGCAGCTTCGGGTCTTCGGTGGTATACAGCACCAGCTCATAATAGCCGCCTTCTTCCGCATCGGCAGAACGGTAAAAATCCACCAGCATCACATCCGGCTCTGCCGGCAGATCTCCATACACCTGCCCGTCATGCTGCCAGCGATTCCGCAGCGCTGCCCCGCCGCATACAAGCAGAAAAGCCGATGCTGCAAGCACCAGAAATGTTTTTCTTTTCATACGGTCACCTCCGCCGCTTCACCGGTCAGAACGATACGGTTTTCATCCGAGACCCGCAGCAGCTTCTGCGCACCGAGGTATTCCTCCAGCACATCGCCGCTTCGGGTGCACAGCACCTTTGGCCTGCGCGGCTGTAAGATCTCCTCAGGTGAAATATCCAGCACCTTCTTTATATTATTCATATGGTAAGCCTGCAGCCCCATTGTGAACCGGTCGTGCGCCTGCACCTCATAGCCGTTGAAGGATAGGCTCACCAGCCTCTTTTGCGCCATATCATATTCCGCCCGCAAACCGCGCGAGAACTGATAAAAGCTGGAAAAACCGCCAAGGCCGCCTTCCTCCCGCAGCATGAACCGAACCATACGGTACAGCTGCTCGCCGCTGATCTCAATGCGGTAGAATTCATCATTGTACGGATAGACCTCCGCCAGATCCCGATAACGCACGACAGGGCCCAGTGCCTCGCCGCGGATACTGCCGGAACCGAGCAGCACGATATCCACGCCCAGCGCATCCTTCAGCGCATCCGCCAGCAGCTTGCCCAGCTGCGTTTCCCGGTTGCGGACGGGGTGTGTGTACCGGTCCGCCAGCCGCGTGACGAAGCGTTCGTATTTGGAATCGGTTTTCGCCTTGTAGCCGGCGACCACCTCTTCCAGCGCCGGATCCCGGGGACAGCTTTCTGCCGACACGGGGATCAGCTTCCATGCATAGCTCTCGATGGAATTGGCATCGGTGTCCACCGTGATATCGAACCGGCCGATCCAGTCGGTGCCGCAGGATGCCTGCACGATCGGAATGCCATTCACCGTACAGGGGGCATCCAGTAATGTATGGCTGTGACCGCCGATGATCAGATCCACGCCCCAGCGGGGATCCAGCGCCCGGGCCAGCTCTTTATCCGCATCGAAACCGATGTGAGTCAGCAGCACCGTCAGATCGATATCCTCGGTACGATAGGTGTTGCAGATACGCCCCACCTCGGCGGCGGCCTCGTGCACATCCACAAAGCTGCCGATCAGCGGATCCTGCTTTGTGGCAGAAAGCACCTTCTGTGTCAGCACACCGATGAAAAGGATCCGCATCCCGCCTTTCTTCAGGACGATGTGGGAACGGAACAACCGCCTGCGGTTTGTAGCAATATACATATTGGCATTGATGATGGGAAAGCGGGCGCATTTTTCCAGAAAAAGCAGGTGAGCCACACCGTAATCCACCTCGTGATTGCCCAGTGTCACCACATCCGGCGCCAGCATATTCATAATGTCAATGGTGGAAACACCTTTGTATTCACTGTCGATCACCGAGCCGCGGAACATATCGCCGGCAACGGCATACAGCACATTCTCTTCTTCCTTACGCACTTTCTGGATGTAGCCGGAGAGCATGGATACCCCACCCAGCAGAGTGCCGCCCGTATCCTCCGCCAGAAAGTCGCCGTGCAGATCGTTGGAATGCAGGATGGTCAGTTTTTTCTTTTCACCCATACAGCTTCACCTCACTTTTACAGCGCAAATATTTCACCAAAAGGGATCTGTACTCTTTTATCCCGCATACATCATGCCGTCGAAGCAATCAAACACATCCATACCGTTCACGCGGTCCGGCCAATCGCTTTTGTCCACATAGATACGCACCTCTTCGCCTGTTCCGGTGCACATATCCACCCAGGTACTGCCGTCAGTGGCAAGGAATGTTAGCTGTGTCCCTGCGGCAAATTCCTTTTCGCCGCCCTCTGAAAGAGCAAAGGTCATGGGGCGCAGCAGTGTCAGTTCAAAATCGTTTTCCAGCAGGTAGTCCTGCTGTGCGGTATACGGCGATGCATCCGGCTGCGTTTTGTACACACGGATCCCCTGCATACTGCTGAGCATTTCCACAAAGAACGAAAGCCGGAAATTTTCCGGATCGGTCAGCAGCTCAAGATACAGACCGCCCTCCTGCATATATAAGGACGGCAGACCGGCATCGGGGACGAGGGTCTGACTGCAGATCCCACCGGCATCCAGCAGGCCGATATGCAGATCGGTACCCGGCCCGTCGGAGACAAACAGATACACAGCGCTCATCCCGTTTTTCATCCGGAGCAGATACGCGCTCTGTGCACCGGAGAGCCCATCGTAAAGCACCGCTTCCGAACCGTTGATGCCCACCGTTACCTGTTCGGAATACCACTCGTCCTGCATCACATTCCATGCGCTCACGCTGTCAACATAGCCGTCCTCCGGCACAACATCAAAGAAAACCGGCACGTCGCTCAAAGGATCAAGCTCCACCGCGTATGCTTCCGGCAGCTGTGTGCAGCGCACGTCAAACTGTTCCGGATACCAGCTGTAGGGAATTGTCACACAGGAAATTCCCGCAGCATAGGGCGCGATCATGTACTCCGAAAACACAACGGTCAGTCCGGCGGGATCCAGCACCCACGGCAGAGAATTTTCCTCCACCATGCGGCCGAGCTTTTCCGCATTCATCCCTTCATACAGACCGCCGTCCGGGAACAGGGCCTCTACCTCATCCCAGATGGCCTGCGCCAGAATATCCGTATCGGCGAAAACATCCTGTATCGTCAGGACAGCGCCGGTACGCGCATCCAGCGTGATCCCTTCGTACCATCTGGCCGGATGTGCACCGCCCGCATTGTACCGGCTGCAGAACAGCAGACTGATCAAAAGCGAATCCGCACGGCGCACTGTCATGTCATCCTCGTATGCATAGGCAGGAGCATAGCCGCCGTTTTCCGCATCGGCCTGCGCTGTGGCTGCAAGATCCTCTGCGTTCTGCAAAGCCTGCGCCTTTCTTTCGGCGCTCAGCTTTTGCAGCGCCTCCCGCAGCTCCGGCAGCGGCAGCTCTGCGGTTTCGCGCAGGGCTATTTCCTCCCAGCGGTACGAAAGGGACAGACCTTCATCGTTATACTCCCCGCCCTCACGCGGGGCACAGTACAGCGGCAGCGGCTTCAGGGCGATCTCCGCCGCCAAAAGATCTTCCTCACCGGGCGTACCTTCGCTCTCTGTATCCTCCGTGTCGGACGGCGGGACATCTGCGCCGCTTTCCGGCAGCAGCTCATCCAGGATCTGCTGTGCCGCAGAAAGTCCGCAGCCGGTCAGCGAAAACAGCATCATTACCACAAGCAGCATTGCAAGTATTTTTTTCATTTTGTGCTCCCCCTTTTCTGCAGCCGGATGTTCTTTACTTATACAATAAACCGTAAGCTTCTTTCTTTTCTATTATTCTGTTATGTATTCCGGCGCATTATTTCAAAAATACTCAATTTGATTAGTATGCTTTTCCCAAAACCACACACCGTTTTTTGTCTGTTTTTTCAAGTTCTGACCGCATTTTTCAAGAGAAAGATTTGACAGAATCACAAAAAAGCAATAAAATAATAGTAAATAAACATCCGGTTCCCCCTGTGCAAAAAAGGATGGTGAAATATGACCAGATACAACACGGGCTATCTTCGGGCCATACGGCGCAGCGCACTGACCGCGCTTTGCGTAACACTGCTGCTTTTTATCGCCCTGATCCCTACAATATACCGTCAGAACGATTCGCTCACGCTGAACATACCGGTGCTGTACGGCATTTTTGCCGCGCTGGCGCTGCTTTTGCTGCTCAGCTATCTTCTTTTCGTCAAGAAGAAAAAGATGTGGTATATATTTCTCTACGCCGCTATTCTTTTGAGCAATACCGGCTATTTTACACTTTCTGTGGCACAGACGGTGGAAAGCGCCCTTTTTGCCAACCGTCTGGCCTATCTTGGCGCTGCCTATATGCCGCTGATCATGCTGGCGATCATCGCCGAGGTATGTAACATCCGGTATCCCAAAGCACTCGGCTGGGTGCTTGTTGGCGTGAGCACACTGGCCTTTCTGCTGGCTGCAAGCGGCGGTATTCTTCCGCTTTATTATTCCGAGGTCTCCATTGACACAACGGACGGTCTGACGCGCCTTTTGAAGGTTTACGGTCCCTGCCATTTTCTTTATTCCCTGTATCTTTTCGCCTATTTCAGTATTATGATCGTGGCGATCGTCTATTCCGCGGCACACCATCAGCTCACCACATACAAACAGGAAGCCGTTCTGCTCTCATTGGTCTTTTTCAACATTCTGGTATGGTTTGTGGAGCAGCTGATCCGGGAGAGCTTCGAGTTTCTGGCGATCTCTTATGTCATCTCCGGTATGTTCCTGCTGCTTATGGATCTGATGCTGCAGGATTACGAGCTGCAGCTGCTGCAGCATTCGGGTCCCGACGACAGCCAGACACTACCCAAGGATGTCGCCGATCTTTTTGACGAATTCGCCCGCAGTGCCCAGACGCTGACTGCCTCTGAAAAAAACATTCTTCAATACTATGCCGACGGACTGGACGTGCAGGAGGCCGCAGAAAAAGCTTTTATCAGCATCCACACCGTCCGCAAGCATAACGCCAACATTTATCAGAAGCTGAACGTCAATTCCCGGGATGAACTGATGCTGTACATCGATCTCTTCCGCCGCTGCGGCAGACTGAACGAGCTGCTTTCCTGAACCGGCCGCTGCAGCAGATCGTGCATATCCATCAGTGGTGGAATAAAGTTAAAAAGGTGTATGGACCGCTGCGGCAGTCCATACACCTTTTTTGCACAAAAGCTTTTTTCTGTATCGGTCAATGCAGCTCCACAGCACAGAGCGGAGCCTCCATCCCGACGGTATCGATCCATACCGGAATGCCCGAACCGGAGATCTGAAACAGCGAAAGCCCGTCGCTGAACTGATTGGTGCACACAGCAAACCGGTCATCCGCAAGCAGAGTAAAATCCCGCGGTTCTTTACCGCGGCAGTCCGTGTGCCCCAGAAGCCTGAGCTGCGCGCCGTCCGCTTCCAGTGTCACAATACTGCCGGAAGCCCGCTCCGTCACATAAAGAAGCCTTCCATCCTTTGAAAGCTTGATAGCTGCACCCGAGCCTGTTTTCTGAAAACCGGCAGGCAGCACGGATACGGTATCAATGTACTGCAGCCGCCCCTGCCGCCACGAAAACACACTGATGCCTGCGCCCATTTCGTTCACACAGTAAACAAAGCTGCCGTCCTTTGAAAACACCAAGTGGCGTACCCCCGCTCCGGCAGGTACCTGCGCTGTCGAGATCAGCTTCAGCCCCCGGTCATACACGAAAACCGTATCAAGACCGAGGTCGCAGCTCAACAGGTATTTCTTATCCGGCGAAAAAAAGGCCGAGTGCGGATGCGGCGCTGTCTGCCGGACCGGGTCAGCGCTGCTTCCTTCGTGCTTTTCAAGCAAATCAGGCGCTTTGAATACGCTGCCGCCGGTATAATTGGCACAATAGATATCACTGTCATCCACGGCGATATGACAGGCAACCGCGCCTTTCGTGGTGGAAATCTCCGTCGCCCGGCTGCCGCTTTTGATATCGTATGCCGCAAAGCCGCTTTCATCGCAGCCTGCAAACGGCGCACGCAGCACCGCCCACAAAAGATCATCCTGCTGTACAAGAAACATCGGGAACGGCATCGGGATCTTCTGCAGACATTCAAGCACACCATCTTCATAAAGACGGAACCGGTATGCGCCGCCATCCTGCGTGCAGGAAGCCGCAAAAAACTCACAGCATGGTCTGTGTATCATCGGGATCACCGTTTCTGGCAAGATCGTATTCGTGTGTCCAGTCCAGATAGCGGTACTGCTCGCCGCGCGGATCGGTATTGATCCACTCCACCAGCATATCCAGCATTTCCTCCGTCCATGTGGCACGGTCGATCTGGGCCGTGGTAAATTTGTTCTGACCGATCATCAAAAAACCGAAATCGTCCTTGACATGGGTCTTGGCAGCGCCTTCAACCACCTCCTGCACCAGATGAGCCGGAATGAACAGCACACCGCCGCCCGCACCGTATACGATATCGCCGGGAAGGACTGTGGCTTTACCGATGCGGGTGATGCCGTTGAAATCCTTCATAACAAAATCACGGATCGGCGTTGGATCGATTCCGCGGTAATACACCTGCACATCCGGTACCTGCTTCATCTGTTCCACATCGCGAATACCGCCCCAGATCACAGCGCCGCCGGTTTTGGTTCTGGTTTTGATCGCCGTTGTCAGGTTGCCGCCAAGGAAAGTGCCCTTGAAGATCTTATCGTACATATCCGCCACGACCACATCTCCCTCTGTGAGAGAATCGACGACCCACTGATTGTAGTTGCCCTTTCTGCCCTCCTGTGCACCGATATCGAACATCACGCCGTGCAGATCGGGGCGCGCGGGAACAAAGGTTGCCGTGACGGCGCGGCCGATGAGCTTACGGCTGTCATCGTGAAGCGTGCGCAGATCTCCCTCAAACTGGCTTTCATACCCTTTGAGAAAAATGGGCTTCCAGAGCTCTTCCAGCGTCATTTTTTTCATTTCGTCCAGATATTTCTGCGGTACCAGCGGTCTGCCGTCCGGAAGGCGCTCGCCCTTCCACAGCGGGGTCAGCGCAATGATCTCTTCTCTGCTGTTCAGCTTCATTTTATTTTTCCTTTCCTTCTATTGCTTCCAGTATTCCTTTCAGGTATCCGATCGCAAACATTCTGCCCAGCACATCATAGCCGGGCAGGGTGGACTGTTCGCCTGCCATCGTCGGAACATGATCCACCCTCACCGGCACATTGACATTGTTTCTGATGTAGGTTTTCATCAGCTCCGCCATGGCGATATCGCCGTTATCATGGAAAGTCTCGCGAAAGCGCTCCGGTTTTCCCGTGGTATTCCGGAAGTGTACCAGATAGATCCTGTCGGCAAATTCTCCGATTGTTTTTTCCAGATCTTCGCCCATGATAAAGTAATTGGCCTGACACATCGTAATACCAAGGCTTTCGCTTTTTACGATATCATACACTGCACGCCTGATATTGGCTTTGGAGATCATGATCCGCTCCACATCGCCCAGACACGGCACCGGCGGATCGTCGGGATGAAGCGCAAGTCTGATGCCGTATTTTTCCGCTTCGGGAACAACAGCCTTTACGAAATACGCATAGTTATCCCACAGCTCTTCCGCTGTGATCTTCGCTCCTGTCGGCCGAAAATCTGCCATGTTGAATTCCGTAACCAGAGCACCGCCGCGCTCCGGATACTTTGAAGATGTTCTCAGCCAGCCGATATGGGCCATAAAATTAAAACAGATCGTTTCAATTCCCACAGCGCGCATATGAGGAAACATGGAGATCACCTTTGCGATGGCTTCATCCCGCCTGTCATCCCCCGCTTTGATATGATCATGCAGCTCATTGGGCATGGGCTCGATCGCAACCGGCGTGATGCCGAAGCCTGTAAACCGGCCGCAAACGCTTTTCCAGTGAGACAATTCACCGTAGTCAAATCTGCCGTCCTCCGGCAGACGGATCACACCGTGGCGCACACCGCACTGGCGCGCAATATCCCACGCAGCATCGTGCTCACTTTTGAAATAATCGGTTAAAAGCATATCTTCCTCCTTACAGACTCATACCGCCGTCAACCACCAGCTCGGTTCCGGTGATATACCGGCCTGCATCCGAACACAGCAGCAGCGCCGCACCGGCACAGTCATCCGGCTTTCCCGCATAGCCTGCAGGGATCCCCGCAAGCACCTTCCGGGCATATCCGGCATCGGCGAGGGCGGCATCGTTACGAGGGGTTTCGATCACGCCCGGTACAAGATTATTGACCGTTACGCCGTCACAGGCCACCTGCTTTGCCACATTGTGCACCAGACTCTGAATGGCGCATTTACTGGCGGCATAAACCGCCATCTGTGCATGCGGACGGTATTGCTGCACACTGCCCACAGCAAGAAACCGCCCCCATTTTTTCGCCTGCATCCCGGGGATATACACCTGCATCAGTTCGAGCGTGGAGCGCAGATTCACATTGATCTGCCGGTCGAACTCCTCCGGCGGGATCTCATCCCACGGTGTGCGGAACTGCACACTGGCATTCGCCGCAACGATATCGAGGCCGCCTGTTTTTTCATACAGCTTTTCCGCACAGCCCTGTATGCCCAGATCGCCCGTCACCCAAAGATCCGTACCCAGCTCCGCTGCGATCCTTTTCGCCTTTTCATCGTCCGACGAGCAATGGATATACACCTGTGCTCCGTACCGGGACAGTGTTTTTGCGATCGCATAGCCGATGCCCTGTGTCGAGCCTGTGACCAACGCTCTTTTTCCTGTCAGATCAAACATAAGCCCTCCATATTCACAAACTTTCTTTTTCAAAAAACGCCCATACACTGATTATAATTGCGCACTGCACAAAAACAATAAATTTCATATTGTGAAATATCGCTTTATCCGCGTACGATTATGCTATAATGAAGTAATCCACCGGACAGGAGACAGACAAATGATCCATTCCGTTCAAAAGGCAATGCAGATACTGTCGGTTCTCTCCGACGAAAAGAACCGGCCCGTCCCTCTTATGGAGATCGCCGAAAAAACAAGCTTTCCCAAACCGACCTGCTCGCACATTCTGGAGACCCTGTGCTTTGAAGGATACGCTGTGCGTGTTTCTCAGGCGGAGGGATATATCCTTGGGCCTTCCACCTACCACCTGACCCGTTACGGGCGTTATGCAGAGGATCTGGTGCTTCTGTGCCGTCCTATCATGCGATGGATGGAGCGGAAAAGCCACGCAACAGTGATCCTGTCGGTCATACAAAGCAACCAGAAGTTCATCATCGATTATTCGGACACCGAACAGAATCTGTTTGCCGAGCATCCAAGAATACGCATCGACGATATTTACCGCACGGCCACGGGAAGAGCTATCCTTGCGCACATGGACCGTGAGCAATTGAAAGCTGTCTGGGAAAAATACGGTCAGCCGGAGCCCGGCCATTGGAACCGGGTCAGCACATACGACTCCCTGCTGGACGAGCTGGAAAAAATCCGTAAAATGGATGTGGTCATCACGGAAGCCTCCCAGAAGGACGGTTCAAAAATTGCTGCAGGCTACGCCTGCCCGCTGTTTCGCCGCAAGGTGTGCATCGGTGCGGTGGGTCTGGCATGGACGCTGCCCTCTGCCGATATGCAGGTCAGCTGCGAAACCGAAGAAATGCTTTGCCGCATTTTACTCAAGGGAACGAGCGAGATCCACCGCCGGCTTTCCTATGAGGAATAACTGTTGTCGATATCCGAAAGACGATCAAAAAACGGCAGCCGTCTCTTTTCAGAGATGACTGCCGTTTTTTTGAGTAAAATATCCAGGCACCCATTACCGTTTTCTATATCAATACCCGATGGCTGTGCCGAAAAGCAGCACCAGCACCGAAACCGCCAGAAGCAGCAGCTGCAGCTTCCATGTCCATTTGAGCCATTTTCCATAGGATACATTTGCCATGGAAAGCCCGATCAGCAGCACAGGATTGGTCGGCAGGATCACATCGGTAAAGCCATCCGCCATGCAATAGGTCAGAATGACCAGCGTAGGAGAAATGCCCAGCGCATTGGTGATCGGCAGAACGATGGGCATCACCAGAAAGATCTTTGCCGAGGCCGAGCCGATAAAAAGCTGCAAAAACAGGATCAGCGCATAGATCAGAAGAACTGTGATAAATTTCCCTCTGCCCGTCAGCAGCCCCAGTACGGCATTCATCACCGTATGCAGAATGTTGCTTTCAGCCATGACCAGCTTCACCGAGGAAGCAAGCGCGATCATGGCCACTGCCGGCAGCATGGCCGCCGCTCCCCGCAGAAAATATCCGAGCACCTGCCGGAAGTTTTTGCAGACAAGTTGTCCCGCGATCAGGCCGGTGATCAAAAAGCTGACCGCCAGAATGGGGATCGCAAGGCCGGAGATCGCACGAATGCAGGCGATCGCCGTCAGCAGGAGGCCCTGTATGGCAAAAAACACCGCATAGATCCAAAAAATCCGCTGCTGGTCAGAGGTAAGCGCTTCCGACTGGATAACAAGACCTGCCCGCTTTTGCATATCCGTCTCGTAGGTCAGCGAAATGCATGGATCGCGGCGGAGCTTCTTCAGATACTGCAGCAAAAACGCACACAGGATCAGATAAACAACGCAGAAAAACACTACTCTGAGCCACATGCCGGAGGAAACACGGATCCCCGCCAGCTGCGCTGCCGTTCCCACAGAAAACGGATTGGTAATGGCAGTGGAAAACCCAAAGCACGCTGCCATCAGACAGGTGCCCAGACCGACCATGGTATCCATATTCATCGAAAGCATGAACACAATGATCAGCGGCAGCAGCGTCACCAGTTCCTCAAACATACCGAACAGACTGCCGAAAAGCATAAAGATCAGCACCGTAATGCAGACCACCGGAGTCCCGCGATCCTGTAAACGGCGCATGATCGCAACAATGAAGGTTTTTATGCCGCCGGTTTTTTCGAGCAGATTGAATACGCCGCTCATCACCAGCAGAAAAATACTGATCATAATAATGGTCAGCGCATCCTCCGATGCAAACACCCGCACCGGCGCCGTCAGCACCCGCCAGAAGGCAATGCCTTCCACCGTGCCTTTTTGGTATGTACCGGGGATGATGTTGTTCTCCGCATCGGTTTCAAAGGAGCCCTGCGGAATAAAATACGATAACGATCCACAGAAAAGCAGGATCGCCAGCAAAATCGCCGTCACCATCGCAAAGGACCGGACGCTGATACCTGCTGCAGCCTTCTCCCGTTTTCCGCTTATCTTTTCTTTTGTAAGGATATGTACTCCCCCTTCATTCCTCCGCTTCTGCCGTCATATCGTACAAAAGCATGGATGCCATATACCAATCTACAGCAGAGCGTTTTTCCTCAGGAACAAAATACAGGATCTGTGTGCCGTCATAGATCTCAAAATTTTCGCCCGCTCCGAAAAGCAGCCGGTAGATACGCCCGAGCGAAAAATGCAGTTCGACAGTTTCTCCGTCCTTTGTACCGGCATATGTAAGACCTTCCCTGTTCAAGGTGCAGATGCCATGACCGCCGTGCCGTGTCAGACTGCTGCCATCACCGGGCAGCCGAAGCTCCACCTTCGAGCGCAGCGTAAAGTTCTCCGTTTCAGCGATCTCTTTTTTCAGCAGTGCCAGCTGCCAGTCGTACCACCGGCCGGGATTTTCAAAACGAAAATCCTTTGCAAAGCAGTAGCGGTCATCCATCGTGGTCAATGCGCCGCAGTGTTCACAGGAAACCGCGTTTCCGTCGGTGGTCAGGGTATACTTTCCGCCGCAAGCCGGACATACGGTCAGTATGTTTTCCAGCCCTTCCGCTATGCGCGGCGAACGGTAATGAATATCCGGATGCTGCTGCAGCCATTGAAATTCATCAAAGAAAAGCCTTTGCTCGATCCCCTGCTTCAGCTGCTCCAAAGAAAGCTCTTTTACCTGTTCAGCCGTGAAAAGAATATCCAGCTCTGCATCGGCCACCGCACCACGGCGGAATCCTTTGCCCCATTTGGGATCTGCCAGATAGTCGCCGCCGATTTTAACGGTGTAGACCGTCACGCCGGATTTTTTGATAAAGGAATAGGTGCCGCTCTGGATATCCTCGAACCGCCCCGCCGTAGAAAGCCGCGCCTCCGGCATCATGGCCAGAATTTCGCCTTTTTTCAGCACTGTCAGGCTGTTTTTGGTGCTCTCCAGATCCATAGCAAACATACTTTTGGGGAAAGCCCCCACTTTGCGAAGCAGCCAGCCCAGCAGCTTATGGTAAAAATAAAGCCTTGCCACAATGAAATGAGGCTTATCCCTGCGCAGCAGTGCCGCTGCGTAAATGAAATCAATAAACGATCCGTGGTTGCAAAGAACGATGGAAGGCTTTTCGGGTCTTCCGACCTTATTCACCGTCCTGATCCGGACACCACAGAGAAAAAGATAGAAACGAGCCCCATAATACAGGACATTCATCAAAAAGCCGTTCACCGGCTGCACCGTGTTTTTGGGCGCTTTTCGCCCGGCCTGCTGCCGGAACGCCATTGTCGCACGCCTCCCCTCAATGTCTCCTGTTTATACATTCTAACATAATTCTCATAAATACACAACCAGATATTTTTTATCCCTGCAAAAGGTTTCCAAAACCCCATATTTTTTACTGCAGCCAAAAAACATCATCGAAACATTCAGCCGATCGAAAACGGCTTCGGCCCGCTTTTTGTGCATCGGCAGCAAAAAAGAAGTTCAGGCGCAAAACCCGAACTTCTCTTTTGATCGTTTCTTCGGTTTTGAGCGGGATATCCGGCGTGTCCTTCTTACAGAACGCGCACTTCCATCGCGGCAAGCTTCAGCTGCTCTGTGCGCAGCACCTCGCCGTTCCTTCCGTACACGGTGATTTCTGTGGTCTGCGGACTGCTGTACAGATTCATCACCATGGTCAGGCGGTTACCTTTATCGTCCTCCCACAGAGCGGTGAAAATGTTGCGGTTGGAGGATCTCACACAGGGAACAGCGCCCATCTCCCGCAGCAGCTGCTCCAGCATGGCGGGCTGGTCAAAGGTATTCATCAGCCATTTGACGGCCATGAAGCGCACATTGCCTTTTTTGAAGCCCAGAAGCTGTCCGGAACGCGGTGCGGTAAGCAGCGCTTCGGCCCCTTCGGGCAGTGCTTCGACCGTGTGCAGCGGGGTCATGTTGTAGACATCGCCGCAGGGGGCATAGTTGACCACTGCGCCGGTGCGGAACGGTTTTTTCAATTCAGGGCTGCCCAGATATTCCCGCAGCAGCGTGCAGGGGCGGAACTCTTCGTCCAGATCGGGCAGCGTTCCCAGTAACAGCAGCTGACCGCCCTGTTCGGCAAAATCGATCAGCGCCCGCTGTACTTTCGCCGACATGACAGAGGGACAGGGAACGATCAGCGGACGGAAAAGATCCAGAGCGCCATCCAGATTGACCAGCTCCGGCGCCATATCGGAACACATCATGGTGTACATCAAGCCAAGCCGTGCAAACTCCCAGCAATCGGTGCGGGTAAAGACCTGACCGGCGTATTCCACATCGGCGCTGCGGGTGCTTTTCCATTCGAAGCCGATAACGGCGGAGCCCCTGCGGCTGCCGCGCTGCATCCAGCTGTGGCTTTCACAGAATTTGCCGAAGGTTTTCAGGCTTTCATAAGTGGGGTTCAGAGAGCCGTCGGCGTGTACATGGGCATTGTAGTCATAGATCCCGGCAGTGTTGCCGGTTCCGGGGAAATTCGGTCCACCGGTATATATATAGTAATTGCAGCCCTTCATACCCATAGCCAGATTGGTCATGTAGCAGGCCAGCAGATCCTCGGGCAGGATGGGCGGGGTATCGGCGGGCGTGCCGCCGGGCATTTCCAGCACCGAAGGCGGCATACCCATCAGGCGCATCATCTCCATGGAATAATACACATGGATACCGTACTGCGGGGTGGGATTATTCTGCTTCCACATCTGGTTGAGCGTATAGTAGTGATCGGAACCCAGCAGGAAACCTTCTCCCATGGCTTCCACCGTTTCGGTGAACATACTGTTCATGGTGGGATTGGCCGAGTTGTGGCAGATCGGGGCGTACAGGCCATCCTCCCGCAGCCATGCTGTCAGCAGACAGCTGTATTCCGCCAGCGTGCCGCAGTAGAAGTCGTAATAATCCTGCAGCCTGCGGCAGACGGCAGCATCGGATTTATCGCCCGAAGCGATGGGCATCACCTCGGCCCAGCTGCTGACATTCAGCGCATAAGCCTCATTGAGCGCCGCAATCGTCCCGTATTTCTTTTTCAAAAAGCAGGGATAACGACCGTTTTCTGTTCCCTGTCCCATGGTGACGGGATGATAATCCAGCGAGCCGAACCATACATGGATGCCGGCAAGTTCGTTATCCACCTGCAGCATGGTCACCGGATCACCCATATACGGGCGCACCGCTTCCGCAAAGGCACGGTAATATTTTCTCGCTTTTTCCAAAAAGAGCGGATGCAGATAAGAAACGCTGGATTCACGGAAGACTTCGCCGTGAATATTTTGCGCAAGCACCTCGGGATAACCGGTCAGCAGCCAATCGGGCAGGCCGTCGTTGACCAGTTCGGAATACTGATAAGGACCCGGACGCAGCGTTACCTGCAGCCCGACCTCCTTTGCCGTTTCCAGAAAACGGACAAGGTCACGGTTTGGCACATCGCCAAACACGATGCGGCCCTCCTCCGGCTCATGGATCAGCCACGGCACATAGGTGGCAAGACAGTTGCCGCCGGCTGCTTTAAAGAGTTCCATGCGGCGTTTCCAATCCCCGGCCGGCACGCGGAAATAATGGAACTCACCGGAGATCATAAACTGATCCCGCCCGTCTGTTTTGAAACCTGTTCTGTCAAATTCAAATTTCGGCATAGCAAACTCTCCTTATCCAGCGGCGGCCGGTGATGGTTCTGTCAGCATCATACCACGCGGCAGGAGTTCTGTCAATTCTCTGCGGCCTTCCTTTCATCCCTCGGCATCCGGTTGCATCGAAAACCGGTTTATGCTACAATGAAACCATTAAAACAGGTATTGGGGTGTTTGCATTGCTGCGCATTTTTGTTACGGGAGATAACCATATCGGGCTGAAATACGCCAGCCACGAGCAGGCGGCGCTTCTGGCTTCAAGCAGGCTCACGGCGTTTGAAGGCATGGTGGAGACGGCGAACCGGGAAAGCTGCGCCCTGTTTATCATCACGGGCGATCTTTTTGAAAATACCGGCAGCGTTGCCAAAAGGGATGTCAGGCTTTTGCTGGAGATCCTTTCGCGTTTTCAGGGCGTGGTCGCGGTGCTTCCCGGCAACCACGATCACTACGATAAGGATGCAAGGGTGTGGCAGTATTTCCGGGATTTTATGACCTCCTGCGACAATATCATGCTGCTGTCGGAGTACCGTCCTTACGAAATTACCGTAAACGGCGAAGCCGCCGTGCTGTATCCGGCGCTGTGCACCTCGCTGCATTCCGCACCGGGGCAGAACAATCTGGACTGGATCAAACAGACGGAGATCGGACAGGATGACCGGTATCACATCGGCGTTGCCCACGGCGCGGTGGAGGGCGAGACCATCGATAACGAGGGCCTGTACTTTCTGATGAAGCGTTCCGAGCTGGAGAGCATCCCTGTGGATGCATGGCTGATCGGCCATACCCATGTGCCGTTCCCGCGAAATCTGACGGAAGAGTATGCGCCGTGCGAAAAGATCTTCAACGCCGGTACGCATATCCAGACGGATGTTTCCTGCAATACGGAGGGGCAGTGTTTTGTTGTCGAGATCGCAGCGGATAAGTCCGTACGAGCCAAAAAGGTGCTTTCCGGCACCCTGCGTTTTTACCGTAAAAGCGTTGCGGTCACCGCAGGCGGGCTGGAAAGCGCCATCGGCAGCGCTCTTGCCGGTATTGCCGATAACAGCGTTGTGGAGCTGATCCTGACCGGCGCTGTGACAGCGGAGGAATACGAGGCAAGGACCGACATCCTTGAGAACGCACTTTCACGCTTTATCGAGGGTACTTATCACGATTACGCTCTCAGCAAGCTGATTTCCCGGGAGCTGATCGAAGCGGAATTCCCCGAGACCTCTTTTTCCGCCGGATTTCTGAATGCGCTGCTGGCAGAACCGAAGGAAGCGCAGCTTGCGTACGAGCTGCTGAGATCGCTGAAGGAAGGCAAATGAGATGAAGATCAAAAACATATCCTGCACACAGTTTGCCGGCATCCGTGACCGCAGCGTTGCTTTTGCAGACGGTCTCAATGTGATCTGCGGCAAAAATGAAAGCGGCAAAAGCACACTGGTAAACCTGCTTTCCCGCACGCTGTTCCAGAGTGCAAAGCTGGATCGCCGCAGCGACAAAGCGTTTTTTGAAGCATATTTCCCCGGAGCAAAAAAGGACGGCGGCATCGCCGGCGACTTTGCCGACGGTAAAATCACACTGGAGACGGAAACCGGCACCTATACCCTTTCCAAGGAGTGGGGCGCGGATGCCCGCTGCACGCTTTCCACACCGGACGGCATACTCCGTGACCAGAGCACCATCGACCGGGTTTTAAAAGAGCTCCTCGTTTACGGCGAGGGCGTTTATACCGATATGCTCTTTTCCTCCCAGCGCAACACGGACGCGGCGCTGCAGACCATTCTGGATGCATCGAAAAAAACGGATGCCAAGCAGGAGCTTGCCGATGCCGTATCGCAGGCTTTTGCGGAAAGCGACGGTCTTTCCGTGGATTCCATCGAACAGGCCATTGCCACAAAAATCGAACAGATCGCCGGCAAGCACTGGGATCATGAACGCAAAGCGCCTGTGCGCAAAGCAGGACGCTGGTCAACAGGTCTTGGTGAGATCCTGAAGGATTATTACGCGCTGGAGGATGCCCGGACAGCACTGGATGAGATCGAACAGCTGGAACGCGAAGTCGACCGCACCGCCGGCATTTATCTGCACAGCGATACCGCGGTGTGCAAGGCAGAGGAGGAATGCAGCCGGTTCGGCGCCTTTGCAAACCGCCTTGCTGTGCAAAGCGAGCGAAAAAAGACGATCGCACGGCTCGAAGCGGAATTGCAGAAAATCACAGAAGTGCTTTCCAGATGGCCCGTTCTGCTCCAGAAACTGGAAAAAGCCAGACTTCTGAAAAAAGAAAAAAGCGATCGCAGCGTGCTGGATGCATGGAATTATGTGCAGAAAGTCCGCGCGGAGCTTTCCGATGCCGATCACGCCGCCGCACTGCTGCCGCAGCCCGAAGGCGCAGAGCTTCTGCGGGTCAGAAAGCTGCAGCGGGAGATCGCCCAGCTGGAGAATAAGCTCTGCGGTATGAATCTGAATGCGGCCATCCGTATGCTGGACGGCAGAGAAATACAAATCGTTTCGCTGCGAACGGGAAAACCGGTGGAGCTTTCGGCAAACACGGCAGCCATCACCGAAGCGGTAAAAATCACAGTCCCCGGTGTGATGGAGATGCAGCTTTCTCCGGCAGATGTGGACGTGACGGCGGTCGAAAGCCAGATCGCACAGCGAAAAGCGGCTGTTGCAGCTGTTTTGGAAAAATACAAAACCGAAACACCGGATGCATTGGAAGCATATGCGCAAAGGATCGAGGAAGCCAGAACGAAAATCGAAGGTGTCACCGCCAGGATCGCCAGAGCGCTGGGCACGGTATCCACGGAGCAGCTGGAAGAGCTTTACCGGAATATCGGCCCTGCAGAACGGACAAAAGAGGAGATCGAGCGCGATATCCCTGCGGTTTGCGGTGGTATGGAGCTTGCTGCATTTATCGCCCGCGCCGAAGCGGTGGCCGATGGCTATGCCGCAGAGTACGGCAGTGTCAATGATCTGAAAGCGAAAGCATTTGATCTGAGTGCGGAATTGGAGAAAGCAAAAGCCTCCGTCGGCGATGCCGCGGATATCCCTGCGGAATATCGGAATATTGCCGACCCGGAGGCACATCTGGAAGCTCTGCAAAGCGAATTGAAGCATCTGCAAGCCCTCCGCGAAGCGGCGCTCACCGGAAAAACCGCTGCCGCCAGCCGGCTGGATACCTATAAGGAAACGCATCCGGAAGCCTGCCGCGAGACGGTGATAAAAGCCGAAACCGCTTTTGAAGAGACAAGATCCCTGCTGGATCACTGGCTGCATATCGCCGAGGTATTCCGCGCACAGAAGGAAAGTATCGGTGAAAATCCGATGTGGGATATCGCCGTACACTTTGCCCGGTATCTTGAACTGATCTCCGGCGGGACGGTTTCCTCCGAGTTTCCGGAGGCCGACAAGCTGAATATGCGTATCTACAGCGCAAACAGTTTGCTGGATTACGGTAAGCTTTCGGAAGGAACCAAGGATACCGTATCCCTTGCGTTCCGCCTTGCCGTGCTCGACCATCTTTTCCCGGAGGGCGGCGGTGTCATCGTTCTTGACGATCCGTTTACCGATATGGATGCACAGCGCACAGCGCAGTCCTGCCGGCTGCTCCGGGCGTGCGCCGAAAGGCATCAGGTCATCTTCCTCACCTGCAAAGAGGAATACCCGGCTATGCTGGAAGGCAATCTCATCCGGTTCTGAACAGGGAACGAAAAACAGATTTCAAAAAAATACCGTCAAAATAATATGTCCCCTCTTTACCGGTCACCCGGCAAAGAGGGGACATATTTCACAGACAGCTGAACCTTTTCCTTTTTCCAACCGTATCGGGCTCCTCTCCATTCCATCCCGAACACCGCCGTAAAAGAGTGCTTAGAGGGAAAGGCTCACCGATTCCTGCGGTCAGCCGTTCACCACATTCTGCGGCAAACCGGCCTGATAGCTGCGCACATTTTCCACCGTGCAATCCATGATGCGCCGGCGGCTTTCCTTCGGCGCCCACGAGATGTGCGGTGTGATCAGACAGTTCTTTGCCCGCAGAAGCGGATTGTCGCCGCGGATAGGCTCCGAGGAAACCACATCCAGACCTGCAGCCGCCACCTTGCCGCTGTTCAGTGCATCTGCCAGATCCTGCTCCGCCACGAGCTGACCGCGGGCATTGTTGATCAGGATCACGCCGTCCTTCATCTTCGCAATGGTCTCTTTGTTGATCAGACCGGTATTTTCCGCCGTCAGGTTGCAGTGCAGCGAGATCACATCCGCATTTTTCAGCAGTGTATCCAGCTCCACATAGTCGGCAATGGCACGGCCGGCATCGCTTTGGTGCGTATCGTAAGCCAGCACCCGCATCCCCAGCGCCTTCGCCACGCGGCCGGTGGCCTGACCGATCCGGCCAAAACCGATGATACCGATGGTTTTGCCCTCCAGCTCGATCAGCGGATGATCCCAGAAGCAGAAATCAGGATTTTGCTGCCATCTGCCTTCGGCCACAGCCCTGCTGTGATGTCCGATGTGGTGACAGACCTCCAGCAGCAATGCAATGGCAAACTGACTGACCGAGGCTGTGCCGTACGCCGGCACATTGGATACGGGGATCCCCCGCTCTTTTGCACAGGCAATATCCACCACGTTGTATCCGGTGGCCAGCACGGCAATATATTTTACGCCGGGACAGGCCTCCAGAACAGTCCTTGTGACAGGAGTTTTGTTTGTAATGACGATCTCCGCATCGCCGATACGGCGGATAACCTCCGCTTCATCCGCAAGAGCGGTGCGGTCATAGACCGTCAGCTCGCCCAGCTGCGCAAGCGCATCCCAGCTGAGATCGCCGGGGTTTTCCGTATAGCCGTCCAGAACAACGATTTTCATCATGCTTCTCCCTTACGCTTTCGGCGGTGCTGCACATTTTTTCACACAGCGTTTCTTTTTTCTTTCCGCTTATTTTCCGCATTTACACGCGGCAGTTCTTCTTGCCACGCAAAGCTCCTCATCGGTGGGAATGATCCGCACCGTCACACGGCTTTCCGCCGGTGAAAGGACCGCAGCATTTTCCGTATTCCTTTCATCCGAGATCTGAATTCCCAGATGCGGCAGCTTTTCGCAGATCATTTTTCTGATCAGAGCTGCGTTTTCACCGATTCCACCGGTAAACACCAGTTCATCCAGACCGCCCAGCTCTGCATAGAATGCGCCGATGTAGCGGATGACACCTGCGACAAACGCATCAACGGCAAGCTTTGCCCGCGGATTTGTATCCATGGCATTCTGCACATAACGCAGATCGGAGCTGACACCGGAAATACCCAGCAGTCCGCCCTTTTCCTGCAGACCCTTCAGAATTTCCTCCTCCGCCACGCCCTGCGCTTTCAAAAAGGCGAACACATCGCAATCCACATCTCCGGCGCGGGCGGCATGGAGCACACCCGATTGCAGCGAAAAGCCAAAGCTGGTGTCCATGCTTTTTCCGTTTTCGATGGCACAGACCGAGCAGCTGCCGCCCAGATGGCAGGAGATCGCCTTATAGCCCTGCGGATGGAGCGCATTCAGACAATCTGCAATATAGCTGTGCGATGCGCCATGGTAACCCATGCGCTGCAGCCCGTATTTTTCGTACCATTCGTAAGGGACGCCGAAGATGCGCTGCTGCAGCGGTATGGTGCTGTGGAATGCGGTTTCAAACGCCCCCACAAAGCAGGTATCCGGCAGCACTTCGCGCATGGCGGCAATGGCTTCCAGATAAGCGCCATTGTGCACTCTGGCGATGGGAAGCCAATCCCGCATACCCTGCAGCACTTCCTCCGTCAGTTCAAAATCACCACTGAAGCCTTTGGAAAGCACCGTTTTGAAGCCGACACGGTCGATCTGCGCAGCATCCTGCAGCGCACCGTATTCGCTGTCGGTAAGATATTCCAGAAACAGCCGGATGCCGGACGAATAGCTTTCGATCGCCATACCGCTTTGCTTCCATGCTTTTCCGGTTTTCGGATTTGTGTACTGAAAAACAGAATCACCGCCGCTGCAGATCCGCTCGATCTTGCAGACTGCAAGCGTTTCCTCCTCCGGCATCGCCAGCAGCTTGAATTTCAAAGATGTACTTCCCGCATTGCAAACCAGAACATTCATACACCGTCTCCCTTTCCCCGTCCGTATACGGCTGTACCTTCGGATAAATGATAGTATGGCTTATCCGGCAAGAAATTTGCGCCGCAGGATATCATCGGCCATGTCGGCGGTGAATTCACCCCGGCACTTTGCGATACTGCCGTTGTTGACCCACCGGCTGTGGGAGGCGGCGATCAGCTCTTCCGTCATGGTGATCTCGCAGGGCGGCGTGAGCTTTTCCAGCAGATCAAAATACTCCTGTTCGCTGCAGCCGATCCGCTCCAGATACTGTGCGGCAAGCTCCGGCGCCACAGTCCTGTTGTAAGTATAGAAGTCCTGCTGGAATACCGCACAGGCAGTGCCGTGCGGAATACCGAACGCTTCCGTGAGCAGATAGCCCATGGTATGCGGAAAGCAGGTACCGGTCACATTGATGGCAAGACCACCGTAAATGGAGGCGCAGTACAGCTTTTCGCGGGTATCGTAGTCCAGCTCTTCGCAGCCGTTCTCCGCCATTGCGCGGAACACGGGCAGCAGCAGACGGATGCCCTCCACCGCATAGCATTGTGAGATGTGATTTGCCGAACGGCTGAAAAAGCTTTCTGCACAGTGTGCCAGCACATCCACCGCCGTGGCGCGGGTCACCATGGGCGGCAGCGACATGGTATACCGCGGGTCACCGAGGGAAAGTGCCGGAAAAATCGCTTCGTGGTGGAAGCTCTTTTTACGTCCGTCCGGTGTCGTGATAACGGAAACCTTCGTCACCTCGCTGCCCGTGCCGGCAGTAGTACCCACCGCAACGATTTTCAGGGGCGCATTTGCCCAGTCAAAGGCGTAAAGCTGTGCCTGTGTCATACCGGGATTCGCCGCCAGAACAGCAATGCACTTGGCTGCATCCAGTGCGGAGCCGCCGCCGATGCCCACAATGAACTCCGCACCGCCCGCCGATGCCTTCTCCGCCGCTGCCACACACTCGGTAAGCTTCGGATTTGGGCTCACCTCATCATACAGCACCCATTTCTGGCCGTTGAGCTCCAGCGTATCGGTGACATCCTGCAATGCGCCGCTGACCTTTGCGGCAACCTTATCGGTCACGATCAGGCATACACTGCCCAGCTTTGCAATTTCCTTTGCACCGGCGCGTACACAGCCTGCACCGGTCATCAGTTTGACAGGCATATAAGAATTCAGAAGCATATGCGATCCTCCTTTTGTTTCTAATCAAAATCATAGCATACTTTTTCTTTTTCCACAACCTGTTTGATACAAAGAAAAAGTTCTTGTTTTCCTGTACCGCAAGGTGCTATAATGGCATTAAACAGATAAGGAGGGAATCAACATGATCAAAAAAGCCGCAGAATGCAAAAAAGAGTACCGTGAAAATATGCGCGGCGGTGACGGCACCGTGGAGCTCACCAGCTTTGCCGGTCCCGAGGAGCTGTACAATAAGGGCCGCCTGTTTGCCAACATCACGCTGAAGCCCGGCTGCAGCATCGGTTACCATGTACATGAGAAGGACAGCGAGCTGTTCTATCTGATGAAAGGCGAAGCCCTTTACAACGATAACGGCACCGAGTATGCCGTCAGCGCCGGCGATGTTATGCTTTGCCCTGCGGGCACCGGTCACGCCATTGCCAACAAGGGCGAGGAGACCGTAGAGCTCTGCGCCGTCATCGTCTACGCCTGACAGTTTTTTGCCGCTGTATCGTCCCGCCATACGAAAACACCTCCTGATGCGCTTTCCGTTCCGCATCAGGAGGTATTTTATTTCACCGTCTGTTTTTCGGGGAATAGTCCAGAAATGTGAACCGATCCCGGGTCTTGTTATTTATACATCCTCATCCAGACCGAAGTGCATCTGCTCCCACAGTCCGGGGGCTTCGACATGCTCGATGACTTTCTCCTCTGCAAACCGGTCCAATGTGACGGTGCCGATCATGCGGATGTAGCTGGGCGCCAAACCGGCGGTTTTTACGATCCAGTTCAGCACCGGATTGGACTTTGCCTGAACGCTTGTCTTGGCATCTGCCACGACAAAGGTCTCGATGATCTTTTCGGCGGCATAGGTGATGCGGTAGTGCCGGACACCATCGTTGTAGTCATAGACCAGCTTCCTGTGGTAATGCTTTTGGGTAATGGGATCAAACTCCGGCTCTGCCTGTGTATACGTCAGATACCGGGGATCATCGCCCAGCTTTTCGCCATTTTGGGAAAGCAGGAACACCGGGAAATGCTCATAGCCGTACTTCTTACGAGCCGTGATGTAGCTGGAGATCACCTGATAATCGCCGATCTTTGCCCGGCCCCAGTACCAGTGGTGCATAACCCAGAACATACCGATATTGCCCCAGTTATGATCGTGGTAGCCGGTACCGGTGAAGGTCATGGTTTTTCCGTCCACCGTCACGGTCGCTTCCGCTCTGCCTTCCGGGACGGAGGGCAGCCAGGCAAACACATGCTTATCCTCAAAGAGAAAATGCCCCGTTTCCGGCCGCCAGGGCGATGCGCTGGAGGTCAGTCTGACATCCGCCTGCACCCGGTCGGTCTCGTAATGGATCTCATAGGTGTGCAGATTGCCCCTGAAGTAACTGTTGCCCAGCCTGATATCGCATTTTTCCCGGGAAAACGAGCATTCCTTCAGCTTGAATTCTTTATTATCCTGAATGTGCTGTCCATCATGGGTCAGGGACAGGGTCATACTTGGGCGGTAAAAAGGCAGCGCTGCAGTCACGGGCTGGGTGTAAAAATTGATAACCAGACTGCTGCCGTCGTCCATTCTGCCGTCAAAATACCACCACTCATATTCGCCAAACTTACCGTTGGAGCGGTGGCCGTCCTCCCAAAGGGCGATCTCCTTTTTGAGACCCAGCCTCTGATAATCCACCGGCAGCTTTGCAAGCCGCGCTGTTTTCTGCTTCCCCATAAAAATTCTCCTTGTTTTCTCATCAAAGCGAATCGCTTTCTTTATCGGAAAACCGTTTCTTGCAGCATGATTCACGATTCAAAAAATCTTTTAACACAGGAGCCAGTGCCGCTGCCCACGCAGCACACCCCGCCTCATTGGGATGGGAGCAATACCTTGTTTTACCGTATTTTTCAGGGCCATTGATCAAGAACGGCACTACATCAAAAACACCATCCGCACGCTTTGCAAGGAATTCGCGGATATATGTATTGATCAAACACCACTTCTCCAACTGCTCCCCCTCCCAATCAAAGGGCGGCACCGTCTGAAGAAGCACTTTTACACCGGCGGCCTGCAGTTTCGTTACAATAGTCAGCAAATCGGCTTGTATTTGTTCCAGACTTCTGCCCTGGCCCAGATCATTCGTTCCGTAGCAAACAACCGCCGCATCACACTGTTTTGCCTTATAGATCCATGCACCGTCACTGGCCGCATCCTGAGCCCGTCCCCATCCAAGGCCAAGATTCCAGTAACCATACCCGTCGCCCACCAGATCCGCCACCCGCGCATTCCAATGCATATATGCATTGACCGGTGTGCCGCAGCCCTGTGTAATGGAATCGCCCAGAAAGGCAACACGCTTCTTTACCGGTCTGTCGCATCCTATCATACCGGGAACCGGCACATGCTTTGAAACGATCCACTCGCCGTTTTCCCAAACAAACACCGGAAGAATACTTTCTTCATGGTATGGGATCATTTCTCCGCAGAATGCAATTTCCAAGCAGAGGTATTCCCCTTTCCCGGCAGACAGCGTCACCGGATCCGATACGAAAAATTCTCCCGGCATTACATGCTTATTTTCGCGCCCGCCAAAGGTTACGGTTTGAAAATTGCGCGGTTCTGCTGCCTTCACTGCATCGCAGGTGCTGCAAACGCCTGCACGGACCTGTACCATATCCCACGCGGGACAGATCAGGTTGCAATGACTGACTTTGCCGTCCGCAAAAGTGCTGTCAATTATATTGGAGAACAGCAGAGAATACTTATACGTGCCTTCCGCAAAAATTCTGTAATAGATGCGTCCTCTATGAACTTCTTTATCCGTCGGCTTAAAATAATATTGATTGCCGCTGCCGGCCAGGGTATTGGAGCTGTATGTATCAAACCATTTCATTTGCAGGGCCTCCCATACTACATGGCATACGACTTCATTCCAATCACAGGCATTTTCAAAGAACAGGAACTATTTTCCTCATTGACTCCCTGATTGCATCATAACAAAATATCACCCGCTGCCTCAAGCCAAAGGTCAGCCAGAAAACTATGCATAGGTTCTGTTGGATGTACGCCATCCCACAGCCAATATGCATACGGATCAATATCGCATCCATTGGCTTTCAGCACCGGTGCGGTTTCTGCCGCCAATCTCTCCAGTTCAGCCTGCACCGGTACAAATACAGCATTGTAATCCTCTGCTATTTTTCTTACAATCTCCTGTTTGCGGCGGAATACCGGTATAAACCCGTATATTTGCGTTTTCCATTTTCCTGCCGGGAGCACAAACGGTTCGATAAGGATGATTTTCAGATCCGGATTCTGCGCCCTTGCGGCATCCAGCAGAGAACGGTAGCCCAGATCGAACTGCCGCATATGTTCGTCTTCTCCCTCCGGATACTTTCCGCTGAGGTTTTCCCCGTTTCCATTGATGCCCAAAAGAACGCTCAGGATATCCGGATTCTCATCAAGCGTGTCTGTCTGCCACCGTTCGGCTGTTTTCGCCACAGTATCCCCGGATACACCGCGGTTAATAAACCGGTATTTTCCGGGAAACCGCCTTCCCAGATCACCTGCAATATTGAACACATAGGAATGTCCGATCTGATGATTCAAATCCCAACGGGCCATGGGATCCTTCAAACGATTTCCATCGGTAATGGAATCTCCCTGAAAAAGAATTCGAATCATATTGTCCGTTCCTCCTTTATTCCTGAAAATACTTTTTCACAGCTTTACAAGAACAGCTTATTTTGGAAAAGATATATTTTCATTATAGCATTCATCACTTTCACTGTCCATCAGCAATATCTCCATTTATACAAACCAATAAAAAGAGGAGAAATTCAGAATTCACACTTGAACTTCTCCTCTTATATTGATATTTCTTTGTTCTACGCCCACAAATCAGTCTGTTTGCGCGACAGATCAGGTCTGCAGGCACATCAAATTTGATGTATCATTGATATCAATGCGTCCGAAACCTCTTTTGTTGTTTATAGTTCCATGTAGTACTGTCCGTCCCTGAGCGCATATCCCCCGCCCGGTTTTGGCTGCCACTGATAGCGATTCCTGTTTTCTTTCGGGAACAGGTTTTCCATAATGGCGGCAATGCAGCCGCCATGGGTGATGATGCAGGTATCCTCTTTGATTTCAGAGAAAGCCTCCAGCACCCGCTTTTTCATCTGCACGCCGCTTTCCCCTTGGGGCGGGATATTGGCTTCGTTATCTCCGGAAAGCCATGACTGATATTCCGGGGTGTCTTTCAGCTGATCGTAGCTTTGCATCTCAAAAATGCCGAAGTCAATTTCCCGAAACCGGGAATCAATTTTGAACGGCACATCTCCAAAGAGGAGCTGCAGCGTTTCATTTGTCCGTTTCATGCCGCTGCTTATGAAGCAGACATTTTTGATATCATAGCGGATATTCTGTAATTCTCTCCTGCCGGCATCCGATAAAGGCAGATCGGTGCTGCCGCAGTAAAGATGCTTTTCGTTGGCCGCGGTCTTTCCGTGGCGAATGAGATAGATCGTCATTTCAATCGCTGCTCCAATCCGCAGAAGATCCGGCTGACCTGCTGCGCTTCCCTGCTCAAGTATTGAGCAAGCCTGCCGGTTCGCTGCCGCCATGCACGGTTCTCCGCCCCCATGGGCACCACACCGCAGAAGATATCCTGCATGATCAGAATGCTGTCCTGCCATGCCTGCCGATGAGTTTCAAAATAGCCGATGGGGTCTTCGCTGCAGGCGGTGAAGGCTTCGATTTTACAGATGCATCGCCTGGAAAAGTCAATTCGGTCGCCGTCACAGATATGTACGTCCTCATCCGTAACACCGAAAGTATCTTTCGCAAAATCCAGCTTGCCCTGATAGGCACCGCCAATGATCAAGATCATGTTGTTTCCTCCTCAAAGCAGTGCATAGACCGCTACTGCGCACAGTTCCCCGATGGTCAGAGCATAACCGGAGATATCGCCGTTCATACCGTCAAGGGATCTATAAGCCCGGTGCAGCGCCAGACCATAACCGGCCAGACATCCGACAAGGACAAATCCATACGTACCGCACAGCAGGAAGCCTGCTCCAAGAAAGACACAGAGCATAACGGCCAGTACTGCCATATGGGATCCGGGCTTTTTCCGGTTCGCATACTGACTGGTGGACATGGACTTCAGTCCGGTCACTGCCAGAGCGGAGCAGCAGCGGCTTACCGCCGGAACCAAAATCAGGATCAGGAAATCCGCATCCGCAGGGGCGGATGCGAAGAAGGCAAACTGGGCAAGCATCAGAAGAACGACGCCGATTACCGCAAAGCTGCCCACATGAGAATCCTTGAGGATCTCTCTTCTGCGTTCCAGATCCCGCCAGCTCTTTACCGCATCGGTCACATCCATGTAGCCGTCCAGATGGATAAAGCCGGTGACGATAAAGGGACAGGCGCAGAGAAGCAGACCGCTGACCAGCGCAGGCAGATGCAGCAGGCTGCACCCCCACGCAAGCAGTGCCCAGATCGCGCCGAGCTCCAAGCCCACGATAGGCAGAAACAGGAGCATCTTATCTCTGGCCTTTTCGTCCCAGATCTGCGGTGCGGGAATAGCACAGAACATACTCTGACACATGGCAAAAGCATGAAGACAGGTTTTCATATGCATAGCTCCCCCTTGTAGATGATCGGCTGCCCTGCAGATACCTCAATGACCGTATCGCAAACCGCAGCCAGACGTCGGTCAATATCTGCCAGACATTTGCGGTACATTTCCGTACTTTCGGAATACCGTTCTGCATCGGAATAAATATAATCGCTGACAAATACCACATGACGGGCGGTGTGAGCAAATTCTACCAGCCCGTCAGCACAGCAGCCGGCCGCCTCCAAATCCATTTTATAGTTCTTCTCGATAGGAAACAGAGCATTCTGGATCAGCGCCGTCACACTGTCCACCAGAAACACACTGTCTTTATCAGCGGTTTGCAGACAATCCAGAATGTTGCAAAAGCATTCCACCGTTTCAAAACCCATGCCGTCCCGATTGGCGAGGTGCCGCCGGATGCGTTCATCATCCTCACCGCCGGTCGAGATCATGGTGGCCACATAGTAGTGCCTGCCACCTTTTGCAAGGGCAACGGTCAGGTTCTGGGCAAGGGAGGATTTACCGCTCTTGGCGCCGCCGGAGATGAAATATGTCATTGTACGCCCTCCACAGTGAACTTGTCCCCCTCACGGATCTCATCCAGATAACCGTCATCGATCCCCGCCTGATCAAAGGTGGCCATATCGTTGATGATGGCACAGGCAGCATCCAGAATCTCAAATGCCAGCGGGCAGCCGCTGCCTTCGCCCAGCCGCATCCCCAGCAGGAACAACGGCTGCAGTCCCATGGCATCCATAGCCAGCTTATAGCCGATCTCATAGGAAGCATGGCTGGGAATAAAATAATGAACACTGTCCGGACACAGCTTACAAGCACACAGGGCAGCAACGGCGGAAATAAACCCGTCGATCACCACCGGGCGGCGAGCCGCCGCACAACCGATGAATGCACCGCACATGGCTGCAATATCAAAGCCGCCCACTTTGGCAAGCACATCGATCACATCGCTTTTGTCAGGCTTGTTCACATCGATTGCGGTCCTGATGACCTGCTTCTTTTTGAGAAAGCTCTGGTCCGTAATGCCGCCGCCCCGGCCTGTCACCGTATCCACATCCACACCCAGAAGAACCGAGAGAACAGCAGAGGAAGTAGTGGTATTGCCGATTCCCATTTCACCAATGCCGATCACATCTGCATCGGTTGCCCCTGCAAGCTCCATGCCGGTGAGGATCGCCTGCATCGCCTGTTCCCTGCTCATGGCGGGCCCTTTTGCGATATTCTGTGTGCCGTAAGCGATTTTACGGTTCAGCACTCTTGGTTCTTTGATATCCGCATTCACGCCCACATCGCAGACGGTAATGTCACAGCCGAAATGCTTGCAGAGCGTGGATGCGCCGGTCTTATGCCGGGTCAGGTTGACCGTCTGCATCAGGGTCACGGATTGGGGCGCAGAAGAAACACCTTCCTCGATCACACCGTTATCGGCGGCAAATACCAGAAGATGCTTCTTTTCGATCTTGTTATGTACCTGTCCGGTGATGCCTGCCAGCTGAACGGAAAGCTCCTCCAGCCGCCCCAGACTTCCGGGTGGTTTGGCAAGCTGCGCCTGCCGCTTGCGGGCGTCGGTCATGGCCGCTTCGTCCAAGGGCCAAACCGAAGAAATAATTTCTTTATAATCCATCATGATCACTCGCTTTTTTCGCGGTTAGCCTTCGCCAGTTCCGCGATCTGTTGGAATTTGCCGACGATATAGTCATAGCTTTTGGGGTCATGCGGAAGCAGGCAGCCAGAGCAATCCTTGATTCCCTTTTCCGTGCGTGTGTAGCGGCCTCCGCACCGATCCCCCAGCGTATACAGGGGACAGTAGCAGAACAGGCAGTTGAATTCGCTGTCGTCCTTTACCTTATGGCAGGGAAAATATTCGCAGGATCTGTTTTGAAAGAAACGGTATGAATTCTCCAAGCGTCATCACCTCAAATCAATCCGACATCCGCCATCCAGCGGACAGATGCTTCCGCTTCCGTCAGCTCCAGCGTGAAGGTGGCGTCGGGGCAAAGCCGGGATGCCTTTTCCAGCAGCTCTTTCATGGGAATGCTGCCCTCTGTCAGCGGACTGTGGGTATCCCCGGAGGTATCATTGTTGTGGATGTGGAAATGGCTGAGATACGGCGCCCAGCTTTCCAGCCAATCCATGACCGGAATTTCGGAATAGGCATTCACATGGCCGATATCCAGACACAGCTTCAGCCTTTCATGATCCGTATCTTTCACGATAGCCGGCAGCCATTGGAGATCCGTCTCCAAAACATTTTCCAGCACGATCTCCACGCCCGGATCCTCCTTCAGAAATTCCTTCCAGAAGATGACCGATTGTTCCGTGTACCAGACCGGATAATAGATCCGGGGATTGTAGCCGCCGTGGATAACGACCTTTGCAGAGCCGTACCGTTTTGCCAAACCGATCGCCTGCCGGTAGCGCTCTGCAGCCAATGCTCGCGCCTTTTTATCGATGGCGCAGGGAAACAACTCATTGAAAGGGGCGTGCAGCACGCTGCGGGAGATGCCATCCAGCTTTTTTTGAACCTCTCCATCCACATTGGCAAATTTTTCATCCATGTTCCATGCTGTGCAGAATTCAGCGATCTCCAGATTCAACCCGTATTCCCGTGCCGCTTTTGCCGCATCGGAGGCAATGGTGGAAATGTAGATATTCTCTTTTTTCATATTGCTCTCCTTGCTTTCCAAAAGCGGTATTCCGTCCAGAGCTCCAACCCCAACGGCATCAGACACAGCACAGCATAGCCTACGCACAGAAAGGGGGAAACATCCTTCCAAACGATCCGCGGATCGTACACCATATCTGTCTGTCCCAGCAAAACCGCCATCATGGTCAAGGTCATACAGAAGAACAGACCGATCACAAAGAGACGGTCTCGGTTATCAAAACGGTAGATGGAAAAGGCATTTCTGCCCCACAGGCTGCTGCCGCGGCTGCACATGGATTCGGAGACAACTGTCAGGGAGTCGATCGTCCATGTGATCAGCATGGAGAAAATGCGGATGCCGTTGCAAAGGCGTATAAAAAGACTTCCCTGTTCCACACCTCTGCCAATGCCCCGCTGCGCTGCATTGATCCGTTTCGCCTCCTTTTTGATTCTGGGAACCATCCGGAGCAGGATCGACAGAAATAAGCTCAATCGGGGACTGACCTTGCCAAACAGATATACCACCTTATCCGTGGTAAACACCGAATGCACACAGGAAAACCAAACGCAAACACCCGCAGCACTTGTCCCCAGCACAACTCCGTATACCAAAGCTTCCAGAGTCATATTGTTGCCTACAAAATTATGCCGCAGCACCGTCATGCCGAAATGGGTATAGCTGCTGTAATACAGCGCAAACACAGCGATCAGCGGCAACAGGCAAAGGTTAAAAATGATCGCCTTTCGTCCGCCCCGTTTTATGCTGTAGGCAAAGGCGCACAGGAAAGATACCGCTAAAAAAACCGGGTGCTGAAAGGTGATCATTGCGGCCACTACGGCGGCAAAATAGACGAGATTCACCGCCGGATGACACCGTTCAAATCCCATTTTCATCCTCCATCATGCCGTACTTCAGCTTAATGCGTTCCAGTTTTTCCAGCAGCGGTTTTCCCAGCAGAAACAAAACCGCAAAGGTGCAAAGCCCCTGACTCACATTCACAGGAAAACCGGAAATGTAGAGGGCTGAAATACTTTCCCAGTTCAGTGTGACGGGTGCAAGGAACACGGTGCAGGTGTCCAGCAGAGGACCTATCGCCAGCAGAACACAAAGGAAACCGAAAATGCCCATCACAAGAGGTTTTCTCTTCAGGCGGCCCTTGAAAAACAGGTAGCCTGCCAGCATTCCACCCACCCCGTAGGCCATCATCTGCCAAGGGGTGTAGGGGCCCTGCGTATAGAAAAAGTTGCTGGCAAGGGCAGAAACCGCACCCACCAGAAAACCGGATTCCGGTCCGAAAGCGATGCCTGCGATCATAATGATGGCAAAAATCGCCTTGAAGCTGGGGATCGGGATTGCCACACGGGCAACCACCGCCAAAGCGCACATCACGGCGATGACCATCAGTTCCCGCGCCTGAGGCCTGCGCCCTTCAAAAGCCAGAAAGAAAGGGATGAGAAGCTCCGCGATCATCAGGGTACTTGTCAGGTAATACCATCTGCCATCCATGCGGGAACCCAGGATCAGTGTGACGGGTACCACGATCAGAAAGATCAGCAGCGAGATCAGTTTTGACTTTTTCATCATTCTTCCTCCCTGTTCTTTTTGTAAAGAAGCACCACATCCTCCGCGGTGACCGCATTGCAGAACACATGACGACTCATGCGGTTGGCTGCCGTGGTATAGAAACTGTTGGCTCCGAAGAACCGACGGGGTGTGTCGGTGGTCAGGATCTGACCATCGAAGAACATACTGACCTGATCGGCATATTTTGCACAAAACTCCACATCGTGAGAGACCATCACGATGGTGACACCCTGTTCCTTGAGCCCACACAGAATTTTCGCCAGCGTTTCTTTGAAAAAGCCGTCAATACCCTTGGTAGGCTCGTCCAGCAGCAGGAGTCTGGGCCTGGTCAGCAGAACCTTTGCCAGTGCTGCTCTTTGCTGTTCTCCTCCGGAGAGATCATAGGGGTGGCTGCCCAGAAGGGCTTCGATCTGACAAACTGCGGCGATCTCATTGATCAATGCCTTATCCCCTGTCATTTCCTCCAGATCCTCCCGCACTGTCTTTTTCACGAACAGGCTTTTGGGATCCTGCGGCAGCATAGCAAGGCAGCCTCCAAAGAGTTCGGAGGATTTATACTTGTTTACTGGCTTTCCAAATACTTTCACGCTACCCCGATAAGGCTTGCAAATGCCGCAGATGGCTTTTAAGGTGGTGGATTTACCGGCACCGTTGCCGCCTACGATAGCATAGAGGCTCCCCGCAGGCACTTCTGCACTAACACCCCGCAGAATATCCGGGCTATCCTTCTCGTAACGGAACCAAAACTCTTTGAGAGAAAGGGCAGGCTTTTCGATATCTTCTTCCATGGGGCATGCCGGGAAGGAGACCGTTTCGGGCGCTTCTGCAAAAACCTCGCTCAGCCAGTTTCTGCCCTCCCGGACGGTCAGAGGGCAATCTCCCTCGCCGCCTGCGCCGTAGAACACCCGCACGGGGGTGGGCATAGCGGCAAACATATCGCTCTTCTGATCATACAGCAGCCTGCCGATATTCCGGGGCGTATCGTTCGCAATCACCCGGCCTGCATCCATCACAACGGCCCGGTCTGCACAGGGGAAAATATCCTCCAGACGGTGCTCGGTGATGATGACCGTCGTACCCAGTTCAATATTGATCTTGCGGATGGTGTTGAGAAAATCCGATGCGGCGATGGGATCCAGCTGGCTGGTGGGCTCGTCCAGAATCAGCACCTCAGGCTGCATGGCCATAATGGATGCCAGATTCAGAAGTTGCTTCTGTCCGCCGGAGAGATCGGCCACATCCCGATGGAACCAATCGGCAATGCCGAAATAGCAGGCCATTTCCGCCACCCTCGCCCGCATGGTCTTTTGATCCGTTCCAAGGCTTTCCAGTCCAAAGGCCAGTTCATGCCAGACCTTATCCGTGACGATCTGATCGTCAGGATTCTGCATCACGTAGCCGATCTTTGCAGCCTGATCCCGTTGGCTGACCTGCTGCATGGGAACTCCGTTAAAGAGTATCTCACCGCTTTTCTTTCCGTGGGGAGCAAGGACAGACTTTAAGTGCCGCAGCAGCGTGGTCTTTCCGCTGCCGGACTTGCCGCACAGGACAACATACTCACCTTTGTGGATCGTTAAGGATACATCATGCAGAGATTCCTTTCCTTTGGCGGTAGGGTAAGAGAAGCTCAGATTTTTGATCTCGAAATGTGCCATTGGATGGCCTCCTTTGTATGTAGTGCAATGGGGATCAGAAGATATGCGGTATAGGGAAGGATGCCCCAGGAGATGGGGGAAATTTGGATCTCGGGGGTAAAGACAGCTGCCATCTGCCCAAGGCAGGCAGCGGTGATGATAAGCGCAAGTAGAATTGGGATCGATACGATCAGCAGCCAATCGCCGGTTTTCATGCGGTAGATCATAAAGCTGCTGCGCTTTGCCATGCCATAACCACGGGCCCGCATGGAATCTCCCGTCACCACACTGCCCTCCAGGGCCCAGTCGGTCAACGACGAAAGGACAGTCATACCATCCGAAAGCTTCTCTTTGGTGCTGCTTTGCTCTGCCGCGCCTTTCCCGATGGATTTTCGGGCACCGATGATCTGCTTCGTTTTCCGAATGAAATTTGGAATCAGACGCAGTACCATCACCAGCAGCAGAGACAGCGCCGGGATCAGATTTCCAAAAAGGCTGGTGAATTTATCGCTGGTCATCACCGCATTATAGCAACCGAACCACAGCATCATTACCACAAAAACAGAGGCAATGGCTGCGCCGTACAGAAGTGCTTCCAGAGTATAGGGGCGACCGAAAACAGAAAACAGGATATGTACGCCGTATGTATTGAACAACGGGTTAACAGCTGTAAGGATCAGGAACATAGGGAGCAACCCCAAGATCATCTTCCAGCCTTTTCTTCCATTCAGAAGCAGATAATAGACTCCGCCGCAGAGGATTCCTGTGATTAGATACAGCGGGTGTTGGATCACCACACTGCAGCCGATCGCCCCCACGAAGAACAGAAAGTTCACCGCCGGGTGGCATTTAGAAAACGCATCTTTCATAAGTCATTCCATTCTTTCTGCACCTACATCCGTACCGAGTCCCGTACAGGTATAGTACCAAACGATTTCCTCGCCGCCCTGCAATTCGTAAGCAGAGCAGCCATAGTTGGGAAACCAGCCGTCCACCTTGTACATCCAGCCGGACTCAAAGCCGCAATCAAACTCATACAGATGGTTGATGCCCTCCACATAGTAGCTGTCATAAAGGGGTGTCCAGCTGTATTCTAACTGCAACTCCGATGCTTCGCAGACCCGCTGCAGCACCTGAAATACGGTCTCACCAGGGATGAATTCGACGGTCGTTACCGGAAGAATCACACCGTCCTCCGGGACATAAGGTGCCTTTGCCTCTTCCAAGGCATCCGCATTGTCAAAAATCGTATCGCAGCGGATGGTAATGGTACATAGGTTCTGGGTATCTTCGTTTGTGACCAACCGATGATTTGGTATTTCTACCCGATGGAATTCGCTTCCGTAAAGGCTTTCCTCCGGCTCTATCAAGAACCACGCAACCAGCGCACCCACCGCCACGATCAGCGCTACGGTCAGCACCATGATGAGATTTGCAATTGTTTTCTTTTTCATAGCAATAGCACCTCTTTTTTCTTGTCAGGCATTTATAAAAACATCCTCACAAGGGTGTTTTTATAAGTGTCCAGCAAAACGCCAAAACCGGAGAGCCGATCCGGATGGGTTTTTCCCTCTCCGAATCCGCTCTCCCTGTGTTTTGGACAGTTGAAGATTACTTCATTGCTTTGCTTTTCTTGGGTTTGGAAAGAATTACCAGTACCACGATAGCGCCGGAAAGTACAACGATCACAATCACCAGCCACCAGGGGAAGCTGCGGCCTTCCTTTGCGGGAGTGTCCACAGGTTCTGTGGGTGCAGGTTCGGTCTCAGCGGGCAGTGTCTCTACCGGTTCCTCGACAGTCACATCACCGCCCATATCGATCACGTCCGTCATATCGTACAGTGCAGTCTTTCCGTCCAGCATACGGAAGTAGGCTGTCAGAGCGTAGTAGCTCTGTTCAGTGGCCATGCCATCCAGTGAGCCTCCGGGGATGTGCTTAAATCCGCCGCCTTCTACATAGAAGGCACACAGCGCATCAATTGCGGACAGGCCGTTCTTAACAAACCGCGCATCGGTATGGGCATCGATACCCAGTGCCGACAGGCCTGCCACAACCTGCGCAATGGATTCCGCGCTGACACCGTCAATACTGCCGAAGGAGCCGTCTGCCGTCTGCATCACAGACAGCGTTTCCAGTGCTTCGTCTACTGCCGCCTTTACCTTTGCATCCGTCTTGTAGTAGGGAGCCAGTGCCTGCAGTGCCATGCCGGTGATGTCAGCATCGGAGGTGCTGCCGCTGAGTGCCCAACCGCCATCGGAAAGCTGAGCATCCAGAATGACCTGGATCAAAGCCTCACGGGTCACATCGCCGCCTTCAGAAATCGGATAGTTTCCGGAATCAAACGCGATCAGCGCCCAAATGGGGCCGTTAATACCCTGCTTCTGAACATAAGTCATGTCAGTCAGACCGGAGAGCAGATTATGTCCGCCCACATTGGTAACATCCTTGCCGATTGCCGTCAGCGCCAGGATCATACGGGCATTCTCGGTAGACTTTGCGCTGTGCAGGCGCCCATTTTCATCAATATTCTCCTGTACAAACTTCACTGCATTGTCGTAGTAAGCATCAGGAACCTCGCGGCCGGAACGGATCAGGCCAATCACCATCCACTCACCACCGACGGTTCCGGGAACAGGAGTTCCCAGTTTTTCCAGATAATCACCGGTGGCCTTGTAAATATCTTCGATACCAACCAGGTTTTTTAATGCAGCAAGTTTTTCTTCGGCAGCTTCTAAGGTCGCCAGATTTCCGACCAGTGCCTTCTGTTCATCGGTCAGCTTGTCGTAGGCTTCACGGGCTGCCTTGATTGCAGCTTTGCTGTCCTTGGTGACAGTACCGATGGCATCGATCAGCTTCTCCACTGCTTCTGCGGCTTTCTTATCCTCCTCGGAAGCCAGTTTCTTCAAAGCATCGGCCAGTTTCTGATAGTTCCCCACCAGCTTCTTCTGATCGGCTGTCAATGCATCGTATGCTTTCTTTGCCGTCTTCACATCATCCTCGAAAGTAGCGGAATTGCTGTCCAGAGTGTCGATCATATCCTCAACCTTCTTGGCAGAGGCTTCGTCCGCATCCTTTTTCAGTTGCGCGTACTTTTTCTCAGCAGCCAGCAGAACACCGTAGTTTCCAACCTTCTGCTTCTGCCGGGCGGTCAGCCCATCGTAGGCCTTGCGGGCTGCATCGATTTTTGCCTTGCTGTCCAAGGTAACCGTACCGATGGCTTTGATGAGATCTTCCACATTCTTAACCGCGGGGTCATCGCTGCCCGTATTTTGACTGTGTTCCAAGGTCCAGTCATCGGTATAGTGCAGTACGACCGTATCTCCGTCTTTCAGTTGCTGCTCTGCAACACCCTGCTGGGAATGATAGCCGTTAATGGTATACATCCAGCCGGAATTGGGGCCATTATCAAACTCGCTCAGTCCATTTACAGAAGAGATGTAATTACCGCCGGAGTTCACATAGCTGTATTTGCCCTTCAGCGCCAGGTCGATCAAATCTACAACCGTTGCAGGAGAATCCAGCTCATAGTCCTCCTTAGCCAGCCAGGTAGTCAGATTGCCGTCATATAGCGTATGGGGTGTGCCGCCTGAACCATGCTTGGTGTCACCCAGGAGTGTAAAGGATACGGTAATCTTTCCGGTAGACGCAGGCTTCTTTTCCTTGGTCACTTTCAGGGTCACCGTTTGGGTTACACCGTCCTTGGCAGCCGTGATGGTGAAGCTGTTCTCACCTTCCTTAAGCGGATATTTGTCCTTTACCGATTCTTCATCAATTTTTACTTCTGCACCGGAAACCACATTGGGAGCAATACCGATGCTGTCAACACGGTAGCCTACTTCTGCGGTATACACCCTGCCGTCAGAAGTTTGGGCCAAACGGCCTGCACCATCCACGGTGATCTTCACGCTGTCAATCAGTTCCGGGACTTCTGTGCTGCGGCTCAGCTTCAGCAGATAGATGACCGGTTCTTTCTCGCCGTTCTGAACAATGATTCGCACCAGTCTTTGCGTACCGGAAATCTTGATTCCGGTGGCAGCGGTACCGGAGGAAACGCGCTGATTATTCACATAGATATTGTCAGAATTGGCAGTACCGTTCACCAGAATGCTTACATATTCCATGTCGCCCAGGTCCATCTCATAGACCTGCTGACCCGCTTCAAAGGAAATTTGTTTACTGGAATCGCCGCTGGAAATGGTGACACCGGAAGGTGCTGCTGTCACACCCACAGCATTACCTGTGGAAGTGGCTCGCACAAGGTTTCCAACCTCGGTGGACTTTTCATTGGCAGAGCCTGCCATCAGGTTAGAAGCAGTGACCACCTTCACATAATGGAAGGATTTGCCGGTCACATCCACGGGATTACCTGCGGCATCCACCGCCCATTTAAGGTCAAATCCGCTGCTTGCATTGCTGTAATCGGAATTTGCCAGATAGGGGTTGGAAGTACCATTGGGAAGCAGATCCACATAGCCAAACCTGCCGCCCTTGGAGAATGCGTTGAAGTTATCCGTACCGGTGATGGTGCCGTCCACACAGGGCAGCAGAATGCCGGTCAGGGTAAAGGAACTCTGCTTAGGCAGGTCGTTCATGGTATAAACATCCGGACTTGGCCATGCAAAGGATCTGCCGTGGGTGGATGCCATGGTGTTGCCATAATTATCCTTCCAGTCCGTGCCGCCGGTTTCGGTCTTTGTATAGGTGACGGAGTAGTTCCAGATCGTGGAAGGCTCATAATGCTCAGAGCCTGCCAGGGCATACCAGGTACTGCCATTCTCGGAAACCCATACCTGGCCAGGTTCCATAGAGCCCAGACCTGTACCGGTGGAAACATCCTTGAAGGCATTGCCATTAATATAGAAGTCCACACCGTAAGCATTCCCCGGATCATCGGTCAGACCGTTTTCCATATAGAAGGTCACATAACCGCCAAAGTTACCCAAAGACAGCAGGCCGCCGGTCAGTGTCTGCTGGGGATTTACACCGTAACCACCGGCATTACCGTTGATATACTGGCTGTTGACGGTCAGGAAATCCACCACCTTGTCGGGGACATAGATGGATTCCCGCTCGCTGTATCCGAAGGAATAAGTCTTGTTGGTCATACCATCACTGGCAGACACGAGAATTTCCTGTGCCAAAGATGTTAATGTCAGTGTGTACTCGCCCTTTTCATCGGGGGACTGTTCCACCCCGCCGATGGATACCTTGGCACCCTCAGACACGGTATAGACCAAAACAGGTGCTTCTGCTTCGGGTGCAACCAGAATCCGGTAGTTGGTTCTGTCCTTTTGGAAGGTGGGATACCAGTCGCCAATGTCTGTCACCGCGGTCTCAATGTCACAGGCCACAACCGGTGCAGGGATCTGCTCGACCCACAGGGTGTAGGCCTTAGGTTCGCTGTCCGCAAAACCGTCCTTGCCTGCCGCCGCATTGGCGGCATAGGTTACATCGTCCAGGATCTGCACGGTAACCTTGACAACCGAGTGTTCCTCACCTGTAGGTGCGGGGATGGCGATCTTACCCGTACTGACACCGGAAGCGCCGGTCTGGCCCAGGTATTTCCAAGTCGCACCGTCATCGGTAGAGACGCGGATATGAGTAAAGGCACTGCTGCCCTTCAAGGTCAAGGAAAAGCTTTCCAGGCCGTTCAGCGCATAGGTACGGTAATACAGGCGGCTGCTGTTGACACCCTGATACTGAGCAAAGCTGCCATCTTCATTGGCAACATACATAATGCCTTCGGTCTTACCGTCGTACTTGTCCTTCCAAATTTCCCGGCCGTCGGGAACAAAGACAATACCGTTGTTTGCAATGGTCTTGGTGGTATCACGGGGACGGGTGACTTCGAAGGTATAGACCGTCTTCTTCGTTTCGTCCGCCTTGTCCGTCAGCGTGATGGTGATGATATTGGTCTCAAAAGGCAGATCTTTCAGCTCCGTAGCTGCACCGGAATGGATAACCACACTCTGTTCGGTACCGTTTGCATCCACATAGGCTGCAGATGCCGTATACTTTTCTGTGTTGTACAGTGTTGTATCTTTCAGCGTCAGTGTACTTGCCGCAGCCTTGGTCAGCTTCAAGCCGGTGTACTGCAGGGTGGTTGCCTTAAAGTCGACAGTTTTCCAGCTGGCATTGGATAGACCATTGCTCCATGCACTGGTGGTCACAAAATCGATACTCTCAAAGTAGGGAGTATCCGCACTGGTGACCACCACTTTGATGCCGCCGGTATAAGTGCCATCCGTTGCGGAGATGATGACAGAACCCACGCCCTTGGCAGTGACCACACCGTTTTCATCTACGGTGGCAACGGTCTCGTCAGCGCTTGACCAGGCGAAGACCGGGTTTTCCGTGGAGGACAGAGCCTTCAGCTGCATGGTAGGATCGGGCTTTGCTGTACTGGTTTCCAGATAGGTCTTGGTCAGATTGCCGCTGCTATCTTCCACCGCAATACCATTGATCGTCAGGGTTGCCGTATCCGTCTGACCGTTGCCGTCTGCTACGCCGTCACCATTCAGGTCCAGATCAAAGGAAACCTGGATCGTGCCGGGGCGCAGTGCGTTGAATTTGAGGTAATTCGCTTTTTCTTTCTGGTCGCTGCTCAGTTCCGCAGCATTCTCAGGCGATACTGTGTAGCTCCAGATCGTATAGCCATTCAAACCACCCTGGACGCTGATGCTCTTGGCCGACTGGCCATCATTAGAAAGAGTCACCATGGGGGTCTTGTTATACTGATTGACGGAATAGTCCTCGACCTGAATCGCCTTTTCTTCGGACTGGATGGTGGAATCATAAAGAGAGGTGACCTGCACATAGCTGTAGATGGTGCTGGTGACCGTATAAACAACAGTAGAGCCGTTCGTCACATTCAAAGAACCGCCGCCAAGGCTGGAGGGCCATACAACGGGTGTTTCCTTGCCGTTTTCGTCCACAGCCTTCAATGTCAGCGTATCACCATTCTTTGCCACAAAACTGACACCGCCCAATGCCTTGCCCCAGTCGTTGGGAACGGTATAGGGAT
>JAFUNR010000007.1 GCA_017472965.1 Oscillospiraceae bacterium | reverse complement strand
GGTTGCCGCGGTTGCCGTTGCTGCGGCCCTCGCCGCGGTTCTCGTTGCGGCCTTCACCGCTGCCGCCCTTGCCGCGGCCCTTGCCGCCGCGGCTGCGGTTGCTGCTGCGGGCGGAGGTATTCACGGCATTGGGATCGGTGCTGCTGATCACCACACGGCGATCCTCGCCCTCACCGGTGCTCTCGCTGCTCACGCCCTCCATCTTGCTGATGGTGGAGTGAATGATGCGGCGCTCGTAGGGGTTCATCGGCTCCATGGTGTAGGAACGGCCGGTTTTGGCAACCTTGGCGCCCACGCGCTTGGCCAGCGCCACCAGATCGCTCTCACGCTTGGAGCGATAGCCCGCCACATCCAGCGCCACCTTCTGGTAATCGCCGCCCAGACGGTTGGCGACCAGACCGGTCAGATAGCTCAGGGCCTCCATGGTCTCGCCGCGGCGGCCGATCAGGATACCCAGACCCTCGCCCTCCACCTTCAGCACCAGGGTCTCATCCTGCTGCTCGGGGGTGACGGTGAAGCCGGTCACACCCATATCGGCGGCAACGGTCTCCAGAAAGACCTTGGCCAGCTCGATCTTCTCGGGGTTGAATTCCTTCGGCTCCTTCACAGGGGCGGCTTCGGCAGCCTCGGGGGCAGTCTCCGCAGGGGCCGCCTCCACAGCGGGCTCAGCCTTCTTTTCCACAGGCTTTTTGGGCTCGGGCTTCTTCTCGGCCTTCTCTGTCTTTTCAGCCTTTTCCGCAGCCTTCTTTTCGGCGGCGGCCTTCTCGGCAGCCTTCTTCTCCGCAGCCTTTTTCTCGGCAGCGGCCTTTTCGGCAGCCTTTTTCTCCGCGGCTTTCTTCTCGGCGGCAGCCTTTGCAGCAGCCTCGGCCTCGGCCTTGCGAGCGTTTTCAGCCTCCTCGGCCAGCAGGGTCACGCGGATCTTGGCAGGGATGGAACGGAACAGCTTGCGCACGGGCATCTCCACCACTTCGATAGAGATCTCCTCACGCTCGATACCCAGCTGCTCCAATGCTTTCGCGGTGGCTTCCTCCACCGTCTTGCCGGTATAAAACAGTTCCATGATCATCTTCCTCTATGTTGCTCAGTTCTGTTCGTTCTTGTTCTCGGCGTCTTGTGCGGCGGCCTCGGCAGCGGCGGCCTCGGCGGCAGCGCGGCTGGCCTCCTCCATCTTGCGGAATTTCTCGGCCTGCAGCTCACGGGCACGGGCCAGACGCAGCTTGGCGATCTCCGCTTCGGAGAGGTTCTTCTCCACCTTTTCGCCGGTGGTGCTGTCGGTGACAGTCACGGTCTTTTTGCGCTTTTTCTCGGCGCGCTTGGCTTCCAGCTCCGCCTGGATCTGCTCCTTGAACTTCTCGGGGCTGTAGAATTTACGCAGCACCATGCTCTGCACCAGACCGATGACATTGGAGTAGAACCAATACAGGGACAGCGCGGCGGGCAGGGTGAAGCCCAGCCAGCCGATCCAGATGCTCATGCCGTACATCATGATGCCGGAGACTCCCTTCAGCTTCTGGCCGGTGACCAGACCGGTGATGAACTGGCTGGCGATCATGGAGATGGCGGAAACCAGCGGGATGATCATGAGCAGGTTCCAGCCGAACTCGGGGATCTGGGTCAGATCCATGCTCTTCAGACCGAACAGGGTGAAATCCAGATCCATGATGGTCTGGTACATATCCGCAGGGATCAGATCGATAAAATCAGTGCCGCCGTTCTGGATGTTGCTGATGATGAAGGCATCCTGAAAGGTGTTGGCGGAGGCGGTCATCATGGTGTTGGCCTTTTCCACGATGGCGCTGTACACCTCGCTGTTCAGGCCCACAAAGAAACGCAGCGGCTTGCGGATGACCTCGTACAGCACCATGACGAACGCCATCTGCACGATCATGGGACCGCAGCCCATGGTGGGCTTGATGTCGTACTCGGTGTAGAGCTTGGTCATCTCCTCATTCATTTTTTCACGGTTGTTGGCGTACTTTTTCTGCACCTCCTGGATCAGGGGGTTGTACACCGTCATTTTGGCCATGCTCTTCTGCTGCTTGATGCTCAGCGGCAGCATGACGATGCGGGTGACCAGCGTGAACAGCAGCAGCGCAATGCCGTAGTTGTTCACCAGGTTATACAGCACCTTCATCAGCCAGCCAAAGGGGATGATGATAAAATCCATATAAAACTCCGTTCCGGACGCGGCGCAAAACCGGATCGCCGCGCCTGATTGCTTGCGCCCGCACATTCATTCAGACGGCATCCGCCGGCGGGCTTGTGTGGACGGCGGCACTTTTGAAGAGATGAGAGGTCGGCCGCCGCGGCGCTTACTGCCGCCCTTTTTTACGGAAGGGGGCGCGCCAGTCTTCTTTCGGGGGAACGGGATCGCACCCGTAGCCGCCCCATGGGTTGCAGCGCAGAATGCGCCATGCTGCCAGCAGGCAGCCTTTTGCCAGACCGTGGATGTGCAGCGCCTCGATCGCATACTGACTGCAGGTGGGCTGATAACGGCAGTGGCCGTGGATCCACGGGGGCGTTGCTTTCTGATACAGACGGATCAGAAGCATCAGCACGCGCTTCATCGGTCATCTCCCTTTTGCCGCTGCAAGGGTGCGGTTTGCGGCACAGGTTCTGACGCAGAGGTGGTAAGAGGGGTACAAAGCGCGGTGCCGCCGGAAGCTTCTTCCGGCACGGGGTCTTGTTGAGAGGGGGCATCCTCCTTTTTGGAGGAAGGTGTGTTTGTCTGCGCCGCAGCTTCTTTGAGCACGCCGGCTTTGGTCAGCAGCTTTTTCAAAAGCGCCGCCACCTGCGTGCTTTTCTGTGCGGCAGTGGATGAACGGGCCACAAGGATCAGATCCACGTTGCCCACGCCTTCCCTTGGCACCACCATGTCAACGGCGGCCCGGATGACCCGGCGCGCGCGATTGCGCTGCACGGCGTTGCCGATCTTTTTGGAGGAGGTGATCCCCACGCGGGTGCCCAGATTGCGGTTTTTGACCACATAGACCACAAGGCTGTAGCCCACAAACGATTTGCCCCTGCCGTAGGCGCGGCGAAAATCATTGTTGCGGGTGATGGTGGGAAAACGCATACGCTCCGCCTCCTTTTGCAAAAATCAGTGTGGAAGGCATCCAACAAAGAAGGCCACCGTCCGCTGTGTGCGACAAGTGGCCGTTCGTTGTTTTTTCATCAGGCAGACAGCTTGGCGCGGCCTTTGGCGCGGCGGGCGGCGATGACCTTGCGGCCATTCTTGCTGCTCATTCTGGCCAGGAAACCGTGCACGCGGGAACGCTGCTTCTTCTTGGGCTGGTAGGTACGCTTCATCGTTTCATTCCTCCTGTCACGTTTTTTCGCGGGGCTGCGCGCGCCGAATGCGCACGGCAAAAGCCCCGTTACGAGGCAAACCCTTGCAACATAAGAGTATACTCTATTTTTTATTGTTCTGTCAATCTTTTTAAGGCAATTTCTTTGCCTTTTTTGAAAAAAAGGGCCGGATAACGGCTTTTTGCCGGCTTTTTCTGATCTGTACACGGTGTATTCCCTGTATGCAGCACGGAATGCAGCAATGAATGTATAGTATTTTCATTATATAGAGCGGCCCGCCGCAGCTGTTTTTTACACCCCGGAAAGTTTTCAACATTTCGCATAATTTTTTTCTCAAAACTCCCTCCGCTTGTTGCGGAATACCACTTGTGTTTTGGGCAATTCTCTTATATAATATAAGATGTATATAAATGCCCTTTCCCGCGGGTGCGCCTTTTTTCCGCCGCGGGATACCGACGATACAACAGGAGAAAACGACATTGGATTCTTTTGAAGAAGTATTTGCCGCAGTAAAGGATTACTGTAAGGAACGGGTGACCGCCCCCTCCTACACCGTGTTTTTTGAACGGCTGGAGATCGGCGATTTCGATGGCGCCACCGTGATCATCTTTGCTCACGCCGAATTTGTGCGCACCTCGCTGACCACCCGCTATCTGCCGCTTCTGCGGGAGGCCTTCCTTGCCATCATCGGCATCGAGGTGGATATCGATATCCGCATCAAGGCCGCCGAGCCCGCACCCGCACCCAAAGCCGAGGAAAAGAAGCCGGAGGCCGATGCGGTCTCCGCCACCACACTGCCCGGCTCCGCCCCGGCAAAGGCAGGCAGCTATGCCTTTGATTTCGCCAACTTCATCGTGGGCGGCAACAACAAATTTGCCCACGCGGCGGCACAGGCCGTTGCCGCCAATCCCTCCGGCGCGTACAACCCGCTTTTCATCTACGGTCAGTCCGGTCTGGGCAAGACCCACCTGCTCACCGCCATCCGGCTGGAGATCCAGAAAAACCACCCCGAGTACAACATCCTGTATGTGGACGGCGAGGCCTTCACCAATGAGATCATCACCGCCATCCGGGATAACTCCACCGCCGAATTCCACCAGAAGTACCGGCAGGCCGATGTGCTGCTGGTGGACGATATCCAGTTCATCGGCGGCAAGGATTCCACGCAGGAGGAATTCTTCCACACCTTCAATACGCTTTACAATGCCGGCAAGCAGATCGTGCTGGCCAGCGACCGTCCCCCCAAGGAGATCAAGAGTTTGGAGGACCGTCTGCGCACCCGCTTTGAATGGGGTCTGACCGCCGATATCCAGCCCCCCGATTTCGAGACCCGCGTGGCCATCATCAAGCGCAAGGCCGGCCTGCTGGGTATGGAGCTGCCGGAGGATGTGTGCGAATTCATCGCCAAGCGCCTGAAGAACAACATCCGCCAGCTGGAGGGCGCGGTGAAAAAGCTGAATGCCTACCGCAGCCTTTCCGGCATCCACCCCACCATCGGCGCGGCGCAGAATGCCATCAAGGATATCCTCAGCGAGACCCAGCCCGTGCCTGTCACCATCGAAAAGATCATGACCGAGGTGGCCCGCTGCTACAATGTGACCACCGCCGACATTCGCAGCCGCAAGCGCACCGCCAATGTCTCCGATGCGCGAAAGACCGCCATGTACTGCATCCGTGAGATCACCGGCATGAGCATGGAGGACATCGGCAAGGAGGTGGGCGGCCGTGATCATTCCACCGTGGTCTACGCCGTCAAGCAGGCCGAGGAGCAGATCGATACCAACGCCTCCTACAAGGAAATGGTGGAGGACATCCTGAAAAATACCCGCTCCAACGGGTAAAGACAGGCCGCGGCGGCTGAAAAAAATCGATCCCCGCGCCGCAATTTATGGCCAAAACGACCGCCTTGAAACCGCTGAAAAAAGGGCATACTTCTCAACAATTCACCGGTTATCAACACCCCCTTTTCCACAGCGCTGTGAATAACCTTTTTCTCCCCGAATTTCTCAACAGGATTCTCCACACATTGTCAAGAACGCCGCATCCTCAATAAAACGCATAGCCACCGCGGTTTACAGGGCTTTTCCACAAATTCACAGCCACTACTACTATCACTACCTGAAACTATAAATAATTCAGCATTTTTTCAAAAAAGTGACGAGAGGAGACGACACAATGAAATTTATCTGTGACAAGCACACTCTGTCCAATGCCATCGCAGGCGTATCCAAAGCAGTCGCTGCCCATTCCAACATCCCCATTCTGGAAACCATCCTCTTCCGTGCCGAACAGGGCCGTATCATCCTGACAGGCTATGATCTGGAAATGGCGATCACCACCAGTGTTCCCGCCATCGTTTCCTCCCCCGGCGAAATCGCTCTTTCCGCCAAGCTGATCGGCGATATGGTACGCCGCATGAACACCGATGATATCGAGATCGAATGCGGCGAAAATCTGGCCGTGGCAGTACGCGGCGGCATCACCGAGTTCAACCTGACAAGTATGAATCCCATGGATTATCCCGAGATGCCCCGCTCCGATGCCGAGGAGGCTGTGGAGATCGAGGCCGCTACCCTGAAATCCATGATCGACACCACCCTGTTTGCGGTCTCTCTGGATGACAAAAAGCCGGCCCACACCGGCGAGCTGTTCGTGCTGGAGCCCGACAAGCTGACCATGGTGGCGCTGGACGGCTACCGTCTGGCCATCGTGGAGCGTCCTGTCACCAGCACCCGCAACATCCGCATCATCGTTCCCGCCAAGACCATGGGCGAGGTCAGCCGTCTGATGGGCGAGCTGGAGGAAAAGATCGTCATTCAGGCAAACCGCCGCTTCATCGTTTTCCGCGGCGGCGACTATGTGATCATCAGCCGCCTGATCGACGGTGATTTTCTGGATTATACCCGCGTTGTGCCGGTATCCTGCACCACCACCGTCACCGTGCCCACCCGCGATTTCATCAGCTGTGTGGAGCGTGCCAGCCTGATCATCACCGAGCGGCTGAAGAATCCGCTGCGTGTCAAGTTTGATGACGGCGTCACCGTGCGCTGCCAGACCTCTCTGGGCAGTGTGATGGATGAGATCTCCGCCAGAGTGGAGGGTCAGGCCGTGGAGGTCGGCTTCAACAACCGCTACCTGCTGGATGCGCTGCGTTACTCCGGCAAGGATGAGGTGGTTTTCCAGATCTCCGGCCCGCTGGCTCCGGTCAAGATCGTCCCCACCGAAGGCAATGATTTCCTGTTCCTGGTGCTGCCGGTCCGTTTCAAAAATGAGTAATTCCCTGCCCTTTTGCCAAAACTGAAAGAAAACCATCAGAGAAACGGAGGCGGCCCCATGCAAAAACAGATGCTGCAGCGGTACTTTGATGCCATCATCCGTCTGCGCCATTTTCTGCAGGCGCAGGAAAGCGTGGAGGATGCGCTGAAAAAGGTGCCCGCGCCCCGGCGTTTTCTCTGGGTGCTGCCGCTGGCAAGCTTCGGCGCCGCCTTCTTTATGACCGTGCTGCAGCCCCTTTCCAAAAGGGTGCAGAAAAAGCTGCACGGCGCCGATCAATTCCGTCTTTTCTGACAGACAAGGAAACAATATGAACGAGATCAAGACCATCATCCGTACCGAATTCATCAAGCTGGATGCGTTTCTGAAATACTGCGGCGCCTGTGAGACCGGCGGCGAGGCCAAGCTCTCCGTGCAGGAGGGATATGTGCTGGTCAACGGCGAGGTGTGCACCATGCGCGGCAAAAAGCTGCGCGACGGTGATACCGTGGAGATCGATGAGCGCATCTACCGCGTGACGGCGCAATGATCGTCCGTCACTTAAAAATCGAGCAGTACCGCAATCTGCGCAGTCTGGAGCTGGAGCCCCACCCCGCGCTGACGGTGATCGCCGGCCAGAACGGACAGGGCAAGACCAATCTGCTGGAAAGCGTGTGGATGCTCTCCGGTGCAAAAAGCTTCCGCGCCTCCAAAGAGGCGGAGGTGGTGCAGCGGGGCGAGGGCTGGAGCCGTATCACCGGCACCATCCTGCCGGACGGCGAACAGCAGCCCATGACGCTGGAGATTTCGCTGCGGCTGGATGAAAGCGGAAAGCGGGCCACCCGCACCGCCCGCAAAAACGGGGTGGATTACGGCCGCGCCGGCAATCTGGCGGGGGAATTTCCCTGTGTGGTTTTTGCACCGGGGCATATCAGCATGGTCTCCGGTGCGCCGGAGGGCCGCCGCCGCTTTCTGGATGCGGCGCTCTGCCAGCTATACCCCGGGTATCTGGAAAATCTGCGCCGCTACACCCGTGCACTGCTGCAGAAAAATACCTTTCTGAAGGATTGCCGCACCGGCGGCGGAATGTATCCCGCCGATGATCTGCTGGATACCTACGATGCGCAGCTGGCGCACTACGGCGCCGCCATCGCCGCCCGCAGGCAGGAATACTGTCTGGCGCTGGCCGAAGCCGCCGGCGCACAGTATGCCGGCATTTCCGACGGGCGTGAGGTGCTCAAGCTTGCCTACCAGCCCAGCGCACCGCAGCTGTGGTGCGAGGATGCCTTTGCCGAAGCGCTGCGTGCAGGCCGTGCAGCGGATATCCGCGCCGGCTTTTCCATCGTGGGTGTTCACCGGGATGATATCGAAATGATCCTGGACGATGCCGATGCCCGTACCTATGCCAGTCAGGGTCAGCGGCGCAGCGTGGTGCTTTCCGTCAAGATCGCCGAGCTGGAGCTGATCAGCAGGATCACCGGCATCACCCCCGTGCTGCTGCTGGATGATGTGCTCAGCGAGCTGGATGATGCCCGTCAGGATTATCTGCTCAACCGCATCGAAGGCAAGCAGGTGTTCATCACCAGCTGCAACCCCGAACTTTTCAAAAAGACCGGCGGCAGGATCGTCACTATGGAGAACGGCCGCCTGCTGGATTGAACCGCTGCTTTTCATATACCAACGGAGGCTGCTTATGTATCTGCATATCGGCGGCGAGCACACGGTGCGTACCCGCGATATTCTGGGCATTTTCGATCTGGATAATACCTCCACCTCCCGCGATACCCGCGAATTTCTGCGCCGTGCCGAACAGGAGGGCCGGGTGGTCAATGTCAGCCCCGATCTGCCCAAAAGCTTTCTGGTGTGCGGCAGTGCGCCATACACTGTTTACATCTGCCAGATCTCGGCCGCCACGCTGAAGAAACGCAGCGGCTTTCTGGATGAAACAAAGCTGAATTTATAATTCATTTTGTAATAAATATCACTTTTAATACAGAAGGGATATAAAATTACCCGTGCATACGGATTTTTGGTCTGCGCGGTGTGCCCTTCGGTATGTCGATACCCTTTTACCCGCAACTGTTTCAAAGGAGAAATTCATGCAAGAAGAAAACAAGACCCTCATGACGGAGGAAGCCGACGAGGTGATCATCCCCGAGGTGGAGACCGCTGCGCTGGATGCGGATGCCCATCTGGAAGAAAAGGTGGATACCGCCTATGACGGCAGCCAGATCCAGGTGCTGGAAGGTCTGGAGGCCGTGCGCAAGCGTCCCGGTATGTATATCGGCTCCACCTCCACCTCCGGTCTGCACCATCTGGTATACGAGATCGTGGATAACGCCATCGATGAAGCGCTTGCCGGCTACTGCACCGCCATCACCGTCACCATCAATGAGGGCGATACCATCACCGTCACCGACAATGGCCGCGGCATTCCTGTGGATGTTCAGGCACAGACCGGCAAGCCGGCACTGGAAGTTGTTTACACCGTTCTGCACGCCGGCGGCAAATTCGGCGGCGGCGGCTACAAGGTTTCCGGCGGTCTGCACGGCGTGGGCGCCAGCGTGGTGAATGCCCTTTCCGAATGGCTGCAGGTGCGCGTGCACCGCAACGGCAATATCTATGAGATGAAATTTGCCCGCGGCCATGTGGTTCAGGATATGACTGTCGTGGGCGAAACGGATCACACCGGTACCGAGGTTACCTTCAAGCCGGATCCCGTCATGTTTGACGATACCGTTTACAACTACGAAACGCTGCACACCCGCCTGCGGGAGGAAGCCTTCCTCAATGCCGGTCTTTCCATCACCATCTCCGATGCCCGCCCCGGCAAGGAAAAATCCGAAGCCATGTGCTATGCCGGCGGTATCCGCGAATTTGTCACCTATCAGAACAAGGGAAAGACCCCGCTGCATAATGAGGTCATCTATATGTCCGGCAAGCGCGGCGACGCTATGGCCGAGATCGCCCTGCAGTACAACGACAGCTATAACGAGAATATCATCTCCTTTGCAAACAATGTTCATACCCCTGAAGGCGGCATGCACGAGGAGGGCTTCAAGCGCGCCCTGACCGCCGTGCTCAACGCCTACGGCCGCAAGATCAAGATGCTCAAGGATGAGAATGACAAGATCTCCGGCGACGACTGCCGCGAGGGTCTGACCTGCATCATCTCCGTCAAGCTGACCGATGCCCAGTTCGAGGGCCAGACCAAGGCAAAGCTGGGCAATGCCGAGATCCGTACACTGGTTTCCAGCATCATCATGGATAAGCTGGATACCTATCTGGAGGAAAACCCCGGCGTGGGCAAAACCGTGCTGGATAAGGCTCTGACCGCTGCCCGTGCCCGCGAGGCCGCCAAGAAGGCCCGCGAGAGCGTGCGCCGCAAAACGGGTCTTGAGGGCGGCCAGATGCCCGACAAGCTGCAGGACTGCAACGAGCGCGATCCGTCCCTGTGCGAAATTTACATCGTCGAGGGCGATTCGGCTGCAGGCTCGGCCATTCAGGGCCGCGACAGCCGTTTTCAGGCCATCCTTGCCATGTGGGGTAAAATGCTCAATGTGGAAAAGGCCCGCGCCGACAAGATCTACGGCAATGATAAGCTGTATCCGCTGATCGTGGCGCTGGGCGCCGGCATCGGCACCGAATTCGATATCGAAAAGCTGCGCTACCACAAGATCATCATCATGGCCGATGCCGATGTGGACGGCGCTCATATCCGTACCCTGCTGCTCACCTTCTTCTTCCGCTATATGCGCCCGCTGATCGACCACGGCTATGTGTATTCCGCCGTGCCGCCGCTATATAAGCTGACCCGCGGCAAGACCCAGCGTGTGGCCTATTCCGACGAGGAGCGCGACCGCATCTCGGCAGAGATGCGCGGCGGCAACCCCAATGTCAGGGTGGAGATCAACCGATTTAAAGGTCTGGGCGAGATGGACCCCCATGAGCTGTGGGAGACCACCATGGATCCCGAAAAGCGCAGCCTGCGCCGTATCACGCTGGACGACGCCTCCCGCGCCGACCAGATCTTCTCCGTGCTGATGGGCGAACAGGTGGAGCCGCGCAAGGAATGGATCGAAAAGAACGCCCAGTATGCCGTCAATATCGATATTTAAGGAGGTGACGCAAAATGGCTCATAACCGCGATTACAAGCCCGAGGACATCCTTTTCCCCAATCAGGTCATCACCGAAAACGAGCTGATCGACGAGATGGAGAAAAGCTATATTGAGTACGCCATGAGCGTCATCGTCGGCCGTGCGCTGCCGGATGTGCGCGATGGCCTCAAGCCGGTGCACCGCCGTATCCTGTACGCCATGTATGAGGATAATCTGACCAGCGACCGTCCCTTTAAAAAATCCGCCACCTGTGTGGGTGACGTGCTGGGCCGGTACCATCCCCACGGCGATGCCTCTGTCTACGATGCCATGGTGCGTCTGGCACAGAATTTCTCCATGCGCTATATGCTGGTGGACGGCCACGGCAACTTCGGTTCCGTGGATGGCGACCCCCCTGCGGCCTACCGATACACCGAGGCCCGTCTTTCCCGGATCTCCGACGAGATGCTCCGCGATATCGATAAGGATACCGTGGATTGGGATCCCAACTTTGACGAGAGCCGCAAGGAGCCACGCGTTCTGCCCTCCCGCTTTCCCAACCTGCTGGTCAACGGCTCTTCCGGTATTGCCGTCGGCATGGCCACCAATATTCCTCCCCACAACCTGCGGGAGGTCATCGGCGCATGCATCTGTGTGCTGGATAATCCCGAGGCCGAGCTGCCCGACCTGATGGAGCACATCAAAGGCCCGGATTTCCCCACCCGCGCCATCATCATGGGACGCAGCGGCATCCGCGCCGCCTATGCCACCGGCCGCGGCCGTGTGGTCATGCGTGCCCGGCATGAATTTGAGGAGTTCGGCCATGACCGCACCCGTATCATCATCACCGAGCTGCCCTATCAGGTCAACAAGCGCCAGCTGATCCGCGATATCGCCGATCAGGTCAAGGATAAGCGCATCGACGGCATCAGCGATCTGCGCGATGAGACCGACCGCAACGGTATGCGCATGGTCATCGAGCTGAAAAAGGATGCCAACCCGCAGGTGGTGCTCAACCGTCTGTTTGCCCAGACCGCGCTGCAGTCCACCTTTGCCATCAATATGCTGGCGCTGGTGGATGACCAGAAGCAGCCGAAGATCCTCTAGCTGCGGCACATCATCGATGAATATCTGACCTTCCAGCAGGATATCATCATCCGCCGCACCAAATACGATCTGAAAAAAGCGCAGGAGCGTGCCCATCTGCTGGAGGGCCTGCTCATCGCGCAGGATAATATCGATGAGGTTATCCACATCATCCGTACCAGTTACGACGATGCCAAGGAAAACCTGATGAACCGGTTCGGGCTGGACGATGTGCAGGCACAGGCCATTCTGGATATGCGCCTGAAGGCGCTGCAGGGCCTTGACCGCGACAAGCTGCGTGAGGAATACGAGGCGCTGGAGGAAAAGATCGCCTACTACAAGCAGGTGCTCTCCGATATCAACATGGTCAAGGGCATCCTGAAGGAGGAGCTGCAGGCCATTGCCGACAAATTCGGTGACGACCGCAAGACCGAGATCCAGGATGTGGCGGATGAGATCGATATCGAAGATCTGATCCCCCGCGAGGACTGCGTCTATACCCTGACCCACTTCGGCTACATCAAGCGCCTGCCGCTGGATACCTATGCCGCCCAGAAGCGCGGCGGCAAGGGAATCACCGGTCTGACCCGCCGGGATGAGGATTTTGTGGAGGAGCTGTTTATTTCCTCCACCCACGATTTCATCCTGTTCATCACGGATACCGGCCGTGTATTCCGCATGAAGGGCTATCAGGTACCGGAGGCCAGCCGTACCGGCAAGGGCACCAATATCGTCAACCTGCTGCAGCTTGCGCCGGAGGAAAAGATCACCACCATGCTGCGTCTGCCGGATGACCGCAGCGGCTACCTGACTATGGTCACCCGCAAGGGCATCGTCAAGCGCACCCCGCTGGATCAGTACGAAAATATCCGCCGCTCCGGCCTGATCGCCATCGGTCTGGATGAGGATGACTGTCTGGCATGGACCGGCATCACCGACGGTACCAATGATATCATCGTGGCCACCGCCAACGGCAGCGCCATCCGCTTCTGCGAAAAGGATGGCCGCAGTGTGGGCCGTACCGCCCGCGGCGTGCGTGCCATCCGTCTGGTGGGTGACGATCATGTGGTGGGTGCCGCCATCGTGCGTGAGGGCGCTACCCTGTTCACCGTCACCGAGCATGGCAAGGGCCGCCGCACCGCGGTGGATGCCTACCGTACCCAGAACCGCGGCGGCAAGGGCATCCGCAACTACTCCAATGCGGATAAGGTCGCCGGTATCCGCATGGTGGACGAGGATAACGATATCATCCTCATCTCGCTGGAGGGCATCATCATCCGTATGCATGTCAGCGATATCAACACCCAGAGCCGCTACGGCAGCGGCGTGCGCGTGATGCGTGTGGGCGAGGGCGACCGTGTGGTCACCGTGGCCCGTACCGAGCGCGACGACGAGGCCGAAGCCGCTAAGCCGGAGGACGAGGGCGAGGAGGAAGTCATCGACGAGGCCGCGCTGGCCGCCGCCGAAGCTGCCGAAGCCGCCGCCGAGGCCGAAGAACCGGAAGAGGAAGAGCCTGCCGAAGAATAAGCGCTCCCCCTCCCCCGCAAAGGCAGATTCTGCCGGTCATTTACAGCAAAAAAACGGCGCCGTGTCAGTTGGACTATTCCCCGAAAAACAGACAGTGAAATAAAACACCTCCTGATGTAGAATAGAAAGTACATCAGGAGGTGTTTTCGTATGGCAAGACAATACACAAAGGTAGAAGAATTAAGTGAAGCGGTGTTCGCAAGAAAAGCAGCAGGAGAAACGGACAGGCAGATAGGTGAAAGTTACGGTCTGAGCAGAGAACAAATACATAATTTGGTCATGCGCCAGCGAAGAAAATCGCGCTTGATCGCAGCGGGTTACATTCCTCAACCCAAAGGGCGCCCAAGAAAAAGCGAAGAAAGCCAACAGGAGAAGCTGAACAACGAGTTGGTCAGGCTGCGGATGCAAGTCGAGGTTCTGCAAAATTTTCTGTCCGAAGCTGGAAGGAGGTGAAACTGAAATATCGGGTAGTCGAAAGACTACGCAGCAAATACAGTGTTACAAATCTGTGCAGCATACTGGAAGTATCCCGCAGCGGGTACTACTGTTGGAGAAACCGAGTAAATAAGCCAGCAAAAGATCAATGGCTCATTGAACTGATTGCAGAGTGTCAAAACCTCTCTAAACAGACATATGGATACGGTCGTGTTCAGCTTTGGTTGGAGCGTTGTAAAAAAGTTCACGTAAACCGTAAAGCAATTATCCGAATCATGCGCAAAATGGATCTGCTTGCCCAAATCCGGCAGAGACGGCCATATACAAACTACACGCAGTCCATTCATAAATATCCTAATCTGTTGAACCGTGCATTTTTACAACCGGACAAAAACAGGTTTTGGGTAACAGATATTACATATATCCCTGTTGCCGGTAAAATGTTTTATCTGTGCACTGTCATGGATCTGTGCGGTAAAATGGTACTGGCATATCGCATCGGTGATGATATGACGGCTTCGCTGGTTACCGATACCGTCCGGGATGCCTTACAAAAAGAAAAGGTCACTGATGGACTCGCACTCCACAGTGACCAGGGGTCTCAGTACACGTCACAAGCGTATTTTGACCTGTCTCAAGAATACCACTTTTCTCCGTCAATGTCCAGTCCTGGTTGCCCTTATGACAACGCTGCAATGGAAAATTTTTTCGGAACATTGAAAACGGAGTGTCTTTACAGGACTAGGTTTTCTTCCAGACAGGAGTTGGAGCAATTGATTGACGAGTACATCTATTTCTACAATTTTGAGCGCATTACATTGAATAACGGCCTCACTCCGAACGAAATCCGGAGCAAGGCCGCGTAATTCTACGATTTTCTACGTCTGGGTGCTTATTTATTTGTCTGTTCCAAGGGGAAGGGTCCAAGTTGACCGGCGCTGTTTTTATTTGTCGCATTCTTTTATTAAGTAAAAATCAGAAAGCCTTGCTCAAAAAATCAATCCATTGCAAGCCATTCGTCCGGCGTTTGCATCGCCTGCAGGCAGCGTTCGCGCAGCTGCATGATGCGCACGGTTTCGGTATGCTCCACCGGTAGCTTTCCGGTGCGGAAAAATTCCACCAGCGAAGCGATGAAAGCATCGAAAAATGCATCGTTGACCGCCACGGTTTCCACCCGGTCCTTATGGACGATCCTGGTGGTGAAGCCGGGCTCCTCGGCACAGACATTGCACCAGGCTCTGCGCCCGTCTGCATAGCCGATGCACCAGCTGTGATACCCCTCGCAGCCGGTGTACATCACCTTATCGGCATCCGTGCCCATCAGCATGGCAAGCGGCTCCAGCTGATGAATGATGTAGTTGTTCGGGCTGCCGCCGCCCCAGCTGGTGACGCTGCGGATATCCGAAGGATCGATCGCGTTGATCACCGTGGAAAAACGCAGCGCCGAAGAGGAATAACAGGGCGTGCCGTGCTCCTCGGCCACGGCAAAAATGCGGCGGGCCTCGGCGGCGCTGTCGGCAAAGGTCTTGTCGATGTAAACCGGTTTGCCGCTGGCCAGCGCCCTGTGCGAAAGCTCATAGTGCAGCTCGCTGTTATCCGGCGAAAGCACAACGATGCAGTCGCTTTTTTCAATCAGTTCCTCGATGGAGGAGACCAGCGCGATCCCCTGTTTTTCTGCCCATGCGGCGCTGGTCAGGCCGCCCAGAGGGGAATCAATCTTTGCATAGGCATACGCTGCGGTGTATTCGCCGCCGCTTTGCTCTTTGATCCATGCGGGGTAATTGTTGGCGTGCCATTCATCCAGAAAATAATCAATGAAACCGATCTTTTTCATGCGGATCATCTCTCCTTTTTTGAAAATACGCGGTACAAATCGGATCAAACTGCCTGTATGGTAGCACAAAACCGCGATGAAATCAACCGCCCGGCGAAAATACCGGAAAAAAGAATGTAAAAAGAACCAGCCCTTTCCGCGAAACGAAAAACGGAAAGGGCTGTTCCTTTTGCACACGGTGGCTGGCCGTATGCAGCAGCAGATATGCTGCACAGATGTGTACGGAGAAAATGAAAAGGAAGAGATGTAATCGGTAGTATGTGCGCAGGCTGTCATGCGGTTTTTGCAAACCGTACAGCCTGCAGGCAGCCCTTGCGCCGGTGGCTGGCCGGCACAAGAGCAATGGTGTCTGTGATAAGTTAGCTATGGCTAACCTACATCTGTATTATACTAATTCCTATTGAATTTGTCAATATATAATTTAATTTTTTTTAAAATAAACGGGCGGCTGTCCGCCGCCCGCCTGTGCTGCAGTCAAACCGTCCGCAGCAGTATCCTTTTTTTTTACAGCTCGATATGCATCGAGCCGTCCTCTTTCACCGAAAGATGTACCTTTTGCAGGATCTGCCGGTAAAGCTCTTCTCTTTCCGCGGCGGTAAAACCGGTGGGGATCTCCAGCAATGTATTTTCCACCAGCCGGCGCAGATTTTCGCGCAGAACCAGCGGAAACTTTTTCTGCACCATCTGCTGCGCATATTTCTGCCGCTCCACCGGCAGCTGCACATCAAATTCCTCGGCAAAGCAATAGGGACGCTTTTGGCTGCTGACAAAATCCAGAATACTGTCCGGTGCATCCCTGCCGGTGATCAGGCACATGGAATGGCGGGAGGAGATGATATCCCCGCTGACATCTGCAAAGATCTTTGCGTTTTTGGTAAAAAGCACATAGGCGATATTGGCGGGTGCACCAAACAGACACGCACACATATTCGCGGCAATATCCTCCAGCCGGTCGGCATTGATGACAGGGCTGCTCACCTCTACGGCGTGGATCTTTGCTGCATATTCGCCAAAGAAGAATTTCCAGTTTTTGAAGGTGTCGCTGCAGCAGAACAGATAGATTTTTTCAATGTACTGGTATTCCCGGGGCTGAATTTCCCGCAGAACGGCAAGGATCTGCTCCACCGTCATGCTGATGCCGTCAATAAGCAGATGGAAGCTGTAATTCCCCTCCGGCCGCAGAAACCGGTGCAGCTGCTCTTTGGCGGCGGGCAGATCGTAGGGCGTGCGGAAATGCCACAGCATATCCGCCTTGTCTCCCGCCAGACGGTAGGCATTTTCCAGCAGGTAATCGTCGCCCGAAAGCACCATATATTCCGGCAGATGTTCTCCAAGATTCATATAACACCGCCACGGATAGCGGTTGCGGTTCGAAGAAAAGAACAGGCTGATAGCCGAAACGGTTTTTACCGTGGTGCCGCCGGGGAAAAGCAGCAGGCTGCGCAGATATTTCGGATTCACATTTTCGGGCAGCTGATTGCAGAAGATGCGGTAGCCCCTGTCCAGTGCACGGTTCACTTCGCCGTTGAGCTGGATCAGGTATTCGTACACGTCCCGTTTGGCGGGATAAATGCTGTAGCCGTAACGGGTGCATTCGTTCTGCAGATCCGTTGGCAGCAGCTCACTGATCAGGCGAGTATTATCGCTGAAGGCTGCAAAGAAGCTGGTGCAGTTCTGCATCACATGGCAGCGCAGCCGGCACAGCGCACGGATGGCGCGCAGCTCCCGCAGCTTATTCAGACGGTCATATTCCGCTTTTTCCAGAAAGCTGTGATCGGCATCGAAAAATTGTGCGGCGGGTGCGCCGATCAGATAACCCATCAAAGAACACAGCTTGTGGGTGGGTGCATACTGCTGCATCTTATAGGTCTGCAGCACACTGCGGCCGGTTTCTGCAGCAGGCTCCGGTACAGAAGCAGCAGCTGCCGGTGCGGCTTTCTCCTTATCCTGTTCGGGGATAGCTGCAAAATCCGAAAGATCCAGCTGACCGAAGCTTTTCAGTTTTTCTTTTTTTGCCACAGGAGGTCACCTCACTTTTCTTCATTCTGCGAAAGAATGTCCATCAGTCTGCTGCGGATACGCTCTGCAAGTACACGGCATTCCTCCTGACTGGTTGGCAGTCTGTCCAGCGTAAAGCTGTCGGCATCCTGCTGATTCAGGTAGCGCGAGCCGACACAGACAAGCGGAATACCGTTTTCCCTCATCACACGGCGCTCATTTTTGCACCAGTGATTGTCCTGACTCAACTGATTGTAAAGAATGACGCCAAGTTTACATTTTGCATATTTTTCAAGCGAGGTGCTCTGCTCACCGTGAAAAAGACCGGAAGCACGGGCATTCTGATCCCACAGGATCAGATCCTCGCCGAAAAGACGGTTCAGCTGGGTGGCCAGACTGCAGAAGGCGGTGTTCTGGCTGGCAAAGGCCGCATCGGTGATGGGCAGAACATTGCCCATCTCGTCATAGTGCGGATAGGAAAGACCGATGAGATAATCCGCATTTCTGCGCTGCTCAAGGAACAGACGGATCTCATCGCGGCAGCTTTCCGCAGAGCCTGTCCAGCGCACGGTGCACTGACCGTCGGCATCGATCCACGGCATGCCGTCCGTGCTGCAGTCAGAAGCGGTCCAGTTGTCCACATCGGCATCATTTTTCACCAGCACAAGACAGTTGCGGAACAGATTATCCTGTTTCATCCGGTTAAGGAAAATCATAAGCGAGTGATGGTGGGTGATGGTATTGCGGTTCAGCAGCACCACAGTGGGAACATCGGTGCGCGCACCGGTTTCCAGCGCGCTGCCCCAGGGCAGAATCCGGAAATTTTTCAGTTCGGGGCTGCTGTGTTCCAGCAGCTTTTTCAGATCGGCCGCGCGGGTATCGGAATCCAGATCCATCAGCAGCTGATAGTCGGCATCCGGTACATCGTGGGGGGTATCGTAGTTCAGCCACGAGTAAGCCAGTCGGCTGAAATGGCCGCGGGCATCGTTGAGGATCTCATACAGCAGATCCACGCAGCTTTTTGTGGGAGAATCCTCTTCGTTGCCCAGCAGAATGGAGGAGGCCAGCAGCACGGCGAGATTGTCGCAATTCAAAAACAGACTGCCGCAGCCGTGGATGATGACATTCTCTGCATCGGCAGAGCTCCAGCCGGTGCTGCCGTTGAGCAATACCAGATTCAGGGTTCCGTCGTTCACATCCCCGGGCAGTGTGAGCTCAATGGGTGTACTGCTGCGGTCATCCTTCTCCGGCAGCCGGCAGTAGGTCAGATAGATGCAGCGGCTGCTGCCGTCCCGGCTGTCAAATACCCAGCGGCGGCTGTCGGCACAGTCGAAGCCGCGGGCATCCTCCACCGGCTCCAGATCGCGGCAGGAACGGAATATCCCTTTCCCCTCCAGCACATTTTTGGAAAGCAGGCTTCCCAGCAGCCGGAAGAAACCGTCCGCATCCTCGTTGAAGCCGTGCAGCCGGTTCAGATCGGTTTTCCAGCTTTGCAGCACGGCCAGTTCATCCAGCTTTTTGGTCAGCAGCTCGAAATCGCCGGAGAAACGGCTGCGCAGGCGCTGCAGCAGAATGCTGCGCTGCTGCGGCGTGAAGAAATCCCGCAGTTCGTCATCGGTGGAGCTGCGCAGATAGTCCAGAGGCTTTTTGCCGGCTTTTTCCGCCGCTTTGCCAAAGGCGATGATGCGGCTGCGATCCAGACCGTGCACATGACGGTTGGCAAAGATGATCAGTTCGCTGGGCACACCGTATTTGACCCGTTTGCTCAGGTTGAGCACGGCGTTGATCAGCGAATCAGCGGCATCGTTTTCCCCGATGCTGTTGTTCAGTTTTTTATGGAAGGAAACCAGCTGGTAGGCGGCATCCAGCTGGAAGCTGATGGCATCGGCGCAGCGTTCCAGATCGCCGTTGGAGTATTTGCCGCAGTCGATGCCGGTGATGCGGCGGATCTCCCGGGCGGAGTGTCCCTTGACCCAGTAGAACATCAGCAGCGCGCGGAAAAGAGGATTGTAATTGTACATATCCGGCGTGGCGGTCTCGCCGCAGAAAAGCTGTTTCAGGTAGGAGCCCTGCCACAGCTCGCAGTGATACCGGGGCTCTTTGGCATCTTCTGCCGGGGGATCCACCAGCCGAAGCAGCTCCCGCCGCAGCTGCTTGCGGATCTCCAGATTTCTCTGGGGATCGGTGGATTCGGAAAGATTCAGCGGGCTGGACTGCACCAGCTCGTAGTTCATGCAGATCGTGAACAGGATATCCATCAGGTAGCGGTCGCCGGTGATATCGCTTGCCTGAATGCTGCCGGTAAAGCCGTAGGGCCGCTGGCTGCGCGGATTGAAAGGCTGCAGCCCGCGGATAAAGCAGTTGATCAGCGCATAGGCGGTACCCAGCGAGAAAGCATAGGGTGCAAGGCTTTTGCCGTACTGATTCAGGATGTACTGTTCCTCGTCAAATACGGGCATGCTGCCGCCGAAAATGGGCGCGGCAAAATTGCCGGCTGCGTCATCTCCGCTGTCGGAGGAACGCACCAGTTCGATTTGCTCCATCAGGCTGATCATCCGGTTCTGGTCGATTTTTTTCGAGCCGCAGATGCGGGAAAGGCTGGATTCATGAATGTTTTTGATATCGGAAGCGGTGAAAACACTGTTCTTTCCCCGCAGCAGCAGGTTGAGATAGTAGGGCGCCAGCTTGTCCTCCGGCAGATTGACCAGCGCCGAGGTGATGGGCTCAAGCCGCGCATCGTGATCCTCCCAGTAGGCGGCATCGCGGGGATCCAGCGCCAGCAGATAGCTTTCGCCCCGGCGCTGTGCCAGACCAAGTCGGCCCGCACGGCCGATGTAGTTGCGGTATTGCTGCATGGTCAGGCTGCGGCGGCTGTCCCGGCCGCTGCCGTCCGGCACATGGGTATCGTACAGGATCACCGCATCGATGGGCAGGTTGACGCCGATGGTCAGGGTTTCGGTGGCGACAATGATCTTCAGGGAAGGATCCTGTGCGAACTGTTCTTCCAGAAGTTCGCGCAGGTTGGTGCTCATGGAACCGTGATGAAAAGCCACGCCCTGCTTCAAAAGCGAATCCTGCAAAAGATTCAGATCGTCATCGGTATCGCAGAACTGCAGTCTCTCCTGAAAACTGCTGTGGATGGCCTTGCGGCGGGCGATCTCGGCGGCGCGTGCGGCGGCATCGCGGGGCAGCTCATCCTCCAGCGGCAGATTCAGCTTGCCGGCGATGAATTCGGCAATGCGGCGCACACCGTTCTGGCTGGGAACAAACACCAGCGTTTTGGGCTTGACAGGCGAGGGTGCAGCGTACAGGTGATTGAGCACTGCCGTAAGCATATTGCGCCGCTGTTCTTCGTCACGCTGGGCGGCGGCAACGGGAAATTTTCCCTGCACCGTTTCCTGCGGGGACAGGGTCTCGTTTTCGCCGGGCACGGTGCGCATCCGGTAGCTGCCGTCCTTTTTCACCACATATTCATTCAAACCCACGGGGCGGCTGGTCTCGCAGATGACCTGTGCATTGATTTTTTCAAGGTCACCGTTTTCATCCGGTACGGAAACGGAAAGCCATTTTCCGATATAGCGGGGATCGCAGTCGGTGGTGGCAAGGCAGAGGATCCGCGCAGGATTTGCCGCAGATTTGGCCTTTTCCAGCGCGATCTCCAGCTTGGGGCCGCGGGCCTCCACCTCCAGCATGGAGAGCTCATCCACCACGATCAGGCCGCAGTCATCCAGAATTTTGCAGTTGGGCTGGCACAGCATGGCAAAGAGCTTTTCATACACCATGACCGCCACATCGAATTTGCCGTACAGCAGATCTTCATCGTAATCCAGATAATCGCTGGAGCTGGCATATACCCGGAAATCGGAAACGGCGCTGAAATCATCGCGGAAGCGGGTAAAGCGCTCCCGCACCATAGATTTCAGCGGCACAAGGATCAGTACCTTCTTTTTGTGCCACAGGGCGTCCAGGACGGCGATCTCGGAAACGAGGGTCTTGCCGGCAGAGGTGGCACCCTGAACAATGAGATTTTTGCCAAGGAAGCGTCCGCTTTCCTCGCTGCGGAAGAAATCCGGATGGTTGAAAGCGGTATGCTGCAGCCGGGTAAAGCGGATACCCTTTGCCGAAGCGCCGTTTGAGGCAAGCTCCATCTGGCGGCACAGACGCTTTTCAATGGCTGCGGCTATGTCGGTGAATTCACCGTCCCATCGGCGTTCGCGGACAATATCCTGCAGATTATTGATCATGGTTGAGTACCTCGTTTCTCAGTTCGCCGGCAAATCTGGGCCAGAGAGACTGTTCGTTTTTGCGTTTTTCCAGACTGCGAAGCTCCCGCAGGGCACTGCGCAGCAGCGGGTAGTTATCCGCGCCGCGGCCGTGCTTCTGGTTTTTCATCGCATCGATGAGCACGGCGTAGCTGCTGAAGATACGCCGCAGCTGGCGTGCCGTGCCCGGCTGAGGACGGATGAGCATATTGTAAATGCTGGCGGCAGCCTCGCTTGTCTGGGATTCTCTGCGGAAGAAATCCAGCATTTTGCCGTATAGGTCGGGCTGCAACCCCAGCGCTACCGAACGCTCCAGCGTACCCAGCTGTGCGGGAAGTGCCGCCTGACGGGCAATGTATTCCTCGTCCGATTCGCCCTCGCGTACAGGGATGGCAAAGGTGCACACCGCGGCGATCTGCAAAAGATATTCCAGATCCCGCGTCAGTACCTGGATCAGGGGATACGCCACGCCGAACCACTGGTGCAGCTGTCTGGGATTGGCGCTTTCCGCCCAGCAAAGCACGATGGCGGTAACAAGGCTGCGTTTGGGGCTCAGACCGTTCTGTGCAAGCAGCGGGGCCATTGCATCGTAAACCGGCAGTTTGGAAAGAAAACGCAGCACTCTTTTTTGCAGTATGTTTTCCGTCGGCCGTACCAGCGACTCGCCCGGGTGATCGTAGAATTGATTCAGGTTGAAGTTGGCAAGATCGTTCTTCAGATAATCCGTTTCCAGCAGCTGATAGATCAGCTGTGCGTGGCACAGGCTGCCATCCGGCAGAAAAGAGCTTTTCAGCGCCCGCAGGATGATATCGTAATCATGCGCGCCCGGCGTGAAACCGCGCAGATTCTTTTTATCGTATACCACCCGGTACTGTGGCTGATCCATCTGGAACGGCAGCAGAAAGGTAAAGGGATCATCGCGCACATCTGTGATCAGATCGCGGGCAAGCAGATAATCCAGCGCCTGCTGCAGATCGTATATCTCCCGGTTCTCCGGTTTGGGCAGCCGGTCGAGCCAGCTGCGCAGCTCGGCCGCCGAGCGGGGGCGCTCGGTCTCGTCCGGGATCAGGCACAGCAGAAAGAACGGAATGAAGTCGTTGCCCTTTTCAAAGATGCAGCTGTGGATGGGCAGCGGAACCTTGCTTTGCTCCTTCAGCTGCATCCAGCTGCGGTACGCGGGAAGGTTGGGATCAAAATCCGGCGAAGATGGACCGAAGCAGCTGAGGATGGGATGCACGTAGCCCACGATTTTATCGGTATCCCGGTCGGTGCGCAGCCGTCCGCAGCGGCCGATGTAATTCTGGTATTCGTTGGCTTCCAGATATTTGATGGTGGAATCTGCGGTATTTTTTGTCATATCCGCCACGATCACCGCATCGGTGGCGCTGTTGATGCCGTAGGCAAGCGTTTCGGTGCAGCACACGATGCGCAGACGGCCGTTGTCGAGAAATTGCTGTTCCACATAGCTGCGCACCTCCAGCGGAACGGCGCTGGAATGAAAACCCACGCCGCTGCACAGGGCGCGGTAATGATCGTCGTCCAGAATGCCGAAAAATTCATCCTCGGAGATGTTTTCGGCACGGTGGAAATCCGAATCGCTGTTGGCGATAGCGGTACAGGCAGCCAGCACCCGGCGTTTGCATTCCTCCAGCGGCGGCGCGGTGGGCAGCAGATCCGAAAGAGCGTGGAAAAGGTATGCGGCAAGCTGGCGGACCTCCTCGCGGTTGTTCCAGAAAATGAGGATCTGGTGGTGCTTTTCCAGATGCCACCGACACAGACCGGCGATGATCTGGTAGCGGAAGGGTACGGATTTCTCCTTGACGACCATGGGGTACGGACAGGGGCCGGCGGCGGCGGGGCAAGCCTGCTGCGCATCGCTGCGGCAGGGATGGTTCACAGGACAAAGCTCGCCGGAGATACGGCAGCGTGTGCACTGTTTCCCCTGCTGCAGTCTTTTCACCGGCCGGTAAATGCCGTAATTTTCCGGCCCGCCGCATTCCGCAGGCCAGCTGCCGGTATCCACATGACGCGTATCGTATGTACCGCTGACATAAATGGGATATTCCAGCAGGGTGGGACGGCCCTCGGATGCGATCAGGGTAAAATGAAATTTCTCCGCGTAGGTGCTCCAGTCGTAAAAGGGTGTACCCAGCGCGATCAGGCGGGGGGCGGCATCCTGCTGCTTCAGCTCGCTGCACCATGCCAGCAGAAAATCCAGCCGGATGCCGCGGTTCTGGTCGGCCAGCAGACCAATCTCGTCCAGCACGATAAAATCATAATACTGCAAAAAGCGGCGTTCGCTCTGGGCAAACAGAAAGGCTTTTTCGTTGATGACCACCGCCACATCGGGCTCGCCGTGCACAATGGCATCGTCATACTGGCGGTATTCACCGGTGCTTTGCATGACGCTCATATCCATACCCAGCGCCTGCTTCAGCTTCTGGCGCAGCTCCAGACATTTCTGGGCCGCCAGTGCACGGTAGGGCACAATGAAAAGCATCTTTGGCCGGTGCAGACCCTGCTGCAGCGCATTGCGGTAAGCGGCGGCGAACAGCAGCAGCGGGATCAGCGTCTTGCCGGAGGAGGTGGGCCCCACTGCAAGCAGATCCTGTGCGGGATCGTATGCGGCCGGGTGGGAAAAAGCTTTGCTCTGCAAAGGAGTGAATTTGCGGTAGCCCATCGATTGAGCCAGTGCCAGCATATCGGTGTAATCCATAAAGTTCCTCTCCCTTTTCGGCAGGTTGAATGGCAGATCAGCAGCTTTGCTCCATCAGCTGCTGCAAAAGTGCACCGATATCGGCCACTGCGGCTTCGCCGGTCAGCAGATGGTGTACAGGAGTGCCGGAGATCTTTGTTTCGACAGTCTGTGCGGGGCGGTTTTCTGCAGCCTGCGTCAAACATACGGTCACGCAGATACGGCAGCCGTCCAGCTGCGCCGCCGCCTGCTGAAAACCGCGCAGATCTTCGGCATCGGCGGGGGTATCCGTGCAGCGGCAAACCAGCGTGCTGAAGCCCTTGCTCAGAATAAGCCCGGGGCCGCCGCCGACAGCATCCGTCATGGCGATATCGTTCCAAAAGCCGGTACGCAGCGTCTCGCAGTAGATATGACACTGCAGCAGTTCAGCCGGACTGCACAGCAGCCGCCGGATGAAGGGACTGGCGAAGGTGAAGCTGACAGCGCCGGTCTGTCCGTCTTTTTCCGGATGCAGCACAAAGCCGGCCTCTGCCAGAGCCTGCAGCAGAGCGTTCAGCGGGGAGGAAAGCTCTCCCGCAAGGGAAAGCCCCTCCACCCGCAGCTGCCGGCTGCAAAGCAGATAATACGGGCTGCCCTCTGCGGTCTGCTGCCGCAGACAGGGCGCGTAATAATCCAGCAGCATATGCGGCTGCCGGAAGGCCTCATCCAGCGCAAAAAGATTTTCTCTGCTGCTCAGAATATGCACGCGGCAGGTATCGCTGGAATGGCTGACGGCACAGGAACCCTCGCCGGCAAGCTGTTTTTCCGTCAGCTGCTGCAAAAGGGTGCGCAGCGGCCGGAAAACGAAGCCGGGAAGATACCATTCCCTTTCGCAAAGTCCGCTCTGCGGCACCGGCGCAAGCCTTGCCAGCGTGATAAAGCTTTCCTGCCGGGAGAGCCGCTGTGCAAGAGTCTGCTGTGTGAGCATGGCTGTTTTGCTGCGCAGGGCAGGCCCGGTACCGGCATTTCCGGTAAGATAACTGCCGCACAGGATCCTGCGCAGCGGCTTGATATCGCTGATGGATTCCGGAATATCCGTGCACAGGGGAAGGTCGTTGAGCAGAAGGGCATCCTGCACCTGCAGGAAGGAATCATCGCTGCGGCAGGCAAGCGCGGCGCAGGCAGCATCCTGCGGTGCGGCAATAAACTGCTTGCGTACCGCATCAAAGATAAAGCAGCCGATGCCGGGCACTGCCTTGCGCAGGCAGGCAAAGAGCTCCTCCTGCGTGAAAAGCTCATCCTGTCCGGGCATCGGGTTGGAACCCTCGTAAAACTGTACGCCGTTTTCGGCCATGAAGTCTGCCGCCAGCTGCACGAATTCCTCCGGCCCGGTATATTCAAACAGCATGGGTCTGCGGATGCGGCAGTTGTTTTCCTCGCCGGCGTATTTCTGTGAAAGTGCATCCAACGCATCCGAAAGGGTGTGCAGCACGCTGCTTTCCAGCCCGGCGGCGCAGCCGATCACCGGCTTTACGGCACAGTGATTTTTGCGTTTGCACAGATAGCGTACAGCCAGCTCCAGCTTGCGGCAAAGAAGCCCGACACTGCATTCCGGCGTAAACCGGTACAGATAGAGCAGCTGTGCCGGATTCAGCACGGTGGCGGCCGCCACATTGTGCAGCGCGTTCGTGCCGGTGGAAAAAGGCAGTGCCAGCGCACTGACGGGGCGGTTGGTGAGAATGAACGGAATATGAAGCACGATGCCCTGATCGTTTGCCTTGTAATCGCGGTACAGGTTTGCTTCGATCACAGGGAAGAATGCGGCGGCAGCGGCTTTGGTCAGTTTTTTGATGTATCCGGCCTGCTCGTCGGAAAGATCCTCCCGGACAGCCTGCACCAGCGCGGCAGCGTGATCGGAAAGATGCTTTGAAGCATTTTTCGAGCCGGAAAGAATGCTCTTCAGTGCGGCTTCATACACCGAAAACGCCTGAAAAACCCGGCGGCTGCGGGCGGCAAAGGCACGCAGCTCATTCAGTGCATCGCACTGCAGCAGATTGGTCTGCGCCAACAGACGCTTTTTCTCTTTCAGAAAAACGCGGTGCAGCCGGACGGACATGGCATCCAGATCATCCAGCCCTTCGGTGGGGGTATCGGAATCCCAGCGGCTGTGATCGAGCCAGGGCGCTGCCAGAAGCGGGGCATCCGTATCCGAGTGTACCATGCAGGGGTGCAGCTTCCCCTCCTCATCCTTGACGGTGCCTTTGGCAAGGCAGCTTTCGTAATCCGGTTTTCCGTCTGCGGTCAGCGGCTCCTGCCAACCCATGCACAGCTTTTCCAGCAGCCAGCGGCGGTGCTCATACCACACCAGCAGCGCAAACTGTCCGGCCGCTTCGGGGTCGGTATCCCGCCGGTCCAGTACGCGGTGCTGAAAGGCAGCGGCGGCGGCAGCGGGATCAAAGGGGACATCTGCCCGGATCAGACCCAGCGCGTGCAGCTTATAAGGCACAGAAAGCGCACAGGCCAGAGAGCTTGCGTAATAATAATGGTTTTTCTCATCGAGAAAATCCTTTTTCACTGCATTGAGGTCGTAGTTGGAGCCCATCCATACAAGATGGGTGTTGAAGGCCATATCCTCCAGATCCGGTGCGATGCGCGCCGCCGAGGAAAGCGGCTCGCGGATCCATACAGGACAGGCATCGGCATCGGTGCGCTGCGTACGGCTGCCGGAGGAATAGAAAACCGGGGTGCTTTTGCCGTAAAGTTCTTTGAAAAGCGCCGCGCATTGCTTTGCAACGGATTCGTTCAGATGGTCTGCACCCAGACTGACAAAGCAGTAGCCGAAGGGGCGTCCGTCGTTGTCCTCGGCCAGCCGGCGCAGCAGTGCGGTGTTGTGTTCGGGTGCATCGGCGTCAAAACGACTGTGCTGACCGCAACCCGGGCCGGTAAAGCGTACATAGCCGTAGGGCTGTGCCAGTGCGGTATAGCCCTCCACGGCAATAAAGCGGGTAAGTGCCGGACGAAAGCGCAGATATGCTTCCCGGTCGGATTTCCACTGGTCGGATACGGCAGTCACCCGCACGGTAAAGCCGTTCTGACCTGCCTGCAGCACTGCATCCAGAAAGCCCTGCGCATAGGCGCCCGCACCCAGCAGCAGCACATCCATGCTGTCACCGCCGTTCAGTCCTGCATACAGCGGATACCGATACAACAGCTTTTGAAAAATGGTCAGCGGGTCGGTGGCGCCCAGCTCATCGGTGGGCAGCACCCGCAGCTCATCGATGCGGCGGATGCAGAAGGCAAGGTCGTCGGCAAGCTGCGCTGTGGAATTGTAGCGCTGCCGCGGAGCAGGCGCCAGTGTTTTTTCCAGAATGCGTGCCAGCGTGCTGCACAAAAGCGGATCGGCGTTGACGCTGCTTGCACGGATGAGCGCACTTTCCTGCAAAAGACGGGTCAGTGCGGGGTAAAAGCTGTCCCGGTAAAGGCCGTCGGGGATCTCTTTGGGGCAAAGCACGATGCTGTTGAAAAGGATGCCGCCCAGCGAATACAGATCGCTGCGGTCATCGGGGCAGCTGTTTTTGCCGCCGCGGGTCTCCGGCGCGGCAAAGCCCGCCGAGCCGGTGCGGCCTGCGGCGGGATCTTCCTCCAGCACATTGCAGCAGGTGTTGAGATCGAAAAGCGAAAGCTGGTCGGGGTTGATGCCGCCGGCAGAATCCTTCGCCGCAAGAAAATTGGAGGGCTTGAGATCCAGATGCAGCACCCCTGCGGTGTGCATGGCCTTGACGGCATCGGTCAGGCGCAGCAGCACCTGCAGGATCTGCCGCAGCTTTTTTTCCGGCTGCACGGCGGGGGCGCGGCGGATACCGGCAAGCACCTGATCAAAGCCAATCCCCTCCAGACTGCGGGCAAAAAGGTACACGGTGGCAGGGGTATCCGGAGCATCGGAAAAGCCGTAGTAAATATCGGCGGCCTCGATGTAATTGCGCAGCACCTTGTGGCTGTCGGCTGCGGCGATCAGGCGATCGAACATCCGGTGGCGGCTCAGATAACGCTCGCAGTCCGCTTCAAAGGTGCGGCTGGTGCCAACATCGGCCAGCAGCTGGCCGTCCCCGCTGCGGCGAAGCGAATAATACAGCAGACCGTCCGCATCCACGGGATAGTATTCCTTCAGAATGCCGAGCACTGCGGTGCCATCCTGACCGGATGCAGCTCCGCCGGCGGGCTTGCGCACCGCCTGATAGGCGACAACGGAGCCGCCTTCGCCCGCAACGGAAAGAATTTCAAAAAGAAAACTCTCTCCCCCGCCGTTTGGACGGGTGAAAAGCCGTATGCTCTTTTTTTCGCCGAGCAGCTCCCGGTATACGGTATCCATGGTGTGCTCCTTTCTGCAGTCAGGTCTGTGTCAGTGCGATATAGCTGCAGTCATCCTGCGGCTGTGCACGGATAAGCAGAGCATCCAGCGCGGGCAGATCCTGCCGGCGCAGCGCCTGCGTGATCTTCGGGTCCTCCAGCTGCCACAGACCGTCGGTGGCAAGAATATAGCTGCACGCGCCCGGGCCGGTGTGCAGTGTGCGGATGTGCAGCGCTTTGTGCAGCCCGCTGTCGCAGGCCAGCACTGGCTGGTCCTGTGCATCACGGCGGGGCGCAAGCTCCGTGTGCAGTGTGCCTTCCCGCACAGAAAAGACAGCGCTGTCGCCCAGACTGATCAGTACAGTGCGGCCGGTCATGATCTCCAGATATACCATGCTGAAGGTGCAGCCGTATTCGTCAAGCGGTATGCCGTCGGCGCGTGCGGCGCATTCCAGCGTATACAGCAGATGCTCGCCCAGCAGCCATGCCAGCTTTTTTTCGGGCAGATGAAAGAAGTTTTTGCTCTGTTCCTCCACCAGCCGCACAGCGGCCCCGCATACCAGCTGTGCCGCGCGGCGCCCCATGCGGCAGCCGCTGGCACCGTCGCTCAGCACCGCGGCGGCGCATTCCGGCGTGTGTACACAGCGGACACAGTCCTGATTGGCTGCGCCCTGCTGCCGGTGCCATTCTCCGGTAAGGGTGAAGGAATGGAAAAGTATGCTCATTTTGACGGTGTATCCCCCTGTTTTCTTCTGAAGGATCCTTCGGATCTCTCCGGTATTCACTGTAATACCGGTATTTGCCGAAAATACAGGGGGGAGCGCTTAAATTTTCTGCCAGAGCGCAGTGAGCGTATAAAGAGAAAAATCGTAGGGCCGGATTATAAAGCTGCCGGCGGGGGCGGTATGCTCCCGCTGCGCATCCTGTACGAGCCAGCCCGCAAAGCGAAAGCCGCTGCGCACCGGCGGCAGAATGACGGTTTCGGCTTCGGCATTCCGGCTTTGGGGATTCTGCGGCGGGTTTGTGCCGCCGCGCAGATCGTAGCGCAGCGGAATGCGGTACTCTGCGGGCAGCTCTGCGGCTGTGTAAAGCAGCACAAAGAACATCACGCAGGCATCGAACAGGTTGTCCGTATCCGGCGGCTGGTAGCCGGCCTCCAGCAAAAGCTCCTCGGCACTGTAGCAGAAATTATCCAGAATGTCGGTGAGCGTGGTGCCCCGGGTGATCTCGGCCTCGTCGGAATACAGAAAATGCATGGCGCACAGGATCAGAAATTCGCTTCGGGTGATGCGGTGCGTATCGATATTCCGCTCAAGATACCCGGCAAGGAAGCCCTCCGAGGGAGAAAAACGGCTGCACAGCGCCTGTACCAGCGTGCAATAGAGGGGATCATCGTTGTGCTCCTGCAGCAAAAGCCGTTCCATAAGCTCTGCGGCGGCGGCCATCAGCTGCCGCTCTTTTTTTGTGATATCCCGCATATTGGCGCAAAGCTCAAAGGCGGTATTGGTGTCTCCGGCTGCCAGAATGCCTGCGCCGCGCCGGTCCTGACGGATTACATAGCTTTCCACCAGATATTTTTTCGCTTCCCACGGGGTGCGGCTCAAAAAGGCGGATACCTTGTCCCGGTAGGTACTGGTGCGGGTGTGATCGGTGGGCGTGGTGCGCGGTGTAAGCTTTTTGCTGGAGGCGGCGAGATCGCAGCAGCTTTCGATCATGTTTTCTGCCGCATCCAGAGCCTCGCCTGCCGTTGCCCCCGCCGCCGGCGGATTGACAAGGCAGTATAAATAGCACATTTCGGCAAAGTTTTTATAGTTGATGCCCCGGCTCAGCACCTTGTTTGCATCCTCAAACGCGGTGGAAAGCCGCTTTGCGGTCTGCGGCGCAAGGGCCTGCTCCCGCAGAATGGTCTGAAGGGTGTTTTCCGCGTAGTAGCCGTGGAACAGCTGCTTTTCCAGATCGTATTCCCCACTGACGGATATCCCTTCCCGGGAAAAGCTCAGACCGAACAGAAAGGCATAGTAATACAGATAGGTTTTTGTGATGCCGTTGGGGCGGAACACGCCGGCGGCAAGCTCATCGGCAAAGGCCAGCAGCCGCAGCCCCTCGGCGCTTTTGCGGGCATCCCGCAGATTGGTCTTGTAAAGCGCGAAAACGCTTTCCTTCACCACCGTTTTGCGGGTGGGCAGGCTCTGCATCCAGCGGGCAAGGGAATTCTGCACAAGGATGCACGCCTCCTCATCCACCAGTGCGCAGAGCTCGCTTTCCAGCGGTCTGCGGCAGAAAACGGTCCGGCACAGCGCCGCCAGCCGGTCGGCAACAGGGATCAGATCAAAAAGCTCCCTGCATGGCACGCACAGAAAAACGGCGGCATTCAGCTTTTGAAAATGACGGCCGGCAAAGGCGTGTTCCCGGATGAGCGGATACACCTGCTCTGAGAGGAAAAACTCCGTCAGAATACAAAGCGTTTCGCCGGCTGCAGGCAGCGTGCGGCGGCCCTCCGGATGCAGACACTCCTCCAGTGCAGCTCTGTACTGCGGAGCGCATACCGCCAGCGCATCGGCGCAGGCCTCCTTCAGCCGCGCAACAAAATCCCTGTTCAGGCTCTCGTTCATCCTTTGGATGTTTTCCGCCGTCAGGTGGGGCTGCAGCAGCTTCAGCTTATCCGGAAAGCTGAGTCCGGACAGCAGCAGATCCACCGCGGGATTGCCGGCGCTCACATCGCCGTTGAAAACACAGCGCTCAAAAAGCGGCAGCAGAAAACGGATGTCGATACCGGCAAGGGCATCCCTGCCCAGAATACCCTGCTCCTGACCCTCCAAAAGCAGCTCCAGCATACAGCCCAGTGCATCGGGCGCGGAATAATTTTCTGCGCCGGGGGCGGCAAGGGCATCCTGATACTGCAGATACAGCGGACGGCAGATGCCCAGCCGTCCATCCTTCGGCACCGTTTTGAATACCTCGATAAAGGCGTTCTCCATGGCGAAAAAGGCATCCGCATCCGGTGCGGCACCGTCGGGCAGCTGCCCGTTTTGCAGCGCGGCGTGAAGAAGGGCGCATTTTTCCGCCGCCGGCAGCAGCGCGGCCAGCGCGGCGGCATCCTTCGGCAGCAGCGCATCCAGACAGCCGGTATCCGTCTGCAGAAAGGCGCGGTTGGTCAGTACAAGGGCTTTGCGCTCGGCGTGCAGGTGCTGCGCCATGCCGCACAGGAAAGCAGCCGCATCCGTAAGTGCCAGCAGCTTTTCAAAGCGGGGCAGCAGACTGTTCTGCGCACCGGGGCGGCCGTTGGCGCTCACCTGCAGCAATGCGGCGGCAAGATCTGTTTTCAGCGCGGCGAGCGCGTCGGGATCAAGGACGGCACGGAGCGCTGCGGCTGTCCGTGTGCCGTTTTGCAGTGCGGCGGCGATCCACAGCAGCTTTTCGATGAGGGGGATGCTGCGCAGCAGCTGCTGCGGCGCGGTGCAGCGGATAAGCAGCCCATCCAGACAGGAGGTATCCACGCAGGCGAAGGTGTCATCGGCAAAAAGACCGTTTTCACAGTCGGTGACCACTCTCTTTGCCAGGATCCGCAGCGTGTCCATCACATCCATGCCGCCGGGGGCATCCAGCAGCGCAAAGATGCTGTCATCCAGTTTATCTGCCAGCAGCCGCAGGCGGGCAGCTCCGTCAGCCGCCGCGAACGCCTTTTTTTCTTCGGCGCTCAGCCTTGCTTTGGCCCAGGCGATGACGGTATGGGTGGGAAGGGTACTGTTTTTCTCTCCAAGGCCGGTAAGCGCTTTTTTCAGAATGGCCACGCGGGTGGGGTCGGCGGCGTATTCCGGCGCAAGCCGTGCCGTCAGCCGCTTCATATGATCCGCCGCTCCGCCGGCAGCACGGTACAAATCGTAAAAGCGTGCGGGCAGAATGCTGCGCAGCAGCTGTGCTTTATCGGGAATGCCGGCAAGCGCACCGGCGGGATCCTGCAAAAGCGCATCGCAGTCGATTCCCGCTGCACGGCAGGCGCTTGCCAGATGGCTGCGGCGGATGCGCCGGTTGCTGTCGTCGGCGGTAAGGAAATCATCCAGATAGATCAGGATATCCCGCCGCAGGGAAAGCTTATCAAACAGAGCTGCCATGTGTGTCCTCCTGTCCGACAAAATCAAAAGAACTCCGACCTTTTTAGAAAATTATAACACCGGAAAAGGTGTTTGGTAAATAGGTGTGCGATGTTTTTCGGCAAAATCCCGCTCCCTCCCCTTTTTGCTGCCGGTGAAGCCTTTATATTTGCAGCAGGCAGACGAAAAAAAGCCCGTGTCTGCCGCAAAAAAACAAAAAAGGAGGAGATCGGATGCTGGATTACGACACCGGACACCGGGCCTACACTTCGGCACAGCAGGGCTATTGCGATAACCGCGCACAGGCAGCGGCATACGAGAGGAGCATCGCCGATCACCGTGCGGCGCTGAACGCCCAGAATGAATCGCTGGGCGATATGCGCAAAACGGAGCTGGATCTGGAAAAGCGCCGCGAGGAGGTGAAGGCGGTGCTGAGGGCCTTTCCCGGGCTGGATGACTGTTTTTCGGATGCACAGAAGGCCGCCGATGCCGGCGAAAGGGATTACCGCGGCGCAGTCTGCATGAAAGGGGTGGCTGCTGCGCCGCTGGGCAGCGTGTTTGCCAGCCCCGGCGTGGATAAGGATGCCGCTGTCAGCGGCGCAAGGCAGAATGTGAAAAGCGAGCTTGCACGCATCGAAAACGGTATTGCCACCGTGCAGGCGGCCATCCGCAGCGCACAGCAGGCTATCAGCCAGCTGCAGGGGGCGATCCGCGGGATGAACAGCGCCATGGAAAGCTGCCGGGCCAATATGCGCCGCTGCGCGGCCACCATGGATGCCTACAGCATCTATTCAAGCTACAGCCGGTATTCGGCTGCGGTCGGCGGATAAAAAGAAAGGGAGGCGAAAGCATGGAGATAGCCATTCATAAAAACGGTCTGGATAACCTGAGCGGTTCTCTGGACAGGCTCAGGGCGCGCCTTGCCGCCAGCCGCACGGCGCTGGGCGCCGCCATCAAGGGGCTGGATGTGGTGGGCGGCGACAGCAGCTACACCGCGGCGGCAAGGCAGCAGCTGCAGCAGCGGCTGCGCAGCGACAATGCAAAGTACGAGGCCGTCATCGCGGCCGGGAAGGATATCGCCGCCTTTGTGGAATATGCCCGCGGGGTGGATTGTGCTGTGGCGGGTACAGTGATGCAGAGCACCGAAAGCTTTCTGCGCGCCCATCCGTGGCTGCGCCCCGCACCGGAGCAGCCCTGGTATAAAAAGGCGCTGGATGCCATCGGCAAAGCCTGCAGAAATTTCTGCGGCGCGGTGGCGGATGGTTTTCACGCCGCAGTGGATTTCATCGTCACCAATCTGGATACCATCGTCAATGTGGTGAACGGCTGCCTGCTGGCAGTGGGTGTGGCCGCCACCGTGGCGGCAGTGGTGATCACGGCGCTTTCGGGCGGTACGCTGGCGGGCATCGGTGCGATCCTGCTCAAGGTGGGGCTTGCGGGCATCAAATACGCCCTGATCGGCGCGGCCTTCGGCGGCGCCGTGGGCGGTGCGGTGGGCGGCCTGACCACAAAAAGCTGGGAGGGCGCCCTTTCCGGCGCATGGCAGGGCGCAAAGGAGGGCGCCATCGGCGGCTTTGCCGGCGGTGTTTTCGGCGCCGGTATTTCCGCATTCAAGGCCGGCTGGGCAGCGGCTTCGGCATTTGTTTCCAGGGGCGGAACACTCACCTTCAAAAACTTCAGCTGGCGCAGCTATCCCTCGCAGGAGGTTTACACCACCGCCCGGCCCGGTATGCTGAAAAATCCGGATGTGCTGCCGGAAAAACGCATCACCCATGAATTTTTCGGCGATAAAACCGGCGGCGGTCACGCGCTGAATATCGATGGCACCGGCCGTTCGCTGCAAAACGCCGTTTCGCTGGAGCAGGCGGCGGGCCAGCCGAAGGGCGTGTACAATGCCGGCTTTCTGCGGCCGGACGGCAAGCTTCAGATCAAAACGGTCTGGCCCAATTCCTACAGCCCCTCCAGAATCATGCAGAATATGGACGAGGCGTACCGGCTGGCTGTTTCCGGTAAGGGCGAGGTGCTGCACACCGCAGGCAGCCGCATCAGCTATCGCGTGCAGCTGAAGGATAAAATTTTCACCCGCATCGCCATCGATACCAATACGGGCGAGCTGATCACCTGCTTCCCCGAGGGAATGCTGCGCGGTCTGGTCAACACGCTGAAAAAGTGAACAGGAGGAGCTCTATGAACGATTTCGAAAGCGCTGCGCGGCAGGCACTGGCGGAATGCACCGCGAAAAACCGCTGTCTGATGGCGCTGTTTCTGCAGTTTGATTATTCCGGAGCGGTGCAAAGCTGGCTGCAGTACGCGCTGGAAACGGCAACCGATGCCGAACCGCTGTATCTGTATGTGGAGGAGACCCGCCTGCAGGTGGGGGATACGGTGCGTATCTTTCCCTATGGGGTACTGGCCTGCGCCGGGGATGAGGGCTGGAATCCCGATTGCTGGGAGCCGTCCGTTGTACCCGCCTGCGAGCTGCCCCGCGGGGAATTTGTGGATATCTGCAATGCCTTTGAAGAGGCCGCAGACCTGAACTGACCGGAAAATAACCGAAAAAATACCCGCAGCACAGGGCAAAAAGGGACTCCCTCCCCCAAAACCGTGTGCGGCGGGTATTTTAATGTGAATAAAGGGACAGGCTCCGCCTGCCCGGAAATACAAAACAGCCAAAGGAGGAACACACTCATGCTGACACTGACAAGACCCGAGGCCGCCGCCCTGCTGCAGGAGGCGGAAGCCGCCCTGCGCAGCGGCGCTTTTGAAAGCGCTGTGGAGCACAGCGCCATGGCCATTGCCGCCGATCCCAAAAACGGCCGCGCCCATTTCATCAACGGACAGGCCCATCTTTCGGCAAAGAATTTCTCCGCCGCAGAGCGCGCCTACAAAAAATCCATCGAACTGGGCTTCACCCCTGCCGCCTGCTATTTCGGCCTTGGTGCGGCACAGAGCGTAAACGGCTATTACAGCGCCGCCGTCAAGCAGTACACGCTGGCGCTGGGGCAGAGCGGCTGCACCGAGGAACTGCGGCTGGAGATCTACCACCAGCTGGCGCTGCTGCATATCCAGCTGGGCGATTTTGCCGCCGCGCTGCGCTGGTTCGGCAAGGAGGAAACTGTTCCCGTGCCCAACGCGCATATGAGCGAATCGCTTGGCCACATGCTCTCCATCCACGCCGCCGCCGGCGAGACCCAGGCCGCGCTGCTGTGTATCGGACAGCTGCTGGTGCTGCATCCGGAGGACTGGCTCTATCACCACATCAAAATCAACCTGCTGATCCAGAGCGGCACTCCGCAGGCGCTGGCCGATGCCGCCGATGCGCTGAAAAAGGCAGAAGTGCTCTGCACCGCACCTGCCCTGCAGCAGGAGCATCTTGCCGATGCCGCCCTGCTGGAAAGCGCCCTCGCCGAGCAGGAGCAGGATCCGGCTGCCGCCGCCCGCTTTGAAGAAGCCATCCGTCTGCTGCAGCGTGCCGCCGCCGTGCCCGGTACCGATGCGGCTGTGCGCGCCGGGCATGAGCTTGCCGCCGCCGAACTGATGCTCCGGCAGGAGCAAAAGGAACAGGCGCTGGCCTGTGCCGTCGCCGTCGCGCACAGAGATACCCTGCCCGCCGAGGTGCGTGCCCATGCCGCTTTCCTTGCCGCCGAGCTTTTGTTCGCACTGGGGCGCGAAGCCGAAGCCGCCGCCTGTGTGCCGCTGCTCAAAGCTGCTGCCGCCGGCCAGTACAAAAACCACGGTATGTACCTTGCGTGGCGTCTGGCTGAAAGCGCAGCCGAAAAACAGAGGGCTTATCAGCTGGCGGAAGCGCAGCTGCGCAAGGCTGCGGCAGAGCACGATCCCACCGCCATGATCTACCGCATCAAGCTGGCCGCCGAGGCAAAGGATTTCACCCGTGCCCGCCGTTTGCTCAAAAGCGTTTCTCCGGCGCTTGCCGCCGAGCTGGAGGAATACATCACCCGCTGTGAGGAGGAGTAAGGAATGAAGAAAGATATTTTTCTCAGCGATGAGAACCTGAACAAAGCCGGCAAAACGCTGGATGAGATCTCTGCCGATGCCGCTGCAATGAAAACGGAGATCGATGCGCTGCTGCAGCAGCTTTCCGCCGGCTTTGATACCCCCGCCGGCCGTAAGCTGGTCAGCAGCACCGAGGAGCTGCTGCTTGGCCCGATGAACGATATGGCTCTGCTGCTGGGCCATATTGCACAGACCCTGCGCAGCGCCAAAAATGCCTATGTCCCTGTGTTTGATGAATACAGAAGGCTCAACAGCCGCATCAGGGTCTGATGCCCCGGCCGGCACAGAAGAAGGAGGGATCCCCGTGTCTGAAAAGAAAAGATCCGTACCGGACCAGCTGCAGAGCGCTGCGCCCGAAGAATTCGGACAGGCCATGACGCTGGTGCGGCTGCTTGTGCTGGAGGAGCTCCGCGCCCGTCCCGCCGAAAACCGCCCCGGCGCGGCACAGAAATGCGGGCTGCAGCCCTGCGAGTTGCAGCCCTGTGCGGTGCAGTCCCGCATACAGGGAAAGGCGCTGTCCGCCGGTGTCCGGCTTGCCGCCCCGCCCGTTTTCCGGCCGGTGGAGCCAGCCGTCCCGGCGCACAGTGCCGTGTGTCTGCCCGCACTGCCGGCTGTGCCTGTGCCTGTGCAGGTAAAGTACGGCGGCACGGCTGCTCACGGTCTGCCGCAGCCCGCACTGCCTGCGATGCGGCTGCAGGCTGCATCTCCGCCGCTGCCGCAGACGGTGACGGCGTCCGCCGCACCAGCCGCGCTGCGGATGGGCCGCGCTCCTTTGCCGCAGCCTGTCCGCACACCGGCCGCCCCGGCGCACAGGCCCGCCGCCCTGCATATGAAAAACAGCGCCGCCGTCCCGGTGCTCCGCCCTGCCCGCACACAGCCGTCCGCTGCACCGCTGCACATGAATGGCGCTGTCTGCGTACAGCCGCCCGCCGTGGCTCTGCCGTCCGCCGCGGCTTTGCGGCATACCGCACCGCCGTACATTGCCGCACCGCACCTCGCCGCGCCCATCCGTTTGCAGGCGGTACGCTGTGTGAAAAAACCGCCTCTTTTTACCGTAAATATCCGCCGGTAGGCCGTCAGCAGCTTTCCTGCCACGGTTCTGCCGCACGGGAACGATCGATAGATAAAGGAGTACACCGCCATGGCAAAACAGGATCAGCTTCTCTCCGTCATCGACAGCGGCACCATTTCCCTTTCGCTGAATTTCATGCTGGAGGAAACCACCACCGCCGCCGGCGAGCATGACCGTGCCCACTACGCGCTGGATCTGCTGGCCGAATGGGATATCACGCTGGAGCAGCTGCTGCACGGCGCGCTCAAGGGTCTGCAGAGCGCCGCCGGCATCCCCGCCGAAAAGCAGCTTTCTCTGTCCGCTGCCGTGCAGCTGGATGCACAGCAGATGCAGGCGTTTCTGGACGGTCTGACCGTGCAGCGCACCGACAGCCGCGAGCCTGCTGCCGAGACCCCGCTGCAGTGCACCCCCGTCCGTCCGGCCTCCGAGCAGGAAGCCGTGACCGCCAGCCTTGCTGTCATGCTGGAGACTCTGCGCGGCTTTTATGCGCAGCCGCTTCCCGCCGGGCGTGAACAGGAGCTGTGCTCCTCTGCTTTCGGCAGACCGCAGCAGCCCCACATCGATGCCGGCTTTGTCCGTCAGGGCGGGCTGACCGATCCTGCTGCGCCGGTTTGCCTTGCCGATGGCCTGCAGCTGTGGCTGCACGCCGGTCACGGCGAAAAAACTCTGCGCCAGCTTGGGCTGGTGGGCGGCAGCAGCATCCATTTTTACTGCGGCAAAAACGGCGAAGAACCCCATATCGTCGCTTCCGATGCGCTGAATCCTGCCTTTGCCGGGCAATTCCCTCTTTATAAGATCAGCGAGACCCCCGTCTATGTCTTTGCACAGGATAAATTCACCGTCAATCCTGCCGGTGATCCGCCCAAAAAAAGTACCGGTTCGCTGCTGGGGCTGCTTTCCCCGCTGCTGATGCTGGTGATGATGCTGGCTGTGCGCGTGAGTACCGGCGGCAGCGGCTCCTTCCTCAGCTATGGTCTGATGGGCGCCGTCACGCTGGTGACTGCCGTCATCAATATGTTCGTGCGCGCCGCGGCTTTCAAAAAACAGCTGGCGGAATGGAAGCAGCGGTACGAGGCATATATCGAGCGTACCGTGACCTATATCCGCGGCCGCAAGGAGCAGGATGAACAGCTGCTGAACCGGCTGTTTCCGCCGGTGTGCAGTGCCTCCCCCGCTGCCAAAAAAGTATGGCGCAAAAAAGAGGATGAGCAGTCCTGCCCCGGCAGCCTGCTGGAAAAGGCAGCCGCTGTCAGCGGCGAGATCTTCAGCCGCAGCGCTTCTCACCCCCAGTTTCTTTCGGTGCGTATCGGCACCACGGTGCCCGGCTCGCAGCTGGTGGAAAACACGCTGCCCATCGAAGGTGCAAAGAGCAATCCGGTCTTTGCCGCCGTGGGCTACAAGAATCTTGAATGCAAAAAGAACGCCCCCTTCCGCATCGTGATGCCGGAGCAAAAGGGCAGCCGCGACGGGTATCTCACCGATCTGCCCGCCGATATCGCCGCCCGCTTCCGCTGGCTGGACAACGCCCCCGTGCATGTGGAGCTGGCAAAGGACAGCTGCTTCGGCGTGGTGCTGCCCGAGCCGCTCACCTTTGAGCCGTTTCTTACCGATATGATCTTTCAGCTGGCGTTCTGGCACAGCCCCGAGCAGCTGCAGCTTATCTGTCTGCTGCCTTCCGGCGACTATGTGCAGCAGCAGCGGCGCATGGAGCTGTTCAAGCATCTGCCCCATTTCCACGAACTGTTTGAGGGCCTTGCTCAAAATGCATTCAGCGCCGAGGAGGCCGCTGCCGTGATGGATCGTCTGGACAAGCTGCTGGAGGAACGCAGCCGGGCAAAGGCCGCCGCGCTGCCCCATGTGGTGGTGCTTGTGGAGGAAGCCTTCAATTTTGATAACCATCCGCTTTCCCGCCGGCTGCCCGCCCCGTCCGCAGACGGAAAGCAGCCTGAAAACGGCGGCGTCAGCTTTGTTTTCTTCAAGCGGCATGCCGATCACCTGCCGGCCTTCTGCCAGCGCACCCTGCTGGCACAGCCTGCAGCAGCCGACCCCGGCAGCGATCCTGCCGGTTACCGGTTTTATCTGGTCCCCCACACCCGTACGCTGGGCACGAATGCGCCGGTGGGCTACCAGCCGCAGGTGCAGCCCTATACGCTGGAAGCCGCGCAGGAGCGTTATGCTTTCCGTCCCGACCGTGCCGCGCAAAAAGAGCAGCTTGCGGCGGGCTTCCGGATGCTCTCGGCGCTGTATTACTACCGTGTGGCGCAAAGCGGCTCCATCCCCAAAACCGTTTCGCTTTACGATGTGCTTGGTCTGCAGCCCGGGGAGCAGGAGCTCGCCGGCAGGGATGCCGCGCAGCTGCGCTGCCTGATGGAGGAAAAGCTCTGCGCCTTCATCAGGGAGAACTGGGGCCGCCACGATCCGGATGTCTCGCTGCGCGCTCCCGTCGGTCTGCGGCAGGCGGCAAAGGGCCCGCTGGATGAGGCCGCCGCCGTTTTTCTGGATCTGCATACGGATGGTGTACATACCGCCTGTGCAGGCACCACAGGCAGCGGCAAGAGTGAATTGATGCTTGCATGGCTGCTGTGCCTTTGTCTGCTGTACGACCCTTCGCAGCTGAATCTTGTCATTCTGGATCTGAAGGGCGGCGGCTTCTCCGAGCGGCTGCGCGGCCTGCCGCACTGTGTGGGCAGCATCGATAATCTTTCCGGCGCGGGCGGTGAAAATCCCCTTTACCTGCTCTCCCGCTTTGAACAGGCGGTCACCGCCGAGATCTCCCGCCGCGAGGAAGCCTTCAAGCGGGCAGGGGTCAAGGATATCATCGAATACAATGCCGCGGTGGATGCCGGGCAGCGGATGCCCTATCTGGTGCTGGTCATCGATGAGTTCACCGAGCTTCTGAAGCTCACTTCGGAAACGGATATAAATTTCAAGGGCCTGATCGATGCGCTGGCCCGCACCGCCCGCAGCCTGGGCATCCGTATGGTCATGGTCAGCCAGAACGTGACCGCTGCCATGAGCGAGGAGACCAAAACCAATACTCACATCTATCTGGCGCTGAAGATGACGGATGCATCCGTTTCCAGAGCCATGGTGGGCACAGAGGCCGCCGCATCTCCGGCCATGCCCGGCCGCGGACGCTGCTTTCTGCGCACGGTCAACGGCCGGTTCGATGCCTTCCAGTCGGCGTATACCGGCGGCAGCTGGCTGCCCAATTCGCAGGAGCCGGTGCGCCTGAGCCGGCTGCGCCGCGCCGGGGCCCATGAGCCCTTTTACGATTCCCGTACCGAGGGCTGCGCCGCTGCGGACGATACCACCCAGCTGCAGCTGGCGGTGCAGCAGATCACCCGCTGCTATGAGCAGGCGCTGAGCGAAAAACGCATCGCACCGCCGCGGCCCGTCTGCCTTCCCCCCCTGCCGGCAGAGCTTTTGTTCCCGTATGATATGTGTATCCCGGAGATGAAAGGAGAACCTGAGCATGAAAACCTGTGAGCTTCGTCTTGGTCTGTATGACGACACCGCACGCCAGCGTCAGCCGGAATACACCGCCGATCTGTACACCACCCATCTTGCGGTATTCGGCGAATTCGGCAAGGGCAAGCGCACCCTGCTGGAGCAGGCGGTGCTGCAGCTGCACCTGTGCCAGGCCGACCGGCGCGAGGAGATCCATATCCTCAGCTTCGGCAGCCGGCTTGCCGCGCTGGCGCAGCTGCCGCTGGTGGCCTCCTATACCGACGGCGCGGATACGGAAAATGTGCGCCGTATCTTCCGGCTGCTGATCCGCAAGCTGGAGAGTGGCAGAAAGCAGCTGGCAGGCCGGCGCTTTGCCGATTGTGAGGAGACCGATACATTCCGCCCCGCCGCAGAACAGGGGGCTTCGGCAGCCGGTGCGCCGGCACACATCACCTTTGTTATCGAGGGTGTGGAAAAACTGTATGCCGCCGATGACCCCCAGAGCGAAAAACACCGCGAGGAGCTTACCCGCATCGCCCGCGAGGGCATTGCCGCCGGTATCAGCCTGATCGTCAGCGCCGATTCCCCCGCAGGCGGCGTGCAGCGGCTGCTGGGGCATGGCTTTCGCCGTGTCATCGCGTTTTCCCTCACCGCGGCAGAGGGATATCTGGATCTGTTCGGGCACCGTGTGCGCGAGCCGCTGCCCCTGCCCGGCCGCGGCCTTGCCCTGCTGGGGCGGCAGGCGGTGGAGTTTCAGGCCTATCAGCCGTGGCCGCCGGCGCAGCAGCGGGAAGAATTTCTCCGGCGGCTGAGCGGGCAGCTTGCCGCCCGCATCCGCTATCCGGTACAGAAGCTGAAGGTGCTCTCCGGCGAGCTGACGCAGCAAAGCTGGCCGGCCTTCTGCAGCGAAGCGTCTTATGTCCCCGGGGCATTCACCGCCGGTCTGGATTATGAAAAGGTGCAGCCGGTGCGCATCGACCTGCGCCGCGCGGGAGCGATCGCCCTCACCGGCAAGCGGTCCTCCGGCAAAAGCAACCTTTTGCGCGGCATCCTGCATGGGGCGCTGGGCATCGAAGGCGCAGAATTCATCCTCTACGAGACCGGCCGTGCCGGTCTGCAGGAGCTTTTGCCCCTGTTTGAGAATACTGCCGCGCCGCGCCGCGTGCGGGATTTCGGTGCGCTGCTGCAGCTGCTTGATCCCGACGGCGCGCAGTCTGCCGCACCGCCTGCCGCACCGCGGCTGCAGAGCTTTGCCGCCCCTGCGCTGCCCCGCTTTGATTTCGGGGCGCTGCTCACAGCGGAGGTGCCTGCCCCCGGCGTTATCGGACAGAGTGCAGCGTCCCTTGTGCAGCAGGAGCCCCCGGTTTTCGATCAGGAGCCCTTTGCGCAGTCTGCGGCACAAACACCGTCCGGTCCCGGTGCGGCAAAGCCGCACCGCGCTCCCTTCACCGTGGCGGTGATCCAGACCGACCGTATGGATCCCGAGGCCGCCGCGCAGCTGCTGCCGCTGGCACAGACCGCCGCCGAAAACGATCTGCTGCTGATCTTTGCGGAGGTACGCCCCCATTCGCCTGCGGCTCCGCTGCTGCTGGGGGGCCGTGTGCCGTATATTTTTGTGCTGGATAACGTGGTGCACTTTGCCCAGAACAGCCGTGGATGCTTCAGCGAGATGGATCTTTCCTGGCTGAAGGAGCAGTTCGGTACGGCGGCATTTTTTACCGGCGAGGGTTTCCTTTACGATGTGGACGGCGACGAGCTTACCCGCTTCAAAGCCCTGCTGCAGCCGGATACACCGTGAGCAGTGCTCCCGCTGCGCATCGTGCGGCGCAGCCACACTTCATATCCCGCAGGAATGCTTCCCTTCCAGACCGCCGCCTCCGGCATTTTTCGTCCGGATGCGGCGGTTTTTTCCGTTCCCTCCCCGAAAACCGCTTTTGCGGGCATATACAGTGATAGTGGACCCATTGAAAAACGCAGAAAAAAGGAGGAAAACGGTATGTTTGGAAAACTGACGGTCTGGCAGAAGCTTCGGCTGCTGGCATATGCCCGCACCGATGCGAAAAAAACAAAGGAAAGCTGCGGCGCAAGGATCGAACTGCTTTGTCAGGAGGCGCAGCTTGCCGCCGCAAACGCATTGGCCCGTGCGCCCGTGCTGTATGTGTACGGTACGCCGCAGGGCAAAATGCGTCTGCGCACAGGCACCTTTGCGGCAGCGGTCAGCCGCCTTTTGGAAAATTCCCGGCAGCTGACGGAGCAGCTGCAGCGGCAGAAGCTTCTGCACGAACAGGAGCGGCGGCTGCTGCAAAGCGAGGCGGCGCGGGCTGCGGAGGGTCTGACAGCACCCCATATCGAAGCCATGTATGCAAAGCGTCTGGCGGCGCTGCAGAAGCAGCAGGCCGAAACCGAAAAGACACTGGAGGACGCGGCGGCCCGGCTGCTGCGCCACCGGGAGCAGCTGCTGGGCAGACAGGTCGTTCGCCTGCAGCTGTCCCGGCACCGTCTGGATCTGGCGCTGCACTATTATAAGGCGGCGCTGCTGCGCGGCGGCGGCGGTGTGGAGATCCCCGCGCAGCTCCCCGTGCCGGGGCAGCAGCTGCTGCTGCAGCTGGCCGCAGAAGCCCAACCCCTGTCCGAAAGGAAGTCCGTAAACCGACTGTATCCCGGTCGGGCGGCAGGCGAGGTCATTCACCTGCAGTCTGCCGGCAGCTGAAAAAAGGAGGAGATACCATGAAGAAAAAAATGCTTGCACGGCTTCTGCCGCAGCGCGGCGATCCGCTGGCCGCCGTTGTGGAAAAGCTTGCCGCAAAGATCACCGCCCGTCTGGATGCTCAGCTGGAGCAGAGCCTGCGCGGCCGCAGTTCCGATGAACACCCGCTTGGCAAGGCCGAGGCCGAAACGATCCTGCAGGCGCTGATCCGCACCGCGGCGGCGGGCCGCGCCCTGCTGCCCGGTCTGCTGCAGCAGGCGGTGGAAAACGACCGTCTGCCCGCCTTTGCCGATCGCTATAAGCAGCTGGACGAGGTGTGCCGTCTGAGTGTGCAGATGGAAACCGCTGCCGCCGCTGCCGACCGTGCGCAGGAGGAATACCGTTATCTTGCCGCCGTCTACAGCCGTGTGCGTGCCAACGCCTACGATGCCGCCGTGCAGCCCACCGATGAGGAGCTTGCCGCCGAAGAAAACACCGACCGCTGGGATGCGCTTGCCGCACCGGCAGAAAAGGAGATCGTCCATGCGTAAAAATACCGGGATCCTGCAAAAGAAGAAAGCAGCCGGCAGCTTCCGGCTGCGCACCCTGCTGGCATGGAGCGCCATCGGCTTTCTGGCGCTGGTGGATTTTTACAATGTGCTCGCCACGCTGGCACAGCCCGCTGCGGATATCCCTCTGAGCAGCGTGCGCTGGTATGCATTCAGCCTGTGCTTTGCATTGGAGGGCTTCCCCACCATCCTTGGCTTCAACCTTTCCAGACTGACGGACAAGACTCGTCACCGCGCCAACGATAAGACCGGCGCCATCATCGGCACGGCGGTCAGCGGTGCGGCCATGCTGCTGGTATTTTACATTTTCTGGACGGTCAAAACCGCCGAGATCCGGCAGCAGGGCGGCAGCGAGGCTTTTCTTGCCGGTGCTTTTCCCGGCTACATGGTGCAGCAGCTGCTGCGCGTGCTGCCCATCATCACCTCCATGATGGCCTTCGTCATCAGCTGGTCGTATTTTTCCGCTGAGTCCAAAACCGAACTGGAACGCCAGACCCGTCAGGCCTTTGCGGCGGCGGCTGCGGCACAGCAGCGCCTTGACGAAACCGTTGAACAGCTGGAATGTGCCCGCATCCGGCTGTGGGTCAGCGTTTCCGGCACAGAGAAAATGCCCGCAACGCTGGAGGCCTTCCGCACACAGGTCTGCCTGCGCATCCGCAATCTGACGGTGGAAAGCGTGATCGCCGCTTTCCCGCTGCTGCTGACCACGCTGGATAAGCGGCTGGAGACCCATCTGCAGCAGGCGATCCAAACCATGGCGATGCATTCCAGCACACCGCTTGCCATCGAAGCCATCGATCTGCAGCAGGCGCTGGCGCAGTACGATGCAAACCAGACCTGCGGCAGCATGGTCTGGGCAGAGCAGTGCTCCGAAAAGGCGTTGGCCGAAGCGCTGAAATACAGCATCGACAACGCCGTTGTCGTTGCCCACAGCGGCCCGGTCAGAGGATAAGCGGAAGAATGCCATCTCCTGCGGTTTTTTGCGCATCGCATCCCGCGGGGATGCATCCATTTCCCCGCTCCCTCCCGTTTTCACCCGTAAAAGCCCCTCTACAATGAAGCTGCAACAAAAAAGAAAGGAGCTTTTCCCCATGAAAAAAGCTTTTCGCCGTCCCGCCCGCAGCCTGCACCGCGCCGCCGCGCTGGTGCTTGCCGTGCTTTGTCTTTTCGGTCTGACCGGCTGCAGCGCCGCCGCACCCATGGCCGGCGTGCTGACCGCCCTGCTGGATCCCGCCGCTGTCGAGAGCGGCTTTACCCCCCAGACCGCCGAGGGTCTGTGTATCATTGCGGCAAAGCGGGCAAACACCCGCTGGCCGCAGAGCCTTCCCGATGACCTGACACAGCAGATCGTCAGCGCTTTCGGCGTGGAATACCAGACCGATTACGGCCGTTACTGCGCCAGAGCACGCATTCCTGTCATTGTCAGCGACAGCCGCCCCACCGCCCGTTTTCTGGAATACGAGCTGTATGCCAACACCTCGGCCAATCTGCAGCTGCAGATCGAAAATGCCGTGCAGCAGGTGCTGACATACCTGCAAAGCGCCGAATGCGCTGCGGATGACGAGGGCGCCGACCTGCTGGCAGCCCTCAGCGAGGCCCGCGCCGCGCTTTCCGGCTTTGCGGTAAAAAGGATCGTGATCATCGACAGCGGTGTGACGGTCAGCGGTCATCTGAATATGGCTGTCAACGATATCACCGCCGGCACGCTGGAGGAGGTTCTCGCCTGTGTGGATGCCGCCGCCTACCCCGCGCTGCAGGATTTTCAGGTGACGATGCTCAATCTGGGCAATGTCTGCGGCACACAGGATGATACCTGCCGCAATTCCAATGAATACCGCGCCCGTCTGGAGCAGCTGTGGACCGAGGTGATCACCGGTCGCTGCGGCGCGGCGCTGACCGGGCCCATTGTGTTCGCTGCCGCCGCCGGCACCGACCAGCTTTACTGCGAGGGCGATCCCGCCGGTCTGCCCTGGGTGGCGCCTGCCGTCTTTGCAGTGAATACCGGCAGCCCCGTGCGTGAAGTGTACAGCATTTCCTCCGCCGCCGTGGGCTTTCTGCCCGACAGCGCCGAATTCCGCGAGGAAGAGCTGGCCGCCCGTGTGATCGATGAGGCCGCCGTCTGGCTGAAGGCGCTTTTCGCTGCCGATGAAAACAGCACCGTGTATGTGGCGGGCAGCATTGCACAGCCCTCTGCCGGTGTGCAGATGACGGAAAGCGATGTGAGCCTTGCCCGCGCTGAGGCTGTCGCCAGGCTGCTGACCGCAGCCGATGTGGATGGCAGCCGTCTGGTCATCGTGGATACCGGCACCCGCCGCGGCAGCTGGAGCGCCCCCGAAGCGGATTTCCATGCGGACGGCACCCCGAATGCCGCTGCCCGTGAGCACAACCGTCAGGTGGTGCTGATCCCCTCCGGCAGCGAACAGGCCGCCGAGCTGGAAGCCCTGCTTTCCGCCAGTGCCGGGTAACGTCCCTCCGGCAGTGCAGCCGCAAATTCCCCCTCCCCCCTCTTTTTTCGCCGTCACGCCCCCTTATAGTTATCTCAGGCAAACAAAAACACCCGAAAAACCGAAAGGAGGCTGCCCCATGTAGCACAAGAGAAGCGCTCTCTGCACCGACCCGACCGCCCGAAACCATCGGATATGATAAAAGAAAGGATGAACCACTCATGGCAAACACCGCAGCTCAGACCACCAACATCTCTGTCGAGATCATCGACAGCGCCATCGCCGCCTGCAATCAGTATATCAGTGCCGCCGATCAGGCCTTTGCGGCCTTCAAGGGAGAGGTTGCCTCCCTCAAGGGCACCGGCGCCTTCATCGGCGAAGCCTCGGATGGCTTTGACGAAGCCTTTGCCGAGCTGACCCCCATGCTCACCACCGACCTGACGGATACCGGCAACGAAGGCTCGGTGATCCGCGTAGTCATGAATATCCTGACCAGCGTGCGTTCCATCATCATGGAACAGCAGGACCCCGCCCTTGGCAAGGCCAACCGTGATTTCGTTGCCGAATCCGATGCCGTGCACACCCAGACCGCCGCCAACTGACCGGTAAAGAATAAGGAGGAAACAATACTATGGCAGAAAAGGTAACCTTTGATTATACCCAGATGTCCGCTGTGGAGAACAGCATCCGCAATACCCATGCACAGGCTTACACCGCCGCGGCGCAGTCCTTTAAAAGCTCGATGGATGCCGCCATCGCCGGGTGGAAGGGTGAATCCAAAGATCAGTTCACCGCGCTGCTTGTCAATACGGTTTATCCCCATCTGGCGCAGAGCGTGCCGGCTATGGTGACGGCCATGGCCGATGTGCTCAAGGAGAACATCACCGCCATGAGCGAGGTGGATGCCTCCATCGCACAGCAGATCGCCGGCGCGGCGCAGGGGGGCTGATCATGGCAGCACCCGCGGAATGCAGGCTGATCGACACCGCCTGCTTTGAGGCGTTCCTTGCACAGAAGGATGCCCTTCCCAAACGGTATGACCGGCTGACCGGCCGCTTTGATGAAGCAGTCGGCGCCCTGCTGGACGGCTGGCAGGGCGAAGGCGCCGATGCTTTTGCCGCAGATGCCGCCGTGGTGCGGCAGGGCATGACGGACATCGGCGAGACGGTGGCGCTGCTGTGTGCCACCGTGGCCGATATCCGCGAGCTGCTGGGCGAGGCCGATCACCGCCTTGGCCAAGCCAACCGGCAGGCGATCTGATGCACAGCCGCCGGCGCTGCGGTCGGATCCGTACAGGGCCGCAGCGCCGGTCAGGCCCGTTTTCGGGCTGCGGCATAAAGAAACAGCATACCGCTCCGGCTGTACACGCCGGAGCAAAGAAAGGAGCACATTATGAAGCATGATATCGATTACATCGGCGCTGTGCGCAGCGAGCTGGATTCTCTCGAACTGGAGTATACCGAAAAGCGCCGTGATGACGGCGACAATATTTTCCGCCTTTATATGCCCATGAAAAACGGCCCGCAGCTGCTCATCAAACTGGTCGTGGATGAAAGCACCGGCGACAGCCGCCTGCGCAGTTACCTGCTCACCGATGTGGCTGAGGCTGCCCGACCGGCGCTGGTGCAGAAGCTGAACGAGCTGAACAACGAGTACCGCTTCATCTGCCTGAGCCTGGATGGTGACGGCGACCTGCTGGCAGCGTACGATTTCGCACTGTTCGGAACCCCGCAGGATATCGGCCAACATGCCGTGACGGCGTTCCTGCTTTTCTACGATCTCTGCGATAAGGTATTTCCCGCCATCATGAAGACGGTCCTTGCCGAACGCGGCAGCGTGGGTGAGGAGGAAGCGGAGGATTGGGATGAGGAGGAGACCGATGAGGAGCTGAAAAACCTCTTTGCCCCTTCCGGAAATCCCGAACCGCTGCCCTGACCCCCGTTTTCGCATAAAAAAGCGGCCGCAGGCTGAGAAGCTCGCCTGCGGCCGGCTTTCTTTGAAAGACAAGATCATGAAAAGGAGAAGAAACATGGAATACAGCACCTATACCCCCTGCCCGCTGGACACCTCCGGCATCGAGCTGCCCGCTGCCGCCGCCGCCCTTGCCGAGGCAATGGCAAAAAATACCCACGAGGTGTGGGCCGCCGCCCGTATCAAGGAGGGCTGGCGCTTCGGCCCGGTGCGGGATGATGCCCGAAAGCTGCATCCCTGTCTTGTGCCTTACGAGGCGCTGAGCGATGCGGAAAAGGAATACGACCGCCGCACCTCTGCCGAAGCCATCCGCTTTCTGCTTGCCAGCGGCTGCCGTATTATCCCGGCGCAGTAACCGCAGGATACAGGCCGCTGCGCCGGTTTCAGCCACTCAGCCCAAAAGCCATGCAAGATCGCATTCCGCGCAGCTTAAACCAAGGTCGTAGGGGTCGTTTTCCCCCAGCTCGTAGAGCAGGTAAAAATGTCTGTCCGTTTCGCTGTAGGCGAGGGCCGAGTACGCCGCGAAGCTTTCGCGGATGTGCCGGCCCTCGCGCCATGTGCGGCCGTCGTCAAAGCTGATGCAGGCGGTCAGATCCTTGCGGGTCTTGGGATCGCGGGGGTTGACGAAAACCACCACGCCCTGTGCCTGCGGCGGCAGCAGTGCGGCATCTGCGGCGCAAAGCGCGGTCTTTTCCACCCGCAGCAGGCTGGCGTTGCAGCCGCTGTGCGGCACCTCCAGCAGAAAATCATCGGCACGGAAATCACCGAAGCTTTCGCCGCCGTCGTGGCTGTCGGCCAGATAGCGTTTGCGGTCAAAGAAGAAAGCGCGGGAGTTGTAGCGGATCACGCCGTCGGCGTCCTCAAACAGGGCGCCTTCGCCGGTGCCTGTCTGCACCGGGCCGCCGCTGTGCCAGGTCACACCGTGATCATCGCTGTACAGCGCATTGTTGAAGCCGCATTCCGTCAGCTCCTGCAGGGTGGTGTAGCGGCGGGTGGTAAAGCGGCTTGGCATCACCAGACGGCCGGCGTGGGGGCCGCGCTTTTTCTGAATGCCGGGCGCGCTGCCGTGGGTCCAGCCGGTAAAAGCGGCCCTGCTGCCGTCCGGTGCGGTCATAACCGTCTGCGAAGCCACATTTTTGGGCGTTTCGCGCCATGTACGGCCGTCATCATCGCTGCACAGAAAGAAGGTGCCGGTCAAAATGCCGGCAGCAGCGGCAAGGGCTTCGGCATCGCAGCGGGCCTTTTCCAGCTGTTCCGGCGTGTAATCGCCGAATTCATCCAGAGCGACAGGCTGGCGCATCACCTCCAGAAAAACGGTGTCGGTCAGCGCATCGTACACCGCTGCGCCGATGTTGCAGTCCCAGCCGGGGTACGCCAGCAGGGTGCGCTCCGGCTCCCACTGTGCGCCGGCCTCGCGGCGGCGCAGCACCACGGTCTTTTCATCCGCATGGTCGGCAAGCGTATCCTTGCGGTCGCTGCAAAAGGCCAGCACTGTGCCGTGCTTTGTAACGGCGATGGTGGGGATGCGGTAATTGCTGCGCTCCCCGGAACGGAACAGATGGTATTCACTGTAAAACATTCTGTCCACCTCTTTTTTTGTTTGTGGTACGGGCGGCTCTTACAGCGCGCGGAACAGGGCGATGTCGGTTTCGGGGGCAGAGGTCTTGATGGCGCGCAGCTCGGCAAGGAAAGCGGCTTTGGCATCCTCGCTCATCACGCCGAAGGGCGCGGGATCGTATCCCGCATTCAGACCCATCTGCTGCTGACACACCTTCATGCTGCCCCACAGATCGTATTTCAGCAGGCACTGCACGATGTCGTTTGCCAGCAGCAGCTTGGTGCGTGCGGCAAAGATATCGCCTGCGTAATAAAGCTCCATACCCTGCTTCACCAGATCGGGGATCACATTGTAGGTGCTGCCGATCACCGCATCCGCGCCGAAAATAAGCCCGGAAAGAAACATCTCGTCCATGCCGGAGTACACCATGAAATCCTCGCCCAGCGCCTTTTTGATGCGGCCCATGGTGTAGTGATCGGGGCCGGTGTATTTCAGTCCTTTGACATTGGGGATGGCACCCAGCCTTTCAAATAACGGCACCGAGGGGGTGTACACGCTGCACTGGGCATAGATCACCAGCGGCAGGTCGGTGGCTTCGGCGATCTCGCTGTAATAACGCACCATCTGCTCCTCGTTCAGCTTGTAATAGTAAGAGGGCACCGCCGAAACACCGGTACAGCCGGCGGCCTTTGCGTGGCGGGCAAGGTCGGCACTGGCTTTGGAGGATACCGCCGCAATATGCGCCACCAGCGGCACGCGGCCGTTGACCAGCTCGCAGACGGATTCCACCACCCGTTTGCGCTCGTCGGTGTCCATCACCGCGCCGAAGCCGGTGCTGCCGGTCAGGTAAAGACCGCCGACGCCCTGCGCCAGCAGCCATTCGACGGTTTCCCTTGCGGCGGCGGGATCGTATTTTTCGTTTTTATCAAAGGGGGTGATGTATGCGGGGATCACGCCGGTGAAATCCTTCAGTGTAAAGCTCATGGTATACCTCCTGTCGGTTGAGCGGTATTGCGGATGAACGGTGCTGTCCGGCAGCGGCGAAAGCCGCCCGCAGCTGCAGAAATCCTCTTTCCCGGCCAGCCCCCGTGCATTTCATCGCTGCGGCTGATGATGAATTTTTCAATGGCCTGCAAAAGTTGCGCTCCTTTCCCGTGAAAGAAAAAACTCTGCCTGCAATTTACATTCTAACAAAAGAAAGACCGGATTTTAAGGGGGAATTTTGCAAAGAAATATTGCTGTATTGCTTTTGGGGGAAAATGCGGTATAATGAAGAAAATGCAAAGCGGGGTGAAGGTATGCCGGTGGTGCGCAGCTATGAAAGACAGACAGGACGGGATGCCATGTATAATGTGTGGCACTGCGGCGATACAGCCGAACTGCTGTGGGTGCACAGCGGCGAGGGCAGCATTGTATTTCAAAGCGGCGTGTACCCGCTGCGAACGGGGCGCCTGTACTATATCGGCGCGGGGGTGCTGCATTACACCCTGCCCGGCGACGGCTGCGAATACAGCCGCAGCAAGCTGTTTTTTACGGACGAAGCCCTGCAGGCCGATGTGCAGATAAAGGCGTTTTTAGCCGGGCGGGGCGCGGTGTGCGCCGTGCCGGATGCCGCGCAGCGCCGTCAGGTGCAGCAGCTTTTCGACCAGCTGCTGCGGCAGCAGCCCGCACAGCCCTTTGCCGGAGCACTTGCACTGGGGGCGCTGGTGCAGCTGCTGGCGATCCTGTGCGCCGCGGCGACCGATGCCGTCGATGCCCCGCGGGATCCGGTGGCCGGTGCGGCAGCGTATATCAACAGCCATCTGGAAAGCCCGCTGACGCTGGACGAGCTGTGCGCCGTCACCGGCACCAGCCGCTCGGGGCTTTGCCACCGCTTTCGCCGGCAGATGGGCATGACTCTGACGGAGTATATCCGCCGCACCCGGCTGGAGCTTGCCGCCCAGCTGCTGCGCAGCTGCCCACAGCTGAGCATCGCCGCCGTGGCCGAGCGCTGCGGCTTCGGCGATACCGCATGGTTCTGCAGCGTATTCCGCCGCCACACCGGTCTTTCCCCGGGAAAATACCGGCGGGAATAAAAAAGGAACGGACACAGCGATCCGTTCCTTTTTGTTTGATTCGGGGGCGTCCCGTCCCGGCGCTTATTGCTCCGGCTCCGGCAGCCTTGCGGCGGCGTGCAGCGTTTTCTGCAGCGAGCGCAGGGCCCGTTCCTCTGCGTTTTCCTGCACGGCAAGGCTGAAGCAGAAGTCCTCCTCCTGCCACAGGCAGATGCCCTGCCCCTCGCCGTTCAGCTGAATGCTGCAGGCGGGATCGGTGTACTCGGCGCTTTGCGTCCATGTGTAGTGCATGCCGGAGATATCCTCCTCCGGTGCGTTTTTCTGCAGCCGCAGGGTGTAGCTGCAGCCGTCCGCCGCCAGAAAGCTCAGCTGATACAGCACCGGGTCGGTGTTATAGCGCAGCACCTGCGGGTCGGAAAGCTCCACCTTGTCCAGCAGCAGCGTGCAGCCCAGCTCGGCGGCAAGCTCCTCCAGCGTGCTTTCGCTGATGGGATTCACGGTTTCGGTCTTGCCGGCGCGGCAGCCGCACAGCGCCGTCAGGCACAGCACGCCGCACAGCAGTATGGTAAGGATCTTTTTCAACTCTCTTTTTCCTTTTGCAAACGGTTTTTTTATTTACAGATGGTCCGGCTGGATCTTCGGGGTCACCAGCTTGATGTACAGCGCCAGAAGCAGGAACAGCACGCATTTGATCCACACAAGGAACTGCGAACCGTAGAACGGCAGCCCGAACAGGATGCGTGCGCTGCCGTCGGCGGTCTCCAGCATGCTCAGCGCCCATGTGCCGAACATACTGCCCAGGAATACCGCGATGTTGGCGGCGAAGTTGTTGAAGGTGATGTACACGTCAAAATAGGTTTTGTCGCGGGGCAGATTGATGTAGAATACGTTGGAGAAGGTGATCTGTGCGCCGATCATGTTCAGGCCGCTGATCACCGAGCCGATGATGAAGATATACAGGGTGTTTTCGGTGACAAAGCCCATCAGCAGCTCGTTGATGGCGGCGATGAATACATTGAAGGCGATCACCTTGAACCAGCTGTGCTGGCTGATGGCGCTGCGCCAGCTGTTCATCAGGAAAATGCCGCCGATGGCGATGACGATGCTGCCCACGTAGGTCATCAGGTAGTTCATGCCCACCGTGTTCAGAATGTAATAGGTCCAGGTGTTGGCGTTCAGGTTGCAGACAAAGTTCCAGACGATGGTGATGATCAGCGTCAGAATGAACTTTTTATCCCGGATGGGAATGACGAACACATCCTGCAGCTTTACCTGCGCCGCCTTTTCATAGGGGTATTCCTTGGGGATCAGATAAAGCAGCAGACCGCTGAGGATGAACAGCCCGAAGCTGACGAAACGCAGCGTGGTGATGATCACGCCCTGCCGGGGCGAGCCTGCCAGTGCATCCGCCGCAAAGGAAGCGCCGATGGCGGTGGCGGTGCCGATCAGGTTGGCCACCAGATTGGAGATGGCAAAATGGAAGTTGCGGTCTTTGCCTTCAGGCAGAAAATGGATGTGCCATGCGCTTGCGCCGCTGCCGATCAGGGCGTTGCACAGGTTGCCCAGCACAAGGAATACGGCGAACCAGACCGTGCGGGCATCGGGATCCTTGACAAAAATGGGCATGACGGTGGTGCCCAGAACCACACAGACATAGTAGAAGATGTGGTTGAAAAGGATCAGCGCCCGCCGCTTTTTGAAACGGCTGAGGATCTTGGGCGCAAACAGACCGAAGACCCAGCAGAAATACGGGATAAAGGTGATGATGCCCACCTTGACGATATCGATGCCGTTTTCCGTCAGAAAGGCGGTGTAGAAGGTACCGGTGATAAAGACATTGCCGATGCCGCAGAAAAAGGTGTTCAGCAGCAGCAGGGCCCGTCCGGTGCAGTGTTCTTCCTTAAAATTGTAAAGGCGGCCGAAATCGGTATCCGAAAAACGGAACCGGCGAAGCATCAGGCGAAGTCGCAGCAGCATAGAGATCGATCATCCTCTCTCTGAAAAGAATGGAATGGCCTGTAAAATGAAAAACGGGCGTTTTCTTCTGGCACGGAAAATGATGTTTTGCGCAAAACCGAGATCATTCCGGACACAGCCAAAAAGAAAAGCCCCTCTGCTGCTATTATACAGGCAGTACAGGGGCTTTGTCAATCGGAATTTCACCAAACGGGGCGCATTGCCGGCAGGACTGCGGCGCCGTCAGCCTGCCTGCCGGTTTTTGCTGTCGAGCCGGCGCAGGTAGACCACCAGCGCGGCCATCATCACCAGCTTGACCGCCACCAGCAGCTGCGAGGGGTAGAAATCCAGCCCCGCGGCGGTAAAAAGGCGGCTGCCGTCCGGCTTTTCCAGTAGCGAAAGGAACCATGTGCCGAAAACGCTGCCCAGCAAAGCGGCGATGTTGGCAAGCAGATTGTTGAAAATGATGTAGTGGTCGGTGTCCCTGTCGGGCAGATGCAGATAGAAGGTGTTGGAGGTGGTCAGCTGCATACACACCTGATTCAGTCCGCTCAGAATGCTGTAGATCACAAAGATCCACAGGGTCTTTGCCGTGATGAATACGGCGAAGCAATCCAGAACAAGCACGGTGGATACATTGATGAGCATCATTTTGTGCCAGCCGGTGTGGTTGTACAGCCGGCGGCAGACCGGCAGCAGAAAGATGCTGCCGATGGCGGTGACGATGGAGGCGATGTAGGTCATCACATAGGGCATTTTCACCGTGTTCAGCAGGTAGTAGATCCATGTGGAGGCATTGACTGCGCCGATAAAGCCCCACAGGTAGCTGATAAAAACCGTCTGCAGGAATTTTTTGTTGCGCAGCGGAACGACGAAAACATCCCGCAGCCGCACCGCACTTTCGGAGGAGCGCTCATAGGGATACTCCTTCGGCACAAGGATCTGCAGACAGCCGCCGATGATGATCATCACAAAGGCCGCAATGCGCAGCCAGAAAAGGATCGTATTCTGACGGGACGAGCCGGCCAGCGCATCCGCCGCCAGCGCCGCGCCGATGGCTGCCGCGGTGCTCAGCACATTGGTCACGATGTTGGAAACGGAAAAATAGATGTTGCGGTCGCGGCCCTCCGGCAGAAATTTCACATTCCATGCATTGGTGCAGCTGCCGATCAGTGCATGGGAAATGTTGCCCAGCACCAGGAAAAAGCCGAACCAGAAGGTGCGTGCGCCGGGATCCTGCACAAACAGCGGCATGATGGTGGTGGCAAGCACGGTGCAGCCGAAATAGAAGAACAGATTCAGCAGCAGCAGCCAGCGCCGCCGGGGGAATCTGCTCAAAAATTTGGGCGCCAGCAGACTGATCAGCGAGCAGAAATACGGCAGAAAGGTGATGATGCCCACCCGCACGATATCGATGCCGTGGTTGGCAAGGAATGCCGTCTGGAACGTGCCGGAAATAAAGATGCTGCCGATGCTGTAAAATACCGCATTGGCAAGGATCATGGCACGGCCGCAGCTTTTTTCATCCTTCAGATTGTAAAGCCGGTAAAAATCCGTATCGCGCAGGCGGGTTCGGTAACGCAGACTGAACATGGTCTATTTCTCCTTTCCGGTGTATCAGACGGTATCCGGCTTTGTGCGCGGGGTGATCCACCGGATGTACAGTGCCATTGCGGCAAGCATCAGCAGCTTGCTGGCCGCCAGCAGCTGGGAGGGGTAGAATTCCAGCCCGATAAATTCAAACAGGCAGCCGCCGTCGGGGCGTTCCAGCAGCGAAAGGAACCAGGTGCCGTATATGCCGCCCAGCAGCGCGGCCACGCTGCTGACCACACCGTTGAAGGTGAAGTAGTGGTCGGCATCCTGTCTGGGCAGGTTGAGATAGAAGGTATTGGAGGTGACCAGCTGCAGACACACCAGATTCAGACCGCCCAGAATGCTGTAAAGCACATACAGCCACAGCGTTTTTGCCGTGATGAATACGGCGGTGGAATCCAGCGCCAGCACCGTCAGAATGTTGATGAATATCAGCTTGTGCCAGCCCACCCGGTTGTAGATGCGGCGGCAGACCGGCAGCAGCAGCAGGCTGCCGATGGCCGTCACCACCGAGGAGATGTAGGTCGTGGTATAAGGGATGCCCACCGTATCCAGCAGGTAGTAGGTCCAGGTGGAGGCGTTGGTGTTGCAGATAAAGGTCCAGATGTAAGACACGGCGGCAGTCAGCAGGAATTTGCGGTTGCGCGTGGGGATGGTCACCACATGGCGCAGCTTTACCTTGCCGGCGGTGCTGCGCTCGTAGGGGTATTCTTTCGGCACAAGGATCTGCAGCAGGCCGCCGATGAGCAGCACCACAAAGGCCGCCAGACGCAGCGCGAACAGGATCTCGGTCTGACGGGGCGAGCCGGCCAGTGCATCCGCCGCCAGTGCCGCGCCGATGGCTGTCACCGTGCCCAGCACGTTGGTCACAAGGTTGGAGACCGAGAAATAGAAGTTGCGGTCGCGGCCCTCCGGCAGGAATTTGACGCTCCACGCGGATACGCCGGTGCCCAGCAGCGAGTTGACGCCGTTGCCGATGAGCAGGAACACGGCGAACCACACCGTGCGCATGGCCGGGTCTTTGACAAAAAGCGGCATCACGGTGGTGGCAAGCACATTGCAGCCGTAATAGATGAAATGGGTAAACAGCAGCACGCCCCGCCGCTTTTCCAGCTTGCTCATGATCTGAGGGGTCAGCAGGTTGAGCAGCGAGCAGATATAAGGCACGAATGCAATGATGCCCACCCGCACGATGTCGATGCCGTTGGCGGCAAGGAATGCCGTGTGGAAGGTGCCGCTGATGAAAATATTGCCGATGCTGCACATCAGCGTGTTGGCAAGGATCATGGCGCGGCCCCGGCTTTTCTCATCCTTCATGTTGTAAAGCCGGTAAAAATCCGTATCGCGGAAGCGGGTACGATAGCGCAGACTGAACATGGCGTGCATCCTCCGTGGGTCGTACTGCGGCGGCCTTTTCCTGCTGACGGAACGAAAAAAGCTGCTTTCAAGCGTATTATAGCCCCGCTTCCTTTGGAAGTCAATAAGAAAAACGGCTCCGCGCCGGGAACCGTTTTTCTTTATGTTTACCGCTTGACCGGTTCCAGCTTCGGGGCCATTTTCCAGGTGTAGACGATGGCGCCGATATAGAGCACCACCTTGATGGCGGTGATGATCTGGGGCACATAGAAATCCAGCCCGAGGAAAACATAGGGGCTGCCGTCCGGTCTTTCCAGCGCCGCCAGCAGCCATGTGCCCAGCGCCGAGCTCACGAAGATGAAAATATATGTCAGTGCGTTGCCGAAGGTCATGTACACATCCACATCGGTGTTCTTCGGCATATTCAGATAGAACAGGTTGTCGGTGGTCAGCTGTGCGCCGCACAGGTTGATGCCGCTGATGATGGCGGCGATGGGCACGATCCATGTGGTCTGCGGTGTCAGGAAAACATCCAGCGCGCAGGAAAGCCCCACCAGCACCAGATTAAAGCCCATCACCTTCACCCAGCCGAAGTGCCGGATGGCCATGCGCCAGAACCGCATGAAAAACAGGCTGACGATGCAGGCTGTGATACTGCTGATATAGGTCATGAAATAGCTGATCTTTATGGTATCCAGCAGATAGTAGGTCCAGAAGCCGCCGGTCAGACTGCCGATGAAGTTCCACAGAAACACCGGCACCATGGTCTGCATATATTTTTTGTTGCGCAGGGGGATGGTCAGCACATCCGTCAGCCGCACGGTGCTGCCGGTGCTGCGCTCGTAGGGGTACTCCTTGCTGAAGCTCAGCTGCACGATGCTGCCGGTCATGAGCAGGAAAAAGCCTATGTAACGCAGCGTATTGATGATGGGGCCCAGCGCATCGGTGCCGCCCAGCGCATCGGTGAACAGGGATGCGCCCACGGCGGTCAGGGTGCCCACCACATTGGGGATCATGTACTGGATGGAAAAATAGTAGCTGCGGCGGGTGTCATCCTCCGGCAGAAAGCGGATGAACCAAGCCGAGGAGCCGCTGCCCAGCACAGCCGTTACGATGTTGCCGGCCACCAGCAGCACGGCAAACCACAGGGTGCGCGCACCCGGATCCTGCACAAAATACGGGATCAGCGTGGGCAGCAGCACCAGACACAGGTTGTAAAAAATGCTGTTGAACAGCAGGATGCCCCGCCGCTTTTTGAATTTGGAAAAGACTTTGGGAGAAAGCAGACCGAAGATCCAGCAGATGTGCGGAATGAAGGAAAGAATGCTCACCTGCACGATGTCGATGCTGCTCTCCATCAGAAAGGCGGTGTAGAAGGTACCGGTGACAAAGATGTTGCCGATGGAGCTCAGCAGCTGGTTGATCACGGCCAGCGTGCGGCCGGCGGAATAATCGTCCTTGAAATTATACAGCTGTGCGAACATACTGTCGCGGAAGCGGGGCAGGTGCAGTTTCATGGAAGCGGCCTCCTGTAAAAGAATAAATAGGGAGAAAGCTGCCGGTCACGCCGTGGTCTCGGCATCCGGCTGCAGATGGGGCTCGGCCAGCAGTGTGTAAACGCCCAGCGCGGCAAACAGCAGCACCTTGATGTAGCAGATGGTCTGGGAAGGATACAGCTCCAGCCCCAGCAGATGGGTCATGCCGCCCTCGCCCGCAAAGGCGGTCAGCATCCATGTGCCGATCATGCTGCCCACCATAAAGAACATGCTGTTGCAGAAGCCGTTGCAGGTGTTGTAAAGATCGATATCTTTTCGGGGCAGATTCAGATAGAACATCTGCGACAGCGCCTGCTGTGCGCCGCACAGATTGATGCCGGAGATCACGCCCCCCAGTACATACAGCCATACGCTGTGCTCGGTGGCGCTGCCCCAGCAGAATTCCACCAGAATGTTGAGGAAGCAGTTGGAGGCCATCACCTTGAACCAGCCGAACTGCCGCACGATCCGCCGCCACAGCGGCACAAGGAAAAAGCTGCAGGCCACGCAGACGATGGTGTTGGTGTAGGTCCAGGCGTAATCCAGCTTGACGGTATCCAGCAGATGGTAGCTGAAGGTGTTCCAGTTCAGACTGGTGATGGTCTGCCACGCAATGGCGATCAGGCCGGTGCACACGAATTTGTGGTTGCGCAGCGGTCTGGTGAAAACATCCCGCAGCTTCTGTCCCGGGGTGATCTCGTAGGGGTACTCTTTGGGGATCAGGTACAGCTGCAGCGCATTGAGCACCGCCAGCCCGAAGCTGACATAACGCAGAATGACGATGATCTGCGCCTGCATGGGCGAGCCCTCCAGTGCCTGTGCGGCAAGGCTGGCCACCAGTGCGGTGAGAGCGGTGCTGGAATTGGCCACCAGATTGGTGATGGAAAGATAAAAGCTGCGGTGGTCATCCTGCTTGGGCAGAAATTTCAGATGCCATGCGCTGGCGCCGCCGCCCAGCAGCGCGTTGACACAGTTGCCCAGCAGCAGCAGCGCGGCAAAGCATACGGTGCGTGCGCTGCCGCCCTGCACAAAGCGGGGCATCAGCGTGGTGGCGAATACCACGCAGGTGTAATAGAACAGGTTGGAAAAAAGCAGCAGTCCCCGGCGTTTTTTGATGCGGGAATACAGCTTGGGGGTGAACAGGTTCAGAAACGAGCTGATGTACGGGATAAAACCGATGATGCCCACCTGTACGATGTCGATGCCGTTTTCCATCAGAAAGGCGGTGTAAAACGCACCGGAGGTAAAAATGCCGCAGACATTGCCGAGGAAGCTGCTCCAAAGCAGGCTCATGCGTCCGGTGGAAAGGTCATCCTGATAATTGAAAAGAAAGCCGAATAATGTATTGCGCAGCTTGGGCAGACGCAGCCTCATAGTAAAACCTCCGTGCGGGAAAATGTGCTTTGGAGCATAAGAAAAGCCGCCTGCAAAACGGGCGGCGGTCTGGCAGTTCTCCCCTGCCGAACAGTGGCCCGTTTTGGAATATTCACTTGAAAACAGGCCCTGTTTCCATGCTTCTGCACTTATTATACAATCAGCGAAATGCACTTGTCAATCGGGGGAAACAACAAAATATTTTTGTTCGAAAGATTGTATTCCACAGCATGCAGTGATAAAATTACATATATATACGGCCAAAAAACCGGACGGATCCATCCGGCTGAAAAAAGGAGGGCTGCACCGTGGAAAATACCCGCTGCTGTGCGCTGGAGGCTGTGCTGTGCACCGAACAGCGCCCTTCGGAATACTTTCAGCGGCTGCGCGGTGAAAACGCACTGCGCCCCGCCTTTGCCGAGCTTGCCGCCCTCATCGGTGTGCCGCAGCCGCCCGCCCATCACGCCGAGGGCGATGTGTGGAATCACACCATGCTGGTGCTGGATGCCGCCGCCGCGCTTCGCCCGCAGGCGCAGCAGCCCTTTGTCTTTATGCTTTCGGCGCTGTGTCACGATCTGGGCAAGCCCGCCGTCACCGCCGTCATCGATGGCCGCATCCGCGCCCTTGGGCACGAGGCCGCCGGCCTTGCCCCCGCCCGCGCCCTGCTGGGGCGGCACGGGGTGCCGGCTGCGCTGACAGAGCAGGTGTGCAATATGATCACACTGCATATGCGCCCCAATCTGCTGGCGGCGCAGAGCTCTGGTATCAGCGCCACAAACCGGCTTTTCCGGAAAAGCTGCTGTCCTGCCGATCTGGTGCTGCTGGCCGCCGCTGACCGGAACGGCCGTCTGCCCGCCCGCCCCGAAGCGGATGCCGCCGCCGAATGCTACCTGCGCGGGCGGCTGGCGCTTTTTGAACAAAGCAACGAAAAAGAATAAAAACCGGGAGCCGCGCAGAAAACACTCTGCGCGGCTCCCGCCGTTTTTATCCGGAGCCCCCCCTTGGGAGAGCTGCCGTAAGATCATTTCTGCAGCCTGCGGAATTTCAGCGGTGTGGTCCCCTCCAGCTTCCGGAAGGTGCGGATAAAGCCGGTGGTGTCGGCAAAGCCGGTCTGCCGGGCGATCTCCTCCACGGATAAAGCGGTATCGCGCAGCAGCCCGATGGCTTTGTCCACCCTTTTTCCGGCGATATATTCGCCGACCGTGCAGTGAAGGTTTGCGCTGAAGCTGCGGTACAGGGTGCTTTTGGATACATGGATCTCCTGCACGATCCTATCCAGCGTCAGCTCCTGTGTCAGATTTTCGTCGATAAAGGCGGCTGCCCTTTCGATCACCGGATCGATGGACGGCTGCAGCATATTTTCAAACAGGATAAATCTGGCGATGACCTCTGCGATACGCGCCACACTCTCGATTTTTTTGCTGTCAAACAGGGGCAGCTTATCGTAAAGCTGCTCCAGCTGCAGCATATCCAGCGGGTAATCCCGCACCCTGTCATAAACGGAGGAAAAGGCGGCATCCTTCTTCATCTGTCCCAGCGAAATATACCCCAGCAGCACCCCGTCGTGAAACAGCGGCACGGCTGCATCCACAAGGCCGGCGTGACAGATGCCGATCTCCATTTTCCGGCTTTGGCGGCATTTTTCAAAAAGGCGGCAATCGAATTCCGTGCAGCGGTCTATCTTGTTCTGCGCGCTCCGCAGCAGAACGCAAAAATCGTGCGAGGCATATTCCATGTCCAGATCCACAATGGAAAAATCCGGGCGGCGCAGCGAAATGGAAACACCGGTCGCATTGTAAAAATCCAGAAGAATGGTGTGCAGCTTTTCCAGCTTTTTCTGTGACAGCATGGCTTGTCCTCCGTTTGTGCAGCATTCGGCGCTGCCTGTGCCTTTATGCTAACACAGACCGGATTTTTTTGCAACCGGTTTCAGCAGGCGGGAAGATTTGCCGATAAATCGGGAGGCTGTGTGCTTGACCGCACCGGACAGCGCCGATACAATGGAAACAAAAGCTGCCGCGGTGTACAAAAAGAAAGAGTCGATCAAAAAGGAGCGTATGAATCTGGCATATTCCGTGCTTTCCCGCCCGCTGCTGCCCGACGGATCCAAAATCGAGCTGTTCCTGCAGCCGCTGTGCAGTGCCACCTCCAACCTGACCCTGATGGATATCGTGATCGGGTTCGATACCGAAAAGCAGGATTGAGCATTCAAAAGTAAAAAGAACCGGAGCCGCTGCGGGATATTGTCTCCCCGCAGCGGCTCCGGTTCTTTTTACTTCTCTGCCGGTTTTTCCAGCGGCAGCCATGCCAGCACGCGCTGGATCGTTTCATCCCAGTAGGCCCAGTTGTGGTCGCCGGGGCCCTCCTCCCATGTGGGGGAAATACCGGCATCCAGCAGCTTTTGGCGCATCTCCGCATTCATGGGATACAGCGCATCCTCGGTGCCGCAGCACTGGAAAAGCTTTGGCAGCGTGCCCGCCGCCTTGCAGTTCTTCGCCAGATACAGCAGGTCGTGAGGACCGTTTTCCATCTTGTCCAGATCGCCGAAAATGCCCTGCCAGTAGGCCTCCGAAGCCTTGGTGCCCAGCGTGGCGCGCCTGCTCATGCGCACGGGCATATCCACCGCACCGGAAAGGCTGGCCGCGTGGGAGAAGGTCTCCGGATGGGTCAGCGCTGCCTTCCATGCGCCGTAGCCGCCCATGGAGAGCCCGGCGATGAAGGTATCCTCCCGCTTTTCGCTCATGCCGCGGAAAAAGCCGCGGCACACGGCGGGCAGCTCCTCGCTGATATAGGTCAGGTAATTCAGCCCGTAGGCGGTGTCGGTGTACCATGCCAGATGGGTGCTGGGCATCACCACCGCCAGATTTTTATCCGCCACATACCGCTCGATGTTGGTGCGGCGCTGCCAGATGGTGTGGTCGTCGCTCATGCCGTGCAGCAGGTACAGCGTGGGAAAGCCGGCCTGCGCCTTGCCGCCCATGCCGATCAGCCCTTCGGTGTTCTCCGGCAGGATCACATCCATATTCATGCACATCCCCAGTGTGCGCGAGAAGAAATCCACATGCATCAGTGCCATAATCCGTTCCGTCCTTTCAGTGCGGCCGCACAGACCGCTTTTTCTTTACTATAGCACATCTGCCGCCGCAGAACAACAGCGAATTTTTCCGCAGGCGCACCGGCCCGCCATCGGCTTTTATTGATTCCCGCCGAAGGCATCCTGCTTTTGGTTCGGGCTGCTGCGCTTTTCGATGTTCACGCGTCTGCGTTCCAGCGCGGCCAGCGAGATCTCGATATCCTCTCTTGCCTCGTGCTCGTTAAAACAGCCGACGGTGACCATATCGCAGTCGCGCAGGGTTGCCCAGTTAAAGTTCAGGCCCACGAAAGGGGTCGTTCTTCCGGCTGCCATGGGCTTGATCGTCATCACAGGTTTCTTGGCATCGTGGATGATCTGATTGACGGTCTCCACCTCCACCTGCATCAGGAAGCCCATGCAGTTGTAGATCTGAATATAGGTCTGTACATCATACCCGTTCAGATCGCTGTATACGATCAGCTCCGGCATATGCGCAGAAAGACCGGGGATCATACCGGCCTCACGGATCATATAGGTGTAATCGTCCAGACGGTCCATCGTGCGTTTGTTTTTATTTACCAGCTGTTCCGCGCTGGAGTGATGGATCAGACAGATTTTGGAGCCGATCTCCCTGCTCTTCTGAATGATCGCCTTTGCCTCGGCTCTGGCTGTCGCGGAATCGTCCACATTGATAATGGGCGTATCCACCAGAATAAACTCTTTTCCTGTTTTTTCACTGGCTTCCCTGATCGCCTGCACGATAACGGGATGCTGGGAAAAAAGCGCCATAATGGTGTCGACTCCGTACTCCTGAAAGGTTTCCAGCATGGGCACCAGATTTTTTGTGGTGGAATGCCGCTCGACGATCATTCTGTCTGCCGACGGACTTCTGTGGCTGTAGCCTGCCATCCAGTTGGAGCCGATGATCATTCGGGATAAGGAAAGTCCCTCTACTTCTGTTCTTGGAAACTGCATCATAGGTGTAGCCTCTCTTTCCGCTGCCTGTACAGCATCGTTTTTTATCCGCCGGACTGAAGACCGCCTCTTTCCGGTTTCATTATATAAGAGCAGCTTGCTCCGCAACAGGACGCACGGCGATATAAATATGGACATTTCAGACTTTTTGTGGTAAAATCCAGTTGCAAAAGCTGTTCGATCCGGTCAGACTGATCTTTCAAAGGTAGGATTCATGAAAACGTATCTTGTTGCAAAAAGCCCCGAAAACATTACCGGCTGCAAGGAGCATTCGCATCCGCACTGGGAGATCGTAATTCCGCTGTACGGAACCGGCACGGTGATCGTTCCCGATCAGGAATTTGTCTTTTCCGGTGGTTCGGTGTATATCACACCGCCGAATATGAAGCATAAGATCCTGTCCGATTCCTGTTATCAGGATATCCATATTCTGTGCGACGATCTGCCTTTTTCGGGCGATTCCCTGTACGCGCTGAATCATCTGGAATCGCTGACAGAGCTGGGCCAGCTGCTCTTTCAGCTGTATTTAAAAAGAGAGCAGGGCTACCGGACCTCTCTGGAGGAGCTGCTTCGGTTTATGATCCAGCTGATTCTGGATACCCGGCAGGAAAACAAATCCGGTACGCTGTCTTATGCGATCCGGGATCATCTGATCCGGAATTTTTCAAATCCCAACCTTGATATGGAGACTCTTTCGGGCAGATTCCGCTATCATCCCGATTACATCCGCCGCTGCTTCAAAAAAGATTTCGGCATTACGCCGATGGAATACCTGACGGATCTCAAAATCAATCAGGCAAAAAAGCTGCTTCGAAGCGTTCCGCAGTATTCCATCGGCACGATAGCCGATCAATGCGGTTTTCCCGACCCTTTGTACTTTTCCCGCTGTTTCAGAAAAGCGGTCGGGGTATCCCCCCGCGAATACCGGAATATGCCCTGATGTGCAGGGTGCGCCCGGGCGCAGCGGTAAACGCGGGCTGCGTGCGTCTGTCCGCAGCCGCAGGGCGGGATCTCCCCGCGGCCGCTGATGCACAGCAGCGGTTTGCAAAAGAACCGCTTGCGTTTTCCGGGGGTGTGTTATATAATATAAAATTGAAAAAATATGCCGTGCCGAATGAAAGCCGCGGCACACCGCAAGGGAGATAAAACTATGAAGCTTGGTATCGTCGGTCTGCCCAATGTGGGCAAGTCCACCCTGTTCAATGCCATCACCAACACCCAGAACGCCGAAGCCCAGAACTATCCGTTCTGCACCATCGAGCCCAATGTGGGCATCGTGCCCGTGCCGGATGCCCGGCTGGACAAGCTGGCCGAGATCTGGGATACCGACAAAAAGACCCCCGCCATCATCGAATTCGTGGATATCGCCGGTCTGGTCAAGGGCGCTTCCAAGGGCGCGGGCCTTGGCAACAAGTTCCTTGGCAACATCCGCGAGGTGGATGCCATCGTGCATGTGGTGCGCTGCTTTGACGATGACAACATCATCCACGTGGTGGAGGATGTGAACAAGCCCGTGGGCGTGGATCCCGCCGGCGATATCGAGGCCATCGATCTGGAGCTGATCCTCTCCGATCTGGAGCTGGTGGAGCGCCGTCTGGACCGCACCCGCAAGGCCATGAAGGGCGACAAGACCCTCGCCGCCGAGGAAAAATTCCTCATGGCGCTCATCGAGCATCTGTCCGACGGCAAAAACGCCCGCAGCATGCCGGTGGAAACCGACGGCGAAAAGGCCGTGTTTGAGGATATGCATCTGCTGTCCGCCAAGCCCATCATCTACGCTGCCAATGTCAGCGAGGACGATCTGATCGACGGCGTGGAGAATAACGAATATGTCAGGATCGTGGAGGCCATCGCCGGCAAGGAGGGCAGCGCCTGTCTGCCCATCTGTGCCAAGATCGAAGAGGATGTGGCCGGTATGGAGCCGGAGGAAAAGGCCGAGCTGCTGGCCGAGTTCGGCATCACCGACGGCTGCGGTCTGGATAAGCTGATCCAGAAGAGCTACGCGCTGCTGGGCCTGATCAGCTTCCTCACCGACGGCAAAAAGGAATGCCGCGCATGGACCATCAAAAAGGGCACCCGCGCCCCGCAGGCCGCCGGCAAGATCCACTCCGATTTCGAGCGCGGCTTCATCCGCGCCAGCGTGGTGGCCTACGATACCTTTGCCGAGTGCGGCTATGATATGGCCGCCGTCAAGGCGAAGGGCCTGCAGCGCACCGAGGGCAAGGAATACATCGTTGCCGACGGCGATATCATCGAATTCCTGTTCAAGGTGTGATGCACAGGCGAAAAAATGAAAAAGAGCAAAAAAAAACGGAAGACACGGCAGGGTGTCTTCCGTTTTTGTTTGCTCAAAATCCGTTTGCGGGGCAGTTTACTGCGTATAGGTCAGGATCAGATGCAGAACCTGACGGGTGTCGTTGGGGTAATATTGCAGTGACCGTGTGTCCAGTGCCGGAACCGTGTCGGCAACGCTGCGCAGCAGCCGGAGCATCTCGCCGTTATCCAGAGCGGCGCGGGCGCTGCTCCATGCGGCGGGGTCGGTCAGCTCCAGACTCAGCGCGTGTTCCCCGGCGGCGGCGGCTTCGCGCAGCAGATTTTCCAGTGCGATGGTATCCCACTGCGCCAGTCTGGTGCCGCGGCGCACGAAAATATCGGCATCTTCGGCGGTGCACAGGGGCAGGTCATCCGCCTGCGGCGTGTGAGAGAGCAGCAGCTGTTCGGTGGTCATGACGAAATATTCACAGAGCAGCAATTCCCTGCCGCCGAAGAGCTCGTCCGAATCGGCCCATGTGGGGTCCATATGGTACCATTCGCCGTCCAGCTGTGCCAGTACCCATGAGTGCGGCATACCGTTTGCTGTGCCGCTGACGGTGCTGCAGGGGATATCCGCACTCATCAGCAGGTACTGCAGGGCCCGGGCGTATCCGGCGCACACGGCCCATCCATCCACAAGGCAGGAGACTGCCGACTGGTCCGCCAGCTGATCCGCGGGCGTGAACTGGTCATAGAAGGTGTTCTGTATGATGGCGTTGAAAAGATAATAGGCGCGGTCGGCATCGCTGGCATCGGCGGGCAGTTCGGCATTCATGGCGTTCAGAAGCTCATCGCGGCGGCTTTCCAGCGCAGCGGTCAGCGCCGGCTTTTCCGCCGCCGTGATGCTGTAGCCGGGTCGGAACTCCACGGAGGTGACCACGTCATCAAGGCTGGTGTAGCTGCCGCTGTAGCTGGTCAGCCAGAAAAGCTCGGGGTGATCTTCACACAGAGCCAGAAAAGCCGCATCCAGCGCTTCTTTTGGTGCGGGGCTCAGCGGGCCGGTCTCGGCAAAGGCGGAAACGATGGCGTACATTTCACTGTAAAGCTGACGCTGCGTATCGTCCAGCTTGTCATAGTGCTGCCGGGACAGCGGCAGTACGCTGGGGTCTTCGGCCTCGCTTGCGGCTGTATCCTCCGGAGCAGCATCGGCGGTCGGGGCGGTGCTGTCAGGTGTTTCGGCTGCGGTGGTATCGTGGACGGCGCTGCTTTCGGGCAAAACGGCGGAGGACGGCGAAGAAGCCGGGGCGCAGCCGGTCAGTGCCAGCAGCAGCACGCAGATCAGCCCCCATACGGCGGTACGGATGACGGGTGTTTTCATGTGTCTTTCCTCTTTTTCTGAAACAGATGAACCGGGCGTGGCGCAGGCATATGCCCTGTCTGCGGCGTTTTTGTGAAAAGACGAACTTTTCCTGCGGCGGTTTTACGCGCTGCGGATGATATCCAGCACGATGGCTGCGGCGGTGTTGCAGTATTCGCTGATGTCAAACTGCCTGACCACCAGCTTTTCAAAAGCGGCCTCGTCGGCATCGTCGCTCATGGCGCGCACCACCACAAAGGGCACGCTGTTTTTGACGGAGACCTGTGCCACGGCGGCGCCCTCCATCTCCACGCAGAGCGGGCTGCAGCGTTCGATGATGGCGTTTTTGACGCTGCTTTCGCAGATGAACTGCTCGCCGGTGGCGATGCGTCCGGTGACGGCGTGCACCCCCTGTGCGGCACAGGCAGCCTCGGCGGCAGCCACCAGCGCGGGGTCGGCACGGTAAAGCTCGGCCTTCAGACCGGTGTTCTCCAATGTCAGGTTGTCGATATCGTGGTGGATCAGCTCGCTTCCCACGGCCACATCGCCCACGCGCAGCAGCGGTGAGCAGTTGCCCGCAATGCCGCTGAACACGATGCGCTCGGCCCCGAACACCGAGATCAGGATCTGGGTGGCGGCGGCGGCGTTGGTTTTGCCCATGCCGGCGCAGCACAGCGTGACGGTGTGTCCTGCATAGCTGCCGGTGATGAAATCCACATCCGCCACGCGGCGGGTGACGGTATCGGTCAGCTCGCTGCTCATCAGGCGGATCTCCTCGGGCATGGCGCCCATAATGCCATAGATCATGGTGGTTCTCCTTTATTCTGGCCCAAAACAGGCTGTGTTGTACATTTGGTTTTTATTATACCATCCCGCACGCCCTGTGACAAGCGTGCCGCCGCCTGCAAAAGCATCAAATTGTGACATTTTTCCCACGGGAGTGACCCGGTGCAGTCTTTTCTAAACGGAGGATGCACCTGATCCGACAAGGTAAAGGCAAAAGAAAACCGCCGCCGTCCTTTTTGGGGACAGCAGCGGTCAAAGCGTGCGGTTCTGTGCTGCCGGCAGCGTTACGCCGCGGGCGAAACGGTAAGGCTGTTTGCCACACCGGCAAAGCAGTCCGGCGTGATCACCTCTTCGCTCAGGTTTAAGGTGATGCGCACGGCGGGAACTTCCGTCTGCAGCACGGCGCAAAAGTCCTCAAGGGAAAGCCCTGCTTCACCGCCAGCCGGTTCAAAGCCCAGCGTGCCCATCACTGCGCCGGTCTCATCCACCAGCTGTACCGGGGTGTAGGGGGCGGTGCCGGTGCGTTCTTCAACGGGAGGCAGCACGGTCAGCCAGCCCTCCGGCAGGCAGAATGTGACGATGAATGGCTCATAGTCATAGGCTGCGGCATTGGCGGCGGTGCGGCCATCCTGATAGGCGGGGAAAACCACATCCCACCGGTTGGAGGCATCCAGCTTATCTGCCGGGCCGTTTGCGGCTACGCCGGCGGCGGCGGGATCATCCGCGGCGGGGTCGGCGTTGCGCAGCATCAGCCAGTCCAGCAGCTGCAGCAGCCCGAACAGCGATACCCCCAGCAGCGCCACAATGGCCAGCAGCACCAGCAGGGTGCGTTTGTTGCCTTTCATGGCTTACTCCACCACCGTCATGCTTTTGATAACAACGGGGGTGCGGGGCTTATCGCGGAAATCGGTGGGGGTATTGGCGATCTCATCCACCACCTCAATGCCCTCCACCAGCTTGCCGAAAGCGGCGTACTGGCCGTCCAGATGGGGGGCGTTCTGGTGCATGATGAAGAACTGGCTGCCGGCGGAATCCGGCGCCATGCTGCGGGCCATGGAAAGCACGCCGCGGGTGTGCTTCAGGTCGTTCTTCACGCCGTTCGCGGCAAATTCGCCCTTGATCTGCCAGCCGGGGCCGCCCATGCCGGTGCCGGTGGGGTCGCCGCCCT
>JAFUNR010000035.1 GCA_017472965.1 Oscillospiraceae bacterium | reverse complement strand
CATTAAAACGAAACCTGGCGTTGATCAACGCCAGGCCTCGTAAAGTTTTAGGTTTTCGTTCTGCTGCCGATTTGTGGGCTTCTGAACTTGCTTTGTGTTGCACTTAGTTTGACAAATCACTGTCCATCCGGTACGGATGAGAACCCCGCAAACTGCCGGTATCCTTTTTTCTTTTGCAGCTTTTGCGCAGTTTGCGAAGCTCTGCTGCCGCAGGCTGCTGAGCTTCATTCGAACTCCCGCCGAGCGCACCAAGAAACCACCACCCCCCTGCGGGTGGTGGTTTTTTTGGTCCATCCGGTACGGATGAGAACCCTGCAAATTTTCTCTTTTGCAGCCTATGGCAGCAGTTGAATGGCTATTGTTGCAGAAATTGGCACAAGAATCCAACAGCTGACATCTTTGGCGTACCCAGGATAAGTTATTATGCTGAGGCAACATATGCACTCAAAGGTGATCCTTGTAGCGATGCGCCGTGAGTTTACCATTCTCCACCGTCAGGCGGCAGATGCGGGCGGTGCGCCGGTCTCCCCGGATCCGGGGATCTTCTTCCCGGTCACGGCCGTGATAGATCACATAATACTGACCGTCCACCCGGATCACACTGTTGTGGCCGGTGCCTTCTTCATAATCGTTTTTCGCGATCAGCGGGGCGTAGGTGTGCGCATCCGGCTGCTTTTCAAAATGCAGCTTTGTCAGATCGGTCTCAGCGGACTGTACAGCGGCGTAGCCCAGATAGTAGTATTCGTTCTGGTAACAGTTGCCGGAGTAGATCAGATAGTGCCAGTCGCCCTCCCGGAAGTAACACGCACCCTCCAGAGTGTGCCAGTGCTGTCCCTGTCTGAAGCGATCCCGCATGAAGATCTCCTCGTCCATCGTGGGGCGCACCACCTCCACAGGATGCCCGCTGACATGACAGGGATCCGTCATTTTATCGACAACGATGTATGTGCCCGCCCGCTCGGCCTCGCAGTCATTGACCGAATAAAACAAAAACAGTCCCGATTCGTTCTCCACCGCATGGGAGTCGATGGAAAACGGCTCCGTCAACTTACCCACATCGGTAAACGGCCCAACGGGAGAGTCGCTGCAGGCGGCGTGCATGGTCTGCAGATGGACATCCGTCTCGTCTTTTTTCATAAAGGATACATACATCCAGTATTGGCCGTGGGTATGGATCACAGACGGCGCCCAGTACGCCTTTCCGTCCGGTATAGTGAACACGATGCCGATATCCCTGTACTCCCCGGCGAGAGAATCGGCGCCAAAGGCATGTACACCGTCCTCTCCGGTGACATACAGATAAAACTTTCCATCCTCCGCCCGAAGCACAAACGGATCTGCCTGGGAGGAATCCTGTCCTTCTTTGCTGAAAATCAGACGCATGATATACCTCTTTCTTTTTGGTGCATCCAACAGTAAGCGCGACAAAACATTCACACATCGATGCCGGTAAAGAGCAGCACATCTTTCATCTGTTTTTGTTTCAGGCGCGTCTTATGACACCCGGTAAATGATAAGTTCTTCAGAGAGAAAGACTGGCTCCATTTCCTGCAGAGAAATATTGCTGCCCGGAGAGGAACTGTGATACAGCACATGAGTGATACCATGCTGTATGCAGATATCATGCGCCCTCTGCGGCGTGGTGTCGGGGTGGAACAGTTCTTCCATCAATCGGTAACGTTCCATCACATCACCTGTTTGATCGCCCATGTTGGATACGGCATATTTGAAACTCTCACAGTATGCCTGTTGCCCGGAAAGGCCGGAGTATACATTGGAAAGGCCCTCCAACGCACTGCCGGTATGCATGCGGTTGGTGGCAAAAAGCGCATCCTCGGCCATATCCTGTGCCAGCCACAGGCAGCCTTCCTCTTCGGCGGCGGTCAAGGGCAGTTTATTGGTCGGTGCGGGTTCTTCCGGCACGGTGACAGCACTGCGCACCAGATATGTCATCTGGCACAGTGCGGTCAGTGCGCCCAGCGACAGCAGAACAATGATACCAAACTGCAGCAGCCGACCTGCATAACCGCGGTATTTCCACAGCGAGGGCAGCTTCTGCATAAACAGCACGCCCAGACAGAACAATGCAATGCTGGCAAAATAGATCTGGCTGGAAGAATAGTGGTCAAACAGAAAGAATGCCAGCAGGCCGCCGGGAACAGCTGCATACAGCGTCAATGCTGACAGGGGGAGATCCTTCAGCCGGCGGATATCCTGCAGGAGGCCCAGCCCGAAAGCGGCAGCGGCAGCAGGTGCCATGCAAAAACTTTGCACAAGCCACAGCACCGGAACCAGCACCGGCCACACAGAACCCAGCAGAATTTTTCCCGCGTTGAGGATACTGCCGAAAAAGTTCAGTTCGATTGTGCCGGTGAGTGAGAGAGACATGCTGGAACTGGCACCGGCGGAAAACAGTCCGGTGTACACGAGCCAGAAGCCGAAGCATATTGACGCAAGCACAACGATCTGGGCGGCGGAGGGCTTTCTTACCTGATGCGTCAGCATGCAGCTCAACAGGCGTACGATGACGGCAGCACTCAATGCCAGCGACAGCAATGCGGCCTGCGGCCCCTTGGAAAAGGTGAGCAGAAAAAAGGCGAGAATACCGCCCGCCGGCAGCAGCGCACCGGTATGCCAATCGGTTTTTTCCAATGCAAGCAGGATCGCCAAAAACGCGGCAAGAAACAAAAAGGCTGTAGCCTGTCCGTTGATGTTGCTCGTTGTATGGATCAGAAGCATATTGCCAAAACGGCTGCCGCCGGCTCCCAGAGATTTCCACAGGCTGATACAACCCATCCACACCGGCAGACTGCTCAAAGCGATCGCACGGCGGCTTCCGGCGCCCCACAGCTGTTCTCCAAGTCCATACAAACAGCCGGTCAGGCCAACTGCCACCGGCGCATAGGAAGCAAATGCTGTCACATCATAGGCCGAAACGCCGGTGAGCAGCACAAGTCCTGCCTGCAGAAGTTCAGTCAGATAATGATAGGTGACCGTTACCCCGGACACACGCAGATCCTGCGGCGGAAAACTCTGCAGAAAGCTCTGCACATTGCCCAGATTCCAGAAGAAATCCTGATTTGGAATAAGGCTGCCGGCTAAAGCAGGATGGGTGTGACGCATACTCCACAAGGCATTCAGCAATACATACACCGATGCGGTCAGAACAAGCACAGGCAGGGCGGGAAAGGCGGTGCGCCGTGTTTTGCCGGTGCGTGAAGAAAAAATCTTTGCCGCGATCCACACCACACAGGTACCAATAATCAGCGCCGGCACCAGCCAGTGTGCACCGGTCAGACAGGCCAATACCGTCACCGATACAAAGAAAGCCATGCCGAAAACACACATCAGCACAAACCGCAGTGCGCCCTGTATCTGTGTACGGCAAAGCTGCAGTATCAATGAGCCGGGCAGAAATATTCCCGCTGCGCCCGCACACCAGACAAACAGCACCTGCCAGATATGTGTACCGCCCTGATGGTAGAGGACCAGTGCGATTGTGGTGGCGATGGCGGCTACGCACCACTGAAGAGGAGCACGGATGTTTTTTTTGCTTGCGATCTCAGTCATGGAAAGAACCTCTTTTCATTGGGTTTGCATGCTGTGTTCAATACGACTCATAAATAATCTGTTCGGCTTTTGGGTAAGGGTGCGGGAAAAGCGACGAAATCATACGCCAGACTATATTATGACAGAGCATAGTATATCACATTTTATCCAGCAGCGCCACTGCCACATCGTTCACATTGGTGCCGGTGGGCCCGGTGAAGATCAGTCCGCCGGTGGCGGCCAGTGCGTGATAGGCATCGTTTGCCGCCAGCACCTGCCAGATCTCGGCGCCGTGGGGGTATGCCGCGGTGGCGGCGGTGCGCAGCGCGGCGGCAGTGTCGCCGTCGGCATAGCCGCCCGCCGCATCGGTGGGGCCGTCGGTGCCGTCGCTGCCTACGCTGAACACAGCGGCGTTTTCCATGCCCGCAATGCCTGCGGCGGCAGCCAGCGCCAGCTCCTGATTGCGCCCGCCAAGGCCGCTGCCGGTCAGCTGCACCACGGTTTCGCCGCCGGCGATAAATGCCAGCCTGCGGCCCGCTGCCTCCTGCGCATGGGTACGCAGGATCGCCGCCAGAAAGCTGCCCGCCTCCTTTGCCTGACAGGCAAGCCGGTCGGTAAGCAGCACCGGCGTATAGCCGCGGGCTTCGGCGGCTTTTGCTGCGGCATCACACAGCTGCCGCACGCTGCCGGTGATCCGGGCGCTCACATTGAAAAGCTGCTTTGGGGTCTCCTGCATAAGACAGGCGCGGGCATCCTTGCTCAAACGCAGGCTGTATTTCTGCGCAATGGCCTGTGCATCGGCACAGGTGGAGGGATCCGCCGCTGCGGGGCCGCTGGCAATGGTGGAAAGATCATCCCCCAGCACATCGCTGAGCACCACGCAGAACACCTGTGCGGGGGCGCAGGCTGCGGCAAAGCGTCCGCCCTTCACCGCGGAAAGCCGCTTGCGGATGGTGTTGATCTCGCCGATATCCGCGCCGCAGGCCAGCAGCTGGGCGGTGATATCCTGCAGCTCGCTGCCGGGGATGAAGGGCTGCTCGAACAGAGCACTGCCCCCGCCGGAAAGCAGAAACAGCACTGTATCCTCTGCGCCCAGCCCCCGTACCAACGCCAGCGCCTCGGCGGTGGCGGCAAAGCCGTTTTCATCCGGCACGGGGTGGCCAGCCTCACGGCAGCGGATGCCGTCAAGCTTGCCCTTTACATGGCCGTATTTGGTGATGACGATACCATCGGCAAGCGGGATGCCGCGGCGGGCAAGCACCTCGCCGGCGGCCTTTGCCATCTGCCACGCGGCCTTGCCGACGGCGACCGGCACCAGTTTTCCGGCGGGCGGGGTCAGCTTTTCCAGTGCACGGGCCACGGCGGCATCCGGCAGCACGGTCTCTATGGCGCTTTGGATAATGGCATCGGCATCGGCGCGTAAACGGGTGTTCATAGGCGTTCTCCTTTGTGCGGTGCAGCACCGCTTTCTTTTTTTGGCGAAAAGCGCGGGTCAAAGCCCGGCACAAAAAGCCGAAGGACCGGCGCAGCTGCCCGCGCCGGTCCTTTTTGCAGAAGGGATATTACTTTTCGTAAGCCAGTCCCACGCCGGTCAGACCGAAGGGCACGGTGTTGTAATCCTCGTGGTAATCGGGGCTCACGCCGTCCTTCCATGTGGTGCGGAAGGTAAAGCTGGTGGGGCTGACGCCGCCGGGCTCAAAGCCCATGTGGTGCGGGCCGTACAGGTTGCGCAGGCTGCTGGTGACGGTCAGCTCGATGAAGTTCTCCTCGCCGGCATTCAGGGCGATCTCCACCTCGTTGTCCAGCACGCTGGGGGCAACGGCAACGCCGTTCACCTTGACGCCGCACACCATGTAACGGCCATCCAGCACCAGCTTGGCGCAGGGCTTTTCTGCCACGATGCGGGCACCGAAGGTCTTGGAGCCGCAGAAATACTTGTAGCCGCTGCCGGGAATGTCACGGATATCCACCAGCGTGTCATCGGCCACGATGGCGCGGCTGTCATCCACCTTGAAATCGCCGATCAGATAGACGGTCTCGATCTCGGTGTCGTAAACCAGACAGTTACGCAGACTCTCGGTGGCATCCGGATCGAACAGGGCGTAGCGCACGCCGGGATCCTGATACCAGTTCACCTTGTAGACCAGCTCATTGACACCCACCTTCAGCTTGTCGGCGATCTGCGCCTCCTGGAAGAAGATGTCGTAGCTGGTGGGGCCGGTTTCGATGCGCTGGCCGTTCAGCTCGAACCACTGCTGGTCGTTGCACTCGGCGCGCAGCAGCACACGGCCGGGCAGATCCTTCACCTCAAAGGCGTATTTGACCCACAGATCACCCTTGTAATCGGCCAGCACCAGACGGTCGAAAACCTCGTGCACATCATGGGGGGTATCAAAGCTGACACCGTCGTAGCTGATGCTCACATGATCCAGCGGCAGGCTGTTGTCCTCGCCGGACTCAAACACGAACTCGCCGGTGATATCGGCGGCCTCGCCGTAGGTGCGGGCCTTGCCTTCCGCGGCGTAGTCGCGCAGGAAGATCATGCTCTTGCCCGGCTCCAGCACATAGGCGGGCTCGGCGGCCACAGCGGTCAGCTCGTTCAGGTCGGCTTTGGCCCAGCTGCCCTCGGGCATGGTCACATCCACGCTGACATCGCTCTCGTTGACCACGAACAGCATCTTGTAATCCTCGTTTTCGCGGTAGCAGAAGGGAGCGCGGCTGCTCAGGCCCAGCTTGACGGCCTCGGCGGCATAGATGGTATCGTAGTTGTCAGCCAGCTTCTCGGTCAGGAGGCTGTAATCATCGGCAACGCCCTCGGTGAATTCGGGTGCGCCCTCGTACAGGTAGACATGACCGCCGGCGGCGATGAACTGCTGCAGCAGAGCCTTGGTGGAGGCGGTCAGCGTGCGGCAGTAGGGCACGATCACGCTGTTGTAGGCGCATTTGCCCACCACGAACTTGCCGTTTTCCACGCTGCCGTACTTTTTCATCAGAGTCTCATCGCCCAGATGATAGCTGATGGCGCGGCTCTCCAGCTCGTAGCCCAGCGCGAACAGCTTGCGGTCGATCTCCTCCACCGCGCCGCTCTTCAGGCGGATGTAATCCAGCCAGACGCTGTACATGGGGTTGATGACCAGCGTGTTCACAACCTCGCGGCTGTTGGCGATCAGGTAGCCCAGACGGTCAAAATACTCGTTGAAGGTCTTGTAATCGTCCCACCAGGTCATCACGCGGCTGAAGCAGGGCGGATGGTCCACCTTGCCCTGACCCTTCAGGCTGTAGCTGGAAAGGTGCTGGCACATCATGTTGACACCGCGCACATACTGGGCATCGCCCACCAGCCGCAGCTCGCGGGGGTTGGCATCCCAGCCGGCGCAGCCGAAGGTCTCGGTCAGCACATGCTTTTTGCCCAGCTGCTGGGTGGCGCCGCCGATCTGCTTGCCGGAAAGGTTGGCGCCGGGCTTGCGGCCCAGATGATCGATGGCGGGCACGGTCTCGTATTCATAGCTGGGGGTGACGGCAGCGCCGCCCCACATCTGCATCTGCAGGCTGGTCTCCTCGATGCTGTGGCCGGTAAAGGCGCAGCCGTGCTCGTCGCACCAGTCGTTCAGACGCTTGTAGAAATTCAGGGTGTACAGCTCGTTGAGCAGGCTGTAGTAGCGGTAGCAGAATTCATAGCCGGCGGGGCTGGCCAGGAACAGATACACCAGACCGTCGCGGATATCGCCGCCGAAGCGCTCGGTCCACACGGGGGCGGCCACGCGGGTGTAGGGGGTCTCGTAGCGGTAGAACTGGGGCTCGTCGGTGAAGAAGCCCCACAGCTCCTTGCCGAAGCGGTCGGCAAAGCGCTCGTAGTATTTATCATAGGTCTCGGCGATGAACTGATCCACCACCCTGGGATTCAGGATATCGGTGTTGGCGGGACTGCTCTTCAGATAGACGCAGTGGTACTCGCTCACACCCTCCACGGGGGCCTCGATGCGGGTGGCGGTGCCGTCGGCAGCCAGCGTATACACGCCGAAGGCCTCGGCATCAAAGCTGTCCTTCACCTCGTAGCGCAGGAACTGAGCCAGATTGTCGGGATCGCTGAGCAGCTTGCCGCCCACAAAGCCGCTGGGCCAGCCGTTTTCGTCATAGATGACACAGCTCATCTTCAGCTTTTTGGCCTCGTCCAGGCAGACCTCGATCAGATGGAACCAGCGCTCGCCCAGATACTCCTCCTTCAGACCGGTACGGGCATGGGCGATAAAACCGCGGATGCCGGCATCGTTGAAAGCGCGGATCTGCGCGATCAGCTCGTTTTCATCCAGCTCGTTGTTCCAGCTCCAGAACGGGATGGAGGTGTACTCCAGCATATCCTGGGTCTTCAACTGTTTCAGAATGTCACTCACAGTTCTTTTTCCTTTCTTTTTCCTTTTTATGGTCATGGCGTTTGCGCAGCAGCAAACGCGGTGTTTTGCGCAGCAGAAAACGCCACTGTCCTGCAAGGCTATTGTAGCATAGATTTGCGATTCTGCAAAGCGGTTTTTGCGTAAACTTTCCCCGAATTTTTTACGGATGCACTCCGCCGCCCGCAGACACAAAAAAGCCCGCCGCAGAACGCACCCTGCGGCGGGCGAATAAAATGTAAAGCTATGTGTTCAGGCGTTCTCCTCGTCCTGCTGCGAAGCAGCAGCCGCGGGGTAGGGATCGCGGCGATCGGTGCGGCCCAACAAATAATCCACGCTGGTATTGTAAAAAGCGGCCAGAGTGATAAGCGCCTGCGAGGGGATATCCCGCTGTCCGCTTTCGTAATACGAATAGCAGACCTGCGAGCAGTGGAGCAGCCTTGCGATATCCTGCTGGCGCAGATCGGAATCCTCGCGCAGATCGCGCAGACGGCGGTAATACACGGCAGTCACTCCTTCCGTACAAAATCTCTCCATGTAGATTGTACGGAAACAACGGGCGCACTCTTGACATATATAACGTATTGTTATAAAACTGTATATAACGATACGTTATTTTGAGGGGGGAAGCTGTTATGAAGCCGGTGGATTTTATGAGAAGCGCTCTTATCGCAGAAGTGCTTTTTTACAAGCAGCACTGCTTGACGGAGATGCTTAAAAAAGCACGGTCAAAAAAAGAGAAAAGGTTCAAAGGATTATACGGATTTCTTTGTTACGGAAAAAATCGAGGAAAAAAAGAAGAAACGTTGCTTTATCTTGCTGAAAGTATTGATCAGGCGGAAAGAGAATTGCAGCGGATCAAAACGCTGAAAGAGTGGTTTTATGACAGCGCTCCCTTTGAAATTCCGGTACAGTTGCGGGGGATGATTCGAATCGGTGAGGCATATGGGTATATGAGCAGCGTGACATGGATGCGGGAAAGAGAACCGGCGGCGGTTCTTGATTTGAGCAATGAATACGGTTGCAGGAAATATCGGAAAGCAATGCTTTTTCTGCAAAAAAAGGCTGATGAAGAAGTGTTGCGCACATATAAGGCGCTTTGCAAAACCGGTACAGGAGGAACAGACATTTATTATCAGCGCCTGGAACAAGAGCAATATGCCTTCCGTGCGCTTATTTATAGCTGGCGAATGGTATAGAAACGGTCTGTTTTCGAAGTATATAAATGACGGCCCTGCTGCTTCAAAACCGCAGCAGGGCCGTTTGTTATCTTTTATTCGCAGCCGCGCTGATCAGCCCAGCACGACCTCGATGCCCTTGGGAGCGGTGTATTCCACATCCGCGCCGCCTTCGGCATTGCGCTTCACGCTGACGGTCAGGATGCCGGCGGGGGTGGGGAAGGTGCCTCTGGCCCACTCCAGATCGCCCAGATCCGGCTTCAGTACGATCTTCTTGCAGCCGGGGGCGGCGATGTTGACGCCCAGCACACGCTCGGCCAGGAAGGGCACGGGACCGCTGGCCCAGCCGTGGCAGAAGCTGTGGCGGAAGCCCTTGTAGCAGAAATCGCCGAAATCGCCGTGCAGATCCTTTTTGCCCTCGGGCACGACCTCGTCGATGCGGGCGGCGTTATCCAGCCACTCCACATGGAAATCCTCCCAGAAGGTGGTGGCGCCCATATCCAGCATGCCGCCGTAATACTCGCGCAGCACGTTCAGGGCGGCGGGCATATTGTCCTCGCTCATGGCCTTCAGGATGTAGTAGCTCATAAAGGTGGACATACCCTTGGCGCCGTCGGCGGTCAGCTCTTTGGCGGTAGCGGCGGCATCGCGCAGACCGGCCAGCGTCTGCATGGCGATGGCCTGCTTGTAGCCGGCGCAGTCGGGGCAGTGCTTTGCCATGGCATCGGCCAGTGCGGCGTAGCGGGCAGCCTCGGCGGGGGCCTTGTACCACTCGGCCATCTCGGCGCAGGCGCGCATGGTCAGAATGAACAGGCCGTGCACGCCGGGCTTGGCGGCCTCGGTGTTGCGGGTAGGCCAGTCAAGGAAGTAATCCGGCAGCTCGTGCTCGCCGTCCTCGTGAATGAAGGAGGCCATATGATCGGCCAGCGCCAGCACATATTTCTTGTGCTCGTTCAGGAACTTTTTGTCGCCGGTGGCCATGTAGTAATCGTGCAGGATCAGCAGCCACCACAGCGAGTAGCTGGGCATACCGTTCATGAAGTTGGGGATGGGGGCGTGTCTGCGGGCAAAGCGCAGACTTTCATCCAGCATGGCATTGTGGCCGAAGACGGTGCGGATGGTCATCATCTCGGGATGGGTATCGCCCACCCAGACCAGACGGTCGCGCTTGATGCCGTCCCACAGCAGGTTCTGCATATTCAGATGGCAGGTGTAGGCGGAAACATCAAAGATCTTGTTCAGCAGGGGATCGCTGCATTCAAAGCTGCCCTTGTACTCCAGATCGCGGTACACAAAGCTGCCCACGATGCTCTTGATGTGCCACTCGGTGGCGGGGCTGGCCAGCTGGATATAGGCAAAGCGGTAGCCGGTCTGGCCGAATTCCAGATCGCTCAGGGTGGCGATGGGCACGGTCATCACGCGGGGGGAATGATCGTTGCAGGCGCCCTTTTCGCCCAGCTCACTCATGGCCTCGCTGACGCTCTCGCCGAAGGAGATGCGGATCAGGGCATCCGGCAAGGTGGCACCGGGGGTGGGTTTTGTGTTGCGCACCCAGCTGGACAGAATGCGGATGCCGCCGTGGAATTCAAAGCCGAAATCCAGCAGGATGCCGGCCTTGGTGCGGGGACGGGGACCGTTCTTCAGAACGGCGGTGACAGGCTCGTACAGATCGATCTGCAGATCCTTTTCCTTCAGAAGAGTGGAGACGGCCTTCACCTTGCCGGTGGTCAGCACGATGCGCTGGGGCATCAGGTACTGCTTGATGCGCTCTTCGCGCTGCTGAAACTTGACGCTGTCGAGAAAGCTCATAGCGGTTTCCTTTCCTTTTTGCGTAATGAAAGATTTGTGTATTGGCTGCCGGCGCGCTGCTGCGCCCGCACATTTCCATTTTCCATTATAAGAAAAACATCCGGCTTATGCAAGTGTTTATCCCTGTTTTTTGCAAGAAAAACCGGTTTTTTCTTGGGCCTCTGCTGTGAAAAACGCACAAATATCCGCAAATGCAAAAAAATTCATTCCAGACGGTTGACAAGCGCAAAATGAAGTGGTACAATGCATAACATCAAAAATTGAATCGCTGAAGAGATAGAGGCGCGGGGTTCAAGAGTATCCTCCGGCAAGGCCAGGCAGCCGCCGGAAGAAAAAGGGGATCCCGCCGAAGTGGGGCTCGGGTGCCTGCCCGTAAACTGCTGGTTCGGCCGATAAGATCTGCCGGACTGTCACAAGACTTTGTGGAGCGCTATCAATGGCTGTTCGGAGAAAGCCCTGCGGGGTGTCCTTTCCGTATTTCCATGGACCGCTTGACAAAGCGGTCCAGTTTTTGTTTGCCTGACGGCACGGGGTGGATGTGCCGGGAAAGTAGAAACAGATTTTTGAAAAGAGAAAGGTAATTATCATGAGAAGAATCGTATCCCTGATCCTCGTTGCACTGCTGGCTGTCAGCCTGTGTGCCTGTTCCTCCTCCGGCAGCGTTCCCTCCGGTGTGGAAGACGGTGTTCTGACCGTCGCCATGGAATGTGCCTACGCTCCCTACAACTGGACCCAGTCCGATGATTCCAACGGTGCTGTGCCCATCTCCAATGTGCCCGGCAGCTTTGCCAACGGCTATGACGTCATGATCGCCAAGAAGCTGTGCGAGGCCAACGGCTGGGAGCTGGAGGTCATCCAGTCCGACTGGGATTCTCTGGTGCCCGGTGTGCAGACCGGTACCTTTGATGCCGTCATCGCCGGCCAGTCCATGACTGCCGAGCGTGCCGAGCAGGTTGATTTTGCCGGTCCTTACTTCTATGCCACCATCGTCTGCCTGACCAAGGCTGACAGCGCCTTCGCCGATGCCGCTTCCATCGCCGATCTGGCCGGCGGCAAGTGCACCGCCCAGCTGGCCACCATCTGGTACGATCAGTGCCTGCCCCAGATCGAAGGCGCCGATATCCAGACCGCTGCCGAGACCGCTCCCGCCATGCTGATGGCTCTGGAGACCGGTATGGTCGATTTCGTCTGCACCGATATGCCCACCGCACAGGGCGCCGTTGCCGCTTACCCCGGCATGAAGATCCTGGACTTCTCCGGCACCGACGGCGACTTCCAGTTCTCTGAAGAGGTCCGTGCCGAGAATGTCAACATCGGTATCTCCGTCATGAAGGGCAACACCGTGCTGAAGGATGCGCTGGATTCCGTGCTGTCCACCATGACCGTGGAGGATTTCAACGCTCTGATGGCTTCCGCCATCGATGTGCAGCCCCTGAGCGAGTAATTCCGGGCTCATATAATAAGGAAGAAAATAAATAAGCGCAGGGCGGGCGGCACAGACCGTTCGCCCTGCATCTGTGCTTACCGTCTTTCGGGAAAGGAATTTCATTCATGGATCGTCTGGTTCAGCTTTTCGCCGATATCGCAAAGCTCTGGCAGGGCTACGGCGCATCGTACCTTACCGGTATGCGCAATACGCTGGTGCTGGCGCTGATCGGCACCCTCATCGGCTGCATCATCGGCTTTATCTGCGGCGTGCTCAACACCATTCCGTACACCAAGCGTGATTCGCTGGCAAAGCGGGGCGTGCTGGGCTTTATCCGCGGTCTGGTGCGGGTGTATGTGGAGGTGTTCCGCGGCACGCCCATGGTGCTGCAGGCAGTGTTCCTGTATTACGGCCTGCCCTATTTCACCAACAACACCGTACGCTTCACCGATATCTGGAGCGCTGCCATTCTGGTGGTTTCCATCAACACCGGTGCCTATATGGCGGAAAGTGTCCGCGGCGGCATTATCTCCATCGATCCCGGTCAGGCCGAGGGCGCCAAGGCCATCGGTATGAACCACTGGCAGACCATGACCAATGTCATCCTGCCGCAGGCGCTGCGCAACATTCTGCCCCAGATCGGCAACAACTTCATCATCAACGTCAAGGATACCTCCGTCATGTTCATCATCGGCTTCCCCGATTTCTTTGCGGCGCACCGTGCCGCCGTGGGCGCCAGCTATCTGTATTTCCCCTCCGCCACGGTGGAGATGGCCGCCTACCTGACCATGACACTGGTGGCCAGCTTCCTGCTGCGCTGGGTGGAGAAGCGGCTGGACGGCGCCGACAGCTACGAGCTGGTCAATGCCGATCCGCTGGTGATGACCGCCGGCACCTACAGCCATCCGCACAAGGGCTCGCCCACGGATGAGTACAGCAAAGAGTTCCGCGAGAATCTGAAAAATGCCATGAAGAACCGCAATTTTGATAAGAGAGGAGAGCGCTGATATGGGTGAGACCGTTCTGGAGATCCGCCATCTTTCCAAGGCCTTCGGCAGCAATTCCGTGCTGAAGGATATCGATTTCACGGTGGAAAAAGGCGATGTGATCAGTATCATCGGTGCCTCCGGCAGCGGCAAATCCACGCTGCTGCGCTGCATCAACCTGCTGGAGACCCCCACCGGCGGCGAGATCCTGTACCATGGCAGAGATGTGGCCGGCCGCGGTGTCAACGCGCCGGAGTACCGTTCCCATGTGGGCATGGTGTTCCAGTCCTTCAATCTGTTCAGCAATATGACCGTGCTGGAAAACTGCATGGTGGGCCAGACCAAGGTGCTGAAGAAAAGCAAGGAGGAAGCCCGCGAAAACGCCATGCGCTATCTGACCAAGGTGGGCATGGCCCCCTATATCAACGCCCGTCCCCGCCAGATCTCCGGCGGTCAAAAGCAGCGTGTGGCCATTGCCCGTGCGCTGGCTATGGAGCCGGAGGTGCTGCTGTTCGATGAGCCCACCAGTGCGCTTGATCCCGAAATGGTGGGCGAGGTACTGGCCGTCATGCAGGATCTGGCCCACGAGGGCATGACCATGCTGGTGGTCACCCATGAGATGGCCTTTGCCCGCGATGTCAGCAGCCGCGTGGTGTATATGAACGAGGGCGTCATCTGTGAGCAGGGCAGCCCCGCCGAGGTGTTCGGCAATCCGCAGCAGCCGGAGACAAAGGAGTTTCTGGCCCGCTTCCGTCAGAATTAAATACCGTGCAGGGCCGCCGCGCAGCAAAATGCCGGCGGCTTTTTTCATGCAGGCGGAACGGACGGCACCGTTTTCTCTGCACGAAAAACGGTGCGCCGCATAGGTTGCACCCGCATGCGCTGCGTGCTATAATGAACGCAGGAAAGCTTCGGCCTGCCGCCGGAGCTGTACAGCCGAAACTCTTTTGCACAGGAGGATCCTGCAATGAACCGTATTTTTGATATCACACAGTTCGGCGCGGTGTGCGGCGATGCGCTGCAGACCGCCGCGATCCAGAATGCCATCGATGCCTGTTTTGCTGCGGGCGGCGGTGAGGTGGTCGTGCCCGCCGGCACCTTTCTCACCGGCGGCATCCGGCTGCGCAGCGGCGTGACGCTGCATCTGCTGGCGGGTGCGGTGCTCAAGGGCAGCCGCGATCCGCAGGATTACTTTGCCTACCGCAGTGATCCTATCCAGCCGCTTGTACCGGCGCAGCTCACCGATGTGCTGTATACCCCGCCCTCCATGCGTATGACCACCTCTTATGAGGAAAGCAAGCCGGAATTTGATTTTCTGCGTGTGGCGGGCAGCCGCTGGAACAACGCCGTCATCCGTGCCTTTGATGCGGAGGATATCGCCATCATCGGTGAGGAGGGCTCCTTCATCGACGGCAGCAATACCTTTGATGAGCTGGGCGAGGAGCGTTACCGCGGCCCCCATGCCGTCACTTTTTTCGATTGCACCAATGTGCGGCTGCAGGGCTACACCGTGCGTGACAGCGCCAACTGGGCCCACAACCTGCGCCGCTGCGAAAATGTGCTGATGCAGGGGGTCACGGTGCTGGCGGGACATGACGGCATCCACGCCTCGGAGTGCAGCAACCTCACCGTGCGGGACTGCGCCTTTTATACCGGCGATGACTGCGTGGCCGGCTTTTCCAATGTGAATGTGCTGGTGGAAAACTGTGTGCTCAACTCCTCCTGCAGCGCCATGCGCTTCGGCGGCACCAATGTGCTGGTGTGCGGCTGCGAGGTGTACGGCCCGGGGCGGTATCTGTTCCGCGGCAGCCTGACTCCGGAGGAAAAGAAAAGCGGTGTGCTGTCGGTCAACAACGGTCACCGCACCAATATGCTCAGCTTTTTCACCTATTACGCCGATTATTCGCTGCCTGTGGCCCGGCAGCCCGGCAATATCATCATTCGGGATTGCCGTGTGCGCATGGCCGACCGGCTTCTGCACTATAATTTCTCGGGAAATGAGCCGTGGCAGCGCCAGCGTCCGCTGGCGGATATCACCTTTGAAAATATCACGGCAGAGGATATCGCCATGCCGCTTTCGCTGTACGGCGCGCCGGAGCAGCCTGTCCGCTTCACCATGCGCGGCTGCACGCTGAGCGCCCGGCAGGGCACACCGCCCTTTCCTCTGATCCGCGCCTGCTTCCATGAGCGCATCACCCTGCGGGATGTATGTGTCGGGGAGGGCTTCAACGCGCTGGTGCTGGCCCGCTCGAGCGGCGAGACCGTCACCGAAAATGTGTGCTGTCCGCTGCCCGAACAGGATTGGCTGCAGCAGACGGATGAGGAATTCGTCATCCGTCCCATCTGATGAAAAAACGCCGCCCGGCCTTTGCGCTGTACACGCATCGGTCCGTGCGGTGTTTTTTAGCGGCATTTCCTGCCGGTCTCTTTGGATCAGACGGCGCTCACAGAGGTTTGTTTCCGTCCAGCCGGAAAAGCTCATCGAATACCTCGCCGATGTCGGCATAAATGGCTGTCTCCGCTCTGCTGTCCAGCGGGGTGGCGCTCAGGTTGACCACAGCCAGATGCTCCCCTTCAAAAAATTGCAGAAAGCCCGCCGCCGGATATACCGCCAGCGAGGTACCCGCGACCACCAGCACATCCGCCGCGGCGATGGCTTCAATGGCGGCGGTGACAGTGTCATCATCCAGCCCCTCGCCGTACAGCACCACATCCGGCCGCACTGTACCGCCGCAGGCCGGGCAATGGGGGATCCCGGTCTTTTCGGGATCGTGGGGGTCAAGGATCGCCTCCAGCCCGTAAGCGGTGCGGCAGCGGGTGCAGTGGTTGCGGTGAATGCTGCCGTGCAGCTCCATCACGCAGGTGCTGCCCGCCGCAGTGTGCAGACCGTCGATATTCTGTGTCACCACCGAAACCGGAATGCCCGCAGCCTCCAGCGCGGCGGCGTAGCGGTGGCCGGCGCTGGGCTGTGCCTGCGGCCAGACCATCTTCTCGCGGTAGAATTCAAAGAATTCCCGGGGATGACTGCGTAGAAAATCCCGGCTGACCATCTGCTCCGGCGAGTAGATGCGCCCTTCTCTCTGGTTGAAAATCCCGCTTGCCGAGCGGAAATCCGGTATGCCGGACGGGCAGCTGAAGCCGGCGCCGGTAAAAAAGCATACATTCCCGCCGCTGTGCAGCAGCCGGTGCAGTGTGCGGATCCGGGTCTTCTGGTCAGGTGTCATGGGCAGCTCCTTTCCAAATGACAGCTTGTGTATTGCCTTCCTTTTTATCATACACCTTTTTGCCGCAGAGGGCAACTGTTTTGCCGTCTGCGGCAGAGGAGAAAGAAAAAGGACCTCCCGCAGGGGAAAGAAAAAGGACCTCCCGCCGCGGGAGGTCCTTTGCTGATTTGAAACGTTGGAAACGCAGCGGACGGAGCGGATCAGCCCTCGTACACCAGGTTCTTGGCGATCATGTCGTCGATATTGGAAGCGTCGTACCAGGCGCCGGCGATGGCGACATTGGCGGAGACGTCCTTGCCCTCGACGGCAAAGATGCACTGCTCAACAGCGTTGTAACCGATGTTGTAGGAGTCCTGAGCAACAGAGCCGACCAGAGTGGCGGACAGAGAGCCCTTGATCCACTCGATCTGCTTGGTGCCGGCGTCGAAGCCGCTGAACAGGATGCTGCTGTACTTGTCGCCGGCAGCGGAGATCGCATCAGAGACCTGCTTGACAACGCCCTCGTTGGTCATAAAGACAGCGTTGACACCCTTCTCGTACAGAGCTTCCAGAGCGGTGACGTAAGCATTGCCGGCATCGCCGTCCTTCTCTTCCTTCTCAATGGTGTACTTGCCGGCAGTGGTGGAGTCGGCATCGGCCAGAGCGGTGAACTTGTCGATGAAGCCGCCGGCGCGGTCGATACCGGTAGCGGTCAGGTCGTGCTGGATCACGCCCACAACATAGCCGTCAGAAGCGGCGATGTCGCCCTTGATGGCGTTGAAGAAGTTCTCGGCGGCAACACCGGCAGCGTCATAGTTGCTGGTGGCAACGTGAGAGACGATGGGGTTCTTGCCGGCGGCGTTCAAAGCGTCAACGTCGGCGGCCCAGATGCCGGAGTCAAACTGGACAACGGGGATCTTGGAATCGTAAGCCTGGGTCAGCATATCAGTGTAGCCTTCGCCGATGGTGGCCAGCACCAGACCGGCAACATTGTTGGACAGAGCGGTCTGGACCATTTCCATCTGAGAGGGCAGATCCTTGGCGGACTCGGAAGCGGGGCCGCGGAAGGTGATGGTGTAGCCGTACTTGGCGGCGGCATCGGTAGCGCCGGCCTTAACAGCCTGCCAGAAAGCATGGGATTCGCCCTTGGCGACAACGCCGATGACCTTGCCGGTGGAAGAGCCGGCGGAGCAGGCGGTCAGCATGCACAGGACCATGACCAGAGCCAGGATCAGAGCAACGATCTTTTTCATTTTGGGATTTCCTCCTGATTTTTATAGGTACCCGGTCTCTCCGGGTCCGATTACAATGGATGGGATACGCGCCGCAGCGCAGGGATCAGGCCTTTGTTTCGGCCTTGGGAGCCGTCTTTGCAGGGTTCTTTTCAGTCTTTTCCACCTTGACCTTGTTGGCGTTCTTGGTCTTGATGACATCCATCAGAACAGCGACCACAACGATGATGCCGGTCAGCACATAGGTGACATAGGTGGAGTTCAGGTTCAGGTTGAAGCGGGCCAGCACGAAGTTCAGACCGCTGCGGATGACGACCAGCATGATGGCGCCGATGACGGAGCCGGCAACGCTGGCAACACCGCCTGCAGCGGAGGTACCGCCGATATACACGCCGGCGATGGCATCCAGCTCCATGCCGTTGCCGGTAGCGGCGGCAACGGTGGTGAAGGAGGCGGACCAGAAAATGGCTGCAATGCCGGCGCCCATGCCGGAGAAGATATAGGCCAGAGTCTTGTAATAGTCGGTGTTGATACCGGACAGGCGGGCGGCCTCCTCATTGGAGCCGATGGCCAGAATGTAGCGGCCGACCTTGCACTTGTACATCAGATACATGCACAGCGCGGCCAGAGCCAGAACCCACAGGAAGCCAACGGGAATGCCGTTGTAGTTGGAGAACAGGCGGTTGAACCAGGTGCCGGTGGGGAAGAAGATGTTGGGGTCGGCGACCAGCAGAGCGCTCAGACCGCGGGAGACCATCATGGTGCCCAGCGTGGCGATGAAGTTGGGCAGCTTCAGCTTGGCGACCAGCAGACCGTTGATCAGGCCGAACAGGGTGCCGATCAGGATCATGACGGGGATGGTGGCCCACAGGGGCAGCCAGCCAAGGGTATACATCTTGCCGGCCAGAACAGCGGAGGCGATGCAGACGGTGCCGATGGACAGATCGATGCCGCCGGTGGCGATGGCAAAGGTGACGCCCAGAGACATCACGGCGTAGGGGGCCAGGGACTGTGCCATACTGACGATGTTGTACTTGCCCAGGAAGTTGGGGTTCAGCGCCCAGAAGATCAGGATCATGACGGCCAGCGCGGCCACGATGATCAGGTTCTGCTTGCCCTTGGCAAACAGCTTTTTCAGACTAGTCATTGTTGTCTCCTCCTAATGCTGTCAAAAACAATTCCGTTCGGTTACGGTTTAAGCTTCTTCACGCAGGGTGGCATAGTGCATGATGGTCTCCTGCGTGGCTTCGGCGATATCCAGATCGGCGGTGATGCGGCCCTCGCACATGACGATGACGCGGTCGCTCAGACGCTGGATCTCAGCCAGCTCAGAAGAGATCATAATGATGGATTTTCCCTGATCGGCAAGCTGCTGCATCAGCTCGTACATCTCGCCCTTTGCGCCCACATCGATACCGCGGGTGGGTTCGTCAAAGATGAAGATGTCGCAGTCCTTCAGCAGCCAGCGGGCGACGATGACCTTCTGCTGATTGCCGCCGGAAAGGTTCTTCAGCAGCTGATCCATCGAGGGGGTCTTGGTGCGCAGGCGCTTGTTGTAATCGTCGGCGGCTTCCTTCAGTTCGCTGTCGTTGATCCAGCCCTTGTGGGTGAATTTCTCCATCGAGCTGATGGCGGTGTTTTCGCTGACCGGCTTGATCAGCATCAGACCGTAGCGCTTGCGGTCCTCGGACAGATAGCACAGACCGTGCCGGACGGCATCGTGAGGCTGCCGGATCTCCACCTTTTTGCCGTTGATGTACACCTCGCCGGAGTTGTAGGGGTCGGCGCCGTAGATCGCACGGGCGACCTCGGTGCGGCCGGCGCCCATCAGGCCGGAAAAGCCCAGGATCTCGCCGCGGCGCAGGGTGAAGCTGACATTTTTCACGGTGCGACCGTTATCCAGATTTTTGACCTCCAGCACTACGGGGGCATTGGGATCACAGGTGCTGGCTTCTTTTTTGTCGGTGTAGACCGTGCGGCCCACCATCATGCGAACGATCTCGTCCTTGGTGGTATCCTTGGTTTCCACTGTGCCCACATACTCGCCGTCGCGCATAACGGTAACGCGGTCGGAGATACGGGTGATCTCGTCCATACGGTGAGAGATGTAGATCATGCCGATGCCTTTGGCACGCAGATCGTTCATGATGGCGAACAGCTCTTCCACCTCGGGCTGGGTCAGGGCGGCAGTGGGCTCATCCAGAATCAGCAGACGGGAGTTGTGGCTGATGGCCTTGGCGATCTCCACCATCTGCTGCTTGCCCACGGTAAGGCTGCCCAGCTTGATGGAAGGATCCAGCGAAACACCGATGCGGGCCAGCAGCTCGCGGGAATCCTCGATCATCTTGGCATCGTCGATCATGCCGTTCTTCATGGGCTCGCGGCCGATGAACATGTTCTGCGCCACGGTCAGGTGGTTCATCATGTTCAGCTCCTGATGCACGATGCCCACGCCGGCCTTCTGGCTTTCGGCGATGTTTTTGAAGTTCACCTCTTTGCCGAACAGCTCCACTGTGCCCGCGGTGCGTTCGTAAATACCGGTGAGCACCTTCATCAGCGTGGATTTGCCTGCGCCGTTTTCGCCCATCAGCGCGTGGACCTCGCCGGCACGCAGCTCAAAATCGACGCCCTTCAGTGCGTGCACGCCGGAGAAGCGCTTGTCGATGCCGGTCATTTTCAGAATAACTTCGTTCACTTTCTTCTGCTCCTTTTTTGTTCTAAAGGCCGCACAGGCCCGAAGTCTTTCGTTCCTTTTCCATTTTATCGAAGGGCGAACTCTTTTACAATGTACGGGCGTGCCCAAATTTTGAAGCAATTTTGTACAATATTTCTTTCTGTCGTTGACAAGATATTGTGAAATGCGTATACTTATCTATAGATAAATATAAGAGATAATGACTCTATATGAAAAGTTCGTTCTATATTTGTACATATTGTCCAAAAGCCATCGGAATTCATTGTGCAAACCGCAGTTTTTTGGAAGCGGCGCTGTGTACAGCAAGGAGGTGTGCTGTTTGAAACGGCTTTACCAATACGATGAGCAGGCCCGGCACCCGCATCTTCTGGAGGAAAATTATTTCAACAAGCTGAATCCCCGTCTGGTGTATACCGGCGCTCAAAGCGGTATACCCGGCGAACAGAATGTGATCCACAGCCATCCTTTTCTGGAGATCCTGTTTATCCACGAAGGGCATGGCAGCATCCGGCTGGCGGACCGCACTCTGCCGCTGAATGCCGGAGATATCGCCGTCATCAATGCCGGCACGCCGCACTGTGAATACAGCAGCCCCGAAGATCCGCTGCATTTTTATTTTACGGCCTATGATAAGATCCTGCTGCCGGAGCTGCCGGAAAACCATCTGTTTTCCTCCGGGATGGAATCGATCCTCCACACAGGCGAGGTGGCGGAAAACTTCTATCCGCTGTTCCGCACCGTGCTCAAGGAGCTGGAGCTGGATAAGGATTTCGGCTACGAGATCGCACAGGCCACCGCACGCATCATTCTGATGCGGCTGTTCCGGCTGGTGAACCGGAATTTCAGCGCCAGAGAGCTGCTGCGCGGCAACAAGGTCATGCAGGATGCGATACGCTACATCGATGACAACTATACCGGAGATATCTCGCTGGAGGAGCTGGCGGCAAAATGTCTGGTCAGCAAATACTATCTGTCCCATCTGTTCAGCAAAAGCACGGGAAAATCCATTGGCAGATATATTCTGGATAAACGCCTGTACATGGCAAAATATATGCTGAGCAGCACCGATCTTTCGGTGGAGCAGGTCTCGCTGCAGTGCGGCTTTTCCGACAGTGCCTATTTCTGCAGACTGTTCAAAAAGGAACAGGGCTGTACGCCGACCCAGTTCCGGAAAAAAGAAAAAAGCGCCGGCTGACGGCAGGGGCGTGTTGCAAAATGAAAATTTTACAACACGCCACACGCGAAATTTCATTTCGCATGTAAATTCCGCAGGAATTTGCTGCAATATTTGATGATTTTGGCTCTGTAAGAGCCAAAATGGCGGCCACGCTTGGGCCGCCAAATCAAATTTGACGGATCTGTTGCAATTTTGCAACAGATCCTTTCGTTTCCCGGTGAATTATACTATCAAGTGCAACAAAAGGAGAAAAAAGAAGAAGTTCATACAAATCTCTGGTAGAATGAAGTTACCACACACCAAACTACAAAAAGGAGATTTGTATGAACTACCATCATCTTACCATAGAAGAGCGCAGTTGTATACGAAAATATTACGTAGATGGGT
>JAFUNR010000006.1 GCA_017472965.1 Oscillospiraceae bacterium | reverse complement strand
TCGCTTATGTCAAGAACACGGCAAATATCGGAAATCAAAGTAATGTCGGGATAGGATACCCCACGCTCCCATTTGCTCACTGCACCTTCGGTAACAAACAACATTTCTGCCAAGTCTTTTTGTGAATAATTTTTTTCAGTTCGTTTAATTTTTATAAACGAGCCGAATGTTTTTTTATCAGTCATATCAGTTCACCTCCGCCCATCATTCTACGGTAATCAAGGTAAACCGTCAATGGACTGTTAAGCCACCCCCATTTTTGATATGGTGGAGCTAAATTCAAGTTTGTCTAATTGTTTAGTTGATTCTATCACATAGCTGTAATATATACAAGAAAAGTCCCGGCAGAAACATCTACCGGGCCTGCAACTGTTTTACGGACACCCGCCCTTGCAGCGGTCTCCTTTTTTTGTGCGCCGGAAGTGTTCCGGCTCACTCCTCTTCGTCCTCATCCTCTTCCGCTTCCTCCTCGCCTTTTTTGCGGGGGCGGAGGAAGGCGGGAAGCTCGACCAGCAGCACGCCGGCGCCCACCAGCGCCAGCAGACCGGTATTGGAGGCAGCCTTATCCAGCCAGCCGCCCACGCCGGGGAGCACATTATGGATCACACCCAGCACCTGCTCTGCGGGGATGGAGCCGGGGCGCACCCGTTTGGCGGCGGTATCGTACAGCAGGATCCGTCCGTCCTTATTGGTGAACACAGCGCCGAACACCGTTTCGCCGCCATCCCGGCAGGCAACGCGGTCACCCACGGCGTATTCCTGTGCTTTTTTCAGCAGCACAAGAGAGCCAGCCGCAAGACCCGAGGATGTTTCGGCATCCTGCGCCACGGCGGCGGCATAGCCCGCAAACGAGGGGGTATCGGTATTCTGCCATTCCCGCGCCGCACGCAGGCAGACCGCCGGCACCAGTGCGGCCAGTATGGCCAGCACCACCAGACCGTTGACGATCGCCGCCGCGCGGCGCAGAATGCGGATGAACAGTTTCATGGAAGGCTACTCCTTACATAAGATACGGCTGCTGCCGGTTTACTCGGCGCTGCCCTCCTCCTCTTCGAACAGGTCGGTGCAGACCTCGTCCAGACAGTAGCGGGTGCGCAGCCACGGATCGCGGGTCAGCCACTTGCCGTTGGTGAAATCGGGGAAAGCCACCACCGAGCTGCCCTGTGCGATGGATTGCTCGCTGAGCACGGTCACCGCCATCCACGCAGCGGCGTCGTACACATCGGTGGGGCAGACAGTACCGGCCAGCATGCTTTCGACCCATGCACGCAGCACCAGCCAGTCCATGCCGCCGTGGCCGCCCTTGACACCCTCCTGCTCAAACTGCTTCCACAGGGGGTGATTATATTTTTCGTAGTAGGGTGCGAAATCCTGCGGAGCGTGGGCGTAGCTGGGATCGTCGCTGGAACCGTCGAGGAAGATCTTACTGCCGTCCTCCATCCACATGCCGCGGGTGCCGCGCACGCTGCCGAAACGGCTGTAGTAACGGGGCAGGGTGGTATCATGGGTGAGCAGCATGGTCTCGCCGCCGGAGCAGCGGATCATGGTGGTGACGATATCGCCCTCGGCCCAGGGATAACCGGTCATATCGTAGTCATCGCCCTTTTCCCGCTTGAGAAACTCATTCAGGCCGCGGGCCTTGCTGGACATGGACACCAGCGACACCATGCGGTTGCCTCGGTTGATGTTAAGGTACTTCGCCATGGGGCCGATGGCGTGGCCGGGGTAAAGCTCGCCGTTGCGGTGCTTGTAATGGTTGAAGCGGTAGTGGTAGTTTTCGCGGCCGAAGGATACCTCATCCCGCAGGTCGTGACCGTAGCCGCCCTGCACATGCACCACCTCGCCAAACACATTCTGCTTGATCATATTCAGGATGGCCATCTCATTGCGGTCGTAACAGCAGTTTTCCAGCGCCATGCAGGGCACGCCGGTGGTCTCACTGGTGCGCACCAGATCCCACAGCTCATCCAGAGAACAGCCGCCGCCGCATTCGATGGCGGCATACTTGCCGGCGCGCATGGCGGCGATAGCCACCTCGCAGTGCGCCTGCCAGGAACAGGAGACCATCACGCCGTCGGCGTCATCCTTTTCCATCATCTCCCGGTGATCGGTGTAAACGGCACAGGAGGCGCCGTAGGCCTTTTCCACCAGACCGGCGGCGTATTTTGCTCTTTCTTCATTGGGATCGCACACTGCGGTGATGCGCACATCCTCCATCTCCAGCAGCAGGGAAAGCATACTGTTGCCGCGGCCGCCGCAGCCGGCGACGGCGATCTTCGCAACCGCACGCGGATGATTCTGGAACATATCAGTTACCTCCGTAAAAAAAGTTTGCAATTTGACCCCTTTTGCTATATCATAAAATACAGATAAAAAAAAGGCAACACCCCTGCATAAAAAATATTCTTTTCCGCACATTTTTTCGCAATTTGGATAAACTGCGGCACACAAAAACATATGGAGGAAAACATATGAATACCATCAAATTCGACCGCAAGCAAAGCAGCGTTCGCATGGTCGCCCATCGCGGCGTCAGCGGGCTGGAAACCGAAAACACCTGCGCGGCATTTGTGGCAGCCGGCAACCGCAGCCATTACGGTGTGGAGACCGATGTTCATGTATCTGCCGACGGGCAGTTCATCATCCACCACGATGACAACACCCTGCGCGTGGGCGGTGAGGATCACATCATCGAGCAGACCGATGCCGCCGTGCTGCGTGCCATCACCCTGATCGACCGGGCAAGCGGCGAAAAAAGCCGCGCCGATCTGGTGATCCCCCTGCTGGACGAGTACATCCGCATCTGCCAAAAATACGAAAAGGTCTGCGTGCTGGAGCTGAAAAACCACATGGAGCCCGCTGCCGTTTCCGGCATTGTGGAGGTCATCCGCAATCTGGATTGGCTGGAAAACACGATCTTTATCTCCTTCAACCACGCCAACATGGTGGAGCTGCGCCGCCTGCTGCCCGATGCAAAGCTGCAGTTCCTGACCGACGATGCCTGCGACGAGGCTCTGCTGGAAAAGCTGCTGCCATGGAAACTGGATCTGGATATCGCGTGGCACTCGCTGACAAAGGAGGGCATCGACCTGATGCACGCCAACGGCATCGAAGTCAACTGCTGGACGGTGGACGATCCCGCCGTCGCCGAAAAGCTGGCCGGCTGGGGCGTAGACTACATCACCAGTAACATTCTGGAATAAAACCGGATTCCCTTCACAAAAAAACAAAAGGACGGAAATCTATGACGAAACAGACGCTTTGCCGCATTCTTCGGCGCATGATCCCCGGTATTGTGATGACACTGGTTCTTGGCGCACTGGTCGCAGCGCTCTTCCAGAGCATCTCCCCTGCACTGAATGCCATTGGGCCCAACTTCGGGCTGCGGCCTTCCGATCTTGCCTATTACACCTCGATCACAGACCAGCTTGCCCGCGCCGAGCTGGATGTTCCGCTGCTGCTCACCGGTACGCTGTGCATTGCACTGAGCCTGCTGAGCGGCCGCATCGCCCACGGTCCCGCCGCGCTGCAGGCAAAACCCGCACACCACGGTCTGCGCATTTTTGCCGCCGTGTTGTTGTGGATCATTCTTTTCCTGCCGCTGTTCGCCGTGACACTGTACTTCACCGATATCAACTCCATCCGCTTCGGCATCGCAGTGAAATTTCTGCTGCAGGCCGTGCAGGCGGGCGTATTTTAAGGGGGCACAGCCATGAAAAACCGTTTTGTGAAATTTTCCTGCGTACTGTGCGCTGTGCTGTGCCTGTGCAGTCTGCTGACCGGCTGCGGCGAAAGCTCCCCCACGGTATACCGATCCGGCGGCGGGGATGCCGTCTGGACGATGGGCTACGGCAATGCCGCCATTGCACTGCCGGAGGATGACAGCCAGCCCTATTATATCGCCGGCTACAACAGCGGTTGGGAGCCCTACGGCAAGCTGGATCTGTGCGAGGCCAACGCCGTGTGGATGGATACCGGCGACGGCGGCATCCTGCTTATCGGCATCGACTGCGTGGGTCTGGGCGGCACGGATATCAATGAGATCCGCGGCCGGCTGAAGGAGCTTGTCAAGGAAAGCGGCTGCAAGGCTGTGAACATCTACTCCACCCACACCCACGCCGGCGTGGATACGCTGGGTCTGTGGGGCCCCACCATGGTCAACGGCAAAAACGATGAATACACCGAAAATCTGATGAACGCCGCGGTGGAAGCCGCTTACAAAGCCTACGAGACCCGTACCGAGGGGAAACTGTATCTGGGCAGCGCCGAGACCCCGCGGGAATTTCTGCGGGATTCCCGTCTGCCGCTGGTATTCGATCCCAACCTGTATCAGTTCCGTTTTGAAGCAAGCGACCCCACCGAAAAAGGCATCCGCATGTATCTGTACGGCGCTCACGCCGAAAGTCTGCGCGGCTCCAATGCCTTCATCAGCCGCGATTTTCCCGGCGTGCTGTGCGACACCATGGAGGAGCTGACCGGTGATGCCGCCATGTTCATGCCCGGCGCCATCGGCGGCCTGATCATGACCGCCGAGCTGGATTCCTCCTATCTTTACAACCTGCAGATCACCAGCGAGCGGCTGGTGGAGCATGCGCTTTCCATCACACCGGAAAGCGAGCGGGAGCTCGCCCCCACCCTCTCCTATGCCACCACGGAATTTAAGCTGCCGCTGGACAACACCGGCTATCTGTTCTACCGTTTCCTCGGCATTCTGGAAAACGAGACCTACCGCGACCGCAGCTCTGCCACCGGCTACGGCCTGACCAGCGAAATGACACTGCTTGAGCTGGGCGACCTGCTGCTGTGCCTGATGCCGGGCGAGATCTTCCCCGAGCTGGTGTGGGGCGGCGAGTACGGCGATGCCAATCCGGACGGAAAGCCCGGTGCGGACGGTGCGGAAAACCCCGCCCCGCTGGCGGAAATCGCCGTAGCCAACGGCTTCGGCCAGCTGCTGGTGGTGGGACTTGCCAACGACGAGCTGGGCTACATTGTGCCGCCCTCCGATTTCCTGCTCAACGAGGAGATCCCCTATCTGGACAACATTGAGGATTACAAGGGCGAGAACCATTACGAGGAGACCAACTCCGTCGGCCCGCTGACCGCCCCCATCATCGCCGAAACCTTTGAAAAGCTGTGCACTGCACTGGCTGAATGACAACACCACCGAAAGGCACCGACTCATGAGCGAGACCACCATCAAACTGACCGAAAAGCTGACCGAGCTGCTGCAGCTGGGCGCAGACAGGATCATTCTGAGCAAGCCCGCCGCAAAGACACAGCCCTACCGCAAGGCTGTGTTGGAACGCAAAACCGGCACAAGGGAGTACTGGCAGCTGGCGAAATACACCGAAAAGCAGGTCTTTCATGAAAACATAGAGCCTGCCGCCCTGCCCGCTGCTGCCGCCGCACTGACGGAGGAACAGTTCCTGCAGCTGAATGTCTGGACACCGGAGGCGGAGTACAACATTATGCTCTCCCGCAAGGGGCAGATGACGGTACGCAGAGCCGCCCGCAGCGCTCCCGCCGCGGATGAGACCCACGGTGCGGGACACGACCGCAAAAAGCAGTATCTGCTGCCGGAGGGCACTGTGGTGCCGCCGCTGGTGGACATGGGCGTTTTCACGCCGGACGGCCGCGTGGTCAAGGCGATGTACGACAAATACCGGCAGATCAACCGCTTTCTGGAGATCATCGACGATGCCGTGCGGGATACCCGCCCCGAGCAGCTGAACATCATTGATTTCGGCTGCGGCAAAAGCTATCTGACCTTTCTGGTCTACTACTATCTGAGTGCCGTGCGGGGCATCCGCGTGCAGATGGTTGGGTTGGATCTGAAAGAAGATGTCATCAAAAACTGCAACGCCGCCACACAGCGCTACGGCTATGACGGACTGACCTTTGCACTGGGCGATATCAACGGCTACGCCGCGCCCTTTGCAGTGGATATGGTACTGACGCTGCACGCCTGCGACACCGCCACCGATTTCGCTCTTTTCAATGCGGTGCAGTGGGGGGCGCGGATGATCTTCTCCGTGCCCTGCTGCCAGCACGAGCTGAACGCCCAGATGCATCCGGAGACCCAGACCCTGCTGGGGCGCTACGGCATCATTCAGGAGCGCTTTGCCGCGCTTGCCACCGATGCCATCCGCGGACGGCTGCTGGAATACTGCGGCTACAAAACCCAGCTGCTGGAATTCATCGATTTTGCCCACACGCCGAAAAATATTCTGATCCGCGCCGTGCGCCGCCCCGGCATGCCCGCCGGCGCACCGGATCCCACAGGAAAGCTGACCGTCAACCAGCGTGCCGCGCTGGATGAGGTACGCACTCTGCTGCATGAATTTCACTTTACCCCCACACTGTACCGGCTGCTGGGGCTGGATGAATGAAACGCTTTCCCGCTTCGCTGTACTTCCTTGGCCGGTATCGGATATGTACGCAAAAAGATCCGCCTTCCTTTAATAAGGAAAGCGGATCTTCTTTTGCATTTTTTAAAGACGGGGCACGATGATCAGCGCATTTCAATGCCCAGATTGAACTTCAGATTGTTGAGCACCTTCTTGACAAACTTATCCACATCGGCGGGCTCCAGAGCCTTGTCGGCGGGGACAAAGTTCAGGCGGAAGGCCATGCTCTTCTTATCCTTGCCCAACTGCTCGCTGCGGTAGATATCGAACAGCTCCACACTGTCCAGCTGCTTGCAGGCCTTCTTCATCACGGCAACGATCTCGCCGCAGGTCATAGCCTCGTCCACCACCAGAGCCAGATCGCGCTGAACAGCGGGATGCTCGCTGATGGGCTGATAACGGAAGCTGCCCTTTACATGGGCCATCATCTTCACATAGTCGATCTCGCCAAGGAAGATGACCTGATTGGCGCGGCTGTCCTTGGGCAGCTTGAGCTCGGCGGTGACATCGTTGGCCAGCTTGCCGAACATACCGATGCGCTCGCCATCACACAGCACATAGGCAGCGATACCGGGGTGCAGCCAGGCCACATCCGCGGCACGCTCCACATCAAAGTGCAGACCGAAAGCCTCGCCCAGCACCTCCACAGCGCCCTTCATTTTGAAGAAGTCCTCATCCTTGCCAAAGGCGGCAAAGCCCAGATGCAGGCGCTCCTCGGGCAGCTCGGTGACGGGGATCTGCTTGGGAATGTAGATATTGGCCAGCTCGAACAGACGGCCGGCAGCATTGCCGCGCTTCAGGTTTTCCACCACCACATTCAGCAGCGAGGGAACGATCAGCGGACGCATGATGGTCAGGTTGGAGGAGATGGGATTCAGAATGCGGATGACATTGCGCTCGGGCGCATCGGCGGCAATGTGCAGGGCATCCAGTTCCGCATCGGAATAAAACGCCATGGTGGAGGCTTCGGTATAGCCCTGGGTGCACATGGTGCGCTTGGTCTTGATATGATTCTTCTGCACCGCGTTCCAGCCGCCGGTGGTGACGGTGGCCTTTTTCAGGAAGGTGGGCACGATATGCTCATAACCGTACTCGCGGATGACCTCCTCGGCCAGATCCGGCTCACCGATCTCGATATCCTCGCGCCAGCGGGGAGCCACCACATTCATGGTGTCGCCGTCGGCAGCAAGCTCCACCTCAAAGCACAGTGCCTTCAGGATACGCAGCACTTCTTCCGTGGGGACATCAATACCCAGAATGGCGTTGATGCCGCTGACCGAGGCAGCGAACTGCTTACCGGTACGGGGCGCGCCGGCGGACACATCAAAGCTGGTGGAGGTGATCTCGCCGCAGCCCAGCTCCTCGATCAGGTGCAGGGCGCGGGCCATGCCCAGCTCGGTGGTGTACTCGCAGATACCCTTTTCAAAGTGGCTGGAGGAATCGGTGTTCTGGCCCAGACCGCGGGCGGTCTTGCGCACGCTGTCGCGGGCAAACTTGGCAGCCTCGAACAGCAGCTGGGTGGTGGTATCCTTGATCTCACTGTTCAGACCGCCCATAACGCCGGCCAGTGCAACGGGCTTGTGGCCGTCACAGATGACCAGATTCTGGTTGGAAAGGGTGAATTCCTTCTCATCCAGCGTGACGATCTTTTCGCCCTCGGCGGCGCGGCGCACAATGATCCTGTGGCTTTCCAGCGTATCCATATCAAAGGCGTGCATGGGCTGGCCGATCTCCAGCATGACATAGTTGGTGATATCCACCACATTGCTGATGCTGCGCAGGCCGCACAGTGCCAGATGGCGGCGCATCCATGCCGGAGACTGGCTCGGGGTGATGTTGCGCACATAGTGGCCCAGATAGCGGGGACACAGGTCGGGAGCTTCCACGGTGATATCCAGACTCTCATCCACAAAACCGCTGGGGGTGTAATCGGTGGCGGGCATCTTGAGAGGCTTATCCAGAACGGCAGCGACCTCGCGTGCCATGCCCAGCACGGACTGACAGTCCGGACGGTTGGCGGTGATGGAGATATCAAAGATATAATCGTTCAGACCGACCACATCCTGAATGGGTGTGCCGGGGACGGTATCCTTGGGCAGATCCATCAGGCCGTACACCTCGGCGCCGGGGAACAGGTCGTCGTTCAGGCCCAGCTCTTCGCCGGAGCACAGCATACCGTTGGAGGGAATGCCGCGCATGGGACGGGCCTTGATCTTAACACCGCCGGGCAGCGTGGAGCCGTCCAGCGCGGCGGGGGTGTGCATACCGGCATAGACATTGGGCGCACCGGTCAGGATCTGGATATCCTTGCCGTACTCGCCGCAGTCCACCTTGCAGACGAACAGATGGGTGCCTTCAAGCGGGGTGGCCTCGGTGACCACGCCGACAACGACTTTATCAATGCCGCCGCCCAGATCGATGAGTTCCTCGACCTCGAAGCCACAGCCGAACAGTTTTTCCTCCAGCTCCTGCGCGGTGATGTCGATATCGACATACTGCTTGAGCCAACTGAAAGGTACTTTCATGGTTTGATCTCTCCCTTCTTATTCCTGGAACTGCTTGAGGAAGCGCAGATCGTTTTCAAACAGCAGGCCGATGTTGTTGATGCCGTACTTCAGCATGGTGATACGCTCGATGCCGATACCGAAGGCAAAGCCGCTGTACACATTGGGATCAATGCCGCAGTTCTCCAGCACCTTGTGGTGCACGATACCGCCGCCCAGAACCTCGATCCAGCCGGTGCCCTTGCACAGGCCGCAGCCCTTGCCGCCGCATTCAAAGCAGCTGACATCCACCTCGACACTGGGCTCGGTAAAGGGGAAATAAGAGGGACGCAGACGGGTGCGGATGCCCTCGCCGAACATGGCCTGCACAAATTTATCCAGCATGCCCTGCAGATCGCACAGGGTGATGTTCTTATCCACCACCAGACCTTCCATCTGATGGAACATGGGGGAGTGGGTGGCATCGGAATCGGAACGGAACACGCGGCCGGGAGCCAGGATCTTGATGGGGGGCTGCTGCGCATCCATCACGCGGATCTGTGCGCCGCTGGTGTGCGTACGCAGCACGATATCCTCGGCCACATAGAAGGTATCCTGCATATCGCGGGCGGGGTGATTTTTCGCCACATTCAGACGGGTGAAGTTGTGGTCGTCGTCCTCGATCTCGGGGCCTTCGAAAATCTCAAAGCCCATGCCGGCAAACACATCCACGATCTGGTTTTTGACCAGTGTCAGCGGATGCAGCGCACCGGCAGAGACGCGGGTCGCGGGCATGGTGATATCCACCTGCTCGCTGCGGTTGGCGGCCTCCAGCTCGGCGGCCTCCATCTTTTCGCGCATGGCCTGATACTTTTCCTCAGCCTCTGCCTTGAACTGGTTGATGACCTTGCCCATGACAGGGCGCTGTTCCTTATCCACCTTGCCAAGGCCCTTCATCAGAGCGGCGATGCTGCCGTTCTTGCCCAGATATGCCTGCCAGAAGGCGGCCAGCTCATCTTTGCTGCTCACCGCAGCCAGAGCCTCTTCCATCTGCTGGCGCAGTACTTTGATCTGTTCTTCCATAATGCACCTCTTGATTGATAAAAAATAAAAGACCTCATCCCAGACGCTTGGGACGAAGCCTGAAACTCCGCGGTACCACCCAAATTTTTGCTCAAAGCAAACACTCTGATGCCCGTTAACGGTGGCAGCCGTCCCGGTCTACTGGCTTTCGCGTTGAACCGGGCCACTCCAAAGTGAACTTCAACCGTCCTTCTCCCCCGGCGCTCGCAGCCGATGGCGCCGTTCTCTGGAGGGGGTCGTGAGGGTCTACTCTCTTTTTCGCCGTGTTTACATCAAATCATACCACAACCCTTTTCTTTTTGCAAGAAAAATCTTCGCTTTTTCAGCGTTTTATGTTAGAATATAAGGCAAATGACCCAAAACCAGCTTGATCCGGACGGAAACAGGAAAACCTGCCTGTTCGGGATATGTCCCGGATCCATCGAAAACACACCACATTTTTGAATCATATAAAGGAGACCGCACCATGATCGCAGGCATCGGCGTGGATACCGCCACAGTGGAACGCATAGAAAAAAGCATCGCCCGGGAGAGTTTTTTTGAACGGGTGTACGGTGCGCAGGAACGTGCCGCACTGACAGCACTCTCCCCCGTTCGCCGCGCACAGAGCGCCGCCGCTGCATGGGCGGCAAAGGAAGCCTTCGGCAAGGCGCTGGGCACCGGCGTGGACGGTTTTGCCTTGAGCGAGGTACAGGTGCTGCACACCGAAAACGGAGCGCCGTATTATGCTTTTTCCGGCGCTGCTCTGCGCATTGTGGAGGAAAGGCACCTGTCTGCGCATCTTTCGCTGACCCATGAAGGCGGCTTTGCCACTGCTTTTGCAGTGCTGGAAACGCGGTAAAAGAGGTCTGCATCATGTACAAGGCGATTTTTCTGGATATCGACAACACTTTGCTCAGCTTTACCGCTGCGGCGCAGGATTCCATGCGCACCGCCATGGCTGCGGCGGGAAAATGCTATACCCCGGAGATCTGGCCGCTGTTCTGCCGCATCAATGATGCTCTGTGGCACCGGCTGGAGGCGGGTGGCCTGACCCCGCAGCAGCTGTACGATACCCGCTGGAACATTATTTTTGCCGAACTGGGCTGGCAGCTTGACGGCGCAGCCTTTGAAAAAATGTTTCAGACAGGTCTGAACGAAAGCGCCGTGCCGGAAACAGATGCGCTGCCGCTGCTTGCCGCACTGGATGCCCTGCGCCCCGGCACACTGCTGTGCGCCGCCAGCAACGGCCCTTATGAGCAGCAGCGCCACCGGCTAAAGCTTGCCGGTATGCTGCGGCACTTTGACCGGCTGTTCATTTCGGAGGATATCGGTTTTTCCAAGCCGGATCCCCGTTATTTCGAAGCCTGCTTCGCACAGCTGGACGGCATACTGCCCGCGGAGTGCCTGATGATCGGTGATTCCCTCACCGCCGACATCGCCGGTGCTGCCGGCTGCGGGATGCGCACCTGCTGGTACAATGCGGGGAACCGTCCGCTTCCGGCGGAACCTGTTCCCAATTTTACAGTGACGGCCCTTTCGCAGATCCCGCCTTTATTATGAGCGGTTCCGACAGGATCTTCCAGCAGCCGCATGAATAAAACCGCCTGCCTTCTGACCAAACTATTGCTGCAAGAATCTTTTCAAAGGAGCGAAGCAGCATGGATGTAAAACGCGGCGAGGTTTTTTACGCCGATCTTAGCCCCGTGGTGGGCAGTGAGCAGGGCGGCATACGGCCGGTACTTATCGTGCAGAATGATATCGGCAACCGCCACTCCCCCACCGTCATCGCAGCGGCCATCACCTCCAAGCATGACCGCACCAATCTGCCCACTCACATCGCCCTGAAAAGCGGCCAGTGCGGCCTGACGCGGGACAGCGTTATTCTGCTGGAACAGATACGCACACTGGACAAACGCCGCCTGCGGGAGTGCACCGGGCGTATTGATCAGGAGCTGCAGCGGCAGGTGGATACCGCCCTGCAGGTCAGCTTCGGTCTGACCACAAGCTGAAAAACGGCCTTCACCGGCTGTACCGCAGCAAGGATGCTTTTTTGCATTGCGCGGTACAGCCGGTATTTTTTCGTCTTTTTGCCAAAAAAAATTAAAAAAATTTGTTTCTGACAAGGTTTTCACCTTGACAAAGTATTGACTTTCTCTTTTCCTGTGGTATAATAGCCATTGTAAAGCTATGCGCATTTACATAATCGGGTAAAACCACCCGAAAAGGACGAGGGAAAGGAGCGGGAGCCGTGAGCAAGGACCTGGAAATGTCCTATCTGCTGGATTTTTACGGCGAGGTGCTGACCGAAAAGCAGCGCGACGTGATGGAGCAGTATTACAACGATGACCTCTCGCTTTCCGAGATCGCCGACAACGCCGGTATCACCCGTCAGGGCGTTCGCGATTCCATCAAACGCGCCGAGTGCATCCTGCTGGATCTGGAAAGCAAGATCGGCTGGGCAGGCCGCTACCGCGAGATGGGCGCAGCACTGGAGAGGATCGAGGCGCAGACGCGGCTGATCCAGTCCTATCACGAGCAGGGCAAGATCCTCGGCACCGGCGTTTACGACGCCACGCTGGAGATTCTGGCACAGCTCAAAACCATCAAGCAGTAACAGGAGGACACCGTGGCATTTGAATCTTTGAGCGAAAAGCTTTCCGCGGCGTTCAAACGGCTGCGTTCCAAGGGCAAGCTGAGCGAGGCGGATATCAAGGCCGCAATGCGCGAAGTCCGTATGGCTCTGCTGGAGGCAGACGTCAACTATAAGGTCGCCAAGGATTTTGTGGCGAAGGTCAGTGAGCGCGCTGCAGGCCAGACCGTTATGGAAAGCCTGACTCCTGCGCAGATGGTCATCAAGATCGTCAACGAGGAGCTCACCGCACTGATGGGCGGCGAAGCCGAGCGTATCCGTCTGACCACCAAGGGCCCCACCGTACTGATGATGTGCGGTCTGCAGGGCGCCGGTACAACCACCCACGCGGCCAAGCTGGGCAAGATGTTCCTGAAAGAGGGACACCGTCCCCTGCTGGTGGCCTGCGATATCTACCGTCCCGCCGCCATCGACCAGCTGAAGGTCGTGGGCGCACAGGCAAAGGTTCCCGTCTTTGAGCTGGGTACCGAAAAGCCGGAAAAAATCGCGGAGCGGGCTTACAAACACGCCAAGGACTACGGCAACGATATCGTCATTCTGGATACCGCCGGCCGTCTGCATGTGGATGACGACCTGATGGCTGAGCTGCAGCGCATCAAGGAGACCGTTCCCGTCAACGAGACGCTGCTGGTCATCGACTCGATGGTGGGTCAGGATGCGGTCAATGTGGCCAAGAGCTTCAACGGGACCGTCGGCATCGACGGTGTTATCCTGACCAAGCTGGATGGCGATACCCGCGGCGGCGCGGCACTGAGCGTGCGCAGCGTCACCGGCAAACCTATCAAGCTGGTAGGTGTGGGCGAAAAGCTGGATGATCTGGAGGTTTTCCACCCGGATCGTATGGCCGGCCGTATTCTGGGCATGGGCGATGTGCTGAGCCTGATCGAAAAGGCACAGGATGTGCAGGACGAAAAGGCTGCCGAAGAGGCCGCCCGCCGCCTGATGGAGAACAAGTTCGATATGAACGACCTTCTCGAGCAGTTCGCCCAGATGAAAAAGATGGGCGGCATCGGTGCCATGCTTGCCATGATCCCCGGCGGCAACCAGATCAACGCCGGCGATATCGATGAAAAAGCCTTCGCGCACATTGAAGCCATCATCTACAGCATGACCAAAGCCGAGCGCGCCAAGCCCGCTATCATCGATGCCAAGCGCAAGCGCCGCATCGCTGCCGGCAGCGGCACTACCGTGCAGGAGGTCAACCGTCTGCTGCGTCAGTTTGAGCAGATGAGCAAGCTGATGAAGCAGCTGAAGAAAAACCCCAAGGCATTCCGCCGCAATATGCCTTTTAATATGGGCAGCATGGGCGGCCTGTAAGATCCCGGTATTTTCCGCGCGGAGCAGCGCAAGCGGCCGCCGGCGGTGGATATATCACACTTTATCAAACAAATAATATTAAAAAATCGGAGGTACACAGCAATGGCTGTAAAGATCAGACTGCGCCGCATGGGCGCCAAGAAAGCCCCCTTCTACCGTGTCGTGGTTGCGGATTCCCGCTTCCCCCGTGACGGCCGCTTCATCGAGGAGATCGGCTACTACGATCCCACCAAGGAGCCCTCTGTTGTCAACATCGATGGCGAGAAGGCCAAGAAGTGGATCGAGCTGGGTGCTCAGCCCACCGACACCGTCCGCGTTCTGCTGAAGAAGATCGACGTTCTGTAAGGTGCCATGAATATGGAGCAGCTTTTACTGGACATCGCCAGGGGTCTCGTTGAGGAGAAGGACTCCGTGAGCATCACGGTGGACGAGCCCAACGAGGAGGGCGTTGTGGTCTACCATCTGAAGGTGGCCGACACCGACACCGGGCGCGTCATCGGCAAACAGGGCCGCATTGCGAAATCCATTCGCGTGGTCATGCGTGCTGCTGCTGCCCGTGCCAACCAGAAGATCATGGTCGAAATCGACTGATCCCTATTGTGCGAAACAAGAAAAGGAGTTGCCGCTTTTGCAGCAGCTCCTTTTTTCATATTTTTCTTGCACTTTTTCTCTATCCTTGTTATAGTAAATACGGAAGATTCTGTATTTTATATTTGCTTTTTATCACAGGAGGAGACATCTATGGCTGCCACCTTCCCCAATCTGTGCACCCCCACCGCCCCCGCTGTCAGTCAGACTCTGACCGGCATGTGGGATGATCCCCTCAGCCGCACCGGCTTTGTGGACCTGCGTCCGCTGGCGGATGACAAAACCGTGCTGAAAAATCCGCACAAGGGCTGGTTCTGGCATTACATCGATAACGGCTTTACCAGTCCGCTGTACCGTGACAGCCACGATCCCGCAGACGATCTTTCCGATTTTCCCGGTCTGAATCACCTGTATCTGCGGTTTGACTGGGGCGACATCGAAAAAGAAAAGGGCGTGTATGATTTTTCCCCGCTGGAGGATATCATGGCGGTCTGGGGCCCCCGCGGCTACCGTTTTCAGCTGCGCGCCTGTACCTATGAAGGCGGCAACAATCCCACCTTTGCCGCAACGCCACACTATGTCTATGAAGAAGGTGCCCGCTGCTTCCTGCTGCCCAACGGCTATATCCAGCCGGATTACGCCGACCCCATCTTTTTGCAGCGTCTGGAAGCTTTTATGGAGGCGTTCGGTGCCCGGTACAACGGGGATGAGCGCATCGAGTGCGTGGACATCGGCACCTACGGCACATGGGGCGAGGGACACACGGTGGAAGGCGACAATGTCATCTACCCGCCCGAACTGGTAAAAAAGCACATGGAGCTGCACTGCAAATACTTCCCCGATACCATGCTGGTGTGCAACGATGACCACATCGCCGGACGCTGGGCCAACGGACCGGCGGAAGTGCAGGATATGCTGGACTATGCGGATGCCCGCGGTTTTTCCGTACAGGATGATTCCATCTGCTGCGACGGCTACACACAGGATAACGGTTATGACACCATGCGCGCCCCATGGGCCTTTGACCGGCTGGCAGACAATGGCCCCAATGTCATCGAAATGGCCCATTACACCTACATCCTGCCTCAGTTTTCCGACCATTACCGCGGCGGTTGGACGGCGATGGAGGCTTTCAAAAATGCGCACGCCACTTTTGCCGGGTTCCATGGCTATCCCCGTGACTGGCTGCCCAACGAGCGCTGGTTGGCGGAATACTGCGCCAACCGCCTGGGCTATTGGTATTTTATCCCCTCCGTCACAGTGCCGGAGCTGACCGATACCGCCCACAACCGCATCCGCCTGCAGGTGGAGAACCGCGGCTGGGCACGGGCTCATCACCACTTCACACTGAAGCTGGCACTGCGGGATGAGAACGGTATCCTCCACAGCGTGGACACCGATGCGGACAATACCCTGTGGCAGCCGGACGCCCCGCAGACACTGAATCTGCGCTTTGACTGCCGTGGCGTGTCCGCCGGCACATACCGGCTCTGCATCGGTCTGTTTGAAAAGGATACCCCCGTCAGACTGGCACTGAAGCAGGAAGTCTATTCGGACGGCTACTACGCCCTGTGCCCTGTTCAGGTGCGCAGCGTGTGATCCCGCAGAGAAATCGAATGACACAAACAGGCGCTCCGGACCGCCGGTTTTATACCGCATCCATATTTTTCTTCTTTTTTTGTAGACATTTACGGGGACAGCGTGGTATACTGAACCTGAACCCCATACTCTATTTTTTCGGGAGGCACCATGAAAAAACGCTTTATTCTGTTATTGGCCGTCCTTTTTCTGGCGGCGGCTGCGATCCTGGCCGGCTGCGGCGCAAAGGATGCCGGCGAAAGCCCTCTGATCGGCAACCAGCTGATCGAAGATTTCGCCACCAAAACGATCCATGGCGAAGCTGTGACGATGACGGAGCTTTTCGAGGGCTATGATGTCATCATGCTGAATGTGTGGGGAACCTTCTGCGGTCCCTGTGTACAGGAAATGCCCCATCTGGGAGAGATCGCCCGGGAATACGCCGACAAAAAGGTGCTGCTGGTGGGCGTAGTTTCGGATATTTCGGATGCATCCGGCGTCATCACCGCCGACTACCTGCTGCAGGATGCGCTTGACATTGTGGAGACGACCGGTGCGGACTATGCGCATCTACTGCCCTGCGAGGGGCTGATGCCGCTGCTGTATCAGGTGCCGGCACTGCCCACCACGGTTTTTCTGAATGCCGGGGGCTACCAGCTGGGCAGCGCACAGGTAGGCGCGCTGGATAAGGCCGGCTGGACGGGACTGCTGGATGCCATTCTGGAGCAGTTGAAAGATGAGGCGTGAACGAAAGAAGGATCTGCTGGCCATTGGACTGCTGGCACTTGGGGCGGTATGCATCGGCATCGGCGCTGTGCGCGGCGAGGCGGCCGAGGTACTGCGCAAGGCGGTGAACCTGTGTCTGGAATGCATTGGCATCGGATGAGGTGTGCGGAATGAAACAGAGAAAAACAACCAGCCGCCGCACCCCCGCCCGCGGGCTGCGGCTGTGGGTACAGCTGGTGTGGACAGCGCTGACCAACGGCTACCTGAAGGGCTATGCCGAAGGCCGCATTTACACCGGAAAAAGCAAGCTTCTCTGCGTACCGGGGCTGAACTGCTATTCCTGCCCGGGGGCGCTGGGCAGCTGTCCCATCGGCGCACTGCAGGCCACACTGGGCAGCCGTCATTATAAATTCACCTTTTATGTGCTGGGCTTCCTGCTGGTGATTGGCGCGGCACTGGGACGCTTTGTCTGCGGCTGGCTGTGTCCGTTCGGTCTGGTGCAGGATCTGCTGTGGCGCATTCCTGTATTTCAAAGCTGGCGTAAAAAACACAAATGTCTGCCCGGCGAAAAGCTGCTGCGCGCTCTGCGCTGGGCGGTACTGGGCGTGCTGTGCATCCTGCTGCCGCTGATCGCGGTGGATGTGGTGGGAAACGGCAAGCCATGGTTCTGTGCGTATCTGTGTCCCGCGGGCACGCTGGGGGCCGGTATTCCGCTGATGCTGCTCAATGAAAGTCTGCGCAGCGCGGCAGGCTGGCTTTTCAGCTGGAAAGCGCTGGTGCTGGGCATTCTGCTGTTTGCCAGTCTGCTGCTGTGGCGTCCGTTTTGCCGGTATCTGTGCCCGCTGGGGGCCGTCTACGGCTGCTTCAACCGCACGGCACTTGCCCGGTACGAGGTTGATCCCGCCGCCTGCACCAGCTGCGGCGCATGCAAAGCAGCCTGCCCGCTGGATATCCCCGTCTGGCAGATCCCCAACAGCATGGACTGTGTGCGCTGCGGCAAGTGTAAGGCGATCTGTCCGGAAAAGGCCATTCACTGGCACAGACCGTTTTCCGATGTGGGAACAGGCCGTTCCTCAGCCGAGCTTTCCGTACAGAGCCCTTCTTACGATATAAAGGAGAACCCCCATGAATAAAGTAAAGATCACTGTCCTGAAAACGCTTTTTCTGGAGGATATTGCCGCTGAATTCGGCAAGCCGGAGCTTGGTCCCTGTCAGGCCATGCAGGAGGGACAGGTTTTCTACGCCGATGTCAAATGCCCTGCCGGCTTCTGCCACACCGCATGGAACTGTATCTATCAGTATGTTTTTGCGCTGGCAAACGGCGGCGGCAAGGAATTCTTCTTTTATAACGATTGGGCAAAAGAGCCAGGCGTAGCCATCAGCAGCTGCAACGACGGCTTCCGCCCGGTGATCTTCAAGCTGGAGGCCACGGATATCCCCTCCGTCAAAGGCGAATGACCGATAAACGAAAAAAGAAGTGCGTACAGCCGCACATCCTTTCACGGATGCTGCGCTGTACGCACTTATTTTTTTAATCCCGCGCAAAGACAGCGGTTTCGTTAAAATCCTCGGTATCGAGGGTCAGGTTGCGGTTATAGAAAGGATCGCTGATCAATGCCTCGCGGCCAAAGCGCTCCCGCAGGCGCTGCTGCTCCCCCTCAAAGCGTTCCAGTGCCGCGCCCTTCTTATCCAGACCGCGGCTTTTGCTCTCGTAGTGATACAGCTCTGCGTAGGGGGTGAACAGAATGCGGCAGCCTGCATTGCGGATACGCAGACAGAAATCCACATCGTTGTACGCCACGGCAAAGCTTTCATCCAGACCGCCCACCGCATCGTAGACTGCGGCGGGCACCATCAGGCAGGCACCGGTAACAGCGGAGAGATTATTGACGGTGGCCTGGCGGAACATATAACCGCTGGCACCGCGGCGGGCATACTTGTGGCTGTGGCCGGCAAAGCCGCCCAGACCCACAATGACACCGGCGTGCTGCACGGTATCGTCGGGATAGTACAGCAGTGCACCCACGCCGCCCACGCCCGGCTGCATGGCCAGAGCGGTCATCTCCCGCAGCCAGCCGGCGCTCAGTACCTCCACATCGTTATTCAGCAGCAGGATGTACTCTCCCCCCGCCTCTTTTCTGCCGTAATTGTTGATGGCCGAGAAGTTGAAGGGTCCTTTCCATTCAATGACGCGCAGGTTGGGGTATTTCAGCTGCGCAGCGGCGTAATATGCGAAGGTTTCAGGATCGGTGGAATTGTTCTCAATGACAATGATCTCGAAGGCGGGATAATCCGTCAGCGCATAAATGGAAGCAAGTGCTTTCTCCAGATCGTCGGTATGATCCTTGTTGGGGATCAGAATGGATACCAGCGGCGCGGGCTCGGGAATATCGTAGACCACATGATAGGTACTGGGATAAATGCCCTTTTCCGTGTGACCGGCAAGACCGGTACGCTGCAGATGCTCATCGATGGCGCGAATGGCGGCAGCCTCCACATAAGGCTTTGCCTGCACACCGCCGGCGGTGCTGGCTGCGGAAACACGCCAGTAGTAAAGCACCTTGGGAATATGGTAAGCGCCGCCGGTGCGCTCTGTCAGACGAAGGAACAGGTCGTGATCCTGGCTGCCGCTGCACTCGCTGCGCTCACCGCCGACCGCCTCATACAGCTCTTTGGTAAAGGCTGCCAGATGGCAGATGTAGTTGCAGCTGCGCAGATAGTCGGGTGCGAAATCCGGCTTGAAATGTCCTGCCGTGGGACGGGTGATATCGGTGGTAAACAGTGCTTCGTCGCTGTAGATAAAGCCGCAGGGCTGCCCGGCGGCGGCCTTTGCGACCTCGTACATGGCGTTGGGCGAAAGGATATCGTCATGATCCAGCAGCGCCAGCCAGCTGCCGGTAGCCATTTCGGCGGCGGCATTGGTGTTGGAGGCGATATCTTTATTCTCGATCCTCTTTGTCACAATGCGGGGATCGTTCCATTTTTTCAGCGTTTCGGCCACGCGGACGGCTTCAGTGGTGGAGGCATCCGCAAGACACAGCTCCCAGTTGGGATAGGTCTGCTTCAGCAGGCTTTCCACCAGATCGGTCAGATACTTATCCGGCGTGTTGAAAAGCGGCACCAGCACACTGATCTTCGGCCAGCTTTTCACCGCATCGGTGGCACAGAAAGCCCGCTGTGCGGCCAGCACCTGCTTTGTAGGCAGGTAGCGGCCCCGCTTGCTTTTCATGCGGCGGCGCAGAAAGCCCACGCCCCGCTTCCATGTGCGGGCAAAGCCCTCCTGCCGCAGATAGCCCCAACCGTAGGCGAACAGCTCGCGCAGGCGTTTGATCCTTTGTGCCATGGTGTCGCTCCTTTTTTCCGATAAATGATACAGTGTTCCCCGGACAGGAGCTTTCCCATCCGGGGTTCGGTTTATTTATAGCCGTAATTCTCGTACAGATAGGTGAAATGGGGGTTGTAGCAGGGGTCACCGTTTTCCATGATGGCGGCATGTCGGGTGACAAAAGCCTTTTTCTCCCGCTCGAACCGCTCCAGATTGGCGCCGGCGGTATCATAGCCGCGGCTCTTGCTCTCGTAGTGATAGCCCTGCGCATAGGGGGTATAGACATTGCGGTAACCGGCCTCCACCAGACGCAGACAGAAATCCACATCATTGAAGGCAACGGCAAAATCCTTCTCGTTCAGACCGCCCAGTTCGCGGTACAGCTGTGCCTTGACCATCAGTGCCGCGCCGGTGACAGCGGAATAGTTCTGGGTGGTGACAAGGCGGTTCAGATCGCCGCCGTTCTTCGCATCCAGTCCCTTGTGACTGTGTCCCGCCGTGCCGTTGATGCCCACGATCACACCGGCGTGCTGGATGGTATTATCCGGATACAGCAGCTTTGCACCCACCGCACCCACGCCCGGCTGCTGGGAATAGCTCAGCAGTTCACGGACAAAATCCGGCGATGTGATCTCGATGTCGTTATTCAGCAGCAGCAGATGCTCGCCCTTTGCGGCATCTGCGCCATAGTTGTTGATAGCAGAGAAGTTGAAGGGCCCCGCCCATGTGACGATGCGCAGACCGGCATAGCGCTGCTTTGCCTGCTCGTAGTATGCGAAGGTGGCAGGATCGGTGGAGTTGTTCTCGATAACGAGGACCTCCATATTCCGCCAGCCGGCATTGGCATACAGAGTTTCAAGACACCGCTCCAGATCGTCGGTATGGTCCTTGTTGGGGATCATCACGCTGACCATCGGCTCCCCTTTCACCGCCACCGTGGGGTGGTAGCTGCCGGGGTACTGCAGCTGGGTCTCCACCGAAGCGGGATACCCGATGCGCTCAAAATGTGCTTCCAGCGCCTTGCGACCGGCTTCCAGTGCATAGGGCTTGACGGTGATATCGCTTGCGGTGGAGGCTGCGTGGCTTCGCCAGATGTACAGCACCCTTGGCACATGTGCCACATGGCGGGCATTTTCGGTCAGCCGCAGGATCAGATCATAATCCTGTGCACCGTTGTACTCCGCACGCTCCTCTGCCCCGGCCTTTTCCAGCAGTTCCCTTGAAAAAGCAGAGAAATGGGTGATGTAATTACAGCCCTGCAGCTGCTCGGGACACCAGTCCGGCTTGAAATGGTACTGTACCAGCTTTTTCAGTTCGCCGTCCAGCACGATCTCATCCGAATAGACGAAATCCGCGCCGGTGTCATTGATAGCTTTGACGATCTCATACAGGGCGTTTGGCTGCAGCACATCATCGTGGTCAAACAAAGCGATCCAGTCGCCCGAAGCGGCGGCCAGTGCCTGATTGGTATTGCCGGCAATGCCCTCATTTGCACCAAGACGGCGGTAGACGATGCGTTTATCGCGGAATTTCGCCGCACGCTTTTCAAAACCGGAAGCCGGCAGCCGCGCGGGATCGGCAGGCGCAGCGCCGTCAGCGGTGTTGGGTGCGCCGGAAGCATCCGCCAGCACCAGCTCCCAGTTGGGATAGGTCTGGCGCACCACGCTGCGCACCATCTCGTCAAAATAGCGGGGCGGTGTATTCCACACCGGCACAAGAATGCTGATTTTCGGCATACAGGCAAACCGCTCTTTGCGCTGAGCCTTCAGCTCTTTATTCAGCGGAATGTCGGCGCGGAATTTCCACACCTCGCGGTGCAGCATCAGGTTGACGCGGAATTCCACCTCCCGCGCAAGCGCCTGCCAGCCACGGGTACGAACACAGCTGATGCCGCGCACCGCCAGACTGCGGATGCGGCCGATATTCAGATTGCGGCGGATAGCACGGCCGATGCTGTCGTGCTGCGGCACTGCGGCGGTCTCCTCCACAGGCTGGGTCTTGGGCTGCTGTTCCGGTGCAGACATGGCAAATCTCCTTAACGGTTCTTTTTCACTGGCGGCGCGATGGGATTACTCCTTCTGCGCCTTGCGGTAGGCGGCACACACCTCTGCGGCAGGGCCATCCATGATCTTTTCGCCCTTGTTGATCCACGCCACCTTGTTGCACATACGCTCCACCTGCTCGATGGAGTGGCTGACCAGAATAACGGTGGTACCGCCCTCCAGCAGCTTACGCATACGCTCCTCACACTTCTGCTGGAACAGGAAGTCGCCGACGGAGAGGATCTCGTCCGCAATGAGGATATCCGGCTTGGTGCAGGTAGCAATGGCAAAGGCAATGCGGGCGACCATACCGCTGGAATAGTTTTTCAGCGGTACATCCAGAAACTCGCGCAGCTCGCTGAAATCCACGATCTCATCGAATTTTTCATCCAGATATTTGGGGGTAAAACCCAGAACTGTGCCGTTGAGATAGATATTCTCGCGGGCGGTGAGATCCATATCAAAGCCTGCACCCAGCTCGATAAGCGGCGCAATGGTACCTGTGACGGTACAGCTGCCCGTGGTGGGTTTATACACACCGGCGATGACCTTGAGCAGTGTTGATTTTCCGCTGCCGTTCAGGCCGACCAGACCATAAAAATCACCTTTTTCTACGGTGAGATCCACATCTTTCAGAGCGTAGAATTCATCGAACTGCAGCCGGCCCTTGATCAGGGCCATAAAATATTCCTTCAGGCTCTCCTGCTTCTCCTTGGCAAGGTTGAAGCGCATGGATACATTCTTCACTTCAATAGCGGTACTCATGACAGCTTCCTCCCTTTCTTACAGATGCAGTACAAATTTATCCTGATGACGGCGGAACGCCCACAGACCGACAAACAGACTGACCAGTGCACAGCCGCCGCACACCCAGACCATACTCCATGTGAGCACCTCGCCATCCAGCACGGTGCGGCGGAAAGCGGTGATGTACCAGTACAGCGGGTTGAACCGGATCAGCTTCTGCACAAAGCCGCTCATCTGGTCGGGATCGTAGAAGATGGCGGAAAAGTACATCAGTGCCGTGCAGAAGACCTCCCACATATGCATGACATCGCGGAAGAATACCGTGGCCATTGCCAGAAACAGCCCTGCGCCCAGGCTGAACACAAAAAGCGTCAGCAGCGGGTAGAAAGCCAAAAGCGCCGTCCAGTAGAAAGGCGTGCCGGTGAAAATCATCAGAATGACCAGCGCCGCCAGCGAGAACACGCAGTTGACCAGCGAGAAACAGACCTTTTCCAGCGGGAAAATGTACTTGGGGATATAGACCTTGCGCAGCAGCGGCGCACTTTGCAGCACGCTTGCCATGGCATTGGTGGTGGCTTCACGGAACAATGTGAACAGCAGCTGACCGATAAGCAGAAAAACAGCGAAGTTTTCAATGCCCGTGCCCCGCATACCGGCGAACACGCTGGAAAACACCAGATACATCACCAGACTCATCAGCAGCGGGTTCAGCACGCTCCACACCACGCCCAGCACGCTGCGGCGGTATTTCAGCTTGAAATCACGGCTGATCAGATGGTAGATCAGATAGCGGTACCGCCAGAAATCCTGCAGATACAGCTTGAGCTTATGCAGCTTGGCATTCACGGCGCATTACCACCTTTCAAAATATTCAAAGGTCTGTTCGGCAAAGGGCTTGTGCAGCTTATCCTTGGCGGAGAGATTGTACTCGCAGCCCACATCCGGCCACTCCACGCCGATGGAGGGATCGTCAAAGGGCACGCCGCCCTCATCGCCGGGGGCATACAGATCAGTGCATTTATAGCTGAATTCGGCGGTCTCGCTCAGCACGAGGAAGCCGTGAGCAAAGCCCTCCGGCACATAGAACTGGCGCTTGTTTTCGGCGCTGAGCACCACGCCGTACCATTTGCCGAAGGTGGCGCTGTGCGGGCGCAGATCCACGGCCACATCGAACACCTCGCCGGAGACGGCGCGAACCAGCTTGCCCTGCGGATGCTGCTTCTGAAAATGCAGACCGCGCAGCACGCCTCTGGTGGAGCTGGACTGGTTATCCTGCACGAACTCCGCTGTGATGCCGGCGGCGGCAAACTCCTCTTTCTGGTAGGTTTCCATGAAATAACCGCGGGCGTCGCCAAAGACGGTGGGTTCCACCACAACAAGGCCCTCGATGCCGGTGGGAATAAAATTGAATTTACCCATATTTTCCTCCAATTTGCCACATTGTGGCAGATTACTCATAATAAACCAAAATAATCATACCACAAAAGCGCCCTGTTTACAAGGGCGGGTTTGGAGAAAGCATTCCCCAAAACAGCGATTTGCGGGCAAACAGAAAAGGAACTGCCGCAAATTTACAAAACAGCAGGAGGCGGCACGAAATCGTGCCGCCTCCGTTCCTTTGCTGTCAGCCTGCCAGCAGGGTCATCAGGTCCTGCAGCCTGCCGTCCTTTTCGTATTCCACATGCAGGTGGGGATCCTGCGCGATCTCGGCATCCAGCTCGTCCAGCTTGCCGATGGCATCACCTGCTGTGACAGCCTGCCCCTCTTTGACGGCGGGCTTATGGGAAAGCCCCGTGTACCGCACAAGACCGTCGGAGCCTTCCACCTCCACCGTCCAGCCCCACAGCACGCTCTCCTTTACGGTTTTCACCGTGCCGGAGGTGATACTGCGCACCGTTTCGCCGTAGGCCGCGGCGAAATCCGTGCCGTTGTGGGTGCGCCAGTCGCCCATCGTCTCGTTATACAGCAGCTCATCCCCGCTGAAGTTTGCCGTCACCTCACCGGCGACCGGCCGCACGAAACGGGGCGAAGGGGCAGCGGGCGCGCTTTGTGCGCCGCCGGCGCTGCTTTCGGGCGCTGCAGGCGAGGACTGCGCCGCCCCCTGCTGCCGCCGCGAGGACGCCTGTGACGACGCCTGCGAAGAAGACTCCGGCTTGGCCACACCGGATTCCGGTTTTGCAACCGGGGTTTCTGCGATCTCCTCCATCTGCCATGCGGTCTCATCCTCCTGTGTTTTCTGCGGCTGCTTGGGTGTGCTCAGGCTGTCGATCATGCCGTTGATCGCGCCGACGCCCGCCACACCGGCAGCCGCGACGCACAGCCCCGCCGCCAGCAGCAGGCCGCGCTTTTTCAGAAAATGCTTCAATCTTCCCATGGGTACCATCCTTTCCAAAAGGCTTTGTCGCCGGTGCGGCGCCGCCGCCCGTACTGCCCATAGTGTTGACCCAAAGCGCCAAAATATACCCGCCGACCGCAGGGAAACAGAAAAAGACCGCCGCAGCCCATACGCAATGGGCCGCAGCGGTCGGTTTTTCCTTCGCAGCCGCTGCCGATCACAGTGCCTTCAGCTTATCCGCGAGACCGGGAATGACCTCCTCGAATTTTCCGCCGCCGGTGTGCTTCAGGAAGCCGGCGGTCTCGTACAGGGTCATGGAATCGAACAGGCCGCTTTCACGGATCAGCTTATACTCCTCGATGAAATCGCCGAAGTTGACATAGCGCTCGTAGGCGATGGGCACACCGTAAGAGCGGGCCGTCTCGATCAGGCGGCGGCACTGGGGATCGCGCAGCACGAATTCCGGCGAGAAGCGGAAGGTGCGCAGCGAGATGGCATCGGGACGGGTCTCCTCCAGCCAGCGCTCCCACTGCCACTCCACATTCATCGGGTAGGCAAAGCGGCGCTCCATGGGGATGGGATCGTGCAGCATTTCAGCGTTGAGCTGTACGGACACCTTGCGGCCCGCAGCGTGCACCATCTGCGCACCTTTTTTGAAAAGCTCGCTGTACACATCGCCGCGCACCTTTGCGATGCGCTCCGGCAGCATATCCTTTTCCTCACATTTGCCAAAGCGCTCCCAATACAGCTTTTTAACGCTGTCATTGTAGCCGTAGGCAAAGGGTTCGTCCATCATCAGGCTGTGGTTTTCCACACGGTGGGTAACTGTCTGAAAGCCGTCGTCAATGCAGCGGCGCAGCATATCCGTCCACAGCGCCTGCACACCGGGCTCACATTCGCACAGGGTGGTGTGGGCGTAGCGGTTCTTGCCGCGGCAGACACCCCAGACCCCCTCGCCAACGACGGGATCCAGCTTGTTTTCAAAGGAATCACCGAAGCCCTGATCGAAGCCCAGCCCGCATTCGCGCCAGTCGCGGCCGCATGGATCGCGCCACACCTGCGAAAGGGTTCCCACTGCGGCGGGAATGCGGCGGCCATCGGCGGCATAGCAGCGGATACCCTGCTGCATCGTATTGACGAAAAGCATATCCTGATCTTCTTCATCATAGGGCGCACCGCTGCGGCAGCTGACCGCCACACAGCGCTCGGGAATGGTGAAGCCATCCAGCCGGATAACGGTGACAGGCTCGCCCTTTGCGGTCAGCCGGCGGCGGCCGTAGCCCTTGGAAAGCCAGCCCTCCGCGCCCTGCGTGATGATCTCCACATCCTCCTGTGCCGCAGCAGCGGTCACGGTGAAATTGAAATCGCCCTCGTATTTTTTATAATGGGCATTGTTGTCCGAAACATAGATCGTCAGGTCCTCTTTGCGGATGCGGGTGGGACGGCCGTTTGCCTTTTGCAGCTCGATGGCGCAGATGGGCAGCTGCTCGGCTGTCTCGTCGATATCCCATGTGCGGCGCTTGATACGATGCTCCGGATGCTTGTAGACATAGTCACAGCCGTCCAGAATGTAGCCGCCGCTCCACGGCAGCGCCTGTTTGCCCATATTTTCGCGCACTTCGGGGTAGAACTCGGAGTAGGTAGCTGCATTGCCGTTTTCCAGCAGGCGCAGTACGGCCACGGTATTCAGCCCCAGCTCATGGGCGATCTCGGCGGCATCGCGGTTGAAGTTGGGCATATTCAGTGCGGTCTGCACCGTACCGGATACACCGGGGGCTGCCTGCGGGTTGTGGTGATCCCAGAACCATTTATCCTGCCGGGTGCCGTACCAGTACCAGTACAGATTTTTGACGCGGCACTCCACCAGCTTTTCAAACAGGCTGCGCAGTGTATTGCGGTCAAACGGATGCTGCCAGCAGTCGTCCGGAAAATCTACCAGCGCATTCAGCTGAAACTCCATCTCCTTCATCGTCGTATCCTCCGAAATATAGCCTTGCGCCGCTGTCCTCCACGGCGCCCGCTGCCTTTATTGTAGCAAATAACACTCTGCTTTCAAATAGCAGTTTCTGCCGTCTTTTCCCAAAATCTGTCCGAAAACGGTACAAAAAAAGCCCCGCACCTCAAAAAAGGTACGGGGCTCTGCCATGCAGGCAGCTTTACACGATGCACTGCTCCGGCATCTCTGCGCCGGGGTTGTTTTTACGCCAGGCAAGGAAGTTTTCCAGAATGACCTGCGCCGCCACGGCATCCAGCACCTGCTTGCGTTTTTTGCCGTAGACATTGTTCTCGCCCAGAATGCCCGCGGCGGTGACGGTGGTGCTGCGCTCATCCCACATATAGACGGGAATGGGAATAATGGCCTTCAGCAGACCGGCCATGGTGCGGCATTTTTCGGCGCGGGCGCCCTCGCTGCCATCCATGTTGCGGGGCAGGCCGATGATCACCATGCCCACATCGTATTCACGGGTGGCGTAGACGATTTTTTCCACGGTCTTTGCCATGCTTTTTTCCTGAATGATGCCCAGCGGCGAAGCCAGAAACTCGGTGCGGTCACAGGCGGCAAGACCGGTACGGCTGTCGCCGTAATCCACTGCTAAAATCTTCATAGGGACAGAGCCCTCCTTTTTCATTCAAAAATATTCTTATTATTATAATCCATTTTGCCGCCGTGTGCAACTGCCGGATGCACAAAAAGAGTATCTTCCTGCTTTTGGCGGGCATACTATGGCTGCAGAGCCCCAATGAAATAAAGAAGGAGCGTGGTTTTTATGAATCCCTTTCTGGAAAAACCCATGAAGCTGGAGGACGCCATCGTTGACTGGAAAACGCTGGCCGGCTGTCCCTACGACAAGGAGACGGTCGATCCCTACACCCGTCTGCGGGTGATCCTGATGAACGGCACCGAATTCGAATCGGTGTGGATGGGACATCAGTTCAGCCGGCACTGCCCCAACAACGATCTGCGCCGTGAGCTCGCCATGATCCGCCGCATTGAACAGCAGCAGCAAAAGCGCATTGCGGGACTGAAGCCCGCGGACGAAAGCATTCTGGAGCACACCATCGGTTATGAGATGCTGGCTGTGGATCTGACCAGCGCGCTGGCCGCGACCGAGCCGGACTGCTATGTGAAACAGGCGTTGGATTTTGCGCTGCTGGAGGATTTTGATCACCTGTACCGCTACGCCGACCTGCTGGAGGGCGAACGGCACACCGATCCGGCAAAGCTGGTGGGCAAGCACATCGAGATGATGCCCGGCCGCCCCACGGTGAGCGAGTACCGCCACCCGTTTGATGACATCCGCCGGCCCATCAACGCAGGCGCTGACCTGCTGACCAAGCTGCATGTAGGCATCATCACCGCTGCCGAACAGCAGACCATGAATTACTATATGAACATCGGCGGTTTTTATGATACCGAGGCAGGCCGCCGGCTGTACAGCGAGATCGCCATGATCGAGGAACAGCATGTTAGCCATTACGGCTGCCTGAAGGACCCCTGCATGACATGGCTGGAGGGGCTGTTGATGCATGAGTACACCGAATGCTATCTGTACTGGTCCTGCTTCCAGACCGAATGCGACAGCCGTATCAAAAAGCTGTGGGAGGAACTGTTCTGTCAGGAGGTGGCGCATCTGCACAAGGCCGCCGAGCTGCTGCGCAAATATGAGGGCAAGGACTGGCAGCAGGTCATCCCCGGCGGCGAATTCCCTGTGCTGCTGGATATGGTCCCCAGCAAGGATTATGTGCGCAAAGTGCTGAAGGATACCGTGCGGCTGACCAGTGACCGCGAGGACTACCGCTGCATCACCGATACGCCGGACAATGCCGATTTCTTCCGCTATCAGAAGAAGGTCAACCGCGACCTGTGTGAGGTGCAGTCCCACAGGATCATCGAGGACTATATCGCCAGGCACGGCAAGGACTACCGTTATCAGGAAAAGGCACACCCCATCAAGGCACTGGATGACCGCACCTGTGACAACACGCAGGTCGGCCGCTGCAAGAAGGAAAGCTGCGGCTGCAAGTAAGCGGTCTGCCGCTGAAAGCATTTTTCGCCGCCGCACCTGTGTGCGGCGGCATTTTCTATGCGTTTTCACTAAAACATTTCCAAAAAACTGTGTAAAAAAGAAAAAACTTTGGTGTAAATTTCACTTGAATCTGCCGTGCAGTAGTGGTATGATAACGCACGTGTTCAAAAATGCGCGTGTTACGCGCCCTACATATTACGAATCGAGGGAAATCATGGAAACCTATCTTATCTGTCTTGCGGTCGCGGTGCTGGGCGGACTGATGCTTTCGCGTCTGACCAAGCTTCTGAATCTGCCCGCCGTTACCGCTTATCTGGTGGCCGGTCTGCTGATCGGACCTTTCTTTCTGGGCCGGCTGGATGTATCCGGTCTGGGTTTCAACTCTCTGGAGCAGGTGGAGAGCTTCTCTGTCATCACCCAGACCGCTCTGGGCTTTATTGCCTTCACCATCGGCAACGAGTTCCGTCTCAGCCAGCTGAAAGCCATGGGCAGCAAGGCCATCACCATCGGCATCGTACAGGCAGTGGTCGCCACTCTTGTGGTCGATGCCGTGCTGATCTGCCTGCATCTTGCCTTCCCCTCTGTGATCTCGGTACCCGCCGCCATCACGCTGGGCGCCATTGCATCGGCCACCGCCCCCGCCGCCACACTGATGGTCGTGCGGCAGTATAAGGCCGACGGCCCGCTGACCCGCCTGCTGATGCTGGTGGTCGCCATTGACGATGCGGTGGGTCTGCTGCTGTTTGCGGCCTCCTTCGGCATCGCCAACGCACTGGAGCGGGGAAGCATCAGTCTGATCAGCGTTCTGGTAGAGCCCATCGTCGAGATCGTGCTCTCGCTCGTACTGGGCGCAATAATGGGCTGGCTGCTCAACTGGGTGGAGCAATTCTTCCACTCCCGCAGCAAGCGTATGGCGATCTCTGTGGCCTTTGTCATGCTGACAGTCGGTCTTTCCACACTGGAATTCCACATCGGACCGGTACACTGCTGCTTCTCTCTGCTGCTGGTCTGCATGATGACCGGTACAGTATTCTGCAATGTGTGCGAGACCTCGGAGGAGCTGATGGGCCGTATCGAGGGCTGGACCACACCGCTGAACATTCTGTTCTTTGTTATCTCCGGCGCAGAGCTGGATCTGAAGATCCTGGCCAATCCGCTGACTCTGCTCATCGGCGTCATCTACATCCTTGCACGCTCTGCCGGCAAATACTTCGGCGCTTACGGCAGCTGCAAGGTCACCCGCTGCTCCGATGCCATCACCAAAAATCTGGGCATCACTCTGCTGCCGCAGGCCGGTGTGGCGCTTGGCATGGCGATGACCGCCACCAATCTGGCCGACGGTGCGATCGTCCGCAATGTGGTGCTGTTCAGTGTGCTGGTATATGAACTGGTCGGCCCTGCACTGACCCGCCGCAGCCTGCTGCTGGCCGGCGAGATCCGTCCCGAGGGCAAAACCAGCGCCCGTACCCCGAACAAGGCCTGACCTCTGTTTCGTCCGCATTTTTCCGCAGTTAGAACGCTCCCCACAGCTTTCGGGCCGGGGGAGCGTTTTTCTTACCGTTTTTATCGCTGTCCGTTTACTGTTCCGGCTTGGCGCGTACGCTTTGCCGCACAGCAAGATTGCGTTGCCAGATGGCTTCGTATTCCGCACGGTGGGCCGCATCCGGCGTATAGGTGATGAAATCCCGCACGCCGATATGACTGTACGCGGCAAGCGGCGTGGGATACAGTCCCGCCGCCACGGCTGCATAAATGGCCGAGCCAAGAGCGGGTCCCTCCGCCACCTGCCCTACCTCCACGGGACGACCCAGAATATCCGCATACTGCTGCATCAGCAGCGGGTTTTTGCCCGCGATACCGCCGGCGGCACGCAGGCGGTGAATATGCACGCCGTATGCTGCACAGTTCTCGATGATGGCGCGGGTGCCGCAGACGATCGCCTGCAGCAGTGCAAGGTAGATATCCTCGGGACGGGTATCCAGCGAAAAGCCGCTGAAAGCTCCGCGCAGCCCCAGATCGCAGGGGGCATTGCGGCTGCCGTTCCACCAGTCGGCGGCGCTTAAACAGCATTCCCACGGACGGGTGATGCGGTTTTCCAGTATTTTATGGGGCGAAAGGCCTTTTTCCTGCGCTTCACGCCAGACAGAGTGCGGCAGTGCGTTTTCCATATACCATTCCAGCATGTCGCCGGTACAGGCCTGTCCCGCATCGATGCCGTAAAGCCCCGGCGCAAGGCCGTCCGCCGCGATACCGCAGATGCCCTCGATCTCCCGCAGCCATGCATTCTGGATCGTGAGTACATTGCTGGTGCCCAGCACCAGCGCCGCATCCCCGCCCGAAAGCGAGCCCAGCGATACCAGCGCGGTGTGGCCGTCCAGCACACCGGCAGCGACGGCGACCTCCTGCGTAAAACCAAGGCGGCGCTTCAGTTCCGGATGCAGGAAGCCGGCGCAATCACCGGGCTTCAGCACCTCGCCCCGCAGGAAAAATTTGTATTCTGCAGCAAAACCCGGGCGCAGACCATCCAGAAAGCGATCCGAAGGAAAGCCCAGATCCGCCGCCCACAGCCCCTTGTAGCTCATAGAGCCCACGCTGCGGGCAAGCCTTCCGGTGAGCCTCCATGTAAGATACTCGCAAAGGTCAAAGGCGAGATCAATGCGGCTGTACACCAGCGGATCACGGTCGCGGATCTCCAGCAGCTTGGGCAGGGTCCATTCGGAGGAAACTGTACCGCCGGTACGGCCAAGGAATTTTTCGCCCAGTGCGCGGGCAAACGCCAGTGCCTCCTCCGCCTGCGGCTGGGCCGCGTGGCGCTTCCACAGCTTGATCTGTGCCTGCTCGCGGCCGGCAAGCTCCGGCAGCTGCGCCAGCACCCGTCCATCCGCAGCCACAGTCACCAGCGTCAGCGAGGTGGCATCCACGCAGATGCCCGCCACACTGCTGCGGTACTGCGGCGGAGTAACGGCGGCAAGCAGCTCTGTCAGGGCATCATCGTAATCCTGTGCCGAGGCAAGCGCCCCCTCCATCACACCGTGAGGATAGCGCACCGTGTGAGTGCACAGCATCTCACCGGTGGCGGCATCCACCAGCACGGCGCGTGCCGCCTGTGTGCCGTAATCCAGACCGATCACTGTTTTCATCGGGACTCACCGTCCTTTTCCGGTTTACTCCTCCGACACCGCCGCACGCACGCGGGCGATGTTTTCGGCGCGTTCACCGTTTTTATGGAAGATGCTGGCGGTGCCGCACACAAAGATATCCGCCCCGGCCTCGCGCATCTTTTTCGCATTTTCAAAGCTGACGTTGCCATCCACTTCGATGCGCAGATGGCTGTAGCCCGTACTGTCCAGCCAGCTGCGCAGACGGGCGATTTTATTCAGGGTCTGGGGCACCATCTTCTGCCCCGCAAAGCCGGGGTTGACCGTCATCAGCAGTACACCGTCCACATCCGGCAGCACATCCTCCAGCATAAAGATGGGGGTGGCGGGACTGAGCGCCACCATCGGCTTTGCGCCGAAATCCCGCACGCGGGAAAGCGCCCGCTGCAGATGGTGGGTACTTTCGGCATGGATGGAGACCCATTCCCCCGGCTGCAGATTGAACCAGTGGAGTTTTTCCTCCGGGCGCTCGATCATCATGTGAATATCCAGCGGCATGGGACTGAGCCTGCGCAGCTGGCTGATGCCGTCGGTGCCCAGCATGAAGTTTGGTACAAATTCACCGTCCATCACATCGGCGTGCAGCAGCTCCACCCCATGGGCGTGCAGATCCTCGATGATCTTATCTGCACCCACCCACTGCGGCGCGCACATCATGGATGCGGAAAGCATGGCTTTATGCATATATATTCCTCTTTATTCCTTGCAGATTTTTTGCGGTATATCGCTTTCAGTCATTTGCCACCCGCCGCAGATGGGCTGCGAATTCCTCCGTCAGGCCAAGATCCCACAGCAGCGAACAGAACAGATATTTATCACGGATATCGCGGGCACCGACAAAAGCATCCGCTACCTGATCGATGGAAAGACCCAGCTCTGCCGGGGTCAGCGGCATACCCGTGGCCGCCAGCACTTTGTACAGCTCCTCGTAAGCCGGCAGCTCCTCCTCGATGCATTTCAGGATCTCATCCCAGTGCGCGATGATGCGCTCCAACCGCTTTGCATGGCGCTCGGGAGAGTTTTTCTTCGTCTTTTCCTCAATGGCGATCACTTCGGCGGAGGCCTTGCCAAAGATGCGGCGTACCTGTGCTTCCCACACAGCGCGGTCAAAGGCGGCCATATGAGCTTCGGCCTTTGCGCGGTCGGGGGTGATCTCCCGCAGGATTTTGCCGTACAGCTTCATGCAAAGCATGGTGCCCACACCCACCTGAATGCCGTGCAGATCGGAGACCTCTCCCTTTTCCAGTGCCATGATCTCCCACATATGGGAGAAGTAATGCTCCAGACCCGAGGCAGGGCGGGAGATGTTGGCGTAGGCCATGGCGATGCCCGCCAGCACAAGACCCTCAGCGATGGACTGGATGGCCTCCGGATCGCGGGAAGGGATGCGGTCGGAGACCGCCACGATCCTGCGCAGTGCGGTGCGCATCATCTGTGCAATGTTTTCGCAGTAGGGCTCGTCGCATACGATGGCGGATACGCGCCACTCGCAGACGGCGATGTATTTGGCCACCATATCACCCAGACCGGCCCACAGCATCCGCATGGGAGCCTGCGCCAGAATATCCGCATCCAGCAGAATGCCCCGCGGCGCACCGGTGTACAGCGAAACCTTGACGCCGTTGCGCTCCATGGAGGCGGAATTGGAAGCATAGCCATCCATGGAGGGCGCAGTGCCCACGATGGCGGAGGGAACACCCGCCGCCTGTGCCACGACCTTGCAGATATCATTCACCACGCCGGAGCCCACGCCCAGCAGCATATCACAGCGGCGGTCAAAATGCATCACCACGCTGCCCACCTCCCATTCGGCGGGCAGGATGCGTTCACCGTGACAGGGAATGATAAAGCTTTCGTACTCGATGCCGGCCTGCCCGAGCAGGGTGCAGACCCGCTGCCCCGCCACCCGCCAGGTGTTGTCATCACATACGACAAAGGGGCGTTTTTTCCCCATGGCAGTCACCATCTGCGGCACACAGTCCAGCACACCGCGGCCGATTTTCAGATAATCCATGCCGCAGACATGGTGCCGTCCGCAGCTGCAGTCGTATCCTTCGTGACATACCAGCTCTTCCAGAGTCATTTTATCAAACATACTGTACTGTCCTTTCCATCCGGTCAAAAGCAGCCGCAGGCTGTTGTTTACGCCTTTCATTATAGCCCACCACCCCGCAATATTCAAGAGCGTTTCGCTCAGATTTCACGCCCACAGATGGCGGCAGATAAAAACACCGCCCTCCGGCAATGTGCGGAGGACGGTGCAGAAACTTACTGCTCTTTCTTCTTGCGGGGGGATGATGCTCTTTTGCGCACGGCGGGCTTTTTTGGGGTATCGACAGGATCTGCGACGGCTTCAGCCGCAGCTGCAGGCTCCCGCAATACCACGGCGGTTCGCGCGGGCAGATAAAGTTCCACATAATGGATCCCGTCAAAGGTCTTGGTGGGATAGGCGATGTGGGCAATACGCTCCCAGCCGCCGCACTTTTCATCGTCGGTGGAAAGCGCCACGGTGTACTCACCCGGCTTTTCCACCGGGATCAGGACATTGGTCAGCGACTCCGTGGGATGGAAATTGAAAGCAAACAGCAGACCGCCGCGGCTGAAAGCAAGCATTTTCTCAGGCTGCTTATTCAGGCGCAGATCACCGATGCTCTGACGGAAAATACCGGTTTCCCTGGTCAGACGGATCATATCCCCGTCAAAATCGCCCAGCCACTGATATTTGAGGAAGCCGTTTTCCTTCAGGCTCCACTGACGGCGGCAGTAGTGGAAGCTCCAGCCATTGCCCTCCCGCGGGAAATCGATCCACTCGGGATGACCGAACTCGTTGCCCATGAAGTTAAGGTAGCCTTCACCGCCGCCGCCCAGCGTGAACAGGCGGATCATCTTGTGCAGCGCAATGGCCCGGTCGATGACAGGGTTGCGGCAGCTCTTTTCCATATCGGTGTACATGGCCGCATCTGCCAGACGGAAGATCAGGGTCTTGTCGCCCACCAGCGCCTGATCGTGGCTTTCCACATAGGCGACGGTCTTTTCACCGGCACGGCGCAGACACATATCGCACCACATGGCAAAGATATCCCACTGCTCATCGCTTTTTTCCTTCACGGTGCGGATCCACATATCCGGCAGACCCATGCCCAGTCGGTAATCAAAGCCAATGCCGCCGTCATCGATGGGCAGACACATACCCGGCATACCGGACATATCCTCCGCCACGGTGATGGCATCGGGATTGATCTGACGGATCAGCTCGTTGGCCAGCTGCAGATAGGCGATGGCCTCGGTGTGGGTATTGAGGGAAAAGTATTTTTCGTTGGAATCGAAATTGGTACCAAGGCCGTGGTCGTGGTACAGCATGGAGGTGATGCCATCGAAGCGAAAGCCGTCGAAATGGTATTCCTCCATCCAGAATTTCAGGTTGGAAAGCAGGAAATGCAGCACGCCGCCGGAGGCATAGTTGAAGCATTTGGTGCCCCATGCGGGATGATCGCCCTTGGCGCCGTCATGGAAGAACTGCCACACGGTGCCATCGAACATATTGATGCCCTCGGCGGTGTTTTTCACCGCATGGGAGTGCACCACATCCAGCAACACACGGATGCCCATGGCATGGGCCTTGTTCACAAGGTATTTCAGATCCTGCGGCTTGCCGAACCAGCTGGAGGCCGCAAAGAAATTGGACACCTGATACCCGAAGGAACCGTAGTACGGATGCTCCATGATGGCCATCAGCTGCACGGTGTTGTAACCGGCCTTTTTGATATACTCCAGTGTGATATCCGCAAATTCGCGGTAGGTACCGACACGGCCTTCCTCCTGCGCCATGCCCACATGGGCCTCGTAGATATAGGGAGCTTCGGTATTTTTGAAGCCGGCGTCCGTCCACGCAAAGGGCTCCCGCTCATCCACAATCTCGGCAGTGAAGGTGATCGTGGCAGGATCCTGCACCACACGGCGGGCATACAGGGGAATGTGCTCGGTGCGTGTCAGATTGGCATCCACCACCGTCTTGACACGGCAGCCATCCCACAGGGCATCGTCTCCCTCCAGAAAAAGCTCCCAGTTTCCACCGCCGATCGCCTTCAGGGGATGACTGGTCATATTCCAGTTGTTGAAGTCGCCCTCCAGATAAAGCTGATGCGCAGAGGGAGCCCATTCGCGATAGACCCAGCCGCCGGGCACGCGGTGAAAGCCGTAATAATTGTGACCGTTGGCAAACTCCTTCAGCGTGCCGCCGCCCGCAAGCAGACGACTTTTGGTGGCGTGGTACAGTGACATACGGCGGTCGATATCCGCCGCAAAAGGAGCAAGCTGGGGATTCAGTTCAAGAACCCGGTACATAGCACATCACCTTTCATTTTTCAGGATTCGGAATTTTGGTCTGTTCTCAGTATAACACACTTTTTACAAAAAGAACAGTCAAAGCAGCTCGAAATCGTTTTTCCTGCTTTCCAGTACGCCCTCCTGCCGCAGACGGCCGATCTCGGCGGAAAGCCCGCTGCGATCCACCTGCAGATAGTCGGCAAGTTCCTGCCGGTCAAAGGGAATCGCAAAGCGGTTGGAGCCGGCGCGGCGGGCGCACAGATGCAGATAGGCCATCAGCTTCTCCCGCGTGGTGCGGCGGGAGGTGATCTCCAGCTTCTGGTGCAGGCTGATATTGCGGCGGGCGATGATCCGCATCAGGTTGTAAATCAGCTTCTGATGAAAACCGCAGGCGTTTTCACAGGGGTGCAGGATACGGTCCCGGTCGATGAGCAATACCTGCGCCGGCTCGCTGGCGACGATATCCACCGGCATGCTCTCCACCTCGGCACAGGCAAATGCCTCACCAAACGCCTCGCCCTCCGCTGCCTCGGCAACGATACTTTTATTGCCATCGTAATCCATCCGTGTGATCTGTACCGCGCCGGACAGCACGATGCCGATATAGCGGGCCGGTTCGCCCTCGGCAATGACGGTCTGATTCTTGGCGGCAGTAAAGGTTTTTGCCTGCAGGCAGCCCAACAAAGCGGTCAGCTCCTCCCGTCGGACACCCGCAAACAGGGGACATTTTTCCATGATTTCGGAATAATTTTTCATTTTTTCTCCATTTGTTGAATTTTCAACAGATTTTATTTTCTTATTATACTATAATACATATAGGAAATCAAGGAGGATACCCCTATGAAGATCGCTTTTTTTGACGCAAAGCCCTATGACAAGCCTTCGTTTGAACAGTATGCCGCCAACACCGGCATCACCTTTAAATATTTCGAAACCAAGCTGAATGAGGACACCGCCGAGCTGGCCCACGGATTTGACGGCGTGTGTGTTTTTGTCAATGATACGGTCAACGCCGCCGTTATCGACAAGCTGTATGCGATGGGTGTACGGGTGGTGGCGCTGCGGTGCGCCGGCTTCAACAATGTGGATATGAAGCACGCCTTCGGCAAGCTGCACGTGGTACGCGTGCCGGCCTACTCCCCCTATGCGGTGGCAGAGCACACCATGGCACTGCTGCTCACCTCCATCCGGCGCATCCACAAGGCATACAACCGCACCCGGGATTTCAATTTCAGCCTTTCCGGCCTGACCGGCTTTGACCTGCACGGCAAAACAGTGGGAGTCATCGGCACGGGGCGCATCGGACGGGTATTTATCGATATCTGCCGCGGCTTTGGCATGAAGGTGCTCGCCTACGACAAATTCCCCGCCAAGGGTCTTGACAACGGTGATACGGTGCGGTATGTTTCTCTTGACGAACTGTTCGCCGGCAGCGATATCATCTCGCTGCACTGCCCGCTGACGGAGGATACCCATCACATCATCGACGCCGCCTCTCTTGCACGCTGCAAGCGGGGTGTGGTGCTGCTGAATACCTCCCGCGGGGCTCTGGTAGACGCGGAAGCCCTGCTGGCGGGCATCAAATCCCGTCAGGTGGGTGCGGCGTGTCTGGATGTGTACGAGGAGGAAGCCGATCTGTTCTTTGAGGACAATTCCGGCCATATTCTGGAGGATGACACGCTGGCGCGGCTGATGTCCATGCCGAACGTGCTTGTGACCTCGCATCAGGCATTCCTGACAGAGGAGGCGCTTGCCAACATTGCCGAGACCACAGTGCAGAATCTGCTAAAGCTGCAGACGGACGGACAGTGCCCCAACGAGCTGTGCTTCCGCGGTACGGAGGCAGAAGACTGCCGCAGCGGCAAATGCTTCTGAACGCCGCACACAGGAACCCCTTGAACAATACCGATTTCTTCTGCTATAATAAGGGAAAGCAAAACGATTCTGAAAGAAGGAAGTAAAAGTCATCATGAACATCAGCAACGACATCCTGTATATCGGCGTAAACGACCGCAAGCTGGATCTTTTTGAGGGACAGTATCCGGTACCCAACGGAATGTCCTACAATTCCTACATTATTCTGGATGAGAAAATCGCCGTTATGGATACGGCTGACGCTCATTTTATCAACGAGTGGATGGAAAACCTGCAGGCCGTGCTGGGTGACCGTACCCCGGATTATCTGGTGGTGCACCACATGGAGCCGGATCATTCCGCCGGTATCCGCCTGTTCGCCGATACTTACCCCGAGGCAAAGATCGTGGCCTCTGCCCGCGCCTTTGCCATGATGAAGAATTTCTTCGGCACGGATTTCGCCGGCCGTCAGGTGACGGCTGCCGAGGGCAGCACCCTTTCGCTGGGCCGCCACGAGCTGACCTTCCTCACTGCGCCGATGGTACACTGGCCCGAGGTCATCGTGACCTATGATGCCGCCGATAAGGTGCTGTTTTCCGCCGACGGCTTCGGCAAATTCGGCACCTGGGATACGCAGGAGCCCTGGGCAGACGAGGCCCGCCGCTATTACATCGGCATTGTGGGCAAATACGGCGCACAGGTACAGGCGCTGCTGAAAAAGGCCGCCGGTCTGGAGATCAAAGCCATCTGCCCGCTGCACGGTCCGGTGCTGACCGGCGATCTGAGCGAATATCTGCGCCTGTATGATATCTGGTCCGCCTACCGTGCCGAGGAGGATGGTGTGGTCATCGCTTACACCTCCGTTTACGGCAACACCAAAAAGGCAGCGCTGCAGCTGGCAGAAAAGCTGACCGCTGCCGGCAGCACGGTGAAGGTTTACGATCTGGCGCGCTGCGATATGTCGCAGGCCGTGGCGGATGCCTTCCGTTACAGCAGACTGGTGCTGGCCACCACCACCTACAACGGGGACATCTTCCCCTTTATGAAGCAGTTTATCGATCATCTGACCGAGCGCGGCTTTGCCAACCGCACGGTCGCTTTCATCGAAAACGGCAGCTGGGCACCGGTTGCGGCGCGCATCATGCAGGGCATGCTGGAAAAGTGCAGGAATCTGACTTTCGCCGCAAACAGTGTGAAGATCCTGTCCGCACCCGATGAAGCCACCGATACGCAGCTGAACGCCCTGTGCGCGGAACTGCGCTGAATACTGCGGCACAAAGCTGCTGTAAAGAAAGGAACAAGCTATGCAGATGGTATTGCTGACCGCCCTTGGTGTGGGCGGCGCCACCGTGGCGGGATCGCTGATCGGTTTTATCTTCCGGCGCATCTCTCATAAGTTTTCGGATATCGTGCTTTCTTTCGCCGCCGGCGTCATGCTTGCCGCCGCCGTGCTGGGGCTGATCCTGCCCTCGCTGGAATACGGCGGACAGTTCGGGCTGCTGTATGCAGTGACCGGCATCTTTGCCGGTGCGCTGTGTCTGAATCTGATCGACAAGCTGGTGCCCCACCTGCACCGGCTGGCCGGCGCAGAGCCGGAAAGCCACAACAATGCCAATCTGAGCCGCGTGCTGCTGTTCGTGACCGCCATCGCCATCCACAACCTGCCCGAAGGCATTGCCGCGGGCGTTGGTTTCGGTGCGGGTGATACCGCACAGGCACTGGTGATCGCCGGCGGTATTGCGCTGCAGAACATTCCCGAGGGCATGGTCATCATCGGACCCATGCTGGCGGCAGGCGTTCCGGCACGGCGCACCTTTTTCTGCGCCATGCTCACCGGACTGGTGGAGGTTGTCGGCACGCTGCTTGGCTATTTTGCCGTGAGCGTGGCTTCCGCTATTCTGCCCTTTGCGCTGGCATTTGCCGGCGGCACCATGCTGTATGTGATCAGTGATGAAATGATCCCCGAAACTCACCACGACAACAGCCGCGGTGTGACCTATGCGCTGCTGGTGGGCTTTTGCATCATGCTTATCACCGATGTGCTGCTGGGATAAAACCTTCAAAAAGAATAACCCCCGGCCTGTGGATGCGATCGCACCCGCAGGCCGGGGATCTTTATGTTCCTGAATATTTTTTCGCTCACAGACCGACAAAGGCGCGCAGGGCGGCAATTTTGTCGGTACGCTCCCACGGCAGCTGCACATCGGTGCGGCCCATGTGACCGTAGGCGGCGATCCGGCGATAGATGGGCCGGCGAAGATCCAGACTGCGGATGATGCCGGCAGGGGTAAGTTCAAAGTTGCGCTGCACGGCTGCGGCGATGACATCATCAGCCAGTACGCCGGTACCGAAGGTATCCACCAGTACGCTGACCGGCTCGGCCACGCCAATGGCATAGGCCAGCTGCACCTCGCAGCGGCGAGCAAGACCTGCCGCCACCACATTCTTGGCAATGTACCGGGCGGCATAGGCGGCGCTGCGGTCCACCTTGGTGGGATCTTTGCCGGAGAACGCACCGCCGCCGTGACGGGCGTAGCCGCCGTAGGTATCCACAATGATCTTGCGGCCGGTCAGACCGCTGTCGCCCTCGGGTCCCCCCACCACAAAGCGGCCTGTGGGGTTGATGTGGATGCGGGTATTCTTATCCATCAGTGCAGCGGGGACCACGGCGCGGATGACATGCTTTTCCACCGCGGCGCGCAGCTCTTCGTTGGAAACCTCCGGCGCGTGCTGGGTGGAGACCACTACGGTATCCACACGCACGGGGATATCGTTTTCGTATTCCACCGTGACCTGTGTTTTGCCGTCGGGACGCAGCCACGCAAGAGTACCGTCCTTGCGCACGGCGGCCAGCCGCAGCGCCAGTCTGTGCGCCAGCGCAATGGGCAGAGGCATCAGCTCCTCGGTCTCATTGCAGGCATAGCCGAACATCATGCCCTGATCGCCGGCGCCGCCGACGGTCTCGTTGGTGCCCATGGCGATATCGGGGCTTTGGGCATCGATGTGCAGCGTGACGGTGCAGCCGTCGGCATCCAGACCCCATGCGGGATCGGTATAGCCGATCTCGCGGACGGTGCGGCGGGCGATGGCTTCGTAATCCACCTTTGCGGTGGTGGTGATCTCACCCATCAGCTGCACATGGCCGGTGCAGGCAGTGGTTTCACAGGCGACACGGGCGGCTGGATCAGCCTCCAGAATGGCATCCAGCACGGCATCGGAGATCTGGTCACAGACTTTGTCGGGATGACCCTCGGTCACGGATTCACTGGTAAACAGCTTTCTCATGTTCTTTCCTTTCTTTTTGCACAACACATTTTCATCGGTATTTTCGATAAATCAGGCATTCCGGCCAAACGGCCGCAAAAAAACTGCCCGGACCGATAAAGGCCAGGGCAGTCACAAGACTTATCTTTCGGCATTTACCGCAGGATTTGGCACCTTACCTTGCAGCAGGTTGCCGGACTTCACAGGGCCTGTCCCCTCCGTCACTCTTGATAAGCAGTATTCGGTTTTGAACGGACATCACTTTGTCTAAAGAGATATTATAAACATTTATACAGGAAATGTCAAGTGTTATTTTTTCCAAAAAAGGATTGTCCGATTTGAGCCGGTGGTGTATACTGAAATCATCGGAAAAGAAACCCGCCGCCCTGCGGCGAAGAAAAAGGAGATACGAAGATGAAGCTTTCCACGCAGACCGATATCATTGCCGCCCGTCTGGGCGATGAAGCCGCCGTGCGTATCCTTGCTGCCGCCGGCTATGACTGCATTGACTGGTCTTTCTTTCCCATGCGCAACACCGAGGGTCCCTGGTGTCAGGATAACTGGCGCGAGTATGCCCTGACGATGCGTGCGCTGCAGGATGAGCTTGGCATCACCGCCAATCAGGCACACGCCCCCTTCCCCACACTGCTGGATGAGGAGCCCTATGATTCCACCGTGTGGAACTGGATCATCCGCTCGATGGAGGTTTCCTCCATTCTGGGCGTGCGCAACATCGTCGTGCACCCCATTCACCACATCCCCTATGCCAAAAACAAAAAGTTGCTGTGGGATATGAATGTGGAGCTTTACCGCAAGCTGATCCCCTATTGCGAAAAGTTCAACATCCATGTCTGTGCCGAAAATATGTGGCAGTACGATAACGACCGCGGCTGCATCATAGACAGTGTCTGCTCCACACCGGAGGAATTCTGCACATTGCTGGACGAGGTGAACAGCCCGTGGATCGTGGGTTGTCTGGATATCGGCCACTGTGCGCTGGTGGGACAGGATCCCGCCGATTTCATCCGCGCCATGGGTCCCGATCGTCTGAAGGCGCTGCATGTGCACGATGTGGACTACAAACAGGATAACCATACCATGCCCTTTATGCAGAAGCTGGATTGGGAGAGCGTCTTTGCCGCACTGGGCGAGATCGGCTACACCGGCGATCTGACCTTTGAGGCCGACAACTTCCTGCGGCCCTTCCCCACCGAGCTGCTGCCCGATGCCGCAGCGCTGATGGTCAAAACCGGCCGTTATCTGATCAGCCGCGCCGAAGCGAACCGTAAATAAAAGCAAAGCGAGGAGAAAAACCTATGAAAAAGATCGCTGTGATCACCGGAGCAAGCTCCGGCATGGGCAAGGAATTTGTGCTGCAGCTGCCCGCATGGGAAAGCTTTGACGAGATCTGGGTGATCGCCCGCCGCCGCGAAGCACTGGAAGCACTGCAGCCGCTGGTGAATATCCCCGTACGCCCGCTGCCGCTGGATCTGACCGAACCCGCCGCATGGCAGCAATATGCCGACCTGCTTGCCGCCGAGAAGCCGGAGGTTGCGCTTCTGGTCAATGCCGCAGGCTTTGGCCGCTTTGCCCTGACCGAAGCCGTGCCCACCGAAGTGTATATGGATATGATCGACCTGAACTGCAAGGCGCTGGTCGCCATGACCCAGATCAGTCTGCCCTACATGAAAAAAGGGGGGCGCGTGCTGCAGCTGGCATCGCTCTCCTCTTTCCAGCCGGTACCGTATATCAATGTCTACGGCGCTACCAAGGCCTTTGTCATGAGCTACAGCCGTGCGCTGAACCGCGAACTGAAAACCAAAGGCATCCGCATGATGTCCATGAACCCCGCATGGGTGAAAACTGAATTCTTTGACCACGCCATCAAGCCCGGCGATGATGCGGTGACCTATTTCAATGTGATGTATGAAGCAAAGGATGTGGTCGCTACCGGTCTGCACGATCTGTATCGCACCAAAAAGGATGTTTCCATCCACGGTCTGCCCATCAAGCTGCAGGTACTGGGTGTCAAGCTGCTGCCCCACCGGCTGGTGATGAACATCTGGATGAAGCAGCAGAAGCACAAATGACCTTCCGATTCCTCTTTCAAGCAAAACTACCTGCAAACAAAGATCCGCTGCCTTTTTTCGGCAGCGGATCTTTGTTTATAAGAATGTGGCGTCAAAAGATACTGCTCCGGCGGTTCATTCCACTACCGGCAGCTCCGTCATGCGCAGACGGGCGCAGCCATAGGGGTAAAGCTCCACGGCTTTTGCTTCGGAAAGAGGCACGGTGGACTGCGGTACCTTGGCGCAGACGGTTTCAAAACCGTCCTCCAGACCCCAGTCGATCTCCTTGACAGCAGCTCTCACCGTTACCGGCGGCGCATCATCTGCAAAGGGGATATCGCTTACACCGCGGCGCTGCAGCGTAAGCTCACCGCCGCAGTAGGCGTAACTCCAATCCGAAACAGGCACAAGCTCATAATCGCAATAGGGGAAGCGCCGCTCCACACCGCCACGCTCATATTCCAGCATTTTCTTTTCGTACCGGATAGGCAGCGAGAACACAAGTGAGCCGCAGCGCACCGTGTTCAGGCCGTGAGGCCGCTTTTCCAGATAAGGCTCGGCCTCATAGGCAATGCGCAGCGTGCGCTTTTCCCCAGCAGCAAAACGGAAAACCAGCTGTTCATCCTGCGCGGCAGCGCCATCTACGGTAAGGTTCTTTGCAAAGGAGGGCACACGGATCACAAGGGTGAAGGGTGCGGCGGCTTCGACCGTATAGGTAAAGGTGTTTTCAAAGGGATAATCGGTATCCAGCACGATATGGCCGATATCAGCCTTCAGCTCCGAGGGTACCGGCATGCTGCTGATGACAGTATCGCCCTGATGCATAAAGGCTGAAAGCACAAACTTGGGCCAGCCCTGATTGAAATTGGCGGTGCAGCAGCCGTAGTTCGGCTCCAGTCCGAACAGATGTGCCTCTTCGTTGTTGGTGCGGAACAGGGATCTGCCCGGGAATTTCTGACAGGCGATCTGGTTGCTCATCTGCACATACTGATGTGTCCACATATCCGCGCTGACGGTGGCGGGCAGCGCATTGAAGGCCAGCACCTCCAGACGCTCTGCCCATTTTTCATCACCGGTGAAAGCATAAAGCAGCTGGAAGGAGTACATCTGCTCCACTACGGCGCACAGCTCGGTGCCCTGAATGGGGCTGAGGCCGGACAGGCACTCATCGCCGGTGAAAAGTCCCACCGGCGTGCCGTTGTAACGATAGAGGATATCATAGAGATATTCCGCATTGTCCGTATATTCCTTCTGCGAAAGCTCACAGCTGACCGCCTCGGCCTTGAGCATCATGGCCAGATTGACGATATGGGTGGTCTGCCGCCAGAAATTCAGCGGACGCTTCCACTGCTCCGTGAATTCATTGTAATCCGCACCCTGCTGCTGCAGTATGGCGGCAAGCTCCGGCAGCCATTCCTCCGGGAAGATCTTATAAAGGAAGCGGATGGCGATCAGACCCTCGTACCAGCGTGACTTGCCCCAGTCGAACAGGTGCAGTGTGCCGTCCTTCAGCAGGGCATGGTAATTTTTCAGCACGCGGTACAGCGCCCCGGGGATGCGTTCATCCTGCGAGCATTCGTAATAGACCGTCAGCACCTTGCTGATGAGCAGTACCGCCCAGGTATCGTAACGGGGGCGCCGCTCTTCGGTACAGGGACAAATCCACCCATCCGGCTGCTGACGCTCCAGAATGGCATCGATATAGCGCTTTGCGCGGGCGATCATATCCGCATCCTGCAGCAGATAGGCCAGCGGAATAAATCCATCCAGCCAGTAGGGCACACGCTCCCACCCTTCACGGTCGCCGCCGACCCATGCACTGTCCCGCACATCCGGCCAGATCTTATCCAGATTTCCGCTCAAACCCTGCGCCTGAAGCTGCAGCTGTCGTGCCAGCCAGCCTTTTGCCCGGATCTCCTTTGCGGTGTAAAGCTCCCATTTTCCCATGACAGTTCTCCTTTTCTCCTTTTTCGGCTCCGTAAACAGTATATCACGAATTACTTCCAACGACAACAGGGCTGCCAATGATCAAATTCCGCTTTTTGCTCGCTTTTTTAAACAATCATTTTTTCGTGTAAAAGCAAAAAAATTCTTTCTTTTTACAAAAAATTGCCTGTATTTTAACAAAACGACTTGTATTTCCACGCAAAAAGGTGTACATTTGTATGAGTAGAAATCAACAGTAAAAAGGAGAGCAGCAAAATGGTAAAACTGCTTGACCAGACCATCTCGCCGGAACTGGACAAAACCGGCTACCGGCTGCGGCTGACCTGCGGCAAGACTTTGTGGGATCAACTGCACGCCCATACGTATTACGATCTTCTGATAGTCGCCTCCGGCGAATGCAGGCACGAATACAACGGCACCGTCTATACCTTCCGCAAAAACGAAGCGATGCTGATGCGTCCCGGCGATACCCACCGGTATCTCTCGCAGACGGAGGGTATCAATTTGCTGGCACTTTCTGTGGTCGGTGTGGAGATGCAGCTGTTTTTGAATGCCTACGATCTTTCGGTGCATCAGCTGCCCACAGAGCCGGATCCGCTGCCCGAGGAGACCCTGCGCCAGATGCTGGCGCTGTATGACCGGGCAAATATCGACGAGGATTCCAGCCGCCGCTGCTGCAAGCTGATCCTTGGCACCTATATGCACCATCTGCTGCGCCGCAATCCGATCGCGCTGCACAAGCCGATGCCGCTTTCGCTGGCAGCCGCGCTGGAGCGCATCGCCGATCTTTCGATGCTGCGGCAGGGCGTGCCCGCGCTGGAGGAGATGTCCGGCTACAGCCGTCCGCAGCTGGTGCGGTTGATGAAGGCCCACACCGGCAAGACCCCGCAGCAGTATATTCTGGAGCTGCGGCTGAGTGCCGCGTGGGAGCTGGTGTGCGCCGGCAAGCTTTCCAGCGAGGAGATCGCCGATAAGATTGGCTATTCCAGTGTCAGTCATTTCAACAAGCTGTTCCGGCAGCGCTATCACGAGACCCCCGCCGCGCTTGCCCGCCGCATGGCGCGGATCATGTAAAAAACACACCGCAAAGCGCGAGCTCTTTTTCGTCATGCGATCGGAGGATATCATGCTTTATCTGAATCAGCTGGATTACCGTCATGTCCATTATGAACACAATCTGGATAACGGCGGTGTTGCACCGGAAAGACGCAATGTGGCAACCTCCGGCTGCGGGCTGTGCTGCGTATGCATGGTCGTGGCGCACCTGACCGGTGAAAGCCTTTCCATTGAGGAATGCGTACAGATGGCGGTGGAATGCGGCGCCAACCGGAAAATCGGAACCCGTATGCCGCTGCTGGGCACGGCGGCGGCGCAGCGCTTCGGCCTTGCCTACCGCGCCACCGACAGCCTGGACGAGATGCTCGCTCATCTTGCCGCCGGCGGTGAGGTCATTGTGAATGTGGGCGGCGACCACGACGGGCATATCGGTCTTTTCTCCCATGTGGGGCATTATATCCTGGCGGTGGGACAGGAAAACGGCGAGCTGCGCATTCTGGATCCCGCTTATGAGGAGGGCCGCTACGAGGAGGAGAGCCGCCGCGGCAAGGTACGGGTAGAATACCCCTTCGCCTTCTGCAAGCCGGAGGAGCTTGCTGCGGATACCACCAACAAGCCCACACCGTACCACCTGTTCAGCCGCGGCTGAGATCGCTTTGCACAGCGTAATTGTATATTGCCGACGCCAAAACAGCGGCGCCGTCCTTTGCCGGACAGCACCGCTGTTTTTTCTGTTTCGGATCACCTGAAGATCACTCCGCTTCGCCGATCTCCAGCGAATAAAAGCGGCAGATCCCCTCGCAGGCATCGATACCGGCGTAGAATGCAGGGTACATATCCTCCACCAGCACCGACATTTTATGTTCATCGGCGGCGATGAGCAGCTGTTCGCCCTGCACGCGCACGCTCAAGGTGTGCGGCTCGCCCTCGCTCACGGGGAATTCCACGCCCAGCTGCTTTTTCCATGTGACCGCACCGTCAACCATCCGCATATGCCAGACATTGACACCGTTTTTATAAAGCACGATCTCCAGATACTCGCCGTAGCGCTGTACGCCGCGCGCATCCGGCTGAAGATCTTTCGCCAGCACGATCAGCGGAGCGGCGTCGCCCTCAAAGGCACAGCGTGTTGTGACAGTTGTGCCGGCGGTATATTTCCGCGTTGAGAGCAGCGAGATGTTCTCGAAGCCGTAGACCGCCTGCGGTTCTGCCCTGCTCGCGATATGATCCGGCAGCTGCGTAAAAACGGGGGTCTGTTCAAAGCGGCAGGAATAGGCGTAGGTCACCTGCCCCTCCGGCTACCATGCGCCGGCGGAAAAATCCAGTTTCATTTTATTATAACTCCATCCGTTTGCCGGTATATCCGTACCGGTTCATTTTGTCTATGCCAATGTCAGCTCCGTGCGCGGGAAATGATCTCGTCCTGCTGCCCTTCCGACAGACCGCCGAAGATGGCGCTGTAGCCGCATACACGCACCACCAGATCGGGGTGTGTGCCCTTTTTCTCCCTTTCCTCGCGCATGGTCTGCACATCCGCCACATTGAATTGCAGCACCGGCAGCTTCAGTGCAAGGCAGGTACGGATATAGTCCGTCAGCGCACTGAGGGCATTTTCGCTGTCGGTCACTGTCAGCGGCAGCGTCAGGTCAAACACACCCACATCGTTGAAATCCGCTTCGCCAAGCACCGCCATAGAACGCGCCGCATCCGTCAGCGAAGGGATCTGTGCCATATTCATCTGGCGGGAAAGCACCTCTCCCGCGCGGCGGCCGTCCGGCGTGGCACCGGTGGCATTCCCCATCGGAACGAACACAGAATAGGTAAAAAGCGAGGTACGCCATTCAATGCCGCAGGCGTTATATACGCCGCGGGATACCTGCGCCAGCTCATCGGCAAGAGCACGCGCAAAATCATCCGCCGCCGCAGAATGTCCGAACCGGTCGCTGCTTTTCAGAAGCTTCTGCCGCAGCGGCCCGAACTCTTCAAAATTTGAGGCAATCGCCCGGATCAGTTCCTCCTGCCCGCCCGCCGCATAGGCGCGGCGCAGACTGAGCAAGCTGTCGCACAGGGTACCAAAGCCCACAATGGACAGCGTCTTGTGATTATACCTTGCACCGCCCTCGGCAAGATCCTGTCCTTTTGTCACACAGTCGGCGGTAAAAGCGGAGTGCATCGGCTCGGGGCAAACGGTGGGATGCAGCCGCTCATAGGGAGCATAAGCCTCTGCGATCACCCGGATGAGCGAGCGGAAATTGGCTAAAAACGAAGCGTGAAGACGGGTATAATCCCCTTTTTCAAAGCAGCCGTACCGGTAGACTGCCTGCAGCCCTGCCGGCAGGGTATCCTGTGTGTGATGCAGCGTATCCAGCAGAACCTGTACCGGATTCAGATAGACAAATGCGCGGCTGTGCAGCTGGTTGGGGCAGATGACCTCCTGACAGCCGTTGCCCACATAACGGCGGGCATCCTGCACCGAAAGTCCCATGCGTTCAAACATGGGAATGATATAATCGTCATTTTCAATGATCAGGTTATTGTTGCCGGTACGCTGCAAAGCCGCCAGCGCTTCGATGTATTCCCGCGGACTTTCCGCACTGGCGCGGGCATTGAGCTTGGGATTGATAAGTTTATTATCGGTGTAGGCCTCCAGCACCATGCGGGTGATCTCGTTGTAAAGAGGTCTGCCATCCGAATCACAGCCGCCGATCATCACGCTGGTGCCATTATCATAGTGGGTGTTGCGCTGCTCATTGAAATGGCAGTGCAGATCCGTTTTATGCAGGAAGCAGCAGATCAGGAAGAAAGCCTCCTGCCGGGTGATGCGCCCGGCGGCAAGGTCTTTTTCATAAAAAGGCATGATCAGCCGATCCAGCTGACCATAAGCGTTCATCTCCACGCCATCCAGACCGGAGATAAGCACCGTGGTGCACAGGATGGAATTCAGCGCATCGAACATGGTGACGGCGGGCTCCCACGGGGTATTGGGCGAGGATGCGATCCGCTGCAGATTGTAGCGCACATCCTCATCCTGCGCCTGCGGCAGCAGCTGCTGTGCCAGCCCGCGCAGCCGCAGACCGATTGTCTGTACCGCACGGCAGCAGGTCATGACCAGTTCGCGCCAACGGCGCTTTTTTTCATCCGACTCGGTTGCATTCAATGCTTCACACCGCTCATACACGCCGCGGAAGCCCTGCTCCAGCAGCAGATCGTGATCCAGCGTATTGTGCAGCGGATCGGTATAGCTGCCGCCGTAATACAGATTGTATTTGTTCATCTGTATGGCAAATTCCAGCAGCGGAGAAAAATCCACACCGCTTTTATCGCGGCAGCGGTTGCCGATGCCCTGATAACAGATATCCCGCACCTCGCCCACATCCAGCTCCATAGCAAAGGGATAGTGGCCGAACAGGTGTACCGGACACTCGGCAGCGGCACGCTCCACCAGAATGCGCTTGCGCTCGTAAGGATCGCCGCCTGTGGGAACTGCATCTGTGATATGGGAAAGATCCGTGGGATAGTGATCCAGAACCGCATCAAACTCCTGCTGGATCAGCGGTTTCATCTGCTGAAAATCAAAATTCACAGCGCACACTCCTTTTTCCGTTTTGCCCGGCATATCATCCACGCTGGCGGGCAGTCCCTCCGTGCCGGTTTCACACCCTCATTATAGCAACCGCAGCCGGAAAACTCAAGTGGCGCACCGTTTCTTTCTTATGTCTTTTCAGAAGGCCGCACCAGAAAACGCTCCAGCGCCTGCAGTGCACGGTCGATACGCAGCAGCTTAAAAATGTGCAGGCGGATCCAGTCCGCACCGGAACAGATCGCCCAGATCTTAACAGCGCAGAATGCCACCACCAACAGCTGCAGCCATGGCGAAAGCCCCAGCACCGGCAAAAGGCTGTCCTGAATGATCAGGCGACGCACCAGCGGGTGATCGTGGATGATATACACGCTGAAGGACAGCGGCACAAAAACAGAAAGCCCCCGCAGCGCCCACTGCGGCACCTGCAGCGCCGAAAAAAACAACACCAGCGCGATGGCCGCAAACAGCACGGTGGGTGAGCAATAGTCGATCAGCATGGAAAGATCCGCCATACTGCCCTGTACACAGACCGTCCAGCCCTCGAGCACCAGTTTCAGCACCCAGGTCAAGGCAACACAGCCGAAATAACCCAGCAGGATAACCCATTTTTTGCAGCGCAGTTCTTCGCGGTATTTTTTCATATAGGCGCCGATAAAATACAGCGCCGCCAGCCATTGCAGGCTGAACCCCCGGTTGACATTCACAAAATTCTTGACGGCGTGCATCACTGTCAGCCATGCCCGACCAAAACCTGTCACGGCGGTGAACGCCTCGCGCTGGGTAGCGGTGGGCAGCACGGACAGGAGCAGAATGATCCCGATGACCAGCACCGCAGACCACTGTTGGCTGAGGCAGCGCATCAGCCAGTTGAGCAGCGGCGAAAGCAGCACAACGCCCACATACATCGTAAAATACCAATATGTATTACTGAGCAGAGGAAAACAGGAACGGATGATATCCATACCGCTCACCTGCCCCGGAAGCAGACAGCTCAACAGAAGCGTCAGCAGTACGCCGTGGAACAGCACTGTCAAATGCAGTCTAACGACATTTGTATACCGGAATTTTGATTCATAGGAAACATAACCTGATATCAGCGCAAAACAGTTGACAGCGCAATCTGCCATGATTCCAAAAAACCACAGCAGTGCGTAGCTCTCTGTGAACGGCGCCGTATTCTGCTGCAGCCCGCCGTACACCAGCAAATGGATGACCACCACCATCACCGTCACGATGATGCGCAGCAGATCCAGCCCGTGATTGCGGTTCGGTGCAGCCGGCTTTGCGCTTTCCTTCATGGCAGAATTCTCCTTTTTGTGATATTTGCACTCACATAGTACCATATATACTATGCAAATGCAATACAGCCCGCATTACATTCATTTTTCCCGTATACAGTCAAAAGTCCCGTTTCAGATATTTCGGCTATCTGACAGAGTGCACCGTCTTCTGCGGGCGGCGCAAAAAAGAAATTTTCAAACCGCTTGCATTCTTTTGACTGATGTGTTACCATCAAATCAAGGCGAGAAACCGTATGACACACAGAAAGGTGTACCGACTATGCTGCATGCGATCATCATGGGACTGACCACACTGGCGCAACTGGCAATGCTGCTCCTGCGCAATGCCACACAAAAGATGCGGCGGGCGATCCGCACAGTAAAAGCTTCCTTACCGGAAAACCAAACAGCCGCCGGGGAAAAGAGCGCCGAGGAGGAAAATACACTTTCCTGACGGACGCTCTGCGGCAAAGAGTTCATCTGCATCACAATAAAAACAGGGGAACGGCGGCGGCCGTTCCCCTGTTCTGTTTGATCATTCTTCGGCAGAGAAGTCTTCCTTACCTACACTGCACAGCTCGCAGGCGAAATCCTCGGGCAGATCCTCCCACTTGACACCGGCTTCGTCCTCATCGTAGACCCAGCCGCAGACATTGCACACATATTTCATGGTGATGCTCCTTTATAAGCTTGAATATTTTGATCAGAATTATTTTTTAGTTGAAGTAGCGCTTCAGCAGGCCCTCGAAAGCCTTGCCGTGACGGGCCTCATCGCGGGCCATCTCATGGACGGTATCATGGATCGCATCCAGATTGGCTTCCTTGGCGCGCTTGGCCAGATCGAACTTGCCGGCGGTGGCGCCGTTCTCGGCATCCACGCGCAGCTCCAGATTCTTCTTGGTGGAGGCGGTCACGACCTCACCCAGCAGCTCGGCAAACTTGGCGGCGTGCTCGGCTTCCTCCCATGCGGCCTTTTCCCAGTACAGGCCGATCTCGGGGTAACCCTCGCGGTGAGCCACACGGGCCATGGCCAGATACATACCGACCTCGCTGCACTCGCCCTCAAAGTTGGCGCGCAGATCAGCCTTGATATCCTCGGCAACATCGGCGGCGATGCCGACAACATGCTCGGCAGCCCAGACCTTCTCTTCGCTCTGCTTGGTGAACTTGCTGGCAGGAACCTTGCACACGGGGCAAGCTTCGGGGGCGGCATCGCCCTCATGAACATAACCGCAAACCTGACATACCCATTTAGCCATAATCTTTATCCTCCGTTTTTCCTTTTTGGAATTTATTTTTTCGTTTCTTCGTCCGGGGGAGCCATCCTCCCTGACTGTGGCTTTATTATAGCATATCTTTCATAGGATTGCAATAGGTTTTTGAAAAATTATTGAGAATTATTCTCATTTATTTTTTTCCAGAACACCATTGATATACCCGTTGACAACACCGGCAAAAACGCTGCTGCCCTGTGCATCGGCCGCATAGGTATACGAGCAGTGGGTGCCATGCATCAGCTTCAGGGTGCACTGTTCCTCATGGCCGAAATGCTTCAGGGTGGAAAGCAGCAGCACCGTCTGCTCATAGCGGTTTTGCATATCGTTATCCGCCACGATGAACAGCATGGGCGGGTACTGCGGCTGCGTGCCCGCATGGTACAGCGCACAGCTTTCGTCCACGATCACGCGGCGGGTATCCAGACCGCGCTCGCGCAGCACATTGAAATGCGCGGTGGGCTGGCCCGCATCGTGGATATAACCGGTGATGCGCGCCGCATCCACACCGGCGGCGGCATAATAGGCAGGATCGAAGCACAGCATCATGGAAAGATACCCGCCCGCCGAGGATCCGCCCACAAAGATATTTTTGCAGGGGCCGTATTCGCCGATGTGATCACATACCCACTTTACCGCAGCGGCTGCATCATGGATGAAATCCGGCCAGCGCGCATCAGGGTACATCCGGTAATCGGCGCTGACCAGTGCGACGCCGTTTGTCAGAAGATCCCGTACCAGATACGGCGGACAATCTTTGCTGCCCGCCTCCAGACCGCCGCCGTGGAAATACACGAACACGGTATCAAAATCCCCTTCCGGCGCAAACAGATCCAGCACGCAGGCCGACCGCTCGCCGCCGGTGTAGTTGATCTCTTTATACGCCCGCATTCTTTTCGCGCTCCTTATCCAGCTTACGGTTGCGGAAGTACAGGATGATATCCAGCCCCACCATGCTCAGATTCAGGAAATAAAACACCAGCACATACCACTTATCGGCAAACTGCGCCATATAAGCGGCATTGGTGAATTTGGAGGCGATACCGGCGATATAGCCGAAGAAGATGAAAAGCAGGAATGCAACGCTCTTGCCCTTGGCACTGCGGGTGCGCAGCGATTTTGCCACATTCAGCGGCCACGAGGCGCCGAAGCTGACGATCATGATAATTTCCAGAAGCTCAGACATAAGTATAGGTTCTCCTTTCAAAGATATATTCTGTTACAGACAATAATAGCACAGATTCGCGGCAAAGGTAAAGCCCGAGGCAGCGTTTTTTTGCAGAAAAACTGCCGCACCGGAGGGGTGCGGCATCAGAGGATATCATATTCACAATAAAGTTTCCACAGCTCTTCCAGTGCAGGCTCGCTGCCGCGGTGCTGCTCCAGATATTCCTTTGCCCAATCCTTCAGGAAAGCCGGATCTGCCGCAGCGCTTTGCGGCAGGCTTCCAAACTGAGCCAAAACCTGCAGCCGTTCAAGCGGAAACGCTTTTTCTCCTTTTTGCTCCGAACTCACAGCAAACCCCTCCGCATCAAATATATGTTATCACATATAATATAACATATATTCCACTCAATTTCAATCCTACAATAAAGATTGAAAGGCGGTGAATCTATGGAGAACGAGCAACTGATCATCAAGCCCAGACGGCCCAAGGGCGAGGATGGACACCGGGTGTTTTCTATCCGTGTGCGGGAGGATATTGCCGAACAGCTGGACACCATTGCCGCCAAAACCGGCCGCAGCCGTAACGAACTGATCAATCTGTTTTTGGATTTTGCGCTGCAGCGGTGTGTGGTAGAGCCTTCCGCCGAGGAATAAGTCCCGCGGAGCAATCCAACCGTTCCTTTACAGACATAGAAAAACTGCCGCACCGGAGGGGTGCGGCAGTTTTTCATTTAAAGCACCGGTTCAGTGAAACAGCCGGTGAACGCCATCACCAGCAGGCATACGCCGATGCCAATGAAGGTTGCCGCAGTGTAGCCGACCGCCTCCACATGGTCATATTCCGAAAGCATGCGCTTTGAGCCTTCGCCGTAATACAAATTCACTCTGGCGGGCGGTGTGCGGTAACGGCTGTGAATACGGCGCCGGCAGGTTTTGCCCTCAAAGGTGTATTCATAGACCCCGGTCTGCACCGCAGCCCCGCCCCGGCCGCCGCTGCGGCTGCTGATGCGAACCGCCTCACAAACACGCCCCGCCTGCCGCGCCGCTGTGATGGCCTTTTCCCGCCGGCGGCGGATGCAATTGGTCAGCAGGCCACAGCCCACGGCAGCAGCGATCCCCAGCGCCACGGCCAGCAGCACACGGGGATCCTCGTTTTTCCAGCTGTTCGGCATCGTTCTTCTCCTTTTATATCTCTTTATTATCATTATAATGATTACCGGCAAAAAAGTAAACCGTCCGCCGGTTTTTATTGACTTTCCCGCCGCCGTGGGATATAGTTTAGTCAGGAGATTTCTTTCTCACTGCCAGCCGAAACGGAGGATCCGTTATGCGAAAACCCGATTTTGAGCACAACCTGCTGCGCGCACTGCGCGGCGAAAGGCCGGAACGGGCCACCATGTTTGAACTGTTTTTATATGATGAGCTGTATGAAAGGCTGGCCGGTCACGGCTGGGACGGCAAAACACGGCTTTCCTACAAAAAGATGGTGGTGGATGCCATGGCGGCGGGCGGCTATGATTATGCGCCGTTCCTGCTGCCGGATTTCTATTATCCCAAGCAGGCTCGAGAGCGGGCTTCCACCCATTCGCTGAACGGACAGGGTATCATCACCGACTGGGAAAGCTTTGAAAAATATGTCTGGCCCGATATCAGCCGCTGCGACCTTTCCATCCTGGATGCACTTGCCGACTATATGCCCGAGGGCATGAAGCTGTGTCTGCGGGGCCCCGGCGGCGTGCTGGAAAACACCATTGCCATTGTGGGCTACGACAATCTGTGCTATCTGCTGTATGATGATCCGGAGCTGGTACAGGCCATCACCGATAAGATCGGCAGTACAATGGTAAGCCTTTATGAGGCTCTGGCCGGACACGAAGCGATCGGCTTTCTGTGCTCCAACGACGACTGGGGCTTCAACACCCAGACTTTCCTGAGCCCGGAAGCCATGCGCAGATACATCTTCCCGTGGCACAAAAAGATCGTGGCTGCTGCCCATGCGGCGGGCAAGCCCTGTATGCTGCACTCCTGCGGCGAATTCCGTGCAGTGATCGATGACATCGTGGAGGATATGGGCTTTGACGCACGGCATTCCTACGAGGATAACATCTGCCCCGTGGAGGATGCCTACGAGCTGCTGAACGGCCGCATCACTGTGATGGGCGGCATCGATATGAACCTGATGACCTCCGGTACGCCGGATGCCATTTACGCCCGTGCCCGCGCCATGCTGGAGCGCACCGCCGAACGCGGCGGCTACACACTGGGCACCGGCAACAGCATTGCGCCGTACATCCCCATTGAAAACTACATGGCGCTGCGGCAGGCTGCGCTGGACACCGACAATGCATAACTGTACAGGAGATACCGTATGAAAAAAGCAAGAATCATCGTTCTGGCAGGACAGTCCAACGCCGTGGGTGTTGGGCATGTCAAATGTCTGCCGCGACACTTCAGCGCCGAAAAGATCCGGGAATACATGGAAGGCTACCCGGATATCCGCATCAACTATTTTTCCCACGATAAAAAGAGCGGCGGGTTTGTGACCACCGCCGCCGGCTGCACCGAAAAAACCAAGGACACCATCGGTCCAGAGGTAGGCATGGCGGAATACCTGACACAGAATTTTCCCGGCGAAGAATTTTTCATCGTCAAATGTGCCTTCGGCGGCATGAGCCTGTGGAGGGATTTCCGTTCACCCTCCTGCGGCGGAAGCTACGATCCAACCGCTTTTGCCGATCAGTACGAGGATATGATCCTGTCCGTTTTCAGCGGCAAGCCTGTCCGCGCCGGCTGGTGTTACAATGAGCTGGTGAAGCTGCTGCAAGAAAGCATCGCCGCGCTGGAAGCAAAAGGTTATACGCCTGCCATCTGCGCTTTTTGCTGGATGCAGGGGGAAAGCGACGCTGAAGCGGCCGATACCGCCGCACAGTATATCGGTTTGTATGATGCCATGCTGCAGGATCTTCGCGCCGCTTTTTCCGGCTACGCGGATAACTGCCGCTTTATCGATGCCGGCATCAGCCAAATCTGGAAATGCCACGATGTGATCAATGCCGCCAAGAAGAGCTATGCCCTCACCCGCAATGATTGCGTGTATCTGGATACCGTCGAAGCCGGACTGACCACGGAATTCGAGCCGCCGGAGGAGCCGGATACCTATCACTACGACACCGATTGCGTGATCAGGCTGGGGCAGCTTTTCGCACAGCAGTTTCCGTTTTGATTCATCTCTTTTTCCGACATAACAAAAGAGAGCCGCTGCAGCAGATGAAGCAGCGGCTCTCTTCCTGTATACGGAGGATCACAAAATGGCCTTTATGCCTTCCAGATCTTGACGGCGGCGATGGAATACGGCGCAACCCCGGCGACGACAGTGCCGTTTTCCACAGCGGCGGGAGCAAGCTCCTTTTCATTCAGATCGACAAGTGCGGCACGCGCCGGAGCAAAGGGCGGGGTCAGCTTCAGCGCAGAGGGCTTGCCCTCGGTCTCGTAGCAGCGCACCAGCAGTGCGCCATCCTGTGCAGCGGAAACAGCGGTGACAACGCAGCTGCCGGTCTCGGCGCCCAGCAGTGTTCCCGCGGCGGGCAGACTGCCGGGATGAGCGGCGGTGGGCACGCCCGCCATAGGACGGATCAGCTGCTCGGCGGTCACCTTCAATGCGGCGGGCTCAGGCTGAGCAGCAGCCACATACAGCTGGATATGGTGGATGCCGCGCTCGGGGTACGGATCGGGCTCCATGCCGGTGTTGATCAGGGTGCAGAACAATGCATCCTGTGTCAGGCGGTAGCCGTACTTGCAGTCGCAGATCAGTGCGGCGGCAAGGCCCTCATCCGCAGGGCAGGCATAGCTGAGCGCGGGGCGCTCGATCTCCTCGGGCGTGCGGACGATCGCACCGGCGGGGATATCGTTGAGCATGGTCTTTGCGCCGCCGGCAGTGGGCAGACGGTATACCAGCACCGGCAGCCACTCCTGTGCTTTGCCGTTCTCGTGCCAGTCGATCTCCAGCGCATAGTGCAATGCCTTTGCGCCCGCATCCAGCGAGACCGTCATCGTAACGGTGGAGTGCATGACCTCCTGCTTGAAGGTGACCGAATTGCGCAGGCTGCCTGCTTCCTGCGTGACATGGGTGGTGGCGGTGACAGGCTCCATGCCCAGATAGCGGCCCACCAGCCAGGCAGACATGCCGGCATTGTTGGTGTGCACCAGCTGCAGACCGGCGGGGGCGGCAAGCAGCTCTTTGCCGCTGGCCTTATCCACCAGCGAATGCAGCTGGCCGCTGCCGGTGTCAAAGCGGGCGCAGATGTGCTCGTTTTCCAGCACGATGGCGCGGTTGGGTGTCTCAATGCGCTCACCCATGGCCGTGTTGCGGTAGGTGGGATAATCGGTGACCTTTTTCTGCCGCAGCTCATAGGTCGCCCAGCCGAAAGCGGGGACCTCGGCTTCAAACAGCACGCGGTGGTACAAATGATCCCAGTAGTTCCGGGGTGTGCGGTCCAGCACCTGCAGCGGTACGGTGCGGCCGGTGCTGTCCACGGCCTCCAGCAGACCGACATCGCCGGCATAATCCCAGACGGTGACCTCCACCAGCTCTTTGCGGGGCGCGGCGGAGGGATTGAACACGGTGTAGATGCGGTGTCTGCCCGCGCCGCGCTCGGGATTTGGCACACCCGCATAGCGGGTCAGGCCGTAGCCCACGCCGGCGCCCTCGGATTTGGTGCGGGCAATGTCATCGTCGCAGGTAAACATGGAGGTATCCACCGCCTGCGACAGTTTTTCGTAGGCCTTGCTCTGCTGGGTCTGGGCAACGGCAACGGCCTGTGCCAGCAGGCCCATGGCGTGCTCGCGGCTCTCCTGCACACAGGAGCCGGTGAGGATATCGTGGAAATGGGTGAACAGGGTATCCTGCCACGCCTTATCGTAGGCTCCGGCGGCAAAGCGGGTGCCCAGCGCCTGATGAGCCAGTGCACTCATGCGCTCGGAATCCACAAGGGCTGCCTCGGCACGGCGGTTGGCCAGCTTGATACGACTCTGGGTGGTATAGCAGCCGGTGAGCATGCCGTTGAGCTCCTCCGTCTGCACGGGCAGCTTTTCGCGCACAGTCTCGGCAATGGCAAAGTATTCATGCAGCGCACCGAAGCGCATGGCTGGCCATACCGGCCACTGCTGCATTTCCAGCACAGCTTCCACATCGCGGCGGGTGGGGCCGCCGCCATGGTCGCCCACACCGTAAACTGCCAGCGAGGTTTTCAGACCGAAGGACATTTTCTCCAGCTCGAACACGCCGGTGCCGGAATCCGGTTCAACGGCACGGTTGTACCAGTAGGGCTCGCGGTACATCAGCACCTCGGCGCCGGAGGGTGCGCGGTAACGGTACAGCAGCACATCCTCCTTCTGGCCGCGGCAGTGATAATAATAAGGCACGCTGCCGAAGGTATTGATCTCGGGCACACAGACACTGTGCCCGAAGGTATCGGGAGAGAAATCCACCTTGACGGAATCCGGCGCAACGCCCCAGACCCGGTGCAGGTAATCGCGGGTGACCTTGATGTGGTGCAGCAGGCTTTCGGTATCCGGCATATTCTTGTCGGTCTCGACCCATGCACTGGCAGTGACCTCCCAGCGGCCCTCGGCAATGCGGGCCTTGATCTCCTCCATCATCTCAGGATCGTATTCCTCCACGATCTTATACACGGAGGCCTGCGACTGCATAAAGGTGAATTCCGGATACTCCCGCATCAGATTCAGAACGGTGCGGAAGGTGGAAAGGGTGGCGGCCACCGTCTCCTGCCAGCCCCACATCCAGTTCATATCGATATGGGCATGACCGACAAAGATCACCTGATATTCGCGGGCTGCATCGGCCATGGGCAGCAGAAGCCGCTCGGCAGCCATACAGGCGCTGCGGGTAAGCACATCCTCTTGTGCCATCGTTTTCTCCAGCAGAGAAAGGGCGGCCTCCACATCGGCATCCCATTTTCCGTCATAGCGGGAGGAAAGCTTGATGGCAAACTCCAGCTGCGAAAGTATGCGCTTTATCACCGCTGCAGGACGGGTAAGACCGGTCTGATCGTATACTCCGGGGAACATCGTGTGCTCAAAGCTGTGTTTTTCCAGATTGCCGCCCACCTTCTGCTTCAGGGCAGCGTACCGTGCGTACAGTTCCATATACATTCTCCTGTTTTTAAACATCCGTCCCTTTTCTTTTTCCGATTCAGTCCAGGATCATCTCGTCACCGGCAACGACCTCGCCGATGATACTTACTTTTTCGCCTGCGGCACGCAGGATGCGCAGCGATTCTTCCACATCCTCGGGCGCGACAGTGACAGTCATACCCACACCCATGTTGAAGGTGGCGAACATATCCTTCTGGGGAATGTTGCCCACACGCTGTATCAGATGGAAGATGGACTGGGTCTTGAGAGCAGCCATATTGATGCGGGCGGTCAGGCCCTCCGGCAGGCTGCGGGGCACATTCAGATACAGACCGCCTTTGGTGATATGGCAGATGCTTTTGACCTGAATTTCCTCCAGCAGAGCCAGAATGGGCTTAACATAGATACGGCTGGGATCCATCAGCACCTCGCCCAGCGACCGGCCAAGCACGGTCTCAAAGCGGTCAAGACCTTTTTCCTCGATCTGGAACACCTTGCGCACCAGCGCGTAGCCGTTGGCATGGATGCCGGAGCTGGCCAGACCCAGAATGACATCCCCGCGGCGCACGCCGCTGCCGTTGATACGGCGGCTGCGTTCCACAACGCCCACCGCCACACCGGCCAGATCGTACTGACCGGTCTGCCCGGCGGCATAGAAATCCGGCATTTCGGCGGTTTTGCCGCCCAGCAGTGCACAGCCGCTCTGGATGCAGCCCTCGGCCACACCGGCGACGATGGCATCCGCCTGTTCGGGCACCAGCTTGCTCATGGAAAGATAGTTGGTGAACACCAGCGGACGGGCGCCGCAGCAAAGCAGATCGTTGACACACATAGCCACGCAGTCGATGCCTACGGTATCATGCTTATCCAGCATGGCGGCGATCTTCAGCTTGGAGCCCACCGCATCGGTGGAGGTGACCATCACCGGCGCATTGCCAAGGCCGGTCAGATCGTACAGGCCGTTGGTGGCTTCAAAAGCGCCCAGCACGCGGCTGTTCAGCTCGGGGCCGACAATGGTACGCTCGGCAGAGGCCTTCATCAGCTTGACGGCCTTCTGACCGGCAGCGATATCCACGCCCGCAGCCTTATAGCTTTCCAGATATTTCTTTTCTTTCTTTTCGATTTTTTCCATATGTGATCCTCTCCCCCTGCCGCCTTTTGAACGGCGGCTGCTGTATTCCTCTATCATGTTACCTTTTTTGCAGTTTTTTTGCAAGATGTGTACCGCTTTCCGGCGAAAAAAACACAAAAATTTTCCTGCCGGATGAAGGAATGCCCCTTTCGTATGCGTTTTTATAGGTAAGGAAAAAGGAAAGGATGTGGACTCATGAAACGGTTTTTCCCTCTGTTTCTGCTGCTGAGCGCAGCAATTCTTCTGCTGACCGGCTGCACCGCGCGGCAGGAAGAGCCTGTTCTTTACGAGCCGCCCGCCGAAAGCTGGCAGGGCGATGCGCCGCAGGATGTGCTGGATCTGATCACCGGCTGCGGCCACACGGTCACACCCGTCAGCACCGAGCCGGGCATTCTGCACGCACAGCGCTATTATGCGGAGCTGGATGGCGACAGACTGCACGCGGTATCGGTATTCCGCTACGAAAGCGCCAAGGCTGCGCAGGCGGAAGCTGCGTGCATCGATGCCGACGGCTACGGCTTCCGGTTTCCTTTGGAGGGGGATGAGGTGAGCCTGGTGCAGGTATCGTGGGTGGATACTCCCCATTTCTATCTGGATGGCGACCGCATCATCCTGTATATCGGAAGGGATGCGGGGATCCGTTTTGCACTGGAGGAAGCCTTCGGTACGCCCTTTGCCGGTGCGGATGTTGCCGCAATCTGCGGCACTGAGTAATTTTTGCTTCGCGGGACTTGCAAACCCGATACTTATCCTCTACAATTAAAACAGGAGGAACGGTGTATGAAACGCTCTTTGCTTTTATTTGCCGCACTGCTCGCTCTGGCCGCTGTCGGCTGTGCCGCCGCGCCGCCGCCTGCCGAACCGAACACCCCTGCGCCCTGCATTTTTCTGGAAGGAAACTATTTTTATGCGCCGCATATGCCGGTGTACGAGCTGCCACAGGGCTATGAATACGCCGGCGTGCTGGATGAAGCCGCCGCCCACACCACCGGGCTTGCGGGAACGGAATACTACACCGATCCCGCACAACAACCGCTGCAGGACTTTTACACCTGCCAGCTGACCGGCACCCCCGTCGGCAGCGACACGGTGGATACCACCCGGCTTCAGTGGATGTATGTGCACTGGCAGCTGCCCGATGAATAACACACCGCCCCGCGCGGTGAAGGATAGGAAAAAGGAGGAAACACTATGAAAAAAGGAATGCTTGCAAAAACTCTTTCCCTGCTGCTGGCCGCCGCACTGCTGGCGGTGAGCTTCACCGGCTGCGGCGCCGCTGCCAAGGACAGCGCCGCCAGTACGGAAAACTACAGCTCCGGTGCATGGAGCGAGGTCACCGTCGAAACCGAGGAAGCTATCTCCGACATGGAATTCGGTTCCGTCACCATGGACACCGCCGCCGGTACAGTACCCTCCACCGCCATCTCGGTGCCGCAGGATGGCCGCAAGGTGATCCTGAGCGCCAATGTGGGGCTGGAGGCCAAGGAATACGATGCCGCGCTGAATGCTCTGCTATCAAAGGTCAGCACGCTGGGCGGCTATGTATCCGCCCGCCGCGACTACGATTACGGCCGCCGCGAGGTGCAGCTGACTGTGCGCATCCCCAGCGTCCAATTCGATGATTTCATCGGCGGGCTGAGCGGTATCGCCAATGTGACCAATCTGGAGCAGAAATCGCAGGATATCACCGAAAGCTATATCGAGACCGAAAGCTATCTGGCATCCCTCAAGACCCAGCAGGAGCGCCTGCTGGAGCTGATGGAAAAGGCCGAAACACTGGAGGAGCTGCTGACCATCGAGGACCGGCTTGCCACCGTGCGCGCCGAGCTGCAGTATTACGCATCGCTGAAGAATTCCTATGACAACCGCATCAGCTATTCCACCGTGGAGGTCTCGCTGTACGAGGTGCGTGACTACACCGTGGTACAGCCCACCTTCGGCGAGGAACTGTGGGAGGTCATCAAGGATACCGGCGAGGACTTTGTGGAGTTCCTGCAGGATCTGCTGTTCTTTATCATCGCAGCCTTCCCCTATCTGACACTGCTTGCCGCGGTGCTGGTACCCACGGTGCTTCTTGCGAAAAAGCACCGCGCGAAAAAGGCTGCAAGGAAAGCCGCCTCTGTGCCGCCCGTGCCGCCCGCACCGTCTGCAGACGAGACATAAACGCTTTTGAGCCGCCGTACAAAGACGATCATCGCATGCAAAAACGGAGCCGCAGGGCTCCGTTTTTGCACCTCCGGCAGTGCGGCAGGTGCTCCAAAGACTGTAAATTCTTCCAAAACCGGGATTTTGCGCAGTTTTCTTGAAAAAATGCAAAGAAATTTCAAAATTGTTATCCACTTTTCACACAGAATAGTGTATAATAGGTCTGTTGACTTGCAACACCGCTTCTTTTATGCGGAAAAATGACAAAAAACAGGAGAAATGACCACCATGAAGAAAATTATCAGTCTGCTGCTTGTAGCGCTGCTGTGCTTCGCCTGCCTGACCGGCTGCGGCAAAAGCGACTATGTGTGGCTGAACCCCTACGGCATCAGCTTCGATCTGACCGAGCTGGATTATCTGTTCGTCAACCCCGGCGAGGTCTACGATTCCAAGGGCAACCTGAAGGATATCGATGTCTGGGAGTACATTACCCTGCCCGAGACCATTCTGGGCGTCACCCTCACCGCCGACGACATCAACCTGTCCGAAGAGGATCTGGATGCCAAGGTGAACGATCTGCTGGCGCAGTATGCCGTCTCTGACGAGATCACCGACCGCGCCGTGGAAGAGGGCGATCTGGTCAACATCGATTTCGTTGGTTCTGTGGACGGCGAGGAATTCCCCGGCGGCAACTCCGAGGGTATGGGTTACGATGTCACCGCCGGCTCCAACGAGTTCATTGACGACTTCCTGACCCAGATCATCGACCATATGCCCGGCGAGACCTTTGATGTGGAAGTCACCTTCCCCGACGGCTACGGCGCCACCACCGATGCTGACGGCAACATCATGGAGCTGGCCGGCCGCGATGCCGTTTTTGTTGTTACCATCAACTACATCCACGGCACGGAAAAGACCTATCCCGAGCTGACCGATGAATGGGTGGATGCCACGCTGGGTGAAAGCGACGATATTCATACCGTCGAGGAACTGCGTGCCGATATGAACGATTACTTCCGCACCCAGAACATCTACTCCGAAGCCACCAACAAGATCGCCACGGCTGCCACCTACACCGAGGAGCTGCCCCGTGAGCTGATCGATCATATTGCCGCCTGCCGCCTGTACAGTCTGGCTGTCAACGCCGCCGCCTACGAGGTCACCTTGCCTGTTCTGCTGAACTGGAGCGGTTACCCCAACATCGAAAGCTATCTGGACAACAACGTCGAGGAGATCCTCGCCGAGGTCAAGTCCATGCTGCTGACACAGGCTCTGGTGGAGACACTGGATGTCAGCCTGAACTCCGTTGAGGTCATGGCTCTGCTGGGTACCGACTACGGCGAGGTGATCACCACCTATGGCGAGGGCTACGCCTACATGGCTGCCAACGCTCAGACCTGCTTCACCAAGATCGCCGACGCTGCCATCGTGGAGGGCGAGGAATAATTCTCTGCACCGTATATTCATCCAAAGAAGCTGCCGTATATTCTGCGGCAGCTTTTTTCACAGTTTTTTCACAGTTTTTGTGCCGGGATAAATCGTTTTCTTTGAATTAAAGGTTGCAATTTTATGTCAAATTGTGTAAAATAAAGCAGTAATTTGTTAACAAAATGTGAATTGATCCGACCGATCATTCATCCAAAGGAGCTTCTTTATGAACCGAGTTGACGGCTACCATCTGAAAAATGTCGATCCCATGTACCGCGTGGCCTGCCATGTCATGGACAAACGCTACGATGCCATGAATATGGTCACCATCGATATCCCGCTGGATCCCATCAAAGCCTATCTGAAGGATGCCAAGCGCCGCGGGCACAACCTTTCCCATCTGGCGGTGATCATCGCTGCATATGTGCGCGTAATCTCTGAGTTTCCGGGTCTGAACCGCTTCATCATGAACAAGGAGCCCTATGCCCACAAGGAGATCAAGGTTGCCATGGTGGTGCTGAAGGATGGCAGCATGGAGGATCACGGCACCATGTCCAAGGTGACCTTTGAACCCACCGACACCATCTTTCAGGTGGAGGAAAAGATGGCTGCCTACATTCAGGAAAACCGCACCTCGCAGGATAACGGCACCGAAAAGCTGGTTCGCTTCTTCACCAGTCTGCCCGGTCTGCTGCGCTTCGGCGTTCCTCTGGTAAAATGGATGGACCGCCACAACATTCTGCCCAAAACCGTGGTGGATTTCAGCCCGTTCCACGCCACCCTGCTGATCACCAATCTGGCCAGTATCCGTACCAACCACATCTTCCACCATGTGTACGAGTTCGGCACCACCAGTGTCGGCATGGCGCTGGGCAATCCCCGTTATGTGACCAAAATGAAGCAGGGCGAGGTGGTTTTTGAGCGCTGCATGCCCATCGGTGTGGTCATGGACGAGCGCATTGCCTCCGGCAGCTATTTTGCGCTGGCCTTCCGCCGTCTGCGCCACTATCTGGAGGATCCCACCACACTGGAGACCCCGCCCGAGAAGGTCAACTACGACAGCTGATCTGCTATATCCGCACACAAAAAAGCTCCGCCGCGTGGCGGAGCTTTTTTCATTGCTTTATTCGGTTTTTCCTTCGGTTTCGGGCACTTCTGCTTCGGCTTCCCCGGTCTCTCCCCTCGCCTCCGTCAAGGCTTGCTGTGCGGCGACCTCGGCAGTACGCAGCGCATTGCGGCGGTTGACCCAGCTGCGCAGCAGCGCATACCCCACGCTGCACAGCGGAATGAACAGCAGCATGCCCGGCACGCCCATCAGATTGCCGCCCACGGTGACGGCCACCAGCACCCAGATGGAGGGCAGACCCACGCTGTTGCCCACCACATGGGGATAAATGAGATTGCCTTCCAGCTGCTGCAGCACAAGGAACAGAATCACGAATATCAGCGCCTTGAAAGGATCCACCATCAGGATCACCAGTGCACTGATCACGCAGCCGATGAATGCACCGAAAATGGGGATCAGAGCGGTAAAGGTGACGATCACACCCACCATCAGCGGATACGGCAGGCCGAAGATGGGCATGGTGATCACAAACAGTAAGCCGAGGATGGCGGCCTCCAGACACTGGCCGCGCACAAAGCTGGAGAATGTATTGAATGCCAGCTGGCCCACGCCGCAGATGTTATCCGCCGTACGGGGACGGAATACCGCGTGCAGCAGCCGGTAAGCCTGATTGCCCAGTTTTTCCTTCTGCACCAGCACATAACAGGCAAAGATCAGCCCGATAAACGCATTGACCACACCGGAGAACAGCGCCACCACCGCATTGACACCGGAGGTGACAACAGTACTGATGCCGCTTTGCAGCACATCGCCGGCATCCGATGCAAGTTTTTCCCAGTTCAGCTCAAGGTTATTCACAAATTCAATGATCTGGGGGTTATCCTCAAAGGTCTTGATGATCCAGGCTTCTGCTTTGGGGAAGAATTCCTGTGCGCTCTGGGCAATGATCTCCACCGTTTCGCTCAGCCGCGGCACCAGCACCCCGAAGAACAGCGCCAGCAGCGCTGCCACGAACAGAAGTGTCAGCACCAGACTGACCGGACGGGCCATTTTCTGCAAAGCGCGGATGGAGCGGGCCTTTTTGCCGCCGAACAGCAGCTTTTCGATGGAGCGCATCGGTACATTCAGCACAAAGGCGATGGCACCGCCCACGAGAAACGGCGAAAGCACCTTAAAAAAGGCGGCGACCACATCGATAACGGTATCAAAATATTTCCACACCAGCAGCAGACCGGCAGCAAATACCAGCAGCTGTGCGATGCGGATCATATCGCTGTGCTCCAGCTTTCCGCCGGTTCTCTCTTTGAACAGTTTCACGCTTCCACTTCCCTCTTCAAATTATTCCACATTCAGTCTACCACAGGAATGTGAACAAAACAAGAATATCCCATGAAAAAAGCACCGCTCCGACATGATTTGTCAAAGCGGTGCTTCGCTTATTCAGTCGTGATCCTCCCAATCCAGACTGCGGCCCACGGCCTTGTGCCAGCCGCGGCGCAGCTTTTCGCGAGTGGGCTGTTCCATATCCGGAGTAAAAGTGATATCACATTTCCACAGACTGCGGATGGCATCGGTATCCTTCCACACGCCGGTGGCAAGACCCGCCAGATATGCCGCGCCAAGGGCGGTGGTCTCGCGGATCATGGGGCGGCGAACCTCTTTATTCAGAATATCCGCCTGGAACTGCATCAGGAAGCGGTCACGGGAGGCGCCGCCGTCCACCTTCAGGCAGGCCAGCTTTACGCCGGTATCCTGCTCCATGGCATCCACCAGATCCATGCTCTGATAGGCGATGGATTCCTGCGCGGCGCGGATGATATGCTCGGGGCGGGTGCCGCGGGTGATACCCACCAGCGCACCGCGGGCGTACATATCCCAATGGGGCGCACCCAGACCGGTAAAAGCGGGCACCAGATATACACCGCCGGTATCCGGCACCTTCTGAGCGAAATACTCGGCGTCGCGGGATTCACGGATGAAGCGCATCTCGTCCCGCAGCCACTGGATGACCGCGCCGCCAACAAAGACGCTGCCCTCCAACGCATACTGCACCTTGCCGTTCAGGCCGATGGCAATGGTGGTCAGCAGACCGTTTTTGCTTTCGCAGGCGGTCTCGCCGGTATTCATCAGCAAAAAGCAACCGGTGCCGTAGGTGTTTTTGGCATCGCCCTTTTCAAAGCAGCCCTGCCCGAACAGCGCGGCCTGCTGGTCGCCGGCAATGCCCGCGATGGGCACATCCACACCCTGAATGTTGCAGTGACCGTACACCATGCTGGAATCGCAGACCCGGGGCAGCATAGCGCGGGGGATATCCAGCTCTTTGAGCAGCGTTTCGTCCCAATCCAGCGTGTGGATATTGTACAGCATGGTGCGGGAGGCGTTGGTGTAATCGGTGACGTGCACCGCGCCGTTCGTCAGCTTCCACACCAGCCACGTATCCACCGTACCGAACAGCACCTCGCCTTTTTCGGCTTTTTCGCGCGCGCCGGGCACATGATCGAGGATCCACTTGATCTTGGTGGCGGAGAAATAGGCATCCAGCACCAGACCGGTGGTCTGTTTGATGTAGGGTTTCAGGCCGCGGGCTTCCAGCTCGTCGCACAGATCGGCGGTGCGGCGGCACTGCCAGACGATGGCATTATAGATGGGGCGGCCGGTGGTTTTATCCCACAGGATGGTGGTCTCGCGCTGGTTGGTGATGCCGATGGCGGCGATATCCTCCACAGCGATGCCGCTCTGCGTGATGGCTTCCATCATGACGGCATACTGGCTGGAGTAGATCTCCATAGGGTTGTGCTCCACCCAGCCGGAGCGGGGATACAGCTGTGTGAATTCTTTTTGCGCCACCTGAACGATATTCTGTGCATCGTCAAACAGGATGGCGCGGCTGCTGGTGGTACCCTGATCCAGGGCCAGAACATAACGGCTCATAGGGTCTCCTCCTTTTTGTGCGGCGGTGCGGCCGCCGCGGCCTTTTTTCTTATTATAAGAGATAAAAGAGGGAAATACAAGGGGCGCCGCACACCGTGCGCAGAATTCATCTGCCGCATACAAAAAAACAAGGCGAAGCAGGGCACAAAAGCCGCAGATCCTATTGTGTTTCACGGCAGTTGTGATCTCCTTTCATACCCTGGAAATCCGGTATAGCATGAAAAAGATCCACCCAAAATAAACAGCCGCCTGCATCACGAAGGCGGCTAAAACAGCGGTGCTGCTCAGCCAGCAGCACCGCCGTCTTTTTTATTGCTGATGTTTTTTGGTCAGGCAAAGGATTTGGTGGCGACCACATCCACGCCGGTGCCCAGCAGATCGGGCACGACCACCTGACCCACGGTGACGGGGGCGGTCAGCTCCACATCATCCAGCACACGCATGGCTTCGAACAGCAGGCCTTTGGGGATACTGCCGTTGGTCTTAACCGGGCAGCGGCGGGCAGCACCGTTCAGCTTGACAGTGCTGGTCAGCACGCGCACGGGGTGCTGCAGCTCGGCAGCGCCGTACTCGGCGCCGCGGGGGCAGGCATTGCCGGTGACGGCATAGTTATTCTCTTCATCCACCTTCAGGTGGCAGCCCTTGGGGCAGACGATGCAGATGAGTTCTTTCATATTCTTGTTCCTTTCCCCTGTATCAGGCTTCCGCGATCTCAACGGTCAGGGTATCGCCGGCGGCCATCTCCAGCAGCTTGCGCGGCAGGGTGATGCGCTCCATCTCGCCGGGAGCCATGTGCTCCCGCTTGAAAGCGGCCAGCTGCTTTTCCCCATCCATCACACGGATGGATGCATTGCCGTAGACCTGACGCACGCGGAAGAATATCTCAGCCTTATCCACGGCATCCAGACGCAGCTTCTGGGGCACGGTGTAGCCCACGCCTGCGCCATTCTTCAGCTCGATGGTGCGGGCGCTTGCAGCGGGGCCGTTCTTGACCCATGCGGCGGCAGCGGCGCCGGCGCGCTGGCTTTCGGCGGTGACAAAGTCCACCAGATCATGCACATGCACCACGTTGCCGCAGGCAAATACGCCGGGCAGCGAGGTCTCCATGTTCTCGTAGACCACCGCGCCGTTGGTGCGGGGATCCATCACCACATTGGCCTGACGGGACAGCTCGTTTTCGGGGATCAGACCCACGCTGAGCAGCAGGGTATCGCAATCAAACACCATTTCGGTGCCGGGCACGGGCTTGCGATCGGGGCCGACCTTGGCCACCACCACCTGCTCCACACGGTCCTTGCCGCGGATATCCACCACGGTGTGGGACAGATACAGCGGGATATCGTAGTCATTCAGACACTGGACGATGTTGCGGTTCAGACCGCCGGAATAGGGCATCAGCTCCACGCAGGCCAGCACCTTGGCGCCTTCCAGCGTCATACGGCGGGCCATGATCAGGCCGATATCGCCGGAGCCGAGAATGACCACCCGCTTGCCCACCATATAGCCTTCCATATTCAGGAAGTGCTGGGCAGCGCCGGCGGTGTACACACCCGCGCAGCGGGCGCCGGGGATGGAGATCGCGCCGCGGGTGCGCTCGCGGCAGCCCATGGCCAGCACCACGGTGGCGGTCTCCAGCGTCATGTAGCCCTCGGCGCCATTGACGGCGCTGACCACCTTGACACCGTCCTCGCGGGCGGTGATATCCAGCACCATGGTATCGGCCTTGACTTCGATACCGGTGCCCTCCAGCTGAGCGATGAAGCGGCCGGCATACTCGGGACCGGTGAGCTCCTCTTTGAAGTAGTGCAGACCAAAGCCGTTGTGGATGCACTGGTTCAGAATGCCGCCCAGCTCTTTGTCACGCTCCAGAATCAGGATATTTTCCAGACCTTCTTCCTTGGCCTTCAATGCAGCGGCAAGTCCGGCAGGGCCGCCGCCGATAACGATCAGTTGATACATCGATTTATTATCCTCTCTGTATGAATCTTGTCGGTATATGTTCCTTTCGGGTGAAAAAAGAGGGGGGCATCAGTTGGCTTTGGACTTGGTTTCGCCGCACAGCACCCATGTGCCGTTGGAATCCATGGGGATATCCACCGGCGAGCAGCCCAGCTCACGGGCAAGGATATCCTGCACGCGGGGACCGCAGAAGCCGCCCTGACAGCGGCCCATGCCCGCGCCCACGCGGCGTTTGACGCCATTGACACTCATGGGCGGGATGGGGGTGGACAGCGTGGCGACGATCTCACCTTCAGTGACGGTCTCGCAGCGGCAGATGATGCGGCCGTAGCGGGGATCCTCGGCGATGAGGGCGTTTTTCTCCTCGGGGGTGCACTCGTTGAAACGCACGCGGGTACGGCCATCCGCAAAATCGGCCTTGGGGGGCAGCTCCAGACCGGCACCGGCCAGCAGACGGGCAGCCTCTTTGGCGATGGCGGGCGCAGCGGACAGGCCGGGGCTCTTGATGCCGGCCAGATCGAAGAAGCCGGGCACGAATTTGCTTTCGGCGATGAGGAAATCATCGCTGCTGTGGTTGGCACGTACACCGGCAAAATTGCGGATGTTCTCGCGGAAGTTGATGCCGGGCACGCTGCGGCGGGCGGCATTCATCACAAATTCCAGACCGGCAGAGGTGGTTTCGGTATCATCGGCGGCGCTCACGCCCTCGGCATTGGGGCCGACGATCAGGTTGCCGTGCACGGTGGGAGACACCAGCACGCCCTTGCCGTTTTCATTGGGGCACTGGAAAATAACATGGCTGACCTGCTGACCCTGATTCTTATCCAGCAGGTAGTATTCGCCGCGGTTGGGGGTGATGTGGTACTCCTTGGGAGCGACCAGCTCATGCACCGCGCCCGCGTTGACACCGGCTGCATTCAGGATGTAGCGGGCCTCGTACACCGCATCCGGAGTGTGAACGCGGAAGCCGCCCTCGATCTGCTCGATGGCGGTAACGGGGCTGTTGCGGTGCAGCTCGACACCGTTCTTCACAGCGACCTCGGCCATGGCAAGGCAATATTCCCACGGGCTGACCACGGCAGCGGAGGGCGCATACAGCGCGCCGCAGACATTATCCGCCAGATTGGGCTCCATGGCGTGGACCTCGTCGGCGGTGAGCAGCTCGATATCGGGCACGCCGTTTTTGATGCCGCGGTCATACAGGACGTTCAGCGTTTCCAGATCCTTTTCATCAAAGGCCAGCACAAGGCTGCCGATGGGATCATAGGGAACATCCAGACGGGCGCAGATATCGCGGGCAAGGGCGACGCCCTCCACATTCAGCGCGGCCATACGGGTGCCGGGATGGGGATCGTAGCCCGCGTGCAGAATGGCGCTGTTGGCCTTGGTTGTGCCGTTGGCCACATCGTTGTCGGCTTCCAGCACGGTCACCGATACATTGCTGTGGGCCAGCTCGTAGGCACAGGCGGCGCCGATGACACCGCAGCCGATGATCAATACATCAGTCATGTCATTTTCTCCTTTGTTGTTTACAGTGAAATGCGACCGCCGAAAAGCAAAAAAGAGCGCACAAAACACAGCCAAAAGGCTGTGGCTGTACTCTCTCGCTCTTGACAACCGCTTCCATTTGTCTATACTATACCATATTTTATATACGGATTGCAAGCAATTCGCCGCGGTGAGGGAAATTTTTCTTACGAAGTCGGCGTACTGCACCAGATTGCAGGCGTTCATAACCGCGCCGTTCTCCATCTGCAGGGTGTCAAAATACACCGCGCCTGCGGCGTTTTTCAGTACCGGGTCGAAGAACCCACGGCTGCATCCGCAGGCATGAAAATGACGGAAAGCCGCTTCCGGCCTACCGAGTGTCAGGAGAACCGTCCCTTTGACACCTTATTCCGACCCACTTGCCCCCTGTTTTATTTTCTCACGGAAGAAGCTGCTTTTTTAGTTCCATTTTCAACATGTTCACCGCACGATCCGTAACTGCTTCCACAACCTCTGCACCTAATTCTGCAGTTGCAGACCGTACATCATTCACAAATTGCCACATTTCGTCCTCATGATAATAATCGTTCGGCGGTGCATCATACACCTTCTGCCCAATGACTGGCCGTTCCAGTTCCTCCATATGAACCAATTCGGGAACCAAGTGCCGGATGATGGATGTCTCCCACAAACCTGCATGGTCAGCAGGTATTGTTTCGTGACACACAATATCTTGATATTCCGGCTGCGCAATCACACGTACAGAAGGATTCTCCCTCTCAAAGCAGGCTGCAACCCGTTCCAAGCACTCCACCTGCAACGGCCCATAATGCCCTGTAAGAACAAAAATAACTCTGGCTCCAATCTTCTTTAACTGGTGGAACAACTCATAAAAGTATCCATTCACCAAAGATTCGGAATATGTCAGCGTTCCGAGATAGGAAGAAAAACCCGGGCGTCCCAAATAATTGGCTGGCAGCACAATGCCACCTTCCAACCGCTCCGCAATACGGCAGCATATGCCGTGGGCCTTTAGTCCGTCCAGTCCCAGCGGAAGATGATTGCCATGCCATTCCAATAATCCTGTAGGAACCAGGAATATCGGCATCTCCTTTACTGCCCGTTCAAATTCCTTCGGAGTCATTTCTTCATAACGATATGTTCGCATTCTTATACCAAACCTTTCTTCAAACAAAGACAGAGAGCGCTTCCTTGTGTTTTTTCGTATCACACTAAAACCGGTTCCGGTTAATCGACTAAATTGCTGAGTTGAGGCTGGAACACAGAAAACCGTCCCTGCATCCCCTGACTTTGGGGAAAACAATAGATTTGCTTTACGATTTGTTGTTTGCCGGTATCCACATCTTGGGAAATAAACTCTACCGGGGCGCCAAGGGGACGGTTCTCTTGACATCATGCGAAAATAACGTTACAACTGTTATTCCCGATCATACTTCAACGCCCGCCTCCAGATCCTTTTGTGCCGCAGCAGTGCATTTTGACCTTTTTTGTGTAATTTTAGTGTAGCACGCTTATTCAATATCTGTCAATTATTTTGCACATTATACTCATACGAATTTGCGGCTTTTCCGGTACGGTGCGAATTTTCTCTTGTGTTCGGCATTTATGCATGATAAGATAAAAGCAGAGAGTATATTCTTATCTGTACGGGAGGTATCGGGCATGAAGCAGCGAGTGCTCAACGCTCTGGAGGAAAACCCCATCATCGCCGCAGCCAAGGATGACGACAGCCTGACCGAGGCGCTGGCAAGCAGCTGCCGGGTGGTGTTTTTGCTGTACGGCAATCTGATGACCGTGACCGGACTGGTGAAGCGGACGCAGGCGGCGGGCAAGCTCGCCTTTGTGCACATGGATCTGATCGAGGGGCTTTCCAGCAAGGAGATTGCCGTGGATTCACTGAAGGCCATGGCCGGGCCGGAGGGTATCATATCCACCCGGGCCGCCCAGATCCGGCGAGCGCGGCATCTGGGGCTGCTGACGGTGCAGCGCTTTTTTGTCATTGACTCCATGTCGCTGCGGGGGCTGCAAAGCCAGCTGAAGATCGGCAAGCCGGATTTTGTGGAGGTACTTCCCGGGCTGATGCCCCGGGTGATCACCGATGTGGCGCAGATCACCGAAGTGCCGCTGATCGCCAGCGGGCTGATCCAGTATAAGGAAGAGGTGGTAGCCGCTCTGCGTGCCGGTGCGGCGGCTATCTCCACCACCGCGCCGGCGGTGTGGGAGCTGTGACAGCGGCACTCCTTTTTGAGTGACTGCAAAAAGCGATCCGCAGAATACATACAAAAACAGGGAGCGTTTTCCGTTAAAAACGGTACGCTCCCTGTTTTTATGCTTCTGTATCAATCAAACACATACATGCCGAAGAAGGCCACCTTGCCGGGGCCGTTGTCATACATCATGCCGCAGCGCTCGGCCAGCGCCTTGACATAGATGCAGTAGGCAGACATACAGCTCCAGCGCTCGTCCGGATGGGGACAGGGCTTGCCGGTCTGCGCGCCGCAGGGGCTGCACAGGCTGCAGTTGCTGGAGCCCACGATAAAGCCGAGGATACCAGCTTCCCGCAGGATTTTCATCACTTTCAGCTCACCCGCATTGTGGCTGCTCTTGGAGTTTTTGATGCGCGCGGTATCGTGCCAGTCGGGGATCTCCCACAAAGTCTGCAGCACCAGCGCCTTTTTGTGGGCGGTGATCCTCTGCTTCATCGCTTCCGGCTCGCCGCAATCCGGCGGACAGGTGTAGTTTGCGCCGTATTGACCGCAATAGTTGGCGGCGCAGTAGGGGCGGAAGGCCGGATCGAATACGATATCGGCGGTATCCACCACGCAGGCGGCATCAAAGCCTGCGGCCTTTGCCAGTGCCAGCATTTCGTTTTCCGTCATTGCTTTTTCCTCTCTTTTACAAACCGGCTCAGTTCGGCGTATCGGTGGTCAGTATAAAACCGGTGGGGTTCAGGCTCTGCGCCGCCGCAGCAGCCTGCGTGCCGCAGGCTTCCCTGATTTTTACCACCGTACCGCCGGGAGCCTCGGCCACGGGAGTACCGGCCACAGGCTGACCGGCGGGGATCCAGCCGTACAGTGCACCTTCCAGCTCAACATCGCCGGTGTGTGTGATCACCCACGCGCCGTTTTCCACGCGGGCATCATACAGGTTGACGCCGCCGAAGATGTGGCCTTCGGCATACAGGAAGCAGGGCTTTTCAGGTACGGGGCGCAGATCGTACAGCTCACCGGAATGGGGCATACGGCCGGTTTCGGTGACCGTATCCGTCACGCCCAGCACCGCCTTATCCCAGCAGCGGATGACCAGCGCTTTCTCCAGACCGAAATCAGCCGCAGCAAAGCTGTGGACCGGCTGCATCTTATCGCCAAAGTGGAGCTGCCCCACAAAACGGTGCTCGCCGTATTGCGCCACAGCGGCGGTGGGCACCGGTGTTTCGAACAGATCGGCCGGCTTTGCGGCAACCCCCAGCGGCGGCACCAGTGCGGTGACCAGCGAACGGCGGGCGGGGCTCAGCTCATCCATGATCTCATTGAGCAGTGTGGAGCCGCCGGAAAGTGCCACCACCGTGGCCCAGAGCTTTGCCTCCGCCCATGTGCAGTCAAAACCATCGCCCACATCCTGATCGCGCAGCACAAGGCCGTCGGGATCGTTGGTAAAGACCACATTGTTGTAAAAATAGCGATACAGCACGGTTTTGACCACCCAGTGCATGATCTCCCAATAGGTGGGATTCTGCGGCGATTTGCCCCAGATGATATCGCAGGTGATGCGGCTGGCATTGAAAATGCCGGCACATTCCAGCAGCGGCGAGCCGCAGGCCACCAGCGTAACATCCGGCCCGACGGCATCGCGGATGGTCTGCAGGCTGCGGCGGAACAGGGCGATCATGTAATCGCCTTTGCCGTAGACCCGCTCGCCCGTGACCATATTGCGCCATGCAAAGACGAGGAAATCCAGCTTATAGTAGCGCACATTGTAGCGCTTTGTCAGGTCGGCAAATTCGATGTAGAGGAATCTCTGGAATTCCTCGTTTTCGGGATCGAAGGGATAGGTGCGGCTGCCGGGAGCGCCGGAGGTGACATAATCCACCGTCAGCGGCCTGAGCTCTTCAAACCAGCGCGAGCCCTCCGAGATGATCAGCGGGGCAAGCCACAGGCCGAAATCCATGCCGCCGGCGCGGGCTGTTTCCGCCACCGCATCCAGATCCTGCGGGAATTTCTCCTTATCCACCACATATTTACCGGGGAAGCTGGCATCGATCTGCCAGCCGTCATCGATCTGAAAGATGTTCGCCCCCAGATCCTTGATGTATTTTCCGGTGGATGCAGCGGCGCGGCACAGATTTTCCGTATTGACCTTCTGATAGAACCGCGACCAGGAGCACCAGCCCACCGGAGTGGTTTTCAGCGGGACGGCGTTGTTGATCTTCGCCACCGTATCGGCATAGCGCTCAAGGAAGGCGTTCTCCCCTTCGCCCTGCTCCATCAGAATGAACCGTTCCAGCCGGTATTCGGCGCCGGGTACAAGAGCCTTTCCCTCCATATCGGTATAGACGGCAAGGCCGCCCGCGCAGAGGCAAACCTCGCTGTAAAAGCGGTGGGCGGTGACCATGCCCAGCGCAAACAGATCGACGGTGGCGCGGTTTTTCAGCACCAGCAGATCGCGGGCGCGCAGATCCCTGTGCTCTGCCCACGGATACACCTGCGCCACATCGTTGGTGAACTGCACATTGGTGAAAAGATACAGCTCGTCATCCCACGGCATGGCGGGCAGCGCAAGCTGCAGGTTCAGCTCCTTGAGGCACACATCCGTATGCGCCGTCAGCACCGGCTGAAAAACGCTGTTTTCACAGGTAAGGGTGACATCAAAATCCTTTCCGCAGACGGTCTCGCCCACGGAAAGCGTAAGGGTATATTCCGCCGCATCCGCAGGCGTGACAATGAGGGTGAATTTTTCCGCGTTCATCGGGGTTCTCCTTTTTACACCACGCCGCTTTCCAGAATGGCAAAACGGCATTTTTCGCTGTCGATCTCGGCAAGTGTGCCATAGGGCAGGATCATTTTCGGTTCATTGTGGCCGAAGCTGGCATTGTACAGCACCGGCAGCTCGGTGCAGCCGAATTCCGCCAGCACGGCGGGGATGGCGGCAGCGTATTCCTCAAACAGCACACCGCCCTGCGGACGGCCCCACAGAATGCCGGAAAGCCGCTGCAGAACGCCCATTGCCCCCAGCGTGCGCAGACCGTCCTCGATCATCCAGACCGGAGCGTGCACCTCGCTGGTTTCCAAAAACAGGATAGCGTCGTCAAAATCCTCTGCCGGCGGAAAAAGCTCCGTGCCGCGCAGATTGCTCAGCACCTCAAAGCAGCCGCCGATGAGCCGCCCGCGCACCGTTTCCCTGCCCTGCAGCAGCAGATAGGGAGCGTTGGGCTCATAGCAGCGCTGCAGCTTTTTGTTGGCCTCATCCCAGTTGGAGCGCGGTGCAATGACCGCGCCCGCCACAGGCACATTGCCCACGGGGTCGGTTTCAAACAGGCTTTGGCGCACCGCACGCACCGTGTAGCGCGACATGGCCACATTTTCGGCAAAATCCGTCAGCACTGCCGGGCCGTAAAAGGAGGCAAGCCCCGCCTTGTAGCACATCAGGTGGTTGACGGTGGTATCGGAATAGCCGCAGAAAATTTTCGGATTGGCGGCGATCACATCGTAATCGATATACGGCAGCAGCCGGATGCTGTCGCTGCCGCCGATGCAGGAAAAGACCGCCTTGATCTGCGGATCGGCAAAGGCCTGCATCAGATCGGCGGCGCGGTCCTCGGGATGCGCCGCAACATGATCCTGCGGCGCAAGGGTATGGGGCATTTCCACCACACGCAGGCCGAAAACCTCCTGCAGGCGGCGCTTGCCCTGCTCATACCGCCAGCGAAGCTGCGGCGTGCCGGCAAGACCGGCAGAAAGACTGACTGTAGCTACAGTATCGCCCGGCTGCAGCCGGGACGGGCGGATAAGCTGTTTCATCGCAAAGCCTCGCTTTCCATCACACAGGCGGGAACAGCCGCAGCTGTCCGTCTTTAAGCGGCAAAAAAGAACGGAATACAGCGCACTGACAAAAGCGGGTGCGCCGCAGGACTTTACTGCATCTTTTTCAGCTCTTTATGCAGCTTCTTACCGGTGGGCGTAACGGCAATACCGCCGGCAGCGGTTTCGCGCAGCTCGGGCGGCAGCTGGCGGCCCACTTTATACATGGCGGCGATGGCCTCGTCCGCACTGATCACGCTGTTCTGTCCGGCAAGGGCCAGATCGGCGCTGAGCACAGCATTGACCGCCTGCGATGCATTGCGGTAGGAGCAGGGCAGCTGTACCAGACCTGCCACCGGATCGCAGACAAGACCCATGCAGTTCATCAGCACAATGGCAACGCAGGCATCCACCATTTCGGCACTGCCGCCCGCCATGATAACGGCTGCAGCGCCCGCCATGGCCGCAGCTGTGCCGCATTCGGCCTGACAGCCGCCCTCGGCACCGGCTACAGTGGCATTGCGGGTGATGACTGCTCCCACGCCGCAGGCGGTGAGCAGCGCATCCATCAGCACCTCTTCGCTGACGGCACGCGCACGGGCAACCTCGCTGACGACGGCGGGCACGATGCCGCAGCTGCCCGCCGTGGGGGCGGCGCAAATACGGCCCATGGAGGCATTGACCTCGCAGGCGGAAAGCGCCCGCGACATAATGCGGCCCAACAGCTCACCGCACAGCGTATTGCCGGCAGCGGTGTAGTCATTCTGCTTTTTGCTCTGGCCGCTGATCAGCTCCAGCACCATGTGCTGCGGCTCATTCAGAGCACGGACAATGCTTTCGCTCATGATGCCGTAGCGGCGGCGCAGCTCACTGCGCACCTCTTCGGCAGTTTTTTCGGTAAAGGCCATCTCGTTTTCCAGCACAACAGTACCGATGGTAACGCCCCGCTGGGTGGCCTGATCGATCAGATCGCGTACGGAATGATACATGACAGACGCCCTCCCTTACAGATTGATGACACAGACACGCCGCACATTGGGCAGGGCCTGCAGCCATGCCGCCAGCGCATCGGAAACCGGCTCGTCCAGCTCGAGGATGGTGGAAGCCACGCCGCCGCGGGTGCTGCGGCCAACGCGCATCACGCCGATGTTGACACCCTCTGCCGCCAGCGCCGTAGAGATGGTGCTGATGACACCGCTGACATCATTCTGCTCGATGAGCAGGGTGGGCTGCTCGGCGGAGATATCCGTAGCCATGCCGTTCACATCCGTGATGCGGATGCGGCCGCCGCCGATGCTGCAGCCGGTAATGCTGCTCACACTGCCATCGGTATGGAAAAAGGTGATGCAGGCTGTATTTTCGTGAACATCATCCAGCTCGGCTTCGGTGAAGCTGTACTCCACACCCTTTTCAGCCGCAATTGCCTCGGCAGCCTTCAGCCTTTCGTCATCCTCGGCAATACCCATGGCACCGGCCAGCAGCGCCAGACGGGTACCATGTCCCTGGCCGGTCTTGAGGAAGCTGCCATGCAGCGCAAAATCCACCTTGTTGAAAGGCTTCGCCGCGATCATGGCGGCCACCCGCGCCAGTTTGGCGGCGCCGGCCGTGTGACTGGAGCTGGGGCCGATCATCACGGGACCCAGCACTTCAAAAATACTCAGATTCATAAAGAAACGTCCTCCGTTTCGTTTGATTGCTCTATTGTGTTACCGTTCTGTGCTTTACGGGATCATGCGAATCGCCCAAGCGAAAGCGCCGTTGGGCAGTTCGTATTCCTTTTCCGGCTGCGGCCCGCAGGAGTTGGAGCCCAGCCCGCGGTGGCGATGATCGATGTACAGATATTTTTCCGCACTTTTTTCCAGCTCGTCACAATGCCGCGCCGCAGTTAGATCCTCCAGTGTGAAATCGTGCAGCGAGAAGGAGAATTCCCCCTCAAAACGCAATGCGCGCCCGCTGCCTGCAACCTTCAGACGACGGCAATCCTCGTGGTTGCCGGTCTCCTGCGGGACATCGTAAAGAAAGTTCATCTGCTCCACATCCGCAGCATACAGGCCGATCGGCGCTGCGCCCTTGCGATCGGCATAGCTGTCACCGGGGCCGCGGCCAAGCCATTCACAGTGTGTATAATCCTCCGGCAGTGCGAAGCACACACCCACGCGGGGCAAAAGCTTCGGTCCGATGGTGCCGTACGGGCGCAGATCAAAGGAAAGCAGCATTTCACCGTGTGCCAGAATGCGGCAGGTGAGAGAGACATCAAAGCCCCACTGATGGCTTTCCGGCAGGAATTTTCCGCAGGCGGTCACTGTCACCGCATCGGGTGCATCGTCCACCTCCACCCGATGACACCCAAAGCGCATGGTGTGCACCAGCTGATCCGCCCACTCACCGGCAAGCCGCGGCGAAAAGCCGATGATGCCATCGTTATCCGTGGGAGCGCGCCAGCAGTTGAGCCTCATGGGTGCATCCAGCACAACTTTGCCGTCTTTGATGAGCTTTGCGGGCACACCGTTACGGATCTCTGCGGTGAAATCCGCCCCCCTCACCGTCACATCCGTATCAAAGGCTTCCACCGTGTGTACAAAGGCGGCAGGCGCCTGCCTTTCGAGCGGAATCTCTGCCAGAATCTTCTGCTTATGAGCAATTTTCCTTTCGCCATCATAGAATTCACAGTCCGCTGTGATAATTCCGTTCAGGCCCTGTGTTTCCAGCGGCAGGGACACACTGCGCCATGCGTGCGGGGCAAGTCCGTCCAGCGGAAGTGAGCCGCTGCGTACAGGCAGACCGTTTGCATTCACAGACCAGTGCAGCATAACGCCGTCCAGCGTTTTGAAATCGTATGTGTTTCTGATACAGATACCGGCGGCCTCCCAGCGCACATGGACCGGCGCCAGCGCTTCGCGCAGCTCTTCCCACGCCGGCTTCGGCGTACCGTCGCTGGTGTGGAAGCCATCCAGTGAAAAGTTGGACCAATGATGATGATCCGGAAAATCACCGCCGTACAGATACCGCGGACGGCCCTTGCGCCCTTCGGTATAAAAGCCGTGACTTTTATATTCCCACACATAGCCGCCGCAGGCGTGCTCATTCTCATAGATCCAGTTCCAGATATCCTGCAGCCCGCCGGGGCTGTTGCCCATCGCATGGGCGTATTCGGTGTTGAGAACAGGCTTATCCGTCGGGGCATCCAGCAGCGATTGCATGGGCATATAGCCGATCTGACGGAAATTGCAGAATTCCTGATCGCAATCGGAACGGATCGGTTTTTTCACATCCTGCTGTTCCAGCCATGCCGCGCAGCGCTCATCATTACCCCCTGCGCCGTTCTCATTGCCCAGTGACCAGATATTGATGCAGGTCTCATTTTTATTCAGATAATACATCCGGGAAAACCGGTCAAAGAAAGCATCGAACCAGTCCGGATCCTTATTCAGCGCGCCGCGGTCACCGGTGGTCTCGGCACCGTGAGATTCACAATCGCCCTCATCCATCACATAAATGCCAAGCTCGGATGCCAGCTCATAAAAGAACGGATGATTTGTGTAATGGGAACAGCGGATGGCGTTCAGGCCGTTTTCTTTGATCTCCCGCAGCTCGGCTTCGATCTGCTTCATCGTGACGGCGCGGCCGCGGCGGGGGTTGTTGTCATGCCGGTTGACACCCTTCAGCGTGATGGGAACGCCGTTCATTTTCAGAAAATGTCCATCAATGCAGCTGTGTGCAATGCCCGCTTTTTTCGTGTGCGTTTCGATGACCGCTCCGTTTTCCTCAACCTCGATGAAAAGCGTATAAAGATAGGGATATTCCGCATTCCATGTGACGGGGTTTTCCAGCGGCAGATAAACCTCACCGGTCGCACGCATCGCACCGACTGCACACGCAGCCGTTTTCCCCTGCGCATCCTGCAGCGTAAAGCGCACAGCGGCGGGTACATCGCCGACGGTACAGCTGTATTTTACTGTAAAACCTGCCGGATCGGGCAGCAGCGTATAATCCCACAGGGCATTTTTACCGGTATAAACCAGCATCACATCCCGGAAGATGCCGCTTGCCATCAGCATATCCTGATTTTCCAGATAGGAGCCGTCACAGTAGGTATACACCTTGACCGCCAGCAGGTTCTCCCCTTCCCGCAGGGCATCGGTGACATCAAACTCCGCTGCAATGCGGCTGCCCTTGGAAAAGCCCACGTATTCTCCGTTCAGCCAGACAAAATACGCGCTGTCCACCCCGAGGAAGCGCAGCACGGCCCGGCCTTCGGGCTTATGAGCGCAAAAGTGCAGCCGGTACAGCCCCACCGGATTATCCCGGTGAATATACGGCGGATCGTAAGGAAAGCAGTAGCGCACATTGGGATACAAACAGCTGCCGTAGCCGTGGAACTGCCACATGGAGGGCACAGGCAGATCATCCCAACCGGCATCCTCCCACTGCGGCGCAAAAAACGCATCGGCAGTATCTTCGGCAAGCCAGGAAAACTTCCACATACCGTTCAACAGCTGAATGCGGTCGGAGGCGGGGAAGTTTTTCCATGTGATCCCCTTTTCCTGTGCGGGCAGCAGCAGCGAACGGGTCGGGAGCCGATTCTCGCCAAACAAATGATGGTTTGCAATATATTTCCGGTTGAACATCGTCACTCCTCCACATATCCTCTTATCCGATTTCCTGCCGGAGATACTGTGCGCAGCATATCTTCCGGCTGCGTTATTTCTATTTTAACAGATTCCGCAAAAAAGAAAAGAGAACCTTGCAATGTTTTGCCCAAGAAGGTATAATTTTTTACAAAGAAACCTGCTGTTTTGTATAAAGCAGCAAAAAGAGGAGGAATTCTGTTATGCAGGACATTTTAAAACAGATGAGCAGTCTGCCGGTCTATCTGATCTGCGGCGCGGTGATCCTGTTCGTCGCCATCTTCAGCCTTGTGCTGCTGGTGCGTGCATGGAAAGCCGGTATCGCCGTCGGCATGGACCGCACCAAGCTCAAACGCGCTGTCACTTCCAGCATGACCTTTACCGTGCTGCCCGCCATCAGCATTCTGCTGGGCGTGATCGCGCTTTCCGGTACGCTGGGCATCCCGCTGCCGTGGCTGCGGCTTTCCGTCATCGGCGCACTGCACTATGAGGCCAGCGTTGCGGATATCGCGGCCAAAAGCGTCGGGCTTTCCGGACTGCGCGCCGAGGAGATGACGCTGCAGGCCTTCACCACCATCGCGCTGGTGATGACTGCGGGCATCATCTGGGGACTGGTCTGTATGCTGCTGTTCGGCAAAAAGTACTGCTCCAAGCTGCAGGGCGGCAAGAAAAAGGGCGGCCGCAGCTTTGGAGATGATGCCATGAACGCCATGTTCATCGGTCTGATCACCGCATACATCGGCAGCTACATCGGTCAGCTGGTGCAGCTGCAAAACGGCGCACTGGTCATCACGGGGCAGTATCTGCAGCTGATGACACTGGCGGGCGCCGCGCTGGCTATGGGTGTTTTCATCTGGATCGCCGAAAAGAAACACAAACCTTGGGTGGAAAATTTCTCCATCGCCGGCAGTATGCTGGTGGGCATGACCGCCGCCGTTGTCTGCGGCATGATCTTTTAAGAAAGGGGGATGTGTGACATGACAGAGCTGCAAAAACAGGAATACTTTGCAAAATACAATGAGCGCACCCATCTGGTGGGCCGCATCGGTCTGCTCACCGGTCTTTTGATGATGCTCGCCGTGCCCTTTGCCGTGGGTGCTGTGCTGGGCGCCATGCCCGATATGGGCGCTTTCTGGAAGGGCTTCGCACAGGTAGCCATCGTCTACATTCCCAGCTGCATCGTGGAGTTTCTGATCTACACCCCCATGCTGGGCGCCGGCGGCAGCTATCTTGCCTTTATCACCGGCAATCTGATCAACATGAAGATCCCCTGCGCCATCAACGCGCGGGATATCGTGGATGCCAAGGCCGGCACACCGGAGAATGAGATCGTCTCCACCCTTTCCATTGCCACCTCTTCGCTGGTGACCACGCTGGTGATCACCGTGGGCGTGCTGCTGCTGATCCCGCTGCAGCCGGTGCTGGAAATGCCGGAGCTGCAGCCCGCCTTCAACAATGTGGTACCCGCGCTGTTCGGCGCGATGGCCACCAAATATTTCCGCAAGGGCAAAAAGCTGGTGGCGATCCCCCTGACCGTGATGACACTGCTTTTCATCTTTGTGCCCAGCCTGATCTCCAGTGTGGGCTTCCTGATGATCGTCAGCGGCGCCATCTGCATCGCCCACGCCTTCCTGCTGTTCCGCAAAGAGACCAGAGCTGCCGCACAGGCAGCCGATGGGGATGCGGCCGAAACCGCCGCCGCGGAGGAATAAGCCATGCGAACCATTCTGATCCTGCTTGCCTGCGTGCTGGGCGCGGCACTGGTGCTGCTTGCCGCTGCGGTGATCCGCACGCTGCTCACCCCCCGCAAAACCACGCACTGCCGGCTTTCCGATGACAGCGAACGTATCGATGCCTACGCACAAAAGCTCTCCCGCATGGTGCAGATGGAGACCATCTCCGACCGTGCCGACCCGGCCATCGATAAATTCCGCGCTTTTCACGGGCTGCTGGAGCAGCTCTTTCCCACCGTTTTCGCCGCCTGCGAAAAGATCGAGATCGACGGCAATCTGCTGCTGAAATGGAAAGGTGTTTCCGATAAAGAGCCCATTCTGCTGATGGCGCACATGGATGTGGTGGAAGCCACCGGCGAGTGGAAATATCCCCCCTTTGGCGGCGTGATCGCCGAAGGCAAGGTGTGGGGCCGCGGTGCGGGCGACACCAAGTGCAGCCTGATGGCCTTTTTGCAGGCTGCGGAGGAGCTGCTGCAGGCGGGCTACACCCCCGCGTGCGATGTGTATCTTGCCAGCAGCTGTACCGAGGAGATCGGCGGCAGCGGTGCACCCAGGCTGGCCGGCTGGCTGAAGGAGCACGGTGTGCATCTGTTCATGCTGTGCGATGAGGGCGGCAGCATTGTGCAGGATCCTGTGATGGGTGTCAAGGGACATTTTGCCGCTGTGGGCATCTTTGAAAAAGGCTATGGCGATGTGCGCTTCACCGCCCACAGCAACGGCGGTCATGCCAGTACGCCGGGGCGCGGCACGCCCATCCCCCGTCTGGCGAAATTCATCTGCGCTGTGGAGAAAAAGAGCCCCTTCAAAAGCAAATTCTCCCCCGCTGTCACCGCCATGTTCAGCGAGGTTGCCCCCTATGCCGGGCCCTTCTGGATGCGGCTGGTGCTGGGCAATCTGTGGCTGTTCCGTCCGCTGGTCAAAGCAATTCTCCCGCTGGTCAGCGCACAGGCCGCCGCCATGCTGCGCACCACCATTGCATTCACCATGCAAAACGGTTCCTCCGGCTACAATGTGCTGCCGCAATCCGCCAGCGTATGCGCCAATCTGCGCTTCATCCCCCACCAGAGCACCGATGAGAGTCTGCAGCTGATCACCGCCATGGCAAAAAAATACGGTCTGGAGACCGAGGTGCTGTATGCCGGCAAACCCAGCCGATCACTGGATCTTTCCGGCGAACCCTTCGCCATCACCAGATCCGTCATCGGTCAGATCTTCCCCGGTGTGGGCGTGATGCCCTATGTGGTCACCGGCGGCACAGATGCCCGCTTTTACGACGGTGTGTGCGATGCCTGTGTGCGTTTTTCGCCGGTATGCTACGGACCGGAGCAGATGGCAGGCATGCACGGTCTGAACGAAAACATCGAGACCGGCACCCTGCCCGCTGCGGTGGATTACTACAAGGCCATCATCCGTGCGCAGGAAAACCGCTGAACCGCTTATCTGCAAACCCCAAAAAAGCAGCCGCACCGTGCACCTTTCTGCACCGTGCGGCTGCTCTGCTTTTTTCATTTTTTCAGCTTCCGATATCCTTTTTCAGGTCTGCAGCTTCCCCCGCCGGGGTCTGTGCATTGGCGAAATGCTTCAGCACATCCTTTCTGGTGATGATGCCCATGAACATATTGCGGCCATCCACAACGGGGACGAAGTTTTTATCCATCACACCCGCCAGCAGATCCTGCATGGTGGAGGCGATATTCACCGGATGGTGCCGCTCCTTGACCAGCAGGTTCTTCACCGGATAGTTTTCGGCAGCGCGCATATCGCAGACATTGTTATCCACCAGAAACCACAGGCAGTCGCCATCGCTGATGGTGCCGATGTATTCACCGCTGCGGGCGATCACAGGGATCGCGGTATAATTATGGGTGCGCAGCTTTTCCAGCGCCTGACGCAGGGTGCTGTCCTCATATACATACGCCACCTGACTTTTGTGCTTGAGCAGAATAACAATATTCACAGCATACACCTCGTTTCTCATCTTCGGTCTGTAAATATTTTGTTACCATTATCAGTATACCATAGATTTGTGTTTCCTGCACATAGATTTCAAAAAAATACTGTAAAATTTTTATGACCGCAAAAGACTACCAAAAATGACACGGGTGGTGTATAATGAATACAGATCATTTTTTGCACCGAAGGAGAAAACCATGAAGGATTCACTTGCCGATCAGGTCTACCGCACACTGGAACAGGAGATCCTGAACGGCGTGCGGCAGCCGGGCGATGCACTGACTGAGCTGGGCCTGTGCAGCCAGTATCAGGTATCCCGCACACCGGTGCGCGAGGCCATGCGCCGGCTGGAGACCGCCGGTCTCGTCACCGTGCAGCCCAACCGCAGTGCAGTGGTCGCGGGAGTATCGGCACAGGATATGCTGGATATTTACAACATCCGTATGCGCATCGAGGGACTTGCCGCCCGCTGGAGCGCACTTTACATTTCAGAGGAAGGGCTGCAGGCGCTGGGCAAGATACTGGATCTGCAAGAATTTTACACCGCCAAGAAGCGCCCCGAGGAGCTGCACCGGCTGGATACGGATTTTCACCGCGCACTGTACAGTGACTGCGGCAGTCCGATCCTGACGGATATGCTCACCGGTCTGCACCATCGTCTGCAGCGGTTCCGCCGTTCCAGCCTGTCCGATCCGGAGCGTGCCGCCCGCTCGCTGGCAGAGCACCGCGCCATTTTCGAAGCGCTGACCGCCCACGACGGCGATGCCGCCGAAACACTGACCGTACAGCACATCTGCAGTGCCCGCGACCGGCTGGCCGCGCTGTATCCCGATACCGTAAAGGAGAAGGTATGAGCAGCTTTTGGGGACATCTTTCCACCGTTTGCCGGCACAAGGCGCTGGTCGCCCGCTACTGCTTCCGCGCAGGCCTGTACCGGCAGGGACTTACCCACGATCTGTCCAAATTTTCACCCACGGAGTTTTTGCCGGGGGTGAAATATTTTCAGGGCAACCGCAGCCCCAACGAAGCCGAGCGCAATGCAAACGGCTATTCGCTGGCATGGATGCACCACAAGGGCCGCAACCGTCACCATCTGGAATACTGGACGGATTACATCGACAAAAAGCTGGTGGGCGTGCGTATTCCCGCCCGCTATGTGGTGGAGACCTTCTGCGACCGCATTGCCGCCAGCCGCACCTATGAAAAAGAGGCTTACACCGATGCCTCGGCATGGGACTATTATATGAAAGGCCACGACCACGCCAATCTGCACCCGGATACCGAACAGCTGCTGGTAACGCTGCTGACCATGCTGAAGGATGAGGGTGAGGATGCCGTTTTCCGCTACATCCGCACCGAGGTTTTGAAAAAGGAGGGCCGTCCATGAGCCGTATCGCCCACGCCGTGCCCGCGCTGCTGCCGCCGCTGCCGGTGGAGCAGGAGCCCGCCCCCGCCAATCCGCTGCGCCTGTACGATTACGAGAACGGCGCATGGTATTACGAGCCGAACATCTGGTGCGATCACCGCTATATTCTGGGCCGTCCGGGCAGCCGCCCGCTGGTATGCGTGGGCATCAATCCCAGCACCGCCAATCCCGCGGCGCTGGATCCCACCCTGAAAAGCGTGGAGCGGCTGGCACTGGCCAACGGCTTTGACGGCTGGATCATGTTCAATGTCTATCCCCAGCGCGCCACCGACCCCAACGATATGCATACCGTTCCCAATCTGGAATGGCATACCCGCAATCTGGCATGGCTGGAGGCTGTGCTGCAGGAAAAACAGGCCACCATGTGGGCGGCGTGGGGCACGCTGATCGAAAAGCGTGATTACCTGCCGGACCTGATGCGTGAACTGGTGGCTGTGACCGATGCCTATCACACACCGTGGGTACGCTTCGGCGCGGTTTCCAGGGCGGGTCACCCGCACCATCCGCTTTATCTGCGCAAGGATGAAGCGCCGCAGCCCTTTGATGTAAAGAGCTATCTGGACAGCATGAAAAAGTGATCAGTACAAGCGGGGCTGCTGCCGATCCGGCACATGCCCCGTTTTTCGTACCGGCAGGATCCGCCCGCAGAAAGTCGGACATTGCCGCCGCATTTCCGGTATGATAACAGCAGGAGGTGACAGGAATGGACACACCCGAAAAGCTCAACGCCGCCATCGCCTGCATCGAGCGGGAACTGTGCGGCAAGCCGGATATCGGTGAAGCCGCACGGCTCGCCTGCGTAAGCGTGGACAGTTTTGAACGCTTCTTCAGCTACATGACCGGGATGTCGCTGAAGGAGTATATCCGCCGGCGGAGACTGACCCTTGCCGCGCAGGAACTGCGCCGCTCGCCGCTGCGCATCATCGATATCGCCGTAAAATACGGCTATGACAGTGCTGATGCCTTCGCAAAGGCCTTTGCAAAGCAGCACGGGATCTCGCCCGCAGCCTATCGCAGACACGGCGGCCGTCTGCGGGTGTATCCGCCCGCCTCCTTTCACATCATCATCAAAGGAGCGAATGAAATGGATATGCAGATCTTTGAGCTGCCCGAAACCGAGGTTTTCGGTGCGGCAAAACAGTTTGACGGAGAGGGCTACCGCACACGGGAGGAGCTGCGCCACAGAATGTGGTCGGCAGATTGCGACGATGTGCCGGGACACATCTGCGAGGGTCGCTGGAACCAGCCGGGCAGCCACGCCTATGACGGCGTGTGGTACGGCATCTGGCAGAATGGCAAATACAGGATCGCCCGCGAAGCCGGGGATGCGAAGGATCCGTCTGCGCTGGAAAAATTCACCCTGCCTGCAGGCACCTACGCCGCCTTCCGCACCGGCCGTGGCGGAGTCGCGTGGGAGGAATTCCCCCGGCTTTTTGCCCAGATCTTCGAATGCTGGCTGCCGGATTCCGGCTACCGGCATAAAGGAGATCTTGCCATCGAGGTGCTGCACCTGCAGACAGACCATGATGAGCGCCAGAAAAACCGCTGGTACGAGGTCTGGATCCCGGTGGAGGCGGTATAAACAGCCGCATTCCTCTTTGTTCTGCCACCGGAACAGAGCACACAGCAGAAGGATGTGGAATCATACTCCACATCCTTCCCCATCCGCGGCTATGCGCAGTCGGATCTTGTATTTAAATCGGAAACATGCTATGCTGATTTCATCAAAGCTGCATTCTGTGCCAAACACACAGCACACGAAGGGATGAAAATGGAAAACAAAACGCTGAAAGACTGCATCTGGATCTGGGGACACACCGCCGGCAGCCATGATAAGGGCTGGGGCTTTGAGCCGCTGCATTCCAGAATGACCCCGTGCGAGAGCGCCTATTATCTGGGCGCAAGAAACTGTATCATGGTTTGCTACGAAAACAAGCCGGTGCCGCCTTTTGATCAGGAGGCCATGGCGCTGGACAGCTTGAATGAGACCATCTGGTCCGTTGTCGGCGCCAGCGAATGCGACAACAACGCCGAAAGTCTGGGGCATCTGGAGGAGATTTTGCGCATTGCACAAAAGCACCCCAACCTGAAAGGCGCCATTTTCGACGATTTCTTCTTTGAAAGCCGGATGAAGGATTACACGGTGGAGAAGATCGCCGAGGTGCAGCGCAGGCTGCACGAAGCCCCTTCCGGAAAGCTGGATCTTTGGGTGGTGGTTTACGACTATATGCTGGACAGCGTCAAGGAGGATTATCTGACGTATTTTGACGGCGTTACCTACTGGACATGGTTCGGGCAGGATCTGGATAAATTCGAGGAGAATTATGCACGGATGCGGGAAAAATGCGCCGGCAAACGGCTTTTGCTGGGCTGCTATCTGTACGACTACGGCAACCACAGGCAGCTGACAAAGGAGCAGATGGCCTTCCAGCTGGAACGCTATGCAAAGGCGATCCGCTCCGGCGAGGCAGAAGGCATTATCCTGCTTTCCAATACGGTGGCCGATCTCGGCTTTGAGGCCGTGGAGTACACCAGACAGTGGATCGCCGCGCACGGCGACGAACCGGTATAAGAATCAAAAAAGAAAGCCCTGTGTCATCCGCAGCGATGGCACAGGGCTTTTTCTGTTCTATCAGCAAGAAGGGGCTGCTTTTATAAGAGAATACCACCCTTCCCCGTTCAGTTCACTTCGTTCCCGGCTGCCTGCAGACGGTCAAAACCGGCATATCAGTATGGACCGGGAACGCCGGATCGATCAGAATGTATCCGGCAGATCGATGCAGAAGGGCAGCGGCAGCCAGTTTTTGTACTCCGTTTTCGGGATGAGCATGTTCTGCATACCAAAAAACAGCAGCTCAGCTTCATTATGCGTGTATTCCGGCAGTGTTTTGCCGTCAGCGGATATTTTCTGTACACAGACATTTCCGCCGTTCACCTGAATGCGGAACGCCTCTTCCTCGATCTGGAACTCCACCTCCCCATCCTGCAGCGGGCAGAAGCGATTTCTGAATTCCAGCATGGCCTGCAGCATTCTTTCCCAGTTCAGCACACAGACCATTTCCACAGGCAGAATGGACATCCGCTCGCAGATGCGGGTGAAGAAAGCACACTGCGCCTGTTCGTACATGGGAATGGACAGACTCAGCGTTTCGCTGCTCACCTGCTCAAACCACGCCTTTGTCACCTCGGGAAGCAAAGCATTGTCCTCCAGCACCAGCTCTGCCATATTGCTGTACACATAGCCGATCATGCGGCCGTCTTTTCGGATCACCCGAAGCTCAGACGCCCAGTTGTGCATGATGTGGAACAGCTCTTTGCGCGGGCGCACTCCGTGGGCGGGGCGTCTTTCATAAAGTTCTTTTATCTTATCGAGCTCCGCGGCATCCGGGTCATTGATGAGCTCAAAACTCACACCGGTGGTATCCACATCCTTCAGGCAATGACGTATATTGTTTTTATTGAGGGTGTACTGATAGCTGGTACCCACACGTTCAAAGCCGAAATAAGCATACCGCTGACGCTGTCCGCCCAGCGCCATGACGTCAAGACCGTCGCGCTGTGCATCGTCAAGAGCCATTTTCATCAGCGCTTTCATATAGCCCTTTCCCTTGGAATAGGGATGAACGGAAACCGCGCCGATCAGGCCGTATTTCAGGGTGTGTGCACCGACTTTTTCCTCCATCAGCCGGTTACTGACCACTGCCTTTATTCTGCCGTCCTCCATCGCCATATAGTGGGTCACGTTATCATCTTCCGCTGTGTCTGCATATACCTTCGGCACAAGCTTTTTGAATTCATGGGGTTCATAATGATAGGAAAAAACATATGTGATAAAATCGATCATGTCTGCTTTTTGGCTTTTATCCGCCCGGATGAATTCCACCATATGAAACACCTCTCCTGTTTATTTTACCTTGATCACAACGCGCAGGTGATGAACGCTCTTTTTTTCTGTCTCAAAATAAACATGGTACTGCTGCGGCATCGTCACATGATACGCTTCGGGAACATCGGCGTTCAGATCCACATCATAGGTATCCGAAAAGCTCCGCGAGATAAACTGTCCCGGCGCGGGGATCACTTCCATCTGTTTACCGCCGCGCTCCACCGCGAAGCCCTCGCCACAGGGCTGCGGCTCGGACATGGTGTGCAGCGCATAGGTGACCGTCACAGCGTTTTCGGCGATAACAGTATCCTCGATGACCGCCGTGTGACCGTCCGCTACCGTCAGGGTGCGCACCCACTTTTCCAACATGGGGTAGGATTCCGACAGATCCAGAACAGCCTTTCGTGAACCGTCCGCCTCTATCCCGCAGGAAAGGATCTTTCCCGTGTGACGGTAATCCAGATAGCTCTGGCCGATGCCGTCGATCAGAATGGCGTTATGCGCTTTTGTGGTGTTATACCATTTCATGTGATGGGTGGAGGCGCATTCCCGCCCGAAATAACCGGAGGGGCAAAGCAGCGCCGTACCGCCGCAGAACAGATGGAAGCTGCCGTTATCCGGCTGCCGATGGCTGCCCGGGCCGTATTTGCTGGCGCGGGCCATCAGGTGCAGATCCCGCTGCGGGTCGGTACGGTCGCTGTGCAGACTGACAAAGCCGGCATCCCGGAAGGCATCCGCATCCGTGACAGGAGCCGCCGCTCCGGAGCCTGCCGGCACCGGCGGCAGAAACACATCCAGCAGATGCAGATAGAAAAGTCCGGGCACCGCCAGCTTCCGCTCCATTTCCAACGCCTCCGGCAGTCCGGACAGACCGGCATAGATTCGGAACGGGTTCTGCGCGAAAAAGCCGGGCCACTCCGCCGATTCGGGGGTGCACCAATAGCCGTCGCAGAAGGGATGCAGCTCATGATCCGGCTGGGCAAAGTGCAGCAGGAAGCGGGCATAGTTGCGGAAGAAGGGGCGCTCCAGAAAGGTACAGCCGGAATAACGGTACACTGCCGAAAAGAAAGGCAGATACCATTTTGTATAGCTGGTGGAATAAAAGGTGCCCTCCGCCCAGCTTCCGTCCGCACCGCCGTAATACAGAAAGATGCCGTTGTAGATGCCGAGAGCTTTCTCCAGCCACTTTTTCAGCACATCCTCCGGGCAGATACCGCAGCCCCAGAGCACAAGCGCCGCTTCACCCAGATAAGCAGGCAGGCGGCCCGTGTGGGAATTGCCCGGATTCAGCTCGTAGTTCTGCGCATCGATCCGCTTTTCGCACTGCAGGGCATAGGCGGCGACTGCCGCACCCGCATACAGCCGTTCCTTTTCCGAAAGCAGCGGATAAAGCAGATCGAACACCGCCGGAAAGCATCGGGCACAGCTCAGCCCCACTTCGTCGCCCCACAGGGCCGGGTACAGTGCGCAGGGGCCCTCCGGGTTCCAGTCACAAAGATGCAAAAACAGCTTTTTGGCAAAAGCACCGGCTTTTTCATCCCCCAGCAGAGCGTAACCCAAGGAACAGGCCACCAGATTCCGGTCGCAGAAATCGCGGAAACGACCAAAATACTCCCGGTACGGCAGAGCGCTTTCATCTGTATGGAACATCGGGCGCTCCGGCAGGCCGTCCAGATAGGCCTGCGCGATGTTGCGCTTCAGCACTTCGAGTTCCTCGTTGTGCGAAGCCAGAATCGCAGGGATCTCCTTCTTGGTAAACAGGTGGCGCGGGCGCTCTGCCGGCAGCCCTGCCAGCACATCTTCCACACCAGGACGCTGCCATGAAACCGCATCCTCCGGCACGGTAAAGCGCTGCTTTCCGCGCGCGGTACCGTATTCCGGCACAGTCACATCCCATGTATATTCGCCCGGCTCCAGAGGCCCATCGATACACACGGCTGTCGAGCCGGTATCACAGGCAAAGACCTCCTGCCCCTGTGTGTTCGTCACCGCACAGTGATAGCGAAACTTCACGCCGGAGAGATCGCCCTGCTCCGGCACAGGCGGCAGCCAGACCAGCACCGGCGGGTTTTCGGCCACGGTCTCCCCGTCAGCAGGGCTGGGGAAAACCTGCTCGCCGTGTGTCCGTTTCGCAGGAAATGCCAAACGAATCTTCTTTTCTTCCGCCATTCCTCAGCCTTCCTTTCTCCCGAACCAGCGGTATTCCCCCGTTGCGGGATCGATCTCCCCGACCTGTCTGGCGGGAATGCCCGCCATGATGGCATAATCCGGTGTATCATGCGTGACCACCGCGCCGGCACAAATCAGATTGGCACGACCGATCTTCACGCCGGCAGTGACGGTCACATTGCTTGCCAGCCAGGATCCAAACCCGATACGAACGGAATTGTCGTAATCCTGCTCGGTACGCGCCGAAAAACAGCCGGTAACCGGATCAAATTTGTGGTGTCCCGCCGTCAGCGAGCAGCGCGGGCCGATCAGGACATGATCCTCCACGGTGACATCCCCGTTGATATAGCTGTACAGACCGATAAACACTTCGCGGCCGATTTTCTCCGGAGCGGTTCGGACGACCGCCCCCGGCGCTATGGTGATCTGCTTGCCGCCGAAGCCAAGAAGCTCGGCGCGGCGCAGATTATCCTGCAGATTGTCGGTGGTGGAGTCAAGCGCCACATAGCGCTCAAACTCCTCCTGTGTAAAAGGGCGCTGCGCCGCCTGCGGACAGTCGTAAATAATCCTGTTGGTATCCGCTGCCTGCTGCGCCAGCAGCGCCCAGCGGGTCACCGTCAGCGCATCCTCTGCCGAAACGCGGCACACGCCCACGCCATTCACCTGATCCAGAAAATCCGTGAGCATATCGGCATGAGCGGGGAATTCCGGATACTGCACGCCGTCAGCATTGGTCAGGATGATCCGGTCCTCCCGTACCTCCAGCACGCCCTCCGTACCCACAACGCGGATGCGGTCATCGCCGTGGTTGGGCGCTGCCGCCGGATTCAGATAATCGACGGTGACAGAGGCCATCATGCCGTCATTCAGCCGCAGCTGGATCAGCGCGGTGGTCTCCGGACTGACGCCGTTGGGCGCTTCCTGTGCCGCCTGCACGGCGCTTACCGCCTCCAGCCTGCCCCCGCTCATCCACTTGATCCATTCCAGACCGTGAATACCGACCCACGGGATCGTTCCGCCATAGCTTTCGCGCCGGCTCATAAAATCGGGCCGCTTGCCGAATTTATAGGATTTCTGCGTGTTGACCAGACGGACCCTGCCCACAGCGCCCTGCTGCACCAGCTGCCATGCCCGGAAAAACGCGCCCTCGTAGCGGTAGGTGAACATAGCGGCAAAGCAGGTACCCGCTTTGCGCCAGGCCGCCTCCACCTGCTCCAGCTCCTGCAGGCTTGCGGCAACCGGCTTATCGGACAGCACATGGCAGCCCGCCGCAAAGGCATCCAGAATAACGCCGGCGTGCTCGCCGTAGTAATTATCCACAATGGCAACATCCGGCTTTTCCATGCGCAGCATCTCTTTGTAATCGGCGTACAGCTTCGGCTGATAGCCGCTCTGCGTCAGCCTGTTCAGAATAACATCCATGGATTCACCGGCGCTGCCCGGCGCAACAGCAACAAAGTCACGGTCCGGCATATGCTGCACCGGCATATACAGAATACTGTGACCGCTTGAACCAATCACAACAATTCTCATGTTCTTTTCCCCTTTTTCTCCTTTACGCTGCGGCTGCGCCGCAGGTGTCTTTTCGCTTTCACTATACCCTGTTTTGCGGCAGGATGCAAGAAGAAATTGAAAACTGTGTTGTTTTTTATTATTTGCAGGGAGAAAAATGTTATCGTATCCGTTCCGGTACAGCAACAAAAAAGACCCTGCGTCATCCGCAGCGGATGGCACAGGGTCTCCTGAATCCATTTCGTTCAAACAGGTGCGATTATAAGAAGCCGGTCATCTGTCCTCGCGGAAATACGGCAAACCGAGGGACTGCGGCGGCTGCTTATCGCGCTGGTTGCGCAGCGAAGAGATGATCAGCACCACGATGGTCACCACATAGGGCAGCATTTTGTACAGCTCCTTCACGGCAAGATTCATGCCGGAGGGAATGTACATATGCAGGATATACAGGCCGCCGAACAGGAAGGAAGCCAGCACGCCCACATTGGGCCGCCAGATAGTGAAAATGACCAGTGCAATGGCAAGCCAGCCTCTGTCGCCAAAAGCATTGTTGGCCCAGATACCGCTGGCGTAATCCATGACATAGTACAGACCGCCCAGACCTGCGATCATGCAGCCAAGGCAGGTGGCAAAATACTTGTAGCGGTTGACATTGATACCGGCGGAATCCGCAGTGCCGGGATTTTCGCCGACAGCGCGCAGGTGCAGGCCGGTACGGGTGCGGTTGATGACAAAGGCGGCGATCAGTGCAATGGCAATGGCCAGATACACAAGGAAGCTGTAGCCCAGCACAAGGTCGCCGAAAACGCCCAGCTTATCTGCAAAGGGCAGGGTTTTCTTAAAGCAGTTGGAGGTGGCAGAAAGTGCCAGAAAAGGCATATCCGCACCGGAAAGCTTGACCAGAGAGCCGCCGAAGAAGTTGCCGAAACCCACGCCGAAGGTGGTCATGGCAAGGCCGGTGACATTCTGGTTTGCACGCAGGGTCACGGTGAGGAAACAGAAAAGCAGGCCCATCAGCAGCGAACCGATAAGACTGAACAGCGTGGGGATCAGCACGGCCAGCACCGGGTTGATGGCCTCGGGCGAGGGCAGGCTCTGCTCATACAGGAAAGCGCCGATGACACCGCAGATGCCGCCGACATACATGACACCGGGGATACCCAGATTCATATTACCCGACTTCTGGGTGATGATCTCGCCGGTGGCTCCGTACAAAAGCGGCACGCCCTGTGCAATGGCACGGGGAATGAAAGAAAGAATCGCTTCGAGCATGATCATTTCCCCTCCTTTTTCGCAGCTTTTGTCAAACTGAGCTTATAATTGATAAAGAATTCGCCGCCGATGATGAAGAACAGGATCACACCGGTCAGAATATCACCGAAGGAGGCGTTCAGGCCGAAATCGGTGGCGATCTCGCCGGCGCCGCGCTCAAGGAAAACCAGCAGGACACTGGTGAAGATCATCCAGACGGGATTGAATTTGCCCAGCCAGGAGACCATAACGGCGGTAAAGCCGCGGCCGGCAACGATATCCGCATTGAGGGTGTGATTGGTGCCGCCCACCAGCAGCAGACCGGCAAGGCCGCAGACAGCGCCCGAGATCAGCATGGTGCGGATGATGACCTTCTCCACCTTGATGCCGATGTATCTGGCGGTACGCTCGCTCTCGCCGACAACGGAGATCTCATAGCCGTGCTTGGAATAGTTGAGATAAATGTACATGGCGACGGTCACCAGCGCGACGATGATGATATTCAGGGCATATTTGGATCCGAAGATCTCCGGGAACCAGCCCACCTTTGATAACGGATTGATCACGCCGATATTGCCCGAGCCCTTGGGGTTTTCCCACACCACGGAGAAGTAGGCCACGATCTGTGTGGCCACATAGTTCATCATCAGCGTGAAGAGGGTCTCGTTGGTGCCGAATCTGGCTTTGAAGAAGGCCGGAACAGCGCCCCAGAGCGCACCCGCCAGAATGCTGGTGACAACCATACAGGGGATCACCACCAGATTGGGCTGATCCTTCATCAGGATCATACATGCTGCAGAGGCCAGCGCACCCGCAAGAGCCTGACCCTCGCCGCCGATATTCCAGAAGCGCATTTTGAATGCAGGAGTCAGCGCCAGTGCAATGCACAGCAGCATGGCGGTATTCTGCAGCAGCACCATGAATTTGCGGCTGGAGCCGAAAGAACCGTCAATGATGGTGGAAAAGATCTTGATGGGGTTTTCGGAGGTGACCAGCACAGTGATCAGACCGCAGCAGGCAAGAGCCAGCACGATGGAGACCGCACGGACAGACCATCCGAAGTACCAGGGCATCTCGCCCCGCTTGACAATATGGAAAAGAGGCTCTCTTGTTTTATTCATTGCTGTTACCTCCAAGGCGGGTCATCATCATACCCACATCCCGCTTCTTCGCACCTCTGCCGGGAACGATGCCGCTCACCTTGCCGGCGCAGAGCACCAGAATGCGGTCGCAGAGCTCCAGCAGCACATCCAGATCCTCGCCGACGTAGACGACGGCCACACCCTTCTGCTTCTGCTGGTTGATCAGATCGTAGATCGTATGAGAGGAATTGATATCCAGACCGCGCACCGCATAGGCGGTCAGCAGCACCTTGGGCGCCGAGGCGATCTCGCGGCCGACCAGAACCTTCTGCACGTTGCCGCCGGAAAGCTTGCGCACCGGCGTTTCGATGCTGGGGGTTTTGACATTCAGCTCTTCCACCACCTGCTTTGCCAGACGGCGCGGACTCTTACGGTCGGTGAAGACGCTCCTGCCCTTGCGGAAGGAACGGAGCATCATATTGTCGCTCAGGTCCATGCCGCCCACAAGCCCCATGCCCAGACGGTCTTCGGGAACGAAAGAAAGGCTGATGCCTTTTTCGGCAATACTCAGCGGATCCTTGCCCAGCAGCTCATCGCGGGTGCCGTCATCCTCCACATAGCAGATGGAGCCGCTCTCCACCGGCTGCAGACCGGCAATGGCCTCCAGCAATTCTTTCTGGCCGCTGCCGGAAATACCGGCAATACCAAGGATCTCGCCGCTCATGGCGGTAAAGGAAACATCCTGCAGCTTCAGCACACCGTCGATGGAGCGCACTGTCAGGCCGTTCACCTCGATACGGGGCTTGGGATCCACCGGATCGGGGCGGGCAATATTCAGATTCACGGAATAGCCGACCATCATGTTGGTCAGCTCCTGCGCATCGGTTCCCTCTGTGGGCAGATCACCGACAAACTGGCCATGGCGCAGAATGGCCACCCGGTCGGAAAGCTTCTCCACTTCATGCATCTTGTGGGTGATGATCACGATGGCTTTTCCGTCGTTGCGCATATTGCGCAGCACCGCAAACAGCTTATCCGTCTCCTGCGGGGTAAGGACGGCAGTGGGTTCATCCAGAATCAGGATGTCAGCGCCGCGGAAAAGAACCTTGACGATCTCCACCGTCTGCTTTTGGGATACGGACATATCGTAGACCTTCTGGTTGGGATCCACCTCAAAGCCGTAGGCCTCGCAGATCCGGCGGATCTTCTCGGTCGCCGCCTTGAGATCCAGTTTGCCTTCCAGACCCAGAATGATGTTTTCCGCAGCGGTAAGCACATCGACCAGCTTAAAATGCTGGTGGATCATACCGATACCGTGGTCAAAGGCATCCTTCGGGGAGCGGATGACCACCTTTTCGTCGTTGATGAAAATATCGCCTTCATCCGGAAAGTAAATGCCGGAAAGCATATTCATCAGGGTCGTCTTTCCGCTGCCGTTTTCGCCCAGCAGCGCAAGGATCTCCCCCTTATAAATATCCAGCCACACCTTGTCATTGGCGACAACCGTACCGAACGTTTTGGTGATGTTCCGCATTTTTACAGTGGCAATTTTCTTCTCCAAAGGCTCGTCCTCCAGTTCTGTATAAAATGATGGGCACTCCACAAAGCTGCAAAGGGCAGCTCAGCGGCTGTATCTGTCACTGGGCTGCCCTTTACAGCACTGCAGGGGCTGCTGCAAAAACTGCAGCAGCCCCATGAGTATCTGCGGAATCTGTATGCGAAAGCTTTTTTCGCGTACAGCTTCAAAAAGCTTTCTTATGCGTCGAGGTTGGTGATACCGTCGATGAACATATCGAAGTAGGGAGCGGAACGGAACTCGGACTCATGGAAGTAACCGTCGATCACAACCTCGGTCTCGGGAACAAAGTCGCCCAGATCGTCAACGTCAGCCAGGTAGCTGTCGACAGCCTCGCCGTTCACGGTGAAGGTGTCGGTGTCAAAGACCTTCAGAGAGCCATCCAGCAGAGCGTTCTTGACCTCTTCCAGCTTGGCAGCAGTGCCCTCGGCGGCAACGGACTCGTTGAGCTCCTTCAGAGCAACACCGCCGTTCTCCAGAGTGCCGATCCAGTCGGCGGCGATGGGCTCACCCTTCATGGCAGCCTCCATGGAGTACATCATGTAGGGAGCCCAGTTGATGTAGGAAGCAACGATGTAGGTATCGGGGCAGGCATCCATAGCGGAGCCGTTGTAGAACACGAAGGGAACGCCGTTGTTCTGGCACTCGGTGGGAGCGCCCATGGAGTCGGCATGCAGGGAGATCAGCTTGCAGTCGTTGTTGATCAGCTTGACAGCGCCTTCCTGCTCCAGGGTGGGATCATACCAGGAGTTGGTGAAGGTCACATCCATGGTGGCAGTGGGGCAGACATAGCGGACACCCAGGAAGAAGGAGGTCATACCGGAGATAACCTCAGCATAGGGGAAAGCGCCAATGTAACCGACCTTGGCCTCGTCAGCGGTGAACTCGCCGTTGGCGATCATCTCATTGAGCTTCATGCCGGCAGCAACACCGCCCAGGAAGCGGCCTTCGTAGATGCTGGCGAAAGCGTTGTGGTAATTCTCAACACCGGCGGTGTGAGCCTGCGTACCGGTGGCATGGCAGAACTGAACATCGGGGAATTCCTTGGCAGCCTGCAGCATGTAGGGCTCATGGCCGAAGGAATCGGCGAAGATGTAGGTGCAGCCATCCTCAACCAGCTCGGCAGCGGCATCATAGCAGGCCTCGGACTCGGGGATATTGACCTTGGTCACATACTCAACGCCCAGAGCCTCGCAGGCTTCCTTGGTGGCGTTCATGAAGTTCAGGTCATAGGTGGAGTTCTCGTCGTGCAGGAAGATGAAACCGGCCTTGAAATCAGCGGTATCATCAGCGCTTCCGCTGCTGCAGGCAGCAAAGGAAAACGCCATAGCCAGAACGAGCAGCAGTGCGATAATCTTTTTCATTCTTTACCTCTCCTCATTTGGTTCGTTGGTTTGTTTCTTTATCATAACCCCTCACGGGGCAGGATACATTTTCACAGGCCTTTGCGGCCGATCCCTCTTTTTTTCCGCGGGCTGCGGCAAAAACAAAAAACACCGATCAAGGTACACAATACCCTATCGGTGCGTTGTTTCGACTATCCCGCAGAAGGGAACAACGCGATCGATAGCCCGGACATTTACGGCATCCGGCCAGAAACTTCAAATCCATATCATTTGCGATGTATCGAACGCTTCGGTAATATTTTTTTAATAAATAATACATATCAAATTTTATCAGCCGAACAAAGAAAAGTCAATTGAGATTTTGATTGATAAGAACACATTATTTTCATCACAATTCGCGCAATTTGCACAAATTTTCTCTTTCATCCTTGTGAACAGCGGAAATTTTTTGCATTTTTATCGATTGCCGCCAAATACCGGCACAGGACAGCAAAAAAACGCGCCCAGCGAAAAGAGCTAACCGACTCAATCGAGATCAGTTAGCTCTTTACTTATGAATCATGAAATTTTGTTGCCAGATCGTTGCCACGAATGGCTCAAATCCTTAAAAAGTCCGGTGATGACCGGGCTTTTTCGACCTGTGAGATCATTCCCACTCGTTGCAGGGGCTTACATCTTAAACAATCTTGTTTAGAAGATATTGTGCCTGCCGTTCTGATTATTTTGATTACCCATATTATCTTAACTGTACGATGGATGCTTATCAAAATCTTATCAGTGGTGATAAACCACCATGGGAGGGGCAACACAGTTGTTTCGGGTGGTTGTCACCCTAACAATAATATTATACGCAAAATCGACCAAAAAAGCAAGACGGGGCTTTCTC
>JAFUNR010000034.1 GCA_017472965.1 Oscillospiraceae bacterium | reverse complement strand
GGGGTTCTCCCCTATTTTGGGACAAAAAAATGAGGAGAAGTCCAGGCTTTTCACCCAAACTTCTCCTCTTTTTCGACTTATTTCGTCATTTCAGTGACAAATTGGAGCGCACTCATGGACAAAATGGAGTGCATTGTCACACAAGGCGACTTATTTCACCATGCCGGCAACTTCGGCGGCGAAGTCGTCGCTGCGCTTCTCCAGGCCTTCGCCCTTCTCGAAGCGGGCATACTTCACGATCTCGATGCTGCCGCCCAGCTCCTTGGCGGTGTTGGCGGTGTACTGACCGACGGAGATCTTGTCGTCCTTGACGAAGGCCTGCTCAACCAGGCAGTTCTCCTTGTAGTACTTGCCGATCTTGCCTTCGATCATCTTGACCAGAACCTGCTCAGGCTTGTTGGCGGTCTTGGGATCGTTCTTGATCTGAGCCAGCATGATCTCTTTTTCCTTCTCGATGACCTCGGCGGGAACAGCCGCGGCATTCAGGTAGCTGGGGTTGACAGCAGCGATCTGCATGGCAACATCCTTACCGTAGGCCTCGAAGCCCTCCTTATCGGCAACATCGGAGTTAAAAGCGACCAGAACGCCGTGGGTGCCGCCGCCGTGGACATAAGCCACGCAGGGGCCCTCATAGCGGACAAAGCGGCGGATCTTGATATTCTCGCCGATGACCAGGATCTTCTCCTGCAGAGCCTTCTCGACGGTGCTGCCTTCCATAGCGCAGCCCATCAGAGCCTCCACATCGGCGGGAGCCTCGGTCATGATGACCTTGGCAACATCCTCAACGAAAGCCTTGAAGGTGTCGTTCTTGGCAACAAAGTCGGTCTCGGCATTGACCTCCAGCAGCACGCCGACATTGCACTTGCTGCAGGTGGTAGCATAAACCATGCCCTCGGCGGCGATACGGCCAGCCTTCTTGTTGGCAGCGGCCAGACCCTTCTCGCGCAGGATCTCAACAGCCTTCTCGAAATCACCGTTGGCGTCATTCAGGGCCTTCTTGCAGTCCATCATGCCGCAGCCGGTCTGCTCACGCAGATTCTTAACATCTTGAGCGGTAAAAGCCATTTTAACTTCCTCCCTAAATTATAAGCAATATATGCCGTTAATTATTCAGCAACAGCTTCCTCAGCGGCCTCTTCGGCGACGTCGGCAGAGCCCTGACGGCCCTCCAGAACAGCGTCAGCCATAGCGCCGGAGATCAGCTTGACAGCGCGGATAGCGTCGTCGTTGCCGGGGATGACATAATCGACCTCATCGGGATCGCAGTTGGTGTCGACGATAGCAACAATGGGGATGTGCAGCTTGCGGGCCTCGCAGATGGCGATGTGCTCCTTGCGGGAGTCAACAACAAACAGAGCAGCAGGCAGCTTCTTCATGTCCTTCACGCCGCCCAGATACTTCTCCAGCTTGGCGATCTCCAGCTCCAGCTGAACAACTTCCTTCTTGGGCAGCATTGCAAAGGTGCCATCCTCACGCATGGTCTTCAGCTGCTCCATACGCTCGATGCGCTTGCGAATGGTACGGAAGTTGGTCATCATACCACCCAGCCAGCGAGCGTTGACAAAATGCATACCGCAGCGGGCGGCCTCTTCCTTCATGGACTCCTGAGCCTGCTTCTTGGTGCCGACGAACAGGATGTCACCACCGTTGGCGGCGGTCTCCTTGACAAAGTTGTAGGCCTCATCCAGCTTCTTCACGGTCTTCTGCAGGTCAATGATGTAGATACCATTGCGCTCGGTGAAGATGTAACGGGCCATCTTGGGGTTCCAGCGACGGGTCTGGTGACCGAAGTGAACACCGGCCTCCAGAAGCTGCTTCATAGATACGACTGCCATTGATTTTTCCTCCAATTTTTGTTTTTTCCTCCGCAGATCCCGTACGCCTTACCACCTTGCGGCACCGGCTTGGCAAGACCTGCGTGCGTAATGCTCGAATATTTTAGCACAATCCTTGCAAAAAATCAAGCGTTTTATTGATATTTTACCGGATTCTGTGCGGTTTTTCTGTTGTGCACAACTCGATCACCTTGCAGGGCAAAAACCTGTTCACAGTTCCAAAAAACGACGCCGCGCAAGCGGCTTATCCTCTGTCACAGGGGTGCTGACCATGATGACATCCCGCCCGAAAGAAACGATCTCTGTCCATGGAATACGGACATCGCTGTCGCGCCCCAGCAACCCGAACAGCCGTGTACGGCCATATATGAGCAGCGCCTCGATCTGCGAGGTCTTTTCATCAAAAAGAACATCGTCCACTGTACCGATGATCACGCCTTTTTCCAGATTGACAACGCTGCGCCGGCAGATATCCCGCAGTGTCAGCATCATGCACGCCCCCTCCCCTGTTTATTGTATGAGCAAAAACAGCCGTGCATTCCGCTGCAGGGGAAAAGGGAAATTTTCCCGTCAACCCTTAAAGAAAGAGGGAATATATTTTATTTCCCGCGGCCATACTTTCTGTACGGCAGGCTTGCCTGCACTTCAATGCAAAACAGGATGGAAACGCGATGTATTATAACAAAGTGGACCTGTGCGGCATCAATACCGCACGGCTGCCTGTGCTGAAGGAAGCCGAAAAAACACAACTGCTGAAAACCATCCGCGCGGGCGGCACTGAGGCTGCCGGTGCGCGAGAGGCAATGATCTCCGGTAATCTTCGACTGGTATTGAGCGTGGTGCAGCGGTTCGCCGGGCGATATGGCGGGCGCAGCCGAAGCGAGAATATGGATGATCTGTTTCAGGTGGGCTGCATCGGACTGATCAAAGCCATCGACAATTTCGATATCACGCAGGGGGTGCGGTTTTCAACCTATGGCGTGCCGATGATCGTCGGGGAGATCCGGCGGTTTCTGCGGGATGATTCGCCCATACGGGTCAGCCGGTCTGTGCGTGATCTGGCCTATCGCGCCATGCAGGCGCGGGAGGAACTGCAGAAGGCCCGCGGCAGTGAGCCCAGCGCCGCAGATATTGCCGCACACATCGGCGCGGAGGAATCCGCCGTGACACTTGCATTGGAATCGGTGGTGGATCCCATTTCCTTATATGAGCCCGTATATAACGACGGCGGCGACACCGTTTATGTGATGGATCAGATCGGCGACAAAAATGACGAGGACAGCTGGATCTCCACCATCCTGTTCCGTGATTCCTTTGCGGGAATGAATCCACGGGAAAAAACGATCCTCTCCCGCCGCTTTTTGCAGGGAAAGACACAGGTGGATGTGGCAAAGGAGATCGGCATCAGTCAGGCGCAGGTGAGCCGGCTAGAAAAAAATGCGCTGAAAAAGGTAAAACAGCAGATCAGCTGAACCGAAAGAATGTCCGCTGCACCGCAGCGGACATTCTGTTTTTTTCGGCAAATCTTACAGCACCTGATAGCCTTCCAGATTTTTTTCGGCGAGCGCGGCGGAATGGAAATGCCGGCCGATGATTCCCAGCGCGCGGGCAGCATCCACATTGGCCTGCGTATCATCAAAAAAAACGGTCGCCGCAGGCTCAAGACCATATTTTTCCAGCAGAGTCCGATAGATTTCCGGCTGCGGCTTGAGCAGATGGTTCTCGTAGGAGGCTACGCCGCCGTCAAACAGCTGCATGAACGGCCGCTGGGAAAGCATTTCAAAGATATCCTCGGCGATGTTGGAAAGGTAGTACACCTGCACGCCGTTTTCCTTCAGCTTGCGGATCAGCGCAACGGTATCCTCCTTTGTTTTCAGCCGATCACGCCATTCATCCAGCACCGTCTGCATCTCAAAGGCACGGCCATCCTTTTTCGCCTTTGCCATAATGGCTTTTTCGCCCTCGGCACGGGTGATGATGCCGGCATCCATATCCAGCCACTGCCGGCTGCCGAAGCTGTTCTGGTAAAGGTAGTGCTCCAGCACTTTATTGGTAAAGCGATCCCGCAGATAACCGACGGGATCAAAATCGACCAGAACACCACCCAGATCGAAAACGACACTGCGCACGGCAGGCCACTTCTGCTCCTGCTGGCACATAGTTTCCCGCAGGAATGTGATGACCTGTTCAAGATCATCCACCACACCCAGCGACAGCGCCGAAACACCGCGGGTAGGCGGGTCCATATCCGGAATCATCAGGGATTTGCAGCCGGCGCGGTGTGCACCGATGATACCGGCGGGCGAATCCTCCAGCACCAGACACTCCTCCGGCGCAATCTCCAGAAGTTCGGCTGCTTTCTGATAGATATCCGGCTCCGGCTTGCCGTGCTGGATGGCGCGGTCGGTGACGACCACATCAAAGAACTCTGTGCAGCCGCTGATATCCAGATACCAGCGGGCAGCATCTGCCGCGCCGGTGGTCTGCACTGCCAGCTTGTAGCCGTTGCGCTTCAAAAAGACAAGCAGCTCCCACAGACCGGGCTTGAGCGGCAGACCGCTTTCGCCGATCTGGGTATGCAGCTCTTTATACATCACGCGTTCCAGACGCTTATAATCAATGCGGTCACCGAAGATACTTTTCAGATATGCCTCGCGGTCTGCAGAATTGCGGCTGCGCAGCGCGGAAAGCGTCTGCGGGGTCATGGTCAGGCGGGAGTGACGGGCGGCGCTGCGCCAGCATTTTTCAGCCAGCGGCTCGGTGTCGTACATCAGTCCGTCCATATCAAAAATAACGGCACGGATCACATTTCATTCCTCCGTTTGCATTTTTCTTCTGCTTTATTGTAACAAAAAACGCCAAAAAATACAACAGGAGCGGCACACAATTCCGGCACGGAAAAAATTTTCACATCTTCATGTCATCCGTATGCGGGCGGTGAATTCCGGCTGCAGGCCGGAATCTGCACCCAGCTGCCGTATCCACCAATCCAGCGAAAACAGATCCTCTTCACCTTTCAGGGTAAGCGCGCTCCATGCCCGGAGGCACTGGTCGGCAAGAGTCTGCTGTACCGTCTGCCGCAGCTGTTCGCGCGCAGACTCATCCAGCTGTACCGACACACTTCCGCTGCCCTCTATCGTCAGCCGCAGACGGCCGTTCTGTACGGAAAAGGATCGCCGCAGCCCCTCCAGCTGTACCGTCCGCACCGCACCGTCGTACTCCGGAGTCAGCAGCTGTGCCGACTGTCTGCCGCGCAGCAGGCCGCAGCCCTGCAAAACCGTCCGGTCACGGTACAGACGAAGTTCTCCCGGCTCAGCCACCGCCAGGCCGCCGACCTGCATCACCGGAGCATCCTCCTCTTTCAGTTCCAGCACAGGAAGGATCGCGGCTTTATCCGGCTCGTATTCCAGCACATAACTGACACAGCCCAGAGGATCATCCGCAGTGAAGCTCTCTGCACGCTGTAAAAAATCCATGGGATCCTCCAGTTCCTTCAAGGCATCTTCACCGCCGTACCAGAGCCACACAGCGGGATCGCGGTATGCGCCGTGATCCTGCGCAAAATATTGCAGCACCTCCGCAAGTTTCTGTTCTGCCAGCTGTGGGCCAATCAAAAGCAGCTGATTCTGTGCAAAAAACGCTCTGCCTCCCCGCTGCTGCGCCGCTGAAAGCAGCGCCTGTTCCGGAGAACTCCCCTGCGCATGCTGCATGAATGCCGCAGTGGAAACCTCCTCGCCCGTTTTGGTAAAGTCGCAAACCGCGGTCAGAGCGCGGTACTCCTCCCCCGCATATTCCAGATAGATCAGCCGCACCACCGCACGACTGTCCAGCGCTGTGCTCTGTACTGCACCGGTAAGCATACAGCCGTTCAGTACAAAGCACAGGCAAAAAAGCGGCAGCAATACCGCAACTTTAAGCTTTTTTCCTATTTGCACAGTTCCGGCCTCCTCTTTTGACAAAGAACATAATTCCCGCAGCCAGCACCAGCACGGCACCGGCAAGCCAGCTCTGACAGTTCTGCCGCCAGAGCGCCGCCCAAAACACCGCAGCAGCCGCGGCGGGCAGCATCAGCACCAAAAAATACACCGGAGTCTTTTTCTGCCTGAACAGCATTTTCTCCAACTCAAACAGTGTGCAGCACAACGCGCAAACACGGAGAGTCAGCGCCGCCAGCCACACACAGTGATACATAACCCCACCGTGTCCGGAATCCGCTCCCGCACTGATGAGAGACAGCGCACCGAACAGCTGCGGCTGCTGCTGCGCCCGCGCACCGAGCGCCAGCTCCCCCAGCAGGGCACAGCATGAAGCCACGGCAGAGCGCAGCCAGAGCAGTGCAGGCCAGCCGGCTGTTTTTGCAGGATCGATCCGCGCTGTCTGCGCCGAGATGTTTTTATCGGCTGCCGCAGCCGATACAGGACATTCCTGCCAGTAAAGCCAGATAAGCAGCTCTGCGCCGAAAGTGAATTCCAAAAACGCCCTCGCCGCATCCGGCAGCAGGGAGGAATCCGGCTGAACAAAAAGCAGCCCTTCCAGCCGGTAATTGCCCCTTACCCCCAATACTGCAAGCGAAATCAGCAGCAGCGCCAGCACCGGCTGTGCCGCACGCAGCAATGTATCGCGGCCGCAGCGGGAAGCGTACCAGCCAAGAAGCAGCATACTGACCATCAACCACTGAAAGGAAAAGCTTTCCGAGGTGACCGCACGGTAGAACCGGTCAGCACGCACCACATCATAGCCGACAGCAAAAAGCAGCAGCACCGCAAACAGCCAAAGAAAGAAACGGGATGCAAGCAGCCGTCTACCGTGCAGCATCCGAAACATCCCCGCCTGCACCAGTGTGGAAAGCGCAAACAGTAAAATCAGCACCCCGGCCGGCAGACCGGAGGGCTGTGCCGTACCGATGACAAGCTGCGAAAGCCCGCACACACAAAGCAGCGCGGTATGGCTTGCCTGTGTCTCTTTTCTCATGCACGCCCCTCCTTTTTCTTTTTTCGCGGCAGATCACGCACCGTGAAGGGCGAGCTCCGCACCAGACTGCGCCAGCTGGTACGCAGGATCCCGTCCTTCCAAACAGCGGAGGAATACGGTGTGACCGGCGCGGTATACGGAATGCCGAAGGGGGACGGTCTGCACACATCCAGCAGGCAAAAGCAGCCCAGCATCGCCATACCCACCGGCCCCGCAAGGCCTCCTGCAAGAATAAAAGCCAGCCGCAGCACGATACCCGGTTCATACAGAGAAGGCACCACATAGCTGCACAGCCCCGCCAAAGCGCAGATCACCAGCACCGGCGTGCCCAGCAGCCCGATCTGCACGGCAGCATCCCCTACGATCAGCGCCGCCACAAGACTGACGGCATGACCGATGGATTTCGGCAGCCGCAGCCCGGCCTCGCGGATGATCTCCAGCAGAAAATTCACCAGAAGCAGTTCACCGAAAAGCGAAAAGGGAGTGGTCATCTGCGCTGAGGCCAGCTTAAACAACATGGTAGAGGAGAGCAGTTCCGGAGTGAAATTTGCCACGGCAACAAATGCGCCCGGCAGCAGTACGGACACAAGAAACGCCGTATACTTCAAAAGCCGAATGAAGCTTGAAAAATACGGACGCTGCAGATAGTCATCCATGCTTTGAAAATGCTCTGCAAAAAAATGCGGCAGGATCATGGCGTAGGGGCTGCCGTTGACCAGAACAATCAGTTTACCTTCGCACAGCTTGGCAGCGGCGGTATCCGGCCGCTCGGTAAAGCCGGCCGGCGTAAAAAGGCTGAATGGTGTCCTCACCGCAAACGGCGCCAGATAGCCCGGGTCGAAAAGCATATCCAGCCCCGTGGACTGCAGCTGCTTTTTCACTTTTTCCACCATTGGCTGCGGGCATTTTTCACTGTGATAGAGCAGCGCGACCTCGGTGCGCGTGGTCGTACCGGCGATCTGGATCTCGCAATGCAGCTGCGGTGACCGTACAAGCCTGCGCAGCAGACTGATATTGACACGCAGCAGCTCCACAAATCCCTCATGCGAGCCGCGCAGATTGCCCTCGCCAGATGGCTCGCTCACCGAACGGAACTGCTGGCTCTGGCTGGAAATGACCAGCACGCGGTCACACCCCTCCAGCAGCAGACAGGCCGCGCCCGCCGTCAAAAAGCGAATCACCTGCTTTTGTGTAACGGCCACGGTCTTATCCAGCGGGATCGCCGTTTTTGTCAGCAGATATTCCAGCACACTGTCCCCGTCTGGCGGCAGCGGCGGCAGCTGACTCATAGCCTGCCCTGCCATCACCCAAAGCTTTTCCAGATCGGAGAGCCCCTCAAAAATACACAGGGTCCCTTCCACCCCGCCAATAACTACATTTTTGATATACAGATCCTCGCTGGGCATAAACTGTAGCCGCAGCCACTGTACATTTTCTGCAAGCGACATGGACATTCTTTCTTCCGGTTGCATCAGCCGACCTCCTGTTCGTTGTTTCTGTTTTCAGTATGCTGCAAAACCGCATAGCTTTAATCCGGCAGGCGCATACTTATTGCAGAAGATTCTGCCGAAAGGGGACCGAACCATGTATGTGCTGATGCTTCGCACCGTTCTTATTTACTTTGTTATCATTTTTGCCATGCGGCTGATGGGGAAAAAACAGCTTGGAGAGCTGCAGCCCTCCGAACTGGTTTCCACCATTTTGATTTCCAATCTGGCCTCCATCTGTATTGAATCACCGGAGATCCCCATCGCGGGAAGCGTGGTGCCGGTGCTCCTGATCGTCAGTCTGGAGATCCTGCTCTCTGCCGCCTGCGCGCGCAGCCGCCGACTGGCCACAATGCTTTCCGGTAATGCATGCATCGTGGTACGGCGGGGTGAAATCGACCAGAATATGCTGCGCCGCCTGCGCTTTTCCGCCGATGACCTTCTGGAGGCACTGCGCGCCAAAGACATTTTTGAACTGGATGATGTGGAGCTCGCCATCGTGGAGACCAACGGCTCACTGAGCGTCTGCAAACGTCCCGGTGCGGATACCATCAAGCTGGATGACCTGAATCTGGACAAGCCTCTTGACCGGCTGCCGCGGCTGCCGGTGATGGTGCAGGGCGAACCGGACATCGAAATTCTGAACTGCCTTGGCCGGTCAAAAGAACAGTTGGAACAGCTTCTGCGGGAGGAAAACTGCCCTGCGCAGGAGGTTCTGCTGCTTTTCTGCAATGCTGCAGGGGAGTATAAGCTGGTGCGCCGGCAGCAAAAACAGAGCCAATGATCTCCCCTGCATATGTTCGCCGCCGGCCCAAAACAACCAACAGACAAGGAGATTTTTTGTTATGAACCGTGTCCGCGCCGCCATCGTCATTCTGGCTTTTCTTATCGCTTTTTCCGTTTTCGGACATATCAGCATAAAAACCACCACAAAAAATCTGCTGCATGGTCTGCAGCAGCTGGAACAGAGTGTTCTTGTGAAAGATTATACTGCCGCTTCCCGGCAGGTAACAGCGCTGATGGAGCAATGCCAGCGCGACGAGGAGCTGCTGACGATTTTTGTAAAGCGGGATCTGTACAATACGCTGTGGATCAGTCTGGTGGGGCTGCAGGCATACCTTTCCGACCAGTATTTCAATGATATGCTCATGGAACTGGCCCGCACTAAAGCCAGCGTGGACGCACTTCATCAGCAATATTTTTCGCTGGCATAAAAAAAGCCGTCCCTGTGCTTTTCACAGGCGGCGGCTTTGGTGCAGTCGTTTCCGGCTTCTGTATTACTCCTGTACAATGCGGCCCTCGGTACGGCGGCGCATCAGTTCCGAAAGCTCCTGCATAAAAGTATCGATATCGCTGAACTGACGATAAACGGAGGCAAAACGGATATAGGCTACCTCGTCAATTTTGCGCAGCTCATCCATGGCAAGCTCTCCGATGCGGATGGACTGCACCTCTTTTTCCAGAGAATTGGAAAGCCGCTTTTCGATGGAATCCACTGTGCGCTCCAGCTCTTCATAGGCCACCGGACGCTTGCCGCAGGCCTTGAGCAGACTATTGAGCAGCTTCTGCCGGTCAAAGCTTTCGCGCGAGCCATCTTTTTTGATGACGATCAGCGGGACGGTCTCGACGGTTTCATACGTGGTGAAGCGCTCCTTACAGCGCAGACACTCACGGCGGCGGCGGATACGGCTGCCATCCTCCGCCGGACGGGACTCCACCACCTTGGAGTCAAGCTCTCCGCAAAAAGGACATTTCATAGAACAAGGCCCTCCCTGTATTGTTTTGTGCCCGGTCTATACCTGACGGCACACAAGATTTTCCATCACATCCCGCAGATGACAGGGACGCACTCTGCCTTTTGCAAGCAGTTTGCACCAGAAAAGCATTCGCTCTTTGTCAACCGTCACCCCGCGCAGTACACTCATCGCATTACGCGAGAAAACCGCCGCACCATATTCCCCCGCCATGCTTTCGATCAGCATGTAACTGACCATGCCGCAGCGCGTCAATCTGCAGCAGCGCCAACGGATCCGTTCTTCCATCTTCCTCTCCCTCCCTGTTCTTCTACTGTACTAAAAGCAGGATGAAAAGGCAAGAATTTTCATTCGACGTATATCGATTCAAAGAACAGTATTCCGCTGTTTTGGGGGAATCGGACACCCCTGCCGCGCTGTTTCGACTGATCAAATAAGAATCCGACAGTTTTCGCTGCCGGCGGGCAGCCGCAGAATCCAGCGCATCTGCCCCAAACTTTTAAACTTCATTTATTATGTCACAAAGCCTTGGGAAAAGCAACCTGTTCGGTTTGCTTTTTTCAATTTTTTCGCTTTTTACAGCAAAGGGAAATTCATGGATTTTTCTCATTTTGTTTATCTGTATTTCTTGAGTTTTACACACCGCTATGGTATACTGATTTTATCGAGCATTTATTTTTCACCCAACGGAAGCGAGGTGTTCTTTCCCATGGAAAAAGAAAAAGAACCTGTGATCCGCCAGACTGAAAACGGTCCTATGCTGGAGCTGCGCGAACGGTTTCCCTCCGGTTGGTACGCGGCGGGCGGGTTCTGCCTTTTGTATGCCTGTCTGTTTCCGCTGTACCGGCTGCACCATTTTCTGCTGCTCGGCATTCTTGCAGCAGCTGTCGGCATTATTGCCCGCAAACTGACGCCGGAGCGCATCCGTCTGGTACCATACGAAGCGCCGCCCGCTGTCACCGGTGATACCGTCGTGGATGAGATCCTGCAGCAGGGCGAGGATGCGCTGCGTCGGCTGCGCAGTGCCAACGATGCTTTACCTGATGCCGGCGTTTCCGCTGCGCTGGATCGCATCGAAACCGCCTGTGCCCGTATTTTTGCCCACATCCGCAGCAACCCGCAGCAGGCCGGACAGATCCGCAAATTCATGAACTACTACCTGCCCACGCTGCTGCAGCTGATGGAGACACTGGCCGCGCTGGAGACTGCCGGCGCCGAGGGGAAAAACATTGCCGCCAGCAAGCAGCGTATTTCTGCCATGCTTTTGCAGGCAGCGGATGCCTTTGACACCTTCTACGATCAGCTGCACGCCGATCAGGCCATGAATGTCAGCGCCGAGATCAGCGTCTTTGAAACCATGCTGAAGCAGGAGGGTCTGCTGACCGATAAAAACGCCATGCCCATCCAGACCCGACCGGAATTTCCCGGACTGACACAACAGCAGGGCGGCTGAAGCGCCTCTGCTGCTGCGCCAACCGGCACCACATACCGTCACACCCGATACACACAAGGAGGAAATCATCATGTCTGAATCCGTCATTCCCACCCTGACTCTGGATCCGAACGCCCCTGCCGCTGCTGCCGTTGCCGAAGCTCCCGCCGCCGCAGAGCCTGTTGCGCTGGATGACTCCAGCTTTACCGCAGAGGAGCTGAAGGTCATCAACGATTTTGCCCAGCAGATCGATATCACCAATTCCAATGTGGTGCTGCAGTACGGCGCTGCCTCGCAGCGTAAGATCTCCGGCTTTTCCGAGACCGCACTGAGCAATGTGCGCACCAAGGATCTTGGCGAGACCGGTGCGATGATCACCGATCTGATCGGCGAGCTGAAAGGCTTCGACATCGACGACGGCAATTCCAAGGGTATTCTCGGCTGGTTCAAAAAAGCCGCCAACAACCTGACCGCTCTGCAGGCCAAATATGAAAAGGCCTCTGTCAATGTGGATCGCATTACCTCCGAACTGGAAAAGCATCAGGTGCAGCTGATGAAGGATATCGCCATGCTGGACGAGATGTATCAGCTGAATCTGACCTATTTCAAAGAGCTTTCCATGTACATCCATGCCGGCAAAAAGCGGCTGGCACAGCTGCGTGCCGAGGATCTGGCCGCGCTGCAGGAAAAGGCCAAGGCCAGCGGTCTGCCCGAGGATGCACAGGCCGCCAACGATTTTGCCGCACTGTGCGACCGTTTTGAAAAGAAGATCCATGATCTGGAGCTGACCCGCATGGTCTCCATTCAGATGTCCCCGCAGATCCGTCTGGTGCAGAATAACGACACCATCATGGCGGAAAAGATCCAGTCCACCATCGTCAACACCATTCCCCTGTGGAAGAGTCAGATGGTGATCGCCATGGGGCTGGCTCATTCGCAGCAGGCCATGGAGGCCCAGCGCGAGGTCACCAATATGACCAACGAGCTGCTTCGTAAGAATGCCGATGCCTTGAAGACCGCCACCATCGAGACCGCCAAGGAGAGCGAGCGCGGTATCGTGGATATCGAGACCCTGAAGCACACCAATGCACAGCTGATCTCCACACTGGATGAGGTCATCAAGATTCAGGATGAGGGTCGCCGTAAGCGCGCCGAGGCCGAGGCCGAGCTTGGTCGTCTGGAGGGCGAGCTGAAAGCCAAGCTGCTGGACATCCGCAGCTGATCTTCCACAGAATCGAGGCTTCACTATGGCAATTTTCAAAAAGCGTTCCGTTGCCATCGCGGTGTGCATTCTGCTGGTACTTGCAGCTGTGATTTTTGGCGGTCGCCGCTCACTGAATGCGCTGCGGCAGGATGCGCTGACCGTATACACCGCCGGTGATGAAAACGGGCTGAGCATTCTGGCTAACATGAACAGTATTGCGGAGTACACCTCCACCCTGTTGAAAACCGCCGCTGCCAGTTATACTGCCGCCGACAGTGTTTACGAGGATGTGCGTACCGCGTATAACAAGCTTCTTGTGTGCGCCGATGCCGATCCCGCCGCGCACCGACAGGTTCTGAGCGAGCTGCTCAGCGCCTGCACTGCGCTTCAGCTGGATTATTCCGGCAGAAGCGACATTCCTGAAGCCACCGCAAAAGCAATGACCCGCAGCATCAACGACATTATTTCCATGAAGGATCAGATCCGTCACAGCGGGTACAACACGATGGCCGCCGCATTCAACAGCACACTGGAAACCTTCCCCGCAGGGCTGCTGGGCAGCCTGACCGGTGTCAAGGCCCTCCCGCTGTTCTGAGAAAGGACACGGATGAAACGACTCTATGCAATCCTGACCGGAATGCTTGCCGCCGTGCTGCTTTGCACCGCAGCAGCGGCAGCGGTCATTCCCGATTTTGACAGCGAACTGCTGTATGTCACCGATACGGCAAATATTCTTTCCGCAGACACCGAAAACTACATTGCCGACCAGAACGACATTCTGTATGCCGCTACCGGCGCACAGTTTGCCGTGCTGACCGTGGAAACGCTCCCCGCAGGGTATGACAGCGAGAGCTACTGCTACGAGGTATTCAATGCATGGGGCGTTGGCGATCCCGAGAAAAACAATGGCATTCTTCTGCTGCTTGTGCCGAACGAGGGCAAATTCTGGATGGTTACCGGCTACGGCCTGCAAAGCCATCTGACCGGCGGTACTGTCTCTGCTCTGCTGGATGACTATCTTGCCGAGGATTTTGACGCCGGGCGTTACGATGCCGGCCTGCGCAGGCTGTTTGACGCTGTATGGGAGGAGCTGGAGCTGATTTACGGCGATATTTCCGCCGTGGACAATACAGCACCGGAAAACTCTTATCAGACGGATCACCGCTACGATGAACCGGAGGCCTCCTCCGACAACAGTGCTCTGGTTCTGCTGATCCTGTTCATCATCATTATTGCAGTGATCCTTATTGCACTGCGCAAACGCCCCGGCAAAAAATATTACAAGGGCACCGTCCCCCCACCGCCCCCGCCGGGAAATCCCCCGTATTACCGCACCTATACCTCGCGGCGTGTGTCCCGTCCGGTGCAGCCGCACCGCCCGCTGTACCGCCCCATGCGTCCGCCGCTGAGCGGCATGGGCGGCTTTGGCACCACACGGCCGCCTGTCCGGCGTCCGACCGGCAGTTTCGGCGGCTCAAGACCCACCGGCAGCCGTCCGACCATCAGCCGACCTTCCGGTTCTTTCGGAAGCAGCCGCTCCGGCAGCCGCAGCAGTTCTTTCGGCGGCGGCTCCTCCCGAAGCTCTTTTGGCGGCAGCCGTAGCTTTGGCGGCGGCAGAAGTCACGGCGGCGGCGGCGGCAGACGCTGAAAGCTTTCTCTTTATCTTCCTTCGCCTTTACCAGAAAAACAGCGCAGACCTGTGCGAAAAACGGTCTGCGCTGTTTTTATTATATTATGTATAGAACAATAAATCAGAGCCAGTACTCCAGCAGACCCTGCCGCGCCAAGATAGCCAGCGTACACATGCCAAGGCAAAGGCACAGAAGCAATCCGCAGAAGATCAGGCTGAGGAAATCGTACTTCAGACGCACCTTCTCCCCTGCTGCGCCCCAGATACACAGCTCCGCCCCGATGCCTACAAGCATCAGCGGAGCCAGCCGGCACAGCCAGAGCAGCGTTCTGTTATCGATCCATTCGAAAAGCCAGCACAGCAGAATCACACCTGCAGCGATCATGGAAAAGCCCATGGTCACGGTGCCTACCCGTCGCTGGGGCACCGAAGTCTGTGGTGCTGCGGCCCTCTGCGGCACCGTTGCCTCATTTTTTTCAGTCGTTTTCATCATTCTGCACCTTCTTCCTGCTCTTCGGATATCGTGCTTTCAAAGAATTCCTCCGGAGCATCTTCGTTGACTTCCTCAGACGGCGGCTCCTGCGGCTGCCATGTGGCGCTGGTATCCGTTTTTCTGGGGCCGGCAATAAACCGGAAACCAAACCAGATCAGCGCCAGCGCCAGCGCAACCGAGGGAATATACCGCCGCAGCACCCATGTGATGCCGCCGAAATCAAAGCCCAGCTCAGACAAAAACGCCGGCATCTGGTCAAGGCAAAGCCACAGGCCAAGCACAATGCAGCCGATGCCCAACGCCTTGTGGTGACTCATGTTCCATGTATTTTCGCCATCAAGCGAGTTCCAGATCCAGTCATCCGGATGTGCGCGGCGCTGCTCCTCGGTAAGAGCCGCCAGATGGAAGGTATCAAAGAATGCAGCTGCCCAGAGCACTCCGATCATCAGCGGAAACAGCACCGTGGAAAAGGTGGCCACCAGTGTGATGAGCAGCATCAAGGCAGTCATAATGGAAATGCCGCGCTTCATGTAACCGTGATACATATGCCCCAGCCCCGGAATGAATGCAAAACAAAATGTCAGAAAACCGCTTTTCTTATTCATCTCTATCGCTCCTTTGTGTCATTTCTTCATCGCGCTCTGCCGACAGCGTATCCTGTACCGCTGCGGAAAGCCGGATTCCCCAATCGAAAAGCCCATCCGAAAGAGTTGCTGTCGCCTGCTGCAGGCCACTCGGCTTCGGCTGTGTCCGCTCCGGCTGCAGCGGGGCGGTCTGTGTCAGATCAAGCTGTGAAAAGCCGAATGCAAACACTGCCGCAGCCGCAACTATGCCGCATCTCCGGAATACCTCCAGCTTTTTTCTGCTATGGGCGCTGCGTATTGCCTCTGCCGCAAAATCCGTTTTCGGCATCTGCGGCAAAATGTCTGTTTCCCTTACTTCCAACTCCGTCATGCGCAGCAGGCAATCATCGCAAACCGACAGATGCTCCGCGACAAACAATCGTTGCTGCTCGCACAGTGCGCCTTCGGCCCATGCCTGCAGCGCCTCCTGTGTCAGGTGACCGTATGTATCAAATAATGTCATGGTTCAGCCACCTCCTTCAGGCTTTCGGCCAATATTTTTTTGGCCCGTGACAGCTGCGTGTATACCGTTTTCGGCGGGCGTCCCGTCATTCGGGCGGCTTCATCCGGGGTCTTTTCCTGTAAAAACACAAGCACAGCCACATCATGATACGGCTGCGGCAAAGCACAGACCGCTTTTCGCACAGCAGCGGTGCACTCTGTCCGCAAACTGATGTTTTCCGGCTGCTGCTCCGGGGGGCCTGTCAGCTGAGAGCAGCCTCCCGGATCGTCCTCACCCTCTGCTGCCAGCTGCACACGCCGGTTCCAGCCGGAACGCAGCTGATCTTTCGCTTTATTTACAGCAATACGCGCCAGCCACGGTTTTTCACTGCCCGGCGGACATTTATCTCTATGCAGATAAGCCGCCAGGAAGGTCTCCTGCGTCAGATCTTCTGCCTGCGCAGCATTCAGTACAAAACGATAGCAGACCGTATAGACATATGCCTGGTACCGGTGCATCAGCTGGGTAAATTCTTTTTCGTCCACAGGCTGCCATCACTTCCTTTCTCTACAGAATGCAAAATGCGGAGGCTCTCTTGTTTTGTATAACGAATGCGTCTTCTCTATTTCTTCAGGAATATTAAAACTTCACAAAAAAATTTCACGCCGTCCATGCGCATAACAAGGACGGCGTGAAACAGACAGCTTGATCAGCGAATCGACAGCTTACTTCTTCTGGAAGCTCTGGCAGTCGGTACACTCATCCATTGCGGGATGGGGCTCGTGGGTTCCCACCTGGATCTTATCCAGGGAGCAGTAGTCGGTGCTCTGGCAGTGGTGCGCACAGGATTTCACTGTGCAGCTGATGCAATGATTGGCATGTTCCATGATCGGATGTCCTCCATTTACTCGTTTTGAGCGAAGGCCCTGCACGGCCTTCGGACATCTTCAGTATGCCCCGACACACTGCATTTATACGCCATCCGTCAATCCTTCAGCTCACCGCGGCTCAGCGCCTTCAGATAGGCGTTGACAAAGCCCTCCAGATCGCCATCCATAACAGCATTGACATTACCGTTTTCAAAATTGGTGCGGTGATCCTTGACCAGAGTATAGGGCATAAACACATAGCTGCGGATCTGGCTGCCCCATGCGATCAGGTTCTGCACACCCTTGATATCCTCGATTTTATCCAGATGCTCCTGCGTTTTGATCTGCATCAGCTTACTTTTCAGCATCTTCATCGCGGTGTCGCGGTTCTGGAACTGGCTGCGCTCGGTCTGGCAGGAAACCACAATGCCGGTGGGCTTGTGGATCAGGCGCACGGCAGAGGAGGTCTTATTGATGTGCTGACCGCCGGCACCGGAAGAACGGAACACCTGCATCTCGATATCCTCCGGACGGATATCAACCTCGATGTTATCATCGATCTCGGGCATGACTTCCAGACTGGCAAAGCTGGTCTGACGGCGGCCGGAAGCATCAAACGGAGACACACGCACCAGACGGTGCACGCCGTTCTCACTCTTGAGATAGCCGTAGGCATTTTCACCGCTGACAAGAATGCTGGCGCTCTTGATACCGGCTTCGTCGCCGTCCAGCATATCCAGTACCTGTACAGTGAAGCCCTGATCGGCGCAGAAACGGGTATACATACGGTACAGCATGGATACCCAGTCCTGTGCTTCGGTGCCGCCTGCACCGGCATGGAAAGTCAGGATCGCGTTGGAGCGGTCATATTCACCGGTCAGCAGCGTAGCCAGCTGCATCTTCTCCACCTTGGCATCCAGCAGAGCCAGCTGTTCCTGGATCTCCGGCACCATGTCCTCGTCATCCTCTTCCTCAGCCATCTCAATGAAGGTCTCCACATCCTCGGCATCGGTGCACATGGTCTCGTAATCCTCGATCTTCTGCTTGATGCCGCCCAGCTCGGCAAGCACCACACGGGCAGCATCGGCATCATTCCAGAAATCCGGCTGAGCGCTGCGCTGCTCCAGCTCCTCCTTGCGCAGGCGCAGATGGCTCAACCCCAGCGCCTCGCCCAGATCATGAATGGCGGGACGAAGCTCCGCCAGCTTCTGTTTATATTCGTCCAATAACAGCATACTATCGTTCCTTTTCAATAATTTCGCAATATTTGGTCATGACTCTGTAACAATTCGCATGAATAAATATAGTATACTAGAAATGCAGTGGATTTGTAAAGAGAAAACCTTTGCATTTTTTCACTTTTTCGGCTATACTATAAGAAATATCATCTTTATGCCATTTTGCCCTGATACAGACAGGAGAATACCATGACTTATTTCCAAAATGCTGTATGTCCCGTGTGTAATAAACCGCTGAACGAGCAGGATGACATCGTCGTCTGCCCGGAATGCGGCGCACCGTATCATCGCGCATGTTACAAGGAAGCAGGCCGCTGTGTTTTTGAGGACAAGCATGCAGCGGGCTTCAGCTATCTGCCGGAGCCTGCCGTCAATACCGAACCGGAGCGCTTTGTCCTTTGCCCGCGCTGCGGCAAAAGCAATCCCGCAGGCTCTCCCGCCTGCGGCAACTGCGGCACACGCCTGCCGCAGGAAAATAGCGATACAACTCCGGCGACCCCCGCCGAACCGCCCGCACCCGCCTACCGGCGCAGCAAGGAGGATGTTACACCGGATACCGGTAAATTCCGTCCGCTGAACGGAGGTCAGTTCCGCTTCGGTTTTTCCGATGAGGATGATGACGAATTCGACGAAAATGAGGATGATGTTGTTCGCCGTCAGCTGGATGCGGCACAGATCAAGCCGGACGACAAGCTTGACGGCTTCACCCTGCGCGAATGGCTGAGTTATCTTGGTCCCTCGGCGCCGGTCTATCTGTTCCACTTCAAACAAATGGATCGCTCCCGTCACGGGCGTTCTTTCTCTGTCAGTGCTGCTCTGTTTGCTCCCATTTACTTTGTTTACCGCAAAATGTGGGGCTGGGGAGCGCTTGCGCTGCTGGGCAAGATCATTTATTTTCTTCCTACCGTACTTTTGCTGCTGCAGTCTGCAGGACTTACGCCATCGCTGCCCTTCACCGCCGATCAGCTCAATATGTATTCACTGTATCTGACCTACGTTGATCTGGCGTTGAGTGTTTTCTGGGGCGTTGCGGCCTACACCCTGTATCGGCGCCGCTGCATAAGGGAAATTGCACGCATCAAGCAGGAATATGCCGCCGAAATAAGCAGCAGCGGCCTGTTGCCGGAAAACGACGAAGCCCTTTACAAGCGGCTGGCCGGCAACGGCGGTGTCAGCATGACCGGCGTGACTGTGCTGGCTGCTGTGAGCATAGGCTTCTATCTGTTGATGAGCCTGTTTATGCTGATCTGATTTCCATCTTTTAACAGGTTTCTGCAAAAAACTCTTGACTTCACAGCAGAAGTCTGCTAAACTATAATGGTTGCAGTGTGAGTAAACTGCAGCTATCCTTGCCCCGAAAGGGGCCTTATGTCCAAAAGGAGGTGTACAAGAATGGCTAAATACGAAACCATGCTGGTCGTTTCCACCGCGAGTGATGAGGAAGCTACCCTGGCTCTGGTCGCGAAGTTCAAGGCGCTGATCGAGGCCAACGGCACCATCGAGAACGTGGAGGAGTGGGGCAAGCGCAAGCTGGCTTATCCCATCAACGATGAGACCGAGGGCTACTACGTGGTCACCACGTTCGAGTCTGCTCCCGAGTTCCCCGCTGAGCTGGACCGTGTCTATCGCATTACCGATGGCGTCCTGCGCTCCATGATCATCGCTAAGGAAGTGTAAGGAGGAAGCGCATTATGTTGAATCTTGTTGTGCTGCAGGGCCGGCTGGTCGCGGATCCCGAATACCGCCAGACGCCGCAAGGCACTCCCACCGCCCGTGTTCGTATTGCAGTTGAGCGCAGCTTTGTCCGTCAGGGCGAGCAGCGTCAGTCCGATTTCTTTGATGTCACCATGTGGAATAAGCAGGCCGAGAATGTCTGTAAATATTTTCACAAGGGCGATATGATCCTGATCAACGGTCGTATTCAGACCCGCACCTATCAGGATAAGGAAACCGGCAAAAATCGCACTGCATTCGATATCGTGGCTGACAATTTCAACTTCTGCGGCAGCCGTAATGGCGGCAACGGCGGCGGCTTTGCCCCTGCTGATAATTTCACCCCGGCGGCTCCCACCTACTCCCGCCCCGTGCAGGAGGCTCCCGCCTACTCTGCCGGCAATGCTGATGATTTCGCTATCATTGATGATAGCACCGATCTGCCGTTTTAAGCAGTAACCCATCTTAACAAGGAGGTTTATCGACCATGGCTTTTGAGAAGAAAGAGCAGGGCGAGCGCAGCACCGGCCGCCCCATCCGCCGCAGCCGTAAGAAGGTCTGCAGCTTCTGCGTGGACAAGATCGAGCACATCGATTACAAGGATGTGAACCGTCTGCGTAAGTATATCTCTGAGCGTGCCAAGATCATTCCCCGCCGCGTGACCGGCACCTGCGCCCGTCACCAGCGTGATCTGACCACTGCTATCAAGCGTGCCCGTCAGGTAGCTCTGCTGCCCTACGTTGCCGACTGATCACAGAGGTAACCGATCCGGTACTCAAAGGATGCTTTTCGAAAGAAAGGCATCCTTTTTTGTGTTTAGTACACTTCCTCACCCTGCTGCTAAAGAACGAAAAAGCCGCCGTGCGATTGCACGGCGGCCTTCTTTTGAGAAAGTGAGCAGCTTAGCCCTTAACAGCACCTGCAGTCAGACCTTCCATGTACAGACGGGAGGTGAAAGAGAACAGGATAAACAGAGGCACAGCAGCCATAACGAAGCCGGCGATCATGACGCCGTATTCGTCGGTGCCCAGACCGGACTGGAACAGACGGATAGCGACGGTGATAACCTGCTTGTCGTTGGCCTGCAGAACCATCAGAGGCCACATGAAG
>JAFUNR010000033.1 GCA_017472965.1 Oscillospiraceae bacterium | reverse complement strand
TGCTTTTCTCGCAAACACCGCTTCACTTAATTCTTCTACTTTTGTGTATTGTCTTGCCATACGAAAACACCTCCTGATGTACTTTCTATTCTACATCAGGAGGTGTTTTATTTCACTGTCTGTTTTTTGGGGAATAGTCCAAAGCGTATCCGGGAGCTTTTTATGTCTTATATTTTTCGGCAAAAACGGCAGGTTTCGCGCCGCACTCAGCCCAGACGGAAGCTTTCGGTACCTTCGCCGAGGGTCACTTCGGAGCCGGAGACGACGATCTGCACCTCACCCGCAGGGATGCGCACGCCGCACACGCACACACCGGTTTCGGAATGATCGGTGATACGGTAGGTATCATCTGCCGCCTGATAGCTGACGGTGCAATGACGGCCGGCAATGCTCTCGCTTGCCGCGGCGACGATGGCGCACTGCGCCGGATCGCTGCCGACGGAATATTCCGCACCGTCCGGCAGACTGTAGGCGATACCGGCAAGACCGCCGCCCATACCGGTGAACAGACCCATGCGGACAGACTCCGCCGCCTGCACAGGCGGGGTATGCGCCGCCGCGGAGTTTTCTTCCAGCACCGTGGCTTCGCCCCGCAGCCGCTGGTAGAAGATCGCCGTGGCGGCCTGCATATAGGGCGCAACAAAGAACGAAGCAAGGCCAAGCGTGACAATGATCAGCAGCCACCAGCCGATAAAGGAAAGCTGCAGACCGAACAGGCTGCCCTTGTACCCTTTCATCATCTCCTCGCTTTTGCGCAGAGCCTCCATCGGCTTGATACCGGGCTCATCGTGCATGATGTAAAACGCCATGGCATAGGAATAGCTCTTGATCACACCGGGAATGACGAACAGCAGCGACCACAGAAAGACAAAAAGCCCCTGCAGCAGCCCCAGCACCAGCGTATCGACAAAACGGTTGAAACCGGCAAACAGGGTGTTGACATCCATGCGTGTGCCGCGGGCTCTGCCCAGATACAGCGCGACAAGACCATAGGCCAGCGGGCCGCCGATCACAAAGGACAGCAGCGGGACCATATTGGACACCGCACCGACCAACAGACTATAGATCAGCATACAGACAAACGCCGTGCCCCAGTTATTTTTCAGGATCGCCCGTGCCTCGGCACGGATTTCAGAATAATTCATAACAGCCTCCTCATTTTGTTGCTGCCGCAAAGCAGTTCCGCGGCGCACCGCTGCGAGCATACTTCAAAAAATCCTTCGCCCCCGCACTCACTTCCACATCGGGGTGGGGTACAGGCCCTCGTCATGCTTGCTCTGCAGGGCCGCCACCACACCGGGGCGATCCTCCTTATAGGTGACACCGTACCACTTGTCGCGGCTGTACAGCACCTTGACGGTGGCCTTGCCCTCTCCCAGCAGCTCGTTGACGGTGCCGGGCAGCAGGTATTCGCCCTTCATGGGGTTTGTTTCCATGGCCTTATCCAGAAATGCGGGCAGACGGCTGTCGATCTCGTCGATCATGCTGCGGGAGAAGCCCCAGAAGTTCATCGAAACCAGCGTGTCGCCGGCAAGATCCGTCCAGCTGGCGCCGTCATCCTCGGTAAAGCGGGCGTTCTCGCCAACTTTTTCGATCTTGGTGCGCTCCACCACGGTGGTCAAAAAGCCGTTTTCGTCATATTCGCATACGCCGCGGGCGACGGTGCCGGCATCGGTGACGGTATTTTTGACGAAATAGCCCACCATGGCGTAGCGGTATTTCTCATCGTCCTGCGTGGAGGTCAGGTAATCGTACACCACCTGAAAAGCCTCCGGTCCATAGTAATCGTCGGCATTGATGACAGCAAAGGGACCATCCACGATATCGCGCGCGGCGCGGATGGCGTGACTGGTGCCCCAGGGCTTGATGCGGCCCTCGGGAACGGCATAACCCTCCGGCAGATCATCCAGCTCCTGAAAAGCGTAGTGCACCTTCAGCTGCTTTTCCAGTCGGGCGCCCACCACCTCTTTGAAATCCTTCTCGATGGCGTGCTTGATGATGAATACCACCTCTTCAAAGCCGGCGCGCTTTGCATCGTACACGGAATAATCCAGAATGACCTCGCCGTTCGGGCCCACGGGGTCGATCTGCTTCAGGCCGCCGTAGCGGGAGCCCATACCGGCTGCCATAACGATCAGAACAGGTTTTTTCATGCTGTGTTCCTCCATTCAATTCCGAAAAGCGTAAATGCGCTTATTCTTTGTAGCCGTTGGGGTTGTTGGACTGCCAGTTCCAGCTGTCGCGGCACATCTCCTCGATGCCGAACTGCGCCTGCCAGCCAAGGAAATCCCGTGCTTTGGCGGGATCGGCGTAGCATTCCGCGATATCGCCGGGGCGGCGGTCCACGATTTTGTAGGGCACGGGCCGGCCGCTGGCCTTCTCATAGGCTTTGACCACATCCAGCACGGAATAGCCCTTGCCGGTACCCAGATTGACCACGAACAGGCCGGTGCCGGTGCACAGCTTTTTCCATGCCGCCACATGGCCGCGGGCCAGATCCACCACATGGATATAATCGCGCACGCCGGTGCCGTCGGGGGTGGGGTAATCGTTGCCGTACACGGACAGACATTCCCGCTTGCCCACGGCCACCTGTGCGATGTAGGGCACCAGATTGTTGGGGATGCCCTGCGGATCCTCGCCGATCAGGCCGCTGGCATGGGCACCGATGGGATTGAAATAGCGCAGCAGTGCGATATTCATGGTGGGATCGGCGGCGGCGATATCCGTCAGCATATTCTCGATCATCAGCTTGGTAGCGCCGTAGGGGTTGGTGGTGGAGCGGGGGAAATCCTCGCGGATGGGCACGCTGGCGGGATCGCCGTACACCGTGGCGGAGGAGGAGAACACAAAGTTCTTCACCCCGTGGCGGCGCATGCTCTCCAGAATGCGCAGGGTACAGATCAGGTTGTTGCTGTAATACTCCAGCGGCTTGGCGACACTTTCACCCACTGCCTTATAGGCGGCAAAATGGATGACGCCCTCGATCTCGGGATGGGCATCAAACAGAGCCTCCACCTTTGCGGCATCGGTGAGATCGATCTCCACAAAGGGCACAGCCTTGCCGACAATGCGCTCCACACGGCGCAGCGCCTCGGGACAGGAATTGTAGTAGTTGTCGGCCACCAGCACATCATAGCCGGCGCTGATAAGCTCGACACAGGTGTGGCTGCCGATATAGCCGGCACCGCCGCTGATCAGAATGGACATACCTTGCTCGCCGGCACTGCCGCCGGCTCAGACCTCCTGAAATTTATTTTTTCGCTGTCAGAATCTTGACACTGGATGCATATTCGGACGGGGTCATCCCCGTGACCTTCTTGAAATGGCGGGAGAAATAGTGAATGGAGGTATATCCCAGCGCGGCGCTGATCTCGGTGAAATTGCAGCGTCCCTGCCGTATCATCTGGCAGGCGCGGTCCACCTTCTGCCGGCCGAAATATTCCATCACGCCGCCGCCGGTCTTTTCCCGGAAAATCTTCTGCAGGTAGCTGCGCCCCACCAGATTTTCGCGGCACACATCCTCCAGTGTCAGCCGCCGGTGGAGGTTCGCCTCCAGATACGCGGTGACCTTCTCCATAAAATCCCGCTGGCTGTTCTCACGGATCAGGCTGCCGGGCTGGCGCACGGCAGCGCTCTCGCCCCGCTCCTGCGCGGTGCGGAGCAGATGGATGAGCATCCATTCCAGATTCAGCCGGATCACCTGTTCGGCGGCAAAGGGCGCAGGGTCGCGGCGCTCCAGCAGCTGGGTGTCGGGATCGTTGAGCGGCGTAACAAAGGCATTCTGCGCCTCGGAAACGATGGCTGCCATGCTGTCGCGCTCCACATCCCCCACCGAAAGCACCCTGTCCTCAAAAAATCGCATGGCGGGGCTGTCGCACTCAAAGCTGACCACCACCAGATTGGGCGCGACCTCACCGTTGGCCCACAGCCGGTGGAATTCCCCCGGCTTATGGAAGATGATCTGGCCTTTTTTCAGCACAAAATGTCTCTCCCCGCCGACCACATCCACCTCGCCCTTATCCACATAAAGGAATTCCCAGAAGGGATGGGATTCACCCGCATAGGAATAGCTGCTGGTATACTCGAAATAATGGATGGTTACGATGCGGCTGACGGAAAGCGCCATCTGCAGCTCGGTTGCCTGATACATCGTAAATCCCTCCCTTTTGCACAAAAGCACCGTTTTTTCAATCATACCAAGCAGACTGTTTTTTCGCAAGAGCCACATTTGCACGATTGTACATTTATTATATCAGAATATGCACAAGTGTGCAAATACCATTTGCATTTTTGTGTTTTTTCGGTAAGATTAAAGCAAGAAATTATCCCACAGGGAAAGCCGTAACACAGCCGGAAACGGATAAAGGAGGAACTGGAATGGAATTTCTGAATCTGGAGCTGCCGGTGGCGCATCTGCCGGAGCTGGACAAGAGCTTTGTGCCGCTGGAGGCATTCTTTGCCGCACACCAGAAGCTGGCAAAAAAGCCGGTATGCGTGGCGGTGGAACGCAGCCGCGGCCAGATCGGCGTGTGGGAGACCGCTCTCATCGGCACGCCGGAATACGCCGAGGCCGACGCCTATTACATGGACCGTCTGGTCAAGTTCCTGCTGTGGAGCTGGGGCGGCTTCAAGGTGAGCATCTGCGGCGATGAGCAAGCTGCCGCACGCATCGCAGCCGCCTATTCCGCCGGCGGCAGCCGCGCCTTTGACAAGGAATTTATGGAAAAGGTGTATGAGCGCCCCTTTGAGGTGGAGAGCCTGCCCTATGACAAAAAGCCTGCCGCCCATCAGGTGAGCGAGGCGCTGGGCCGCCACACCAACGGCTGCCGCATCGGTTTTGATGCCGGCGGCTCTGACCGCAAGGTGAGCGCTGTCATCGACGGCGAGTGCGTGTACAGCGAAGAGGTGGTCTGGTTCCCCAAGACCAATGCCGATCCGGATTACCATTACAACGGCATTCTGGAGGCATTCCGCACCGCGGCCTCCAAGATGCCCCGCGTGGACGGCATCGGTGTTTCCAGCGCCGGCGTGTACATCGACAACAAGCCCATGGTGGCCAGCCTGTTCCTGAAGGTGCCCGCCGAGCTGTACGATTCCAAGGTGAAAAACATCTATATGCGCGCTGCGGCAGCCATCGGCGATGTGCCCCTGGTGGTGGCCAACGACGGCGATGTGACCGCGCTGGCCGGCGCGATGGGTCTGGGCGACAACGCAGTGCTGGGCATTGCCATGGGCACCAGCGAGGCCGCCGGCTATGTGGACCCCGCCGGAAACATCACCGGCTGGCTGAATGAGCTGGCCTTTGCCCCCGTGGACGGCGCACCCGATGCCATGGAGGACGAATGGAGCGGCGACATCGGCTGCGGCGTAAAATATTTCAGTCAGGACGGCGTCATCAAGCTGGCCCCCCGCGCAGGCATCACCCTGAACGGAGACTCCCCCGCCGAAAAGCTGAAAGAGGTGCAGGCGCTGATGGCGCAGGAGGACGACCGCGCCGCGGCAGTCTACCGCAGCATCGGCGTGTATCTGGCCCATACACTGGCGCTGTACGCCCGTTTTTACAGCATCCGCCATGTGCTGATGCTGGGCCGCGTGATGAGCGGCAAGGGCGGCGACATTATTCTTGAGACCGCCTGCAGCGTGCTGAGCGAGGCCTATCCCGACATTCCGTGGCGGCCCGAAGCCCCGGACGAAAAGACCCGCCGCGTGGGCCAGAGCGTGGCTGCCGCCACCCTGCCGGAAGTGAAGTAAACACCAAAAACGCCGGCTTCGCTCCGCAGTCGTACAACCGTTTGACCGTGCAAAAAAGAAGAAGCTGCCGTATCGCTGCGGCAGCTTCTTTTTGTGTGCGGATCATTTTTGGGGTGCTTTCCGAAAAAGGATTTTACGGCGCACCGCACAGGCGGTGCATCAGCCGGCAGCACCCTCTGCGGCGCTCTCCTCTGCAGCATCCTCTGCGGCAGAGTCACTTTCTGCGGTCTGGTTTGCACCGGCGGCCTCCAGCTCCTGCGCGACGGAGGGATCGACCTCGGTCAGAGCCTCGCCCACGGCGGCGTTGGGATCCATATCGGTGACCATATCATCGGTGACGGCGCTGTTGGGATCGGCCACCTCGGCCACCCATTCGCTCTCCTCCATGCTGGTCAGGTAATAGTTGCCGTCCGCCGCCAGCGTAAACAGATAGTCATAGTATTTGACCGGCTTGGTGGTATCACGGTTGGAGGCAAGATCCGTCGCCGAGGTATACGGCACAAGATAGCCCACCGACACGCGCTGCACGCTCTTGGTGCCGGAAATCTCCACCACATCGGGGGTGTAGTTGCCCACCTGGCCGGTGATGGGAATGGTGTAGCACTGGCTCACATCGTCGTACGGGAACATCAGACCTTCACTTTCAAAGGTGGCATGAGGCAGCTTGTAATCCGGGCCGAACAGCTGTGCGGCATACCGATCCACCTCGGCGGAGGGCAGCAGCAGCGCGCCGTTCTCGTTGCGCTGATACAGCGAGGTATCCTCGTTGAACAAAGTGGCCCAGATACTGCTTTCCAGCAGATCGGACTGGTTTGCCTGCTGCAGACTGGCAAAGGGCAGCATATCCAGCATGACCACATAGGTCAGCCGCTGCTCATACGCGGCACGCTCGTCACTGTCATCAAATAAGGCCGCGGTCAGGCGGATGCCGCCTGCTACCACGGAGGCAAGCCCCACCAGCGCCAGCACGCACAGGAAAAAACCCAGAACCTGTCGGCGGCTGCGGCGGTGACGGCGGACCAGATCCTCCGCCTTGCTTTCTTTTTTGGCCATAGGTCGAAACCTCACTTTCCATCAAAAAAGGATCGGCGCCCGTAAAACGCGGCGCAGTATTGCTGCATAAGTATAGTAATTATACCATACTCCCCCGTGAAAATCAAATCCCCGCGTGTGAAAGATTCTGGCAAATCCGTTTCCGGCAATTCTCAGGGCTGGCTCCGGTGGAGACTGCACCAAAAAATACCCGGAGAATTTGCGATTTTTCCGCAGATTTTCTGCAGATTTTTCTGCAGATCTTTCTGCTCTTGCCTTTTTGTGTGCATCGTGTTATTCTTTTTTCATAAATATATGATACACCGACAGGAGGTTTTGCGATGAATGTACTGATTCTGAACGGCAGCCCGCGTGCCGCCGGAAACACTGCCCTTGCCATTCGCCAGATGGAGGAGGTTTTCGCCAAAAACGGCATTGACTGCACCACGGTGCAGGTGGGTCAGCTGGCCATCCGCGGCTGCACGGCCTGCGGTGCGTGCTACAAAACCGGCCGCTGCGCCATCGACGATATCGTGAATGAGATCGCCGCGCAGCTGGAGACCTGCGACGGTCTGGTGCTGGCAAGCCCGGTGTATTACGCATCGGCAAACTCCACCCTGACCGCGCTGGCCGACCGGCTTTTCTACAGCACCCGTTTTGACAAGACCATGAAGGTGGGCGCAGCGCTGGTGGTTGCCCGCCGCGGCGGCTGCTCGGCCACCTTCGATCAGCTGAACAAGTATTTCACCATCAGCGGTATGCCGGTGGCATCCAGCCAGTACTGGAACAGCGTACACGGTGCCGCCCCCGGTCAGGCGCAGCAGGATGAGGAGGGACTGCAGACCGCCCGCACCCTTGCCGCCAACATGAGCTTTTTGATAAAGAGCATCGCACTGGGCAGGGAAACCTTCGGTCTGCCGGAAAAAGAGCCCCGCAAGAGCACGAATTTTATCCGTTGAGTATTATTTTTCTCCGGATATACAAAAAGCAGCCGTTTTTCGCGGCTGCTTTTCTGTTTTGAGGAATCAGTATCTTACCCCGTATACAGCTCATCCCAGATGGCGTAGAGGTTCTCCTCGCAGTATTCCAGCTCGGCGGAGAACTGCCGCGCAAGCTCGGTCTGCTGTGCAAAGGTGAACGCCCCGTCGCGGGCAAAGAGTGCCGCGCCCATGCGGTACAGCAGCGTGCAGCCCAGCGCAGCGAAGGCGGCGCGGACGGCAGTCTCCTGTTCATCCGGCGCATTGGCGAAATGCCGCCAGACAAGGTACACCGCGAATTGCTCGTACTCGTGCTGCCGGTCGGCCATATGGGCATCAAAGGCCGCAAGCTGCGCCTGAGAAAGCGGCTGCTCCAGCAGCACCAGCGAATGCTGCCACGCATCCTCCAGATGCTCCAGCGTGCGCAGGAATACCGCCCATTCCCCCGCCGTTTTTTGGGGCAAAGCGGCACCGCAATGCTGCAAAACGTTCTGCAGCCGCTGCAGCACAGGCCGGCTGCGGTCCTGCAGCAGGGCGATCACCTCATCCCGCAGAGTGATGATATCATCTTCGCATTCGGGGTCACCGGCATATTCCGCTGCGACCGGCGCACGGCGGCCGAGGATCAGGCGGACGGCCTCCTCACAGCAGAGCCCCAGCCCGCTTTCCACGCGGCCGGGCAGCTCGTTATGGAACCGCGGGTGCTCGGCGCAGATGGTGCACAGATGCTCCTCGCCCAGCTGCGTGTAAATATCACACAGGTTGGCGGCATTCAGAAAGGGGCAGCGCTCCCCCGCGCCGAGGATGAAATGGGGCGGCTCGGCGGAAAAATCAATATGCTGCCGCAGGCGGCAGGCAAATGCGCCGTGTGCCGCGGCGGCGACCGCTTCGGCATCGGCGTAATACGCGGCGGTATCCGCATCGATGTCGATCTCCCAGCCGATGCAGCAGTTGTGGCCGCAGCTGCCGCCGACACAGCGGAACTCCTTATAATAATCCGGGGTGACCTGCAGCATGGCGGCCTCCTTTTGCAAGCAAATACGGAAAAAGGGCACCCCGCGCGGAGTGCCCTTTTTGATGCGGTTAAGATCAGCCGACCACGGTCACAGAGGTGATGTGGGGGTTGGGGCCTTCGTACCAGTACAGGTAGCCCTCGACATCAACAACATCGCCCACGGCCAGAGAGCCCACGGTGGTGTAGACATCGGTATCGGGACCGGTCAGGTACACTTCCACACAGAAGCTGTAGGAAGCGCCGTTGCAGCCCAGGGTGACATAGATATCGTCGCCGGGCTCGCCGTTCTTGTACTCGACGGCCTCAACGGTCATGCCCTTGAAGGAAACGAACTCGTTCTGATGGTCGATCAGCTCGTCGGTGCCCAGCAGAGCGGTGGCATCGAAAGCCTCGGCAATGTAGGTGTCATCGCCGGCAAACTCAAAGGTGCCGTCCATGACTTCCACTTCGCCGGCCCACTCGCCCTTGGTGCCGGTGACACGGATCTTGGTGCCGGGAACCAGCTTGGCGGCATCTTCCTCGGAGCAGGCCAGCTCGTACAGGAAGTAAGCGCCGTCCTCACTCTGGCAGTAGACGGTGATCTTGTTGTCCCACCAGGACTGATGGCCCTGAACATAGGTCTCGATCACGACCTCGGAATCCAGAGCAGCAGCCACATACTCATCGTGACTCATAGCGCCGGAAGAGCAGGCAACGAAAGACAGAGCCATGCAGAAAACCAGCAGCAGTGCAGCAATTTTTTTCATTTTCATTCTCCTTGCAGAATTGCGTCTCAGAAAATTGTTCGGTGCGAACGACATTATTGTACAACCATTGCATAAGAAAGTCAATCGTTCCCACTGCTTTTTGCAAGTTTTTTCTTACGGATACGGCCAACTGTCACATAAACGCCCATGGATACCCAGCACACGCCCAGCGCACCCAGCAGCGCGGCGGCGCCGGCGGGCAGCGTGCCGAATTCCTCCCTGGCGGCGCTGCTGACGATCTGATCCAGCCGGTACAGCGAGATCATCTCATCATACAGCGCACGGATGGTGAACGCATTGACCCTGTCGCCGCGGCGAACGGATTTGGTGACCTCCTCCACCAGCTGACCGGCGGCATTGCGCAGCGAGGCCGAGCCGTTGAACACCGGGGTCACAAAGGTGTTTTCGGTGTTTTCCAGCAGCAGCTGCGTGGCCTGCAGCTTGATATCGTAGTAAAGGTCGTTATCCTCGCCCGCACGGGCCAGATAATCCTGATACTCCGCGCTGTTCTGCGCCTTGGTGGTGACGGGGGCGTAGCCCTCGGTCTGGGAATAGGCGATCTGCACCGCATCGGTGAGCATATACTGGGCGAACAGCCAGGAGGCCAGCACCTCCTGCGGGTCCTCCTTATTGAACACGCACATGGAGGGCCCCTGCGAGATCATCTGCGGGTTTTCGGGGTCGAACTGGGGTACCGTCATAACGGCGGTCTCGAACTGCACCAGCTTATCCTCGGCGATATCGATGAGCGGCGCATCGCTGCCCATCCAGGTGGCGCCCGCGGTGGAATCCACCGCAAAGATGCACTGGCCGGCATTGAGGAAGTTGGCGGGATAGCTGGAGATCTTGAAGGTGGAGAAGGCCTCTCTTTCCACATGCTCGGCCACCGTCTGCAGCAGTTCTTCGGTGGTATCGTTGAAAAGCAGGACCTCGCCCTCCGCCGTGGAATAGCCCGCATCCAGCTGCCGCAGCATCTGGATCATCATGTTATCGGTGGATTTATACAGGAAGGGGATCATCACCTTCTGGCCGTTGACCAGATAGTTGCCGTTCTCATCCTTTGCGGCGGCGGCATCCGCCAACTCCCTCACAAAATCCCATGTCAGCGTTTCGGGCAGGGTGTAGCCCAGCTTTTCCACAAAGGTCTTGTTGACATACACCGCCTCGGTGGAGCGCATATACGGAATGGCGTAATAGCGGCCGTCAAAGGCACATTCATTCAGAAATTTGGGGACGATCTCCTCCGCAGTGGGGGCATCGAAGCGCACCTCGCTGCCGCCCAGACCGTATTTTTCGTGGGTGAACAGCTCATCCAGCGGCACCACCGTATCCTCGCCGGTCAGGTAGGTGGCGATGTGATCCGGGTAGGTGATGCACACATTGGGGGTGGTATCCGTGGCGATGTTGGTGATGACATCGTTGTAGATGCGCCCGTAATCGGTGTACAGCCGCAGATTGACGGTGATGTTGGGGTAAAGCTTCTGAAAATCCTCGATGGCCTGCTTGTAAATGGCCACCTGCGTCAGATTGGTATCGTTTTTGGCCCAGAAGGAGATCTCATAATTACGGGAGGTATCGAATTCCTCCGGAATGGCATAGATCTCGCTGACCGTCTTTTCCTCGCCGGCGGCATCCTCCAGCGCCACACGGCGGCCATGGCAGCCGGTGAGCAGCAGCGATGCGCACAGCAGCGCCGTCAGCAGCAGGGCAAGCCTGCGGGTCGCTTTTCTCATCCTTTGGTACCTCCGCGGGACACGCCCTCCATGATCTTTTCGCGGAACACAAGGAACAGCACGATCAGCGGCACCGAGATGCTGACCACCGCCGCCATCATGGCGGGGATGTTCTCGCGGCCGAAGCCGGATTCCCGGATGGACTGGATGCCGTTGGAAACAAGGAAATATGCCTCGTCATCCGTGATCAGACGGGGCCAGACATAGGAGTTCCAGCACTCGATGACCTTGAGGATGGCAATGGTGACCAGTGTGGGCTTGCAGATGGGCACCATCACCCGCATCAGATAACGCCAGTCGCTGGTACCGTCCACCTTGGCGGCGTAGTAAAGCTCGTCCGGCACCTGCGCGAAGTTTTCCTTGAGCAGGTAGATGTAAAACACCGAGGTGACCGACGGCAGGATCAGTCCCGAAAAGGTATTGCGCAGATCCAGCTCGGTGATGGTGACGAAATTGGTGATGACCACCAGCTCATTGGGGATCATCATCAGCGCAAGGAACAGGGTGAACACCAGATCCTTGCCCTTGAAATCCAGCCGCGCAAAGGCAAAGGCGGCCAGCACCGTCACCGCCAGCATGACAGCGGTGGTGATCACGGTGAAGATCAGCGTATTGAGGAAATAATCCGCCAGCGGCACCGCGGTGAAGGCGTTGGCGTAGTTTTCCAGCGTGGGGTTCAGGGTGAACAGCTTCGGTATGTACTCGGCGTTGTAGGCGCTGTAGCTTTTGAGCGAGGTGAGCACCATCCAGTAAAACGGGAACAGCACCATCACCGCCCAGAAGCCCAGCAGGGTATACACCACGGCGTTCTGCACGCTCTGACGGGTGCGGGCGGCCTTTTCCAGCCGGCTGTATTCATTTTTCTCTGCCATAATTTCCGCCTCCTCCCGCCTTAATAGTGGACGTGCTTTTTGCTGATCAGCAGGTTGATGCAGGTGATTGTCAGCACGATGGCAAACAGGATGATGGCCGCCGCCGACGCAAAGGACGGATACCCGCCGCCGGTGCCGTACAGCATATCATACACATAGCCCACGATGGTATTCATCTCGGCGGCGTTCAGGTCGGTGCCGAAAAGCGCCACGGCATCGCTGTAGGCCTTGAAGGCGCCGATGAAGCCGGTGATGACCAGATAGAACACGGTGGGCGAGATCATGGGCATGGTGATGCGCCAGAAGATGCGCCATTTGGGGGTGCCGTCCACCCGGGCGGCGTTATAAAGCTCCTGCTTGACGGATGCCAGCGCACTGGTCAGGATCAGGATCTTGAAGGGCAGCACCACCCATACGGTGTAAAAGCACAGCACGAACATCTTTGCCCAATAGGGGCCGGTGATGAAATCCACCGATTCCCCGCCGAACCAGTTGATGATCAGATTGACCAGACCCTCGGTGTACGGCGTTTTTTCAAACAGGATCATAAAGACCAGACCCACCGCCAGCGTATTGGTGACATAGGGCAGGAAGTAGACGGTCTGGAACAGGTTGCGCAGCTTCTGAATGGAGCTGAGCCCCACCGAGATGAGCAGCGCCAGCCCCGTGGAAAGCGGCACGGTGATGATGACCAGAATGAAGGTGTTCTTCACCGCCTGCAGAAAATACGGGTCGTGCAGCACATACTCATAGTTGTACATGCCCACCCCGAAATAGGTCTGGGAGGCGGAGTTGTAGCCCTCCTCAAAGGAATAGATGAACACATCGATGAGCGGGTACACCATGAACACGCCCAGAAACAGCACGGCCGGTATCAGGTACAGCCAGCCCTTGAGATTGTTTTTTTCCATTGCGGCATCCCCTTTACTCCGTCAGCTCACAGCGGATGCGTGCCTGCGTGGCGGCATCAAACAAGTAGACCTTGGCGGGCTTGAGCGCGAAGCGCACCTGCGTACCGGTGATCTGGGCGATGTTTTCGGCGCTGATGATGGCGCGCACGGCGGGGGCCTCACAGCAGGGATTGGTACACACCACCGTGATATCGCGGCCCATGACCTCCACATTCTTCAGCCCGCAGCCAAAGGGGCCGCCGTCCTTCAGCACAAAGCCCTCGGGGCGCACGGTGACGGTGACGGGTCCGTCGGGGACGCCGGCAGCGCCCAGCACGCACTCGCCGCCGATATAAACACCGCCGCCGCGAACCTCGCCCGCGAACACATTAATGGGCGGGGTGCCCAGAAATTTGGCCACGAAGAGGTTGACGGGATCCTCGTACACCTGCTGCGGACGGCCGATCTGCTGCAGGTCGCCGTCCTTCATCACCACGATCATATCGGAGATGCTCATGGCCTCCTCCTGATCATGGGTGACGAACACGGTGGTGATCCTGGTTTCATTCTGGATGCGCTTGAGTTCCTCGCGGGTCTGCAGGCGCAGACGGGCATCCAGATTGGAGAGCGGCTCGTCCAGCAGCAGCAGACGGGGCATTTTGACCAGTGCGCGGGCAATGGCCACTCGCTGCTGCTGACCGCCGGAAAGCTCGCTGGGCTTGCGGTCCATCAGCATATCGATCTGCACCAGCTTTGCCGCCTCCAGCGCGCGGGCATCCATCTCCTCGCGGCTCAGCTTATCCTTGCCGCGCAGGTTCTGCAGCGGAAAGATGATGTTCTGACGCACGGTCAGATGGGGATACAGTGCGTAGTTCTGGAAAACCAGACCCACGCCGCGGTTTTCGGCGGGCAGATCGGTGACATCATCCTCGCCGAAAAAGATCTGGCCATCGGTGGGCTTGAGCAGGCCGCACAGCAGGTTGAGCGTGGTGCTCTTGCCGCAGCCGGAGGGCCCCAGCAGGCCGATGAGCTTGCCGTCGGGAATCTCGAAATCGAAATCGTTCACCGCGATCACATCACCGCCGGCCTTTTTATTGCGGTTGGGGAATTTTTTTGTCAGATGTTTCAGTACGACTTTCATGCTGCTTCCTTTCTTGTGCGGGCGCTGCCAGCCGTTGGTTTTCATCATGCGGGGGTTCTCCCGCCGCATGGGTATACATCTTTATTTTAACGCAGTGCAAAACACAAGTCAACGCCCGGCACCTGTTTTTTAATCGGGGCGAAGTCCTTTTTTCTGTGCCGCCATATATGCCGTGCCAAAAGAAAAAAGCCGCCGGCGGTGCTGCATTCCCTGCAGCGCCGCCGGCAGCCTGTTTACACCTTTTTATACATCCACTTTTTGCCGAACCAGCGGGCAAGGCCCAGCGCAGCGCGCAGCCACAGGCTGACGCCGTTTGCCAGAAAGATGCCCAGCACGCCCATATCCCAGTAAAAGCTGAACAGCCAGCTCAGCGGCAGGCGCACCAGCCACACGGCACTGAGCGTGACAAACATGACATAGCGCACATCGCCGCCGGCACGCAGCTGCGGATCGATGGCATTGATGGAGATACCCGCCACATTGACAAACACCAGCACCCACATGATGGCGGCGCTGTGCTCCACCACCGCCGCGTCGGCGGAGTAGATGGCCGCCATCGGCGCCGCCAGCAGCACCACCAGCACGCTGAGTGCGGTCTGGGAGAGAATACCGCCCCACCAGATGCCGCCGCCGGCCTTTCGCACATCCGTGTACTTCCCCGCGCCCAGCAGGTGTCCCACCGCAGAAAGCGCGATATTGGAGCAGATGGTCTGCGGAATGGTGGCAAAGGTGCCCAGTGTGGTCAGCACCTGAAACACATTGCCGTGGAAGGTGCCCAGCGCCAGCGCCATGGTGTTGGCCAGCGTGTAGCCCATCTGCATAAAGATGCTTTCGATGCCGCAGGGAATGCCCAGCCGCAGGATGCGCCCGCAGACGGCCGCCTGCGGACGGAGGATATTTCTGACACGGATGGCAAAAAAGCGGTGATCGCGCACCAGTGCAGCAAACAGAAAGCCCGCGCCGGCAATGCGGCACACCACATATGCCAGGCCTGCACCGACGGCCTCCCACCGGAAGCCGCGGATGAACAGCCACGCCGTGCCGATCTGTACCAGATTCATCGCCACGGCTGCCAGCAGCGCGGTACGGCTGTCGCCCATGGAGCGGCACACGCCGCTCAGCACGCTGTGCAGCACATAAAAAGGAAAGCTGAGCATCAGCACGCGGAAATAGCGCACCGCCTCGCCCCGCATCGCTTCATCCGCCGCCGGCATCAGCAGCTGCATCAGGCCGGAGGCGCTGACGATGCATACGGCACTGGCCACCGCCGTGGTCACCAGTGTCAGCAGCACCGACTGCTCGATGGTCCCGGCAGCCTGCAGGCCGTCGCCCGCGCCGATATGGCGTGCCACCAGCACCGCCGTACCAGTGATCACCATGGAAAACAGCGCGTACATCACCGCCATGGCATTGTTCGCCAGACCGATGGCAGCCAGCGCCGTGCCGCTGATGGTGCTGATCAGGCGGGAAAACACCAGACCGATGCCGATGGTAAAGACGTTTTCGGCAATCACCGGCAGCATGAACCGCAGAGAAAGGCTTTCGTCCAGCACTTCGCCGCGGTGCTTGAATGTGATCTTCATTTTACTCCTTTTCAGCCGCAGAGGACTTTTTCCCGCCGCCCAGTCCGGCAAACCACTGAAAGGTCAGCGGCCAGATGCAGCCGGCAAATACCACGATCAGAAAATACCGCACGCCATCGGCAAAGGCCATACCGCCGCACAGCGCATTGATCGCCGGCTTCAGTCCGGATTTGATGCCCAGCAGGATCGCCGCGCCCAGCGCCAGCTTGAGCAGCTGCGCCCACCACACCGCTCTGGTATCAAAACGGATAACGCGGGTATCCAGCTCAAAGGCCAGCCACAGACCGGCGGTACAGCCCATCATCTTCCACAGGCTCTCGATGCCGTGGGCAAGGTTATCCGCATCCACATCGGCAGGGAAAGCATACAAACTGACAAAAGCCAGCGCCGCGGCGGTACCCGCCGTGATCACCGCCAGCAGAATGCGCATACCGCGGGGGCTTTTGGCAGCCCGGGCGACCGCCGGGTACATCGCAAACACAAACAGCAGCGCCAGCAGCACCGAAACGCTCACATCCGCAAGGGAGTGCACCCCCAGATACATCCGGGAAAGCGGCACCAGCACGCACAGTGCCGCGCACACCCCGCGCAGCACACGGTTTTTGTTCCAGCGGGCAAGACCCGCAAAGATGCCCACAGAGGACTGGGTATGGCCGCTGGGGAAGGAATAGCCGGTGGCCTCGGCCCGGGCGCTTTCCACAATGGAGAAAGCGGGATCCTTCACCCACGGGCGCGGCACCCGGAACACCAGCTTGAGCAGCTGGTTGAGCGAGGTACCGGCAAGCCCCACGCACAGCAGGTAATAGCCCTGCAGCTTATCGATACACCAGAACACCACCAGACCGGCCAGAATAAAGACCGTCTCCTCGCCCAGATGGGTGATCAGAGAGAAAAAGGCATCCCCTGCCGGCGTGCGCAGACCTTCCAGAAAATACAGAAATTCCATAGGCTTCTCCTTTTATTCGGCACCGGTGTCCGCATCCTCAAAATCGTCGGCATTCTCCAGAATGACATAGCCGGCGCTCTCCTCTTCCTCCTGATAGCCGTGGGGCACGATACACTGTGCCTCCACCAGACCGTCGCGCATCCACATGGCCTGATCGCACTGTACCAGATACCCGCAGCCGGGGTCGCAGGCCCACATCTCGGCGGGACGCTCGGGCAAAGCGCGCTGCGCCAGCATGCTCATGGCCACACCGCCGTGGGTGATGCAGGCGGCATCGTGGATGCCGGCTTTGATCATGAACTCAAACATCTTCATCATCACATCCCGGGTACGGGCGGCAAACACAGTGCCGTTCTCGCCGCCCTCGGGGGTATAGCCGTTTTTGGGATCCACCCAGCGGCGGTAGGCGGCGGTATGGATCAGCTCCTCCGCCTTTTTGCCCTCAAACTCGCCAAAGTGGATCTCGCGCAGATCCTGAATGACATACTGTTTTACCCCGGGGAAAAGGATCTCTGCGGTCTGGGTGCAGCGCACCAGCGGGCTGGTAAACACGGCTTCCACCGCGGGGTAACGGTATTCCTCCCGCAGATCCTTCAGCATTTCGATGCCCTCCTCACACAGCGGCCAGTCGGTGCCTGCGCCGGCATAATACCCCTCCAGATTGGCGCGGGTCAGGCCGTGGCGAAAGACGGAAAGACGGTAATTTTTCATATTCGGCGGTTCCTTTCTTTAAAAAGCTGTCCGCGCTGCGCGGGCGTTTTCCATATCGTCCAAAAAAATTGTCGAGATTTGGGTAAATTACTTCTTTACAATGTCGGGGTCTGTCGGTTATAATTTACAATACGTATTAAACCAATCGTTTACACAAGGAGCTGACATCGTGTCTCAGGATTTTAACCGGATCATCACTCTGCTGCGTAAGGAAAGAGGCATCACCCAGAAAAAGGCCGCCCAGGATCTGGGCGTTTCACAGGCACTGCTCTCCCATTATGAAAAGGGCATCCGCGAGTGCGGTCTGGATTTCGTGGTGCGCGTGGCAGATTATTATCAGGTCTCCTGTGATTATCTGCTGGGCCGCAGTCCCGACCGCGCCGGTGTCACCCTGACGGTGGAGGAGCTTCCCGAGCCGGAGAGCGGCCGCGACGGCCATTTTCGCGGCAGCGTGCTGCCCACCCTGAATAAAAAGCTGCTGTTCAACTCCATGAACATCCTGTTCGACAAGCTGAACGCCTGTCCGGACAAGGGGCTTGTGGGCGAGATCTCGGCCTATCTGATGCTGGCGGTGTACAAGATGTACCGCCTGCTGTACGGCGCGTATCCCAAAAACAGCGACAATACTTTCACTGTGGATAAGCTGAGCTACCGCGGTTACACCAACGCCGCCATGCAGGTGGCCGAGACCCGCGTGGAGCAGCTGCTCACCAAGGAAAAGCTTGGCGGCTACACCCTGCGGGAGCTGGAGCAGCTTTCCATGACCGGCGAAAAGCTGGCAAAGGATTACCCGCTGTATGCCACCTCTCTTGCCAATCTTGTGCGCGCCAGCGAGGAGCGCATCCGCAGGATGGAGGATTGATTTTTACAAAAAGACGGCAGCCGCCGTCTTTTTTTGCGCTCTGCAATGAAACCTTCCCGCCTTTGTGTATGCAGGGATGTCCCTCTTCGCACAAAGGCAGCTTTCTTTATCTGTATATTTTACCAGATAAAGGGGATAAATGCAATCGTTTGGCGCACAAAGATGCAGGATTACACACTTGAACGCAATGTCAATTTTAGGCTGGAATGTGGTGCGCAGATGTGGTATACTGTCAGTGTATATATAAATAACGCGCGTAAGCGCCCTGAAAAGGATGATAAAAATGACAGCTGAGATCCTGAAGCCGGAGCAGTACGGCGAATTCGACACCTTTGTGCGCAGCCACGAGCACGGCTGCTTTATGCAGAGCCCCGCATGGGCCAAGGTCAAGACCGAGTGGAAGCACGAGATCATCGCGCTGCGGGATGAGACCGGCGCCATTTACGCGGGCATGAGCATCCTGATCCGCCCCATCGGGCCGATGGCCATGATGTACGCTCCCCGCGGCCCGGTGTGCGATTACAACGATGCCGAAACACTGAAAGCGCTGCTGGCCGGCGCAAAGGCTGTGGCGAAAAAGCACCGCGCCTATGTGCTGAAGATGGACCCCTACATTCTGGAAAGCGAACAGGAGACCATCGATGCATGGGTGGCGGCGGGCTGCAGCTTTGAGCCCGACGCCGGCTTCAAGGCCACCATCCAGCCCCGCTACAACTACATGCTGCCCTACATCGGCGGTATGACAGAAGCCCAGCTGCTGGCGGGCTTCTCCTCCAACACCCGCAACAAGATGCGCCATCCCGGCAAGCACGGCGTGGTGTGCAAAAATATGGGTCTGGAGGGTCTGGACGATTTTTACGCCATCTACGGCGAGACCGGCGAACGGCAGGGCTTTACCGTGCGCCCCAAGGCGTATCTGGAAAAATTCCTGCGGGCATTCCCCGATGATGCCCGTCTGTATATGTGCTACACGGAGGACGGCATCCCCCTGTGCGGCGGTCTGGCGGTGAGCTACGGCGGCAAGTGCGCCCATGTATACGGCTGCAGTGCCGATCATCACCGGGAGCTGCGCCCCACCTATCTGCTGCAGTGGACGCTGATGAACTGGGCGCTGGAGACCGGCTGCAGCATCTACGATATGCAGGGCGTGGCCATCCGGCCGGAGGACAGCCCCGCACTGTACGGCGTGCTGGGCTTCAAGCAGAGCTTCAAGGGCGAGATCGTCACCACCGCGGGCGAATTCAACGTGCTGTACAACAAGCTGTACAGCAAGCTGTTCGATATGGCGCTGGCGGTCCATGCAAAGCTGCACCGCTCCAACATCGGCAGGGCCGACGGCTGAGCCCCCGCGCAGAAAGGCTGGACAACAGATGAAAATTCTGGTTATTGACGGACAGGGCGGCCGCATCGGCAAAGCGCTGGTGGAGGAGCTGCGCCGCCGCGGCTTTACGGGACGCATCACCGCCGTGGGCACCAACAGCGCTGCCACCGCCGCCATGCTGAAGGCGGGCGCGGATGAGGGCGCCACCGGCGAAAATCCGGTGGTGGTAGGCGCACGGCGTGCGGATGTGATCATGGGCCCGATGGGCATCGTGGCCGCCAATTCACTGCTGGGCGAGATCACCCCCGCCATGGCGCTGGCGGTATCGGAAAGCGAGGCACGCAAAGTGCTGGTGCCGGTCAACCGCTGCCGCATCCGTGTGGCGGGCGTGCAGGAGCTGCCGCTGGGCGAATACACCGCGCTGGCCGCGCAGCTGGCGCTGCAGGCCGAGGAGGAATGAGGCGCAGCGCGGCTTATTTATCCATTCGGGCCGGTTTTTCTTTCTCAAAACATCCTCTATACCAAAAGTAAAACGGAGCTGCCGCGGCAGCTCCGTTTTTGTGTTGTTCCGTTTCCTTATTGCGGGATCACGCCGCGTTGCTCAGGCCGGAGAAGGCGTTGACCTTATCCTGCATATAGAATACGGTCTGCACATCGCCGTCTTCGCCCGTCATACCGCCAAAGCCACCCTCCGGCACAGCGGGGACGTTTTCGGGGTCAAAGTTCTCCGGAAACTCACCCGCAGGTCTTTCGGGCATATTCTCCGGATCAAAGCCCTCCGGCGGTTCACTGCCGGGGCGCTGACCTCCCATACCGAAGCCATCCTTGCCGCCGAAGCCGCCCTGCGGGGCGTTTTCGGGGTCAAAGTTCTCCGGAAACTCACCCGCGGGTCTTTCGGGCATATTCTCCGGATCAAAGCCCTCCGGCGGTTCACCCTCCTGCCATTCGCCCCCGGGGCGCTGGCCGCCGAAGCCGCCCGTGCCGGGGCGCAGCATCACATCGGTGCCGGTGTAGCACTGCAGAACGCCGCCGGTGTGATCGGTGACGGAGACGGGATCGTAGATGCCGCCGGTCTCGCTGCCGGTGACTTCGCCGCCGATGAACACCTGATACGCATCCCCCACGGCAAAGCCGGGATCGGACACGATCGCGCCCATATAGCGGCGGGTGTTTTCGCCCAGTACCTCATCGGCGGAAGGATCGTAGGCAAAGACCACCGCACCCTCCCTGGTGACAACGATGGCATCGCCGGAATCCTTGTATCCGGCAAACTGCAGGTTCATGGTCACCTGCGCAGAGTCGCTTTCGGCCCAGTCCATAGCGGAGTCCAATGCCACCACGGTGCCGCCATTGACATAGCTGCCCATGTCGCTGTCCAGACCGGCATCGGCGGCGGGATTGGCGCTGGCCACCACCGTGCCGCCATTGATCACCAGCCAGCCGTTGGAATCGATACCGTCGCCCTCTGCGCCAAGGCCGGCGATGATATGCACCGCACCACCGTTGATGGTGGTGACGGAGACACCGTCCTCGTTGGTGTTGATGCCGTCATTGTCGGAGCGGATATTCAGATCGCCGCCGTTGACCGTCAGGTGCAGCTCGGTATCCAGACCCTCGTTATCGGCAAAAAGCTCCAGCGTGCCGCCGCCATCCACATTCATGGACATATAGGAATAAATGGCACCGTCCTGCTTCCACAGCTTTTTCTCCTCGCCGGAATCCTTGTAGATGCGGGCCACATGGGAGCCGCTGATCACATTGGTGCTGCCCCCGGCAAGGATCAGGTTCGCGCCCGCAGCGGAGGTATCCACCGTGCTTCGGGCGGATTCGACGCTCCATGCGTTATCGCATTCGTACACATTCAAAAAGAGGATGGCGGGGGCCACAGTGCAGGTGATATCCGCGCCGTCCAGCACCAATGTGACCACAGCGGAGGGATCGGTGAAGGCTTCCTCGCCCAGATCCACCCGCAGCTGACCGGCGCTCAGCTTTCCGCTGATACGATAGGTACCGGGGGCTGTGATATTGACCACTGTATGGGAGGCGGCCTCAGCGGCGGTGTGGCGCTCCCACGCTTCGCCTTCGCCGTAGGCATTGCCGCTTTCATAGGTATCCCGGTCCTCGTAATAGATGATATCCCTGCTTAGGAAAACGGCAGCGGGTTCGCTCTCCGCAGGCTCGCCGTCCACGGTGATGTCCTCATCCGAAAGGCTGACGGTCACCGCATCCGCATATGCCTCGCTGCCGGAGGCGGCTGTACCTTCTGCCGCCGGGGGCTGCGTCCCGCCGGGCCCTTCGGCAGCACAGCCGGCCAGCGCCGCCCCGCACACGCACGCCGCCAACAGCAGCGCAAGGCTTTTTTTCCACAGGTCCTTTTTCATTCCGACACGCTCCTTTTCCGGTTTCATCCAGATTATCGGATTTTTTCTTGAAGCAAATATGTGAGCACTGTGTTTTTTCTGTGAAAAAGGAGTTGTTGCAAAATTGCAACAACTCCGTCAAATTTGATTTGGCGGCCCATATAGGGCCGCCATTTTGGCTCTATAAGAGCCAAAACCATCAAATATTGCAGCAAAGTCCTGCGGTATTTACACGCGAAATGAAATTTCTCGAGTGGCGTGTTGTATTAATTTCATTGTGCAACACGCCGTTTTCATCATACGGTACGGAAAATCGTTTTCTCATTCCCCGGTGCGCTGCAGACAGATGCGCACAAGGCTGTGGGGCGGCAGAGTGACGGGGGCATCCGCAGCGGTGGCAAGGGGGGCATCGC
>JAFUNR010000032.1 GCA_017472965.1 Oscillospiraceae bacterium | reverse complement strand
TGCTTTTCTCGCAAACACCGCTTCACTTAATTCTTCTACTTTTGTGTATTGTCTTGCCATACGAAAACACCTCCTGATGTACTTTCTATTCTACATCAGGAGGTGTTTTATTTCACTGTCTGTTTTTTGGGGAATAGTCCATTCTCCGGCGCGGTGTGCTTTTTTCTTATCATTCATAGCTGATCACACATAAAAAAATAGGTTCCCCCACCTAGCAAGTCCGAGAAACCTAGGGCAAAACGGAAGTGGCGCGAGGCCCGCCCCCTTTACCCACTTCCATTTTACCCGATTCAGCAAGAAATATCAACCATAAAATGGAGGAAATACAAATGAAAACCACACAGAAAGCCATTCGCGCCGAAATCGATCCACTGCAAGCCGGCGCCGTAAATTCCGCTTACAGATACTGCTTGCGGTACTGCAGCGGGGTCATGGATTCATATGCCGCAAAGGTGCGAATAAACAGGCTGGTACCGGCAAAGCCGGTTCTGGCTGCGATCTCCGTCACGGATAAATCGGTGGTCTGCAAAAGCAGCTTACTTTTGGCAACGCGCAGCAATGTCAGATATTCGTACAGCGGCAGGCCCATCTCCTCTTTGAAACGGTGAGCAAGATAGTATTTGCTGTATTTTGTCCGACGGGCGATCTCTTCCAGCGTCAGCTTTTCCGCATAGTGTTCTTCCAGAACGGCCAGCACAGCGGAGGTCAGCTCGCCCGGACGCGCTCCGTTTTTCTTTTCCGCTGCGGCGTAAAGCATCCCCAGCAAGGCGGCCAGCTGTCCAAAGGCCAGATGGGCAGCCGAGGCGTTGTAGCTGCGGAATAATTCGATCACCGAACGCATCCGGCTTTCCAGAGCGGCGCCGTCCGTCATATGAAATACCGCACCGTGGCGCTGATACAATCCATCCACATATGCGCGCATCTCCGGAGCGGCAAAATGGATATAGGCAAATTCCCACACCGTCCCCACCGTGCGGTAACTTTGCTCCCGTCGGCAATCGATGAGAAATACCGTGCCCGGTATAAGCGTGTATTCCTGTCCTTCATACGCAAGCCAGCCCTCGCCGCCCAGCGTATACAGCAACAGATACATATCGCTGTTGCGGCGCTTCAGTGAATAATCTGCATCCCGTTTCCACACGCCGCCCGACAGATAACACAGCGGAACAGCCGTATTTTCCGCCCACTGGTTCTGGGTGGAATCTATGATATTTTCCATCATCCGCTCCTCTTTTTCTTTTGCTCCCTTTTTCTTTCAGCACATCTTCGGGATCGTTTTTTCATCGCTCTCATTCTACCGCACCCCGCGCAAAAAAGCAAGATTATGCTATTTTTAAACAAGTAATCCCCTTGCGGCAGCGATCTGTGCGGGATATAATGGGAGCAAGATTATTGCCAAAAAGGAGAAAACATCATGATCGAGATCATGCGCGAAAAATGGGAAGGCACCATGACCGACCGGGAGCGCTTCAACCGCCAGATGCACTATCAGCCGGTGGACCGCTGCTTCAATATGGAGTTCGGCTACTGGGCCGAGAACTACAAGGTTTGGCCGATGTTCCGCGAAAACGGCATTACCAACGAGGGCGAGGCCAACCGCTTTTTCAGCTTTGATACGCTTGCCACCATCGGCGGCAATGTGTGGATGAGCCCTGCCTTTGAGGAGAAGATCATCGAAGAGCGGGAGAACAGCTACATCATGCAGAACGCCGACGGCCTGCTGGCCGAGGCCGCCAAGGATCACTCCTCCATCCCCCACTATATGCAGTCCTCCGTGGTAACGCCCGAGGATTGGGAAAAGGTCAAGCGCGAGCGCTTCCGCATCGACGATCCCGCCCGCATCATTGACATCGAAGCGCTGAAAAAGCAGCACCCCGACGACCGCGATTATCCGCTGGGTGTGTGGTGCGGCTCGATGATCGGCAAGATCCGTGATATGCTGACGGTGGAGGGCCTTGCCTACGCCTGCGCCGATTACCCCGAAATGGTGGAGGACATGGTGGAGACCTGCTGCCAGCTGGTGGAGCACGCACTGGATCAGCTGCTGCCTCATTTCCACTTTGATTTCGCCTCCGGCTGGGAGGATATCTGCTGCAACAACGGCCCGCTGGTGAGCCTTGGCTTCTTCCGCGATGTGGTCATGCCCCGCTACAAGCGCATCCATAAAAAGCTGGCCGCAGCCGGCATCGATCTGTGGTACACCGACTGCGACGGCGATGTACGCCCCATCCTGCCCTATCTGCTGGAGGGCGGCATCAACTGCCTGTTCCCGTTTGAGGTCAACGGCTGCGCCCATCCCGGCGAGCTGCTGGATAAATACGAGGGTCAGCTGCGTATCATGGGCGGCGTGAACAAGATGAAGCTGATCGCCGGCAAGGAGGAGACCAAGGCCTATCTGGAATCCCTGATCCCTTATGTGGAAAAAGGCGGCTATATCCCCTTCTGCGATCACCGCTGCCCGCCGGATGTGGCCGAGGAGACCTATCTGTACTATCTGGATCTGAAAAAAGAGCTGTTCGGCATGAAATAAACAGCCGGAAAGTACCGCCGCCTGTGCCTGCAAGCACAGGCGGCTTTTCTTCCGGAGTGTGCACCGAAAAGGAGTTGCTGCAAAATTGCAGCAGCTCCTTTCTCCTTTATTCATCCATTCCGCAGGGAGTGCTGCGCTCGGCAAGGCGGCGCTCCTGCATGACGGCATCGTAAAAACGGAAGCCGCCCGCAAAATTGTATGCATCAAACCCGCTGCCCGCCAGAATGCGGCTGGCAATGTAGCTGCGCAGACCGCTCTGGCAGATGACATATACCGGTTTACCCGGCGCAAGCTCCCCCAGATGCTCCCGCAGCTCATCCACCGGAATATTCACAAAGCCCTCAATGTGGCCGCGGGCATATTCCGCCGGTGTGCGTGTATCCAGCAGAGTGACGCTGCCATCCCGCGGCAGAGCATCGGCCTCCTGCCAGAACCACTGCTTCAGCACACCGTTTTTGATGTTATCGATCAGGAAGCCGGCCATATTCACCGGATCCTTTGCAGAGGAATAGGGCGGCGCATAGGCAAGCTCCAGCTCTTTAAGCTCCGTGGCTTTCATACCGGCGCGAATGGCGGTGGCCAGCACGTCAATGCGCTTGTCCACACCGTCATAGCCGATGATCTGTGCGCCCAGCAGACGGAAGGTTTCTTTTTCAAAGATCACCTTCATTGTCATGACACGGGCTCCGGGGTAATACCCCGCATGGCTCATGGGAGAAAGGATCACTTTATCTGCCGCGATGCCGGCTTTGGCAGCCGCGGCTTCGTTGATGCCGGTGGCCGCTGCAGTGAGGGCGCACACCTTGAGCACCGAGCTGCCCTGTGTGCCGCCATAACGGCTTTCCGTTCCGCAGATATTATCCGCTGCGATGCGCCCCTGTTTGTTGGCCGGGCCTGCCAGCGGGATCAGGGTATCCTCGCCGGTGACAAAATGCTTCACCTGTACGGCATCGCCCACCGCATAGATATCGGACTGGGAGGTCTGCATCCGGTCATTCACCAGAATGCTGCCCCGCAGCCCCAGCGCAAGACCGGCATCCTTTGCCAAAGCGGTATCCGGTGCGACACCAATGGCCAGCACTGCCATATCCGCCTGTAGCGTGCCGCCGCCCTTCAGCTGCACGGCAACACCGCCCCCCTGCGGTGCAAAGCTTTCCACGGCACTCTGCAGCACAAGGCGGATCCCGCTGCGGCGCAGTTCAGCATGAAGAAGTGCTGCCATATCTGCATCAAAAATGCCCAGCAGTTGCCGCCCCGCCTCCACAATGGTGACTTCCATACCCAGCGCACGCAGGTTTTCGGCAAGCTCCACACCAATGAAGCCGCCTCCCACCAGCACAGCCGAGGCCGGTTTTTCCCGCCGGATATGCGCATGGATGCGCAGCGTATCCTCCACTGTGCGCAGCGTGAAGATCCGTTCGCCATCTATGCCCGGCAGCGGCGGCTTCACCGGCTTTGCGCCGGGAGCAAGCAGCAGCTTATCATAGCTTTCCGCGAATTCCTCCCCGGTTTCCAGATTTCTGACGGTGACTGTTTTGCTGTGCGTGTGGATAGCAGTGACCTCGTGCCGCACCCGCACATCCACCCGAAAGCGCTTATGAAAGCTCTGCGGTGACTGCAGGGTAAGCTCCTCCTCATCCTCGATCACACCGCCGATATAATACGGCAGGCCGCAGTTGGCATAGGAAACAAAACCGCTTCGCTCGAATACCACGATCTGTGCAGCTTCATCCAGACGGCGTATCCTCGCCGCCGCGGTGGCACCGCCCGCCACACCTCCGACGATCACGACCTTCATTTTTTCCAGCCTCCTTCTTTAGATTCTGTTTCAGGACTTCCTGCGTTCAGTATAACGCGGGCTTTTTTTCATGTCAACACAAAACACATTTCTTCTGTATTCAAAGAAGAAGTCTGCCGCCGTACGCAGCAGACTTCTATTGCATATTCTTTTCCGGAAAGAGAAAACGATCAGCCCTCGGTCAAAAAGCGCTGCCATTCATTGTCGCGGAACTGCAGGCTGTACAGGCTGCGGTACAAGCCGTTTTCCTTTTCCAGCAGCTGGTCGTGGGTGCCCTGCTCCAGCACGGCGCCCTCGGCGATGACGGCGATCTCGTCCGCATTCTTGATGGTGG
>JAFUNR010000031.1 GCA_017472965.1 Oscillospiraceae bacterium | reverse complement strand
GGCGGCCCAGGCGTGGCCGCCATTTTGGCTCTTACAGAGCCAAAATCATCAAATGTTGCAGCAAATTCCTGCGGAATTTACACGCGAAATGAAATTTCGCGTGTGGCGTGTTGTAAAATTTTCATTTTGCAACACGCCCTTTGTGTTAATTTTCCGGGTACAGCGCTTTCCACAGGATGCCGCGGATGGCATCATCCGCGGCGGCGAGTACGCCGCCGGGAGCATCAAAGCGCAGAGGTCTGCCGTCCGTGCCGGTGATGCTGCCGCCGGCCTCGGTGATGAGCAGACTGCCCGCAGCGTAATCCCACGGGGAGAGCCGCAGCTCCAGAAAGCCGTCGGCGCGGCCCGCCGCCACATAGGCGAAATCCAGCGCGGCGCTGCCGGCGCGGCGGAAATCGGCGATTTCCGGCAGCAGGCGATCCAGCACGACCAGCGACTGCCGGCGCAGATCGGCATAGTAGGGCGAGGTGCCGAACAAAATCAGCGCCGAAGCTGCCGGCGTGCCCGCTGAAACACGGATGGGCTGCCCGTTGAGCCGCGCACCCTGCCCCCGGACGGCGGCAAAGCACTCGTTCTGCCACGGATCGTACACGATGCCGATCACAGGCTCGCCGTCCTCCAGATAGCCGATGGATACGGCGCTGTGACGCTGGCCGCGGATGAAATTGGTGGTACCGTCGATGGGATCGATGACAAAGCTTTTGGCCAGTGCGGAGACCGGCGGCAGCTCGCTGCCGGTCTCGTAGCTTTCCTCGCCCACAAAGAAGGCATCCGGCACCAGTGCGCGGCACTCCTTTTCCAGATATTCCTGAGTCCTGCGGTCATATTCGGTGACGAAATTGGCCTTGCCCGCCTTATCATCCACCGCCATGGCGGGCGGATCTTTGGGCAGGGCATCGCCGGCGGCGCGGGCAAGCGCCTCCAGCGCGGCAGCCAGCTTTTTCAGTTCCTCCGGGGCGGAGCGCATGGCTTACCCCTCCTTTTTGCCGTAGATGCCGTGCAGCCAGCACAGCACATGGCTGGCGAAGCCGTGGTTGCAGCTGGCAGAGACATCCACATTCTCCCACAGGGTGCCGGTGCGCTCGGCCATGTAGTGGAAGTAACCGTCAATGTTCTCCAGCACCTCGTCGGTCAGACCGGCGCGGTACAGCAGCTCCAGCCGCAGATAGTTGCCGATGAAGGCGTTTGCAAAGGCGATGTGAGGGTATGCGCCGGTTTTGCGGCGCTGCGGGCCGAAATCCTCCACCAGACGCTTCCACAGCAGCGGATAGGCGGCGGGGGTGGCAACGCCGGTGAAGAAGGCATAGTACTGGCAGCTTTCGGTGGCCTCGCCGGAAAGGCGTGCCACGCCGTCCTCATCGTACACAGCGTTGTCGCAGAAGAAATCGCCGAGGAAGCAGCGGCTGCGGATGGTCTCTTTCAGTGCCTTCGCTTTGGTGCGCAGCGCATCATCACCGTACAGCGCGGCCACAGCCTCCAGCGTGCGGGCGTACAGCATATTGGAGGGGAAGCTGATATCCTGCACCAGCTCGTTGGAGCGGCTCCACTCGAGGAATACCCAGCTGTCCAGCTTTTCCAGCAGGCCGTCGGCGTTTTCATACTTTTTGAAGAAATCCAGCAGCTCGTAAACGCGGGTGCGGGCGGCATCCACCAGAGCGCGGTCGCCGCTGCGCTGCAGGTATTCCTCCAGCTCCAGCACGAACCACATGGCCCAGTTGGGGATATAGGTGCGGTCGTTGTGGTCGCTGGGGTAACACATGGGCAGCATGCCCTTTGGCAGGAATTCAAAGCTTTCGGGCAGCAGGAAATTTTCAAGGAAGCAGCGCTCCACCGTGCTGCGGCCGGTGAGCAGATGCTCCACACGGCTGGTGAAGAAGCTGTCGCACAGCCAGCCGGCGCGTTCGCGGCTGGGGCAATCCATATAGATATCCACCGTGTTCTGGCGGAAGGTCTCCACCGCAGCATCGTAGACGGCCTGCAGCCGTTCGGTGGGCATTTTCAGGGTGTTGGTCAGCTGTGCGGCGGGGAAATCGTACCGGCGCAGGCCAAGACCGCGCACCTGCACCGCACCGCCCACGGCGGCCAGCTGCAGATACTGCATGGTGTACGGCTCAAAGCTGAGCAGCCGGTAGGTGCTGCCGCCGGCAAGATGCCAGACGATGACATTGGAGGTGCCGTTGCGCACCGCATTCAGTCTGCCCTCCACAAGGATCTCGTCAAAGGTGAGGATGAGGGTGGTATCGCTTTCGGCGGTGACGGTCAGCTCCGGCATACCGGTCAGGCTGGAGGGCAGCCGGAAGCCGGCAAAACCGCCGGCGGGGATATCCGCATCCGCGCCGGGCAGCACAGCGGTATCGGCGTGATCGGCCTGCCAGCTCTCGGCCAGCGCGATGGTCTGCTCCTCCAGCTCCTCCACCGTGTAGCCCTTGAGGATGGGAGAGATCTCGGTGATGGAGCGGTCGGCAAAGGGCTTTTCGGGCACGCAGGGAGTGATGCTGCCGCGGGCGTAGCTCTCCTGCACCGGTACAAACTCACAGACGGTGTAAGGCACGCGGCGGGGGATGAAATTCTTTTCCTCCGTGGGCACAAGGCTCACTTCTTCGCCCTTCCAGTCCGCACGCACAGCGGCATCCTCATAGGCGGCATCGAAGCGGTAGCTCTCGACAAAAGGCCGCTGGAAGGAATAGCGCTGCACCTTTTTGACGCGCTGGGTGTAGACGGAGGCGGTAAAGCCGCACACACCGGTGGCAGCCAGAAGCTCCTCGCCGTCCAGCACCTCGCAGCACAGGAAGGAGGGCATATCCAGATAGGCAAAGCTGTTGACATTGTAGCCGGCCATCAGCACAGTGATGACATTGTCCTGCTCGGTGAGCAGACCGGCAAGGGAATATTCATCCACGCGGTAATAGCCATGACCGGCGCGGGCGGGACCGGCAGCCAGAAAACGGCCGTTGACGCGCACCTGAAAGCGGGTATGGCCGGCGATGCGCAGCAGCGCATCTTCGCGGGCGGGGATGACGGCGCGGAACAGCAGATTGTGGTTCTTTTCCTTTTCCATGCCCGCCTGCCAGACGGGGACGGCTTTTTCAAAACGGACGGTTTCGACGATGCTCAAGGTGATTCTCCTTTTTTCTTGCGGCGCAAAGGCCGTGTGATGGAATGCCGCACACGGCGGCGGTTCATTCGCTGCGGTAAATGTAGGAAAGTCTGCCGTAGGGTGCGGTGTCGCCGTGGAGATAGAGATCCTCCACGGTGCCGTCCATGGCAATGCCGTCCGCCCACTGGAAGCGCAGCTCCACCGCGCCGGCGGCAAGGCCGAGGAATGCGCGGGGAATGCTGTAGCGTACGGTATTGCCGCACAGCTCCATACCCACGGTCTTTACGCGCTCAAAGGCGCCGTTTTTATACTCCCACAGGGCGGCAAAGCCGTCGGCATCCTCGCCGCCGGTGACCATCCAGTGATAGCCCAGATAGCCGGGCTTGCCGTCGGCGATGAACAGGCGCATCCAGTTGCCCCTGCGCACGATGGGTGCGGCACAGCTGGCCTCGAACACCAGCGCATCCTTCACCCGCTGACGCTCCCAGTTGCCCAGCAGCAGATCGCCGTCACTGCGCACCTTCAGGCTGCGGATCTCATTCAGGCCGCTCTCCTCTTTGTATATGTATTTGCCGAAGCCGCGGCAGGCGCGGTGGGCATCGCCGAAGGGATACTCCGGGTATTCGATGCCGCTGCCGGTATCCGTCGGAGCGGGATCCATGCCCTTGAAGCGGCGGACATTATCGATGAGCTGAATGTAGTAATTGTCGAAGTAGCCGCCCTTCATTGGCTCGATATCGCGGCTGTACTCCTCGGTAGCGCAGTCGCAGAAGGTGTGGCGGATCTGCGGCCGGCTGGGGCGATCGTACCGGACGGTGATGCCCTCCTCCGCATTGGTCACCTCATACCCGAAGGGCTGGGTGCGGTCCCAGCTCCAGCGGCCGGCAGTCCACTCGTTCCAGCCGGTGACGAAAACGATCTCGGGATCCTTTTTCAGGGCGTAATCCCACTGCTCCTGCACATTGAAGCCCCAGTTGACGGCGCCGAGACGGGTATCCGGCGCACCGTCGTGCCAGCTGCGGCCCCACGCATCCCGCGCACCAAAGAAGGCTGCGTCGCTGTGGGCGCAGTTGGGGTGCTGCGCAACGGAGACATTGATGACCTCGGCGGTGCCGTCCTCACGGCGGTAGACCCGCTGGGGACGGATGAACTCCATCCACGGGAAGCCGCCGGGGTGCTGCTCATCAAAGGGCCACTGGTTGGCGCGGAAGGTGAAGAATTCCTGTGCGGCGGGGCAGCTTTCACTGTAGTCACCGATGATCAGCGGCTTGCCGTCCCAGCAAAACCATGTGGCGGGATACAGATTGGCGGCATAGATGCGCTCGTAGATCTCGTTGACCGTCTCGCCGGATTTCGTGTTGGTCATGAAGGCCACCTGCGGCACACGGTAACCGGCCTGCACATATTCATCCAGCAGCCGCATGATGCGGGTGACGGTATCGAAGAAAATGACCCGGTTGGTGGTGTCGAATACGATGAAATCGATATCGGCATAGGCCAGCATCTCGATATGCTTGCGGATGACCCATTCATCCCGGGAGAAATAGTACCCGAACAGCGGCTCGCCCCAGAAATGGGCGGCGCCGTCGATGGGTCCCCACAGGGGGTGCTTTTCATCCATGGCGGCGGTGGGATCCTGCGCGATGATTTTTTCCACATCGTAAGGGCCGTCGGTGCCCTCCTGCGCATTGCAGACAAAATAGAACATACCCACATAGCGGTTGGCGCGGCGGGCGGGGGCATCCTCTGCCCGGGGAAGGCTGCGCCCCAGACGGTCGGTGGCGGCGATCAGGCTGAGATTTACACTTTTCATGCGAGAGCCTCCTTTGTGTCTTTCTTTTATCCGGTCGGTTTTTATTTCAGTTCCACACCGCTGACGAATTCATTGTATTCCAGATTGGCGGCGGCGGCATCGGTCAGGTGCACACCGTTGCGGGTCAGGTTTTCGATGACGACATCCTCGATATGGCAGGCCTCGCTCAGGCCGGTGAAACGGCAGGTGGGCATAGGTACTTCCTCGTCGCTGAGCACCTGAATATTGGTAAAGCGGATGCGGCTCATCTTTTCGCCGTTGTGGGGCGCGCCGTACAGACCCACATTGAAATAGAACGCACCCAGCAGACCGGGCTGCACAAAGGTCGTCTTTGCCTCCTCATAGGTCTGGGCATCGTTATCCTGGAATTTCAGCGGCTGCTGGTGCTTTGTGTACTCGCAGCGGATATCGTCAAACACCACATCGTGGATATACGCATCGTTGTGGTGCTGCACATCCAGATGCAGCCATGTGCCGTGGATGACATCGCAGTTGCGGAACAGGAGGTTGCGGTATTCTGCCGCATTGGTCTCGGCGCCGATCTCCAGCCCGCGGCCCCAGTCGCACCAGATGACGCAGTTTTCGGTAAGGATGTTCTCGTTGCAGCGATGGCCCCAGCCGCACATTCCCTTGATGACCACGCAATCGTCAAAATTGCGCAGGAAGCTGTTGCGGATGACCACATTGGAGGAGTTGAATACATCCACGCCGTCGGAATTATAGCGCCACATACCGATCAGCTTGACATCATCGATCAGCACATTGTCACAGGCGGCGGGAACGATGGCGAAGGTGGAGGAATCACGGCAGGTGATGTGCTCCACGGTGCAGTTTTTGCAGTTGTTGAAGCGGATCAGGCCGTTGAGGGTTTTGTGCTCGGCCTCGTAGGCGCGCAGCTTGTCGTTATCCAGGAACAGCGAGGCCTCTTCGCGGCCCTCCCAGATGCCCAGCGCATTGACAAGGCGAGTATCACTGGTACGCTTTTCCTTGCTGCCGTCCAGAATGCCGTGGCCGGTGATGGTGATATTCTTTTTGCCGTAGGCCGCAAAGCCTCCGTAGACCACCGCACCGGCATCGATGACGACAGTCTGATCATCCTGCAGCTCCACGATGCCGATATCATGCACACCGGCGCCGTAGTACAGATCGCCCTGCTTCAGTGCGGGGACTTCTGTTTCCGGCGCGACGAAGATATGCAGTGCGCCGTGGTGATCGTTGGGCTCCAGCACATACTGACCGGGGCCGGGCAGCGTAAAGCGCATGGTGCCGCTTTCCCCGCTCACAGCGATCTTTCTGGAAAGCGGGCGTACGCAGACCTCATCCACACTCTCCTGCACGGCGGCGCAGATTTCCACGGGGTCATCGCTTTGGATGAGCACAAAACCGGAAAGCTCGGTCTGGTCCAGCGGGCGCTGGTGACCGGGCCAGCTGCAGTTGAAGGGCATGGCAGAAACACGGGCGGCGGCCACATCGGCGGGCAGACCGTTGACGGTGACGGTGAAGCGCTCGAATCGCGCTTCGGATGCGGGCAGAGATACCAGCTTCATATCGTAAGCTCCTTCTTTATTCACTGCTGTAAAAAGCGGCGAAAAACGCCGCTGCATTCACAGTCATTATATCGGTTTTGCGGCGATGCGTCAAGGTGGTACAGGGGAATTGCCGCTGCACAAAAAAAGACCCGCCGCAAAAATACGGCAGGTCCTTTTGATGCTTTGCGAAATCGGCAGCTCAGCGCTGGATACGGCCGGAGCCGTCGCCGCCGGCCAGCTTTTCCACCTCGGCGACGGTGACCATGTTGTAGTCGCCCTCGATGGAGTGCTTGAGCGCGGAGGCCGCCACGGCGAATTCCACAGCCTGCTGGGTGGTCTTACCGGACAGCAGCGAGTAGATCAGGCCGCCGCCGAAGCTGTCGCCGCCGCCCACGCGGTCGATGATGTGCAGATCGTACTTCTTGGAGAAGCAGTACTCGTCATCGGCCACATTGTACAGCATGGCGCTCCAGCCGTTGTCAAAGGCGGAGTGGCTCTCGCGCAGGGTGATGGCGACCATTTCAAAGCCGAACTTGTCAGCCAGCTGGCGGGCAACGCTCTTGTAGCCCTCGTGGTTCAGCTCGCCGGCGTAGATATCGGTGGCCTCGGCCTCGATGCCGAATACATCCTTGGCATCCTCCTCGTTGGAGATGCACACATCCACATACTGGCACAGGTCGGTCATGGCCTCGCGGGCCTGGGCACGGGTCCACAGCTTGCCGCGGTAGTTCAGATCGCAGCTGATCTTGACACCGCGGGCCTTGGCGGCTTTGCAGGCCTGACGGCAGGCTTCCACCATGTTGGCGCCCAGGGCCGGGGTGATGCCGGTGAAGTGGAACCAGTCCACGCCCTCAAAGATGGCATCCCAGTCGAACTCGGCGGGATCGGCGGTCTGGATGGCGGAATGGGCGCGGTCATAGATGCAGACGCTGCCGCGCTGGGAAGCGCCCTTCTCGTTGAAGTAGATGCCCACGCGCTCACCGCCGCGGACGATCTTGCTGGTATCCACACCGTAGCGGCGCAGGCTGTTGACGGCGGCCTGACCGATGGCATGGGTGGGCAGCTTGGTGACATAGGCGGCATCCATGCCGTAATTGGCCAGAGAGACGGCCACATTGGCCTCGCCGCCGCCGAAGGTGAACTCGACATGGTCACACTGGACAAAGCGCTCGTAATTATAGGGCTGCAGGCGGAGCATCAGCTCGCCGAAGGTAACGATTTTAGCCATGATATTCTATCCTTTCCTCGATATGTTCCCTACGGATTTACTCGCCTCTGGCGGCCTTGCGGGCCTCAGTGCACAGGGCGGTGATCTTTTCCCAGTTGCCGGCGGTGATATCAGCCTTGGGGCACACCCAGCTGCCGCCCACGGCGTGAATGAAGGGAGCATCGATGTACTCCTTGATGTTGGCGGTGTTCACGCCGCCGGTGGGCAGGAACTTCAGGCCGACAAACGGGGCGGACAGGTTCTTCATGGCGTTCAGACCACCGTACACATTGGCGGGGAAGAACTTGACCATCTTCAGGCCGTGCTTCAGCGCAGCCATGATCTCGGTGGGGGTGACGCAGCCGGGGGCGACGGGGATGTTGTTTTCCACACACCAGCCCACCACTTCATCGCTGAAGCCGGGAGAGACGATGAACTTTGCGCCCATCTCCACGGCCAGCTTGGCCTGCTCCACATTGACGATGGTGCCTGCGCCCACCAGAACCTCGGGGCAGTTTTCCGCCACGGCCTTGATGGCCTCGGGTGCACAGGCGGTGCGGAAGGTGATCTCCATGGTATCCACGCCGCCGGCAGCCATAGCCTTTGCGGTGGGGACAGCATCCTCGACCTTTTCGAGAACCACAACGGGAACAACGATGGAATTCGCCAGTCTTTCCATAACAGTCATTGTCATATCCTCCTTATACGCCGGAATAGGCGGCAAAGCCGCAGTCGATGGGCAGGATCACGCCGGTAACGGCCGAAGCGGCCTTGTCGTCGGTCAGGAAGAACAGACCGCCCAGCAGCTCCTCGGACTCGGCAAAGCGGCCCATGGGGGTGCCGTTCAGGATCTTGCCGGCGCGGGCAGTGGGGGTGCCGTCCTCATTGAACAGCAGCGCACGGTTCTGGTTGGAGACCAGGAAGCCGGGAGCGATGGCGTTGCAGCGGATGCCGGTGCCGGCAAAATGGGTGGCCAGCCACTGGGTGAAGTTGGAGATGCCTGCCTTGGCGCCGGAGTAGGCAGGGATCTTGGTCAGCGGGGTGTAGGCGTTCATGGAGGAGATGTTCAGGATGTTGCCGCTCTTGCGCTCCACCATATCCTTTGCAAACACCTGTGTGGGCAGCAGGGTACCCTGGAAATTCAGCTTGAAGACGAAATCCACACCGGCGGCATCCAGATCAAAGAAGGTCTTCTGGCCCTCTTTTGCCTCGTGCTGGTACTCGTTGTCGGTGGTGGCGCGGGGGTTGTTGCCGCCGGCGCCGTTGACCAGAATATCGCAGGGGCCCAGATCGGTCAGCACCTGCTGATGCACAGCCTCCAGCACCTCGCGGTCCAGAACATTGGCCTTGTAGCCCTCGCAGACATAGCCCTCGGCCTTCAGCTCGGCGGCCAGCTTCAGCACGGCCTCCTCGTTCAGATCCAGCGCGGCGACCTTGGCGCCGGCATAGGCATAGGCGCGGGCCATATCGCCGCACAGCACGCCGCCGGCACCGGTGACAACGACCACCTTGCCGGTGAAATCGTGATGCAGGGGAAGATTGATCATTTTCGTATACCTCCAGAAATTTTTCACAGAAAATCGGTGATCTGCGCCGCTTATTTGCCGGCCAGCTTATCCAGCATATCCCAGACGCCCAGCATATACATGATGCCGAGAGCACGGTCATACAGACCGTAGCCGGGACGGACGGTGCCGGGGCCCTCGCCCCACAGGTGACGGCCGTGGTCGGGACGGATATAGCCCTCGTAACCGCAGTCGTGGTAGGCCTTCAGGATCTCCAGAATGCCGGTGTCGCCGTCGCAGTCGCGGTGGCTTGCCTCGGAGAAATCGCCGTTGTCGAAGTGCTTGACATTGCGCACATGGGCGAAGGCGATGCGGTCGCAGTGCTTGCGCACGATATCGGCCACATTGTTATTGGGATCGGCGTTCAGGCTGCCGGAGCACAGGGTCAGGCAGTTGTACTCGTCATCCACCATGGAAAGGAAGCGGTCGATGTTCTCGGCGTTGATCAGCAGACGGGGCAGGCCGAAGATATCCCACGGGGGATCGTCCATATGGATGGCCATCTTGATATCGCACTCGCGGCAGGTGGGCATGATGGCCTCGAGGAAATACTTCAGGTTGGCCCACAGCTTCTCGTGATCCACATCGGCGTAGGCCTTGAACAGCTCATCCAGCTTGGCCATACGCTCCGGCTCCCAGCCGGGGAAGGACATATCATACTTTTCGGTGAAATCCAGAATGTACTTGGCCATGGCATTGTAATCATCCTGGATCATGCCTTTTTCATAGAACAGAGCCGTGGAGCCGTCACCCACCGGATGGAACAGGTTGGAGCGGGTCCAGTCAAAGATGGGCATGAAGTTGTAGCAGATGACCTTGACGCCGAATTTGGACAGATTACGGATGGTCTGCTTGTAGTTTTCGATGTAGCCGTCACGGGTGGGCAGACCGATCTTGATATCGTCGTGGACATTGACGGATTCCACCACATCCATGTTGAAGCCGTACTCGTCCAGCTGCTTTTTGACCTCGGCGATCTCCTCCACCTCCCAGATCTCGCCAGGCATTTTGTGGTGCAGCGCCCAGACGATGCTGGTGACACCGGGGATCTGCTTGATGTCGGAAAGCTTGATGTTGTCGTTGCCCTCGCCGTACCAGCGGAAGCCCATTTGCATTGGCATAGCCTTTTTTCCTCCGATTCCTTTTTATTACAATATTACAGCTTGAAATAACGCACCGCGTTATTGCAGCAGATATCGCGCACCAGACCGCCGACGAATTCGATATCGGCGGGGTACTCGCTGTTTTCCACCCAGCCGCCAACCAGATCGCACAGGATGCGGCGGAAATACTCGTGGCGGGTGTAGCTGAGGAAGCTGCGGGAGTCGGTGAGCATGCCCACAAAGTTGCCCAGAATGCTCAGCTGAGCCAGATTGGTCATCTGCTCACGCATACCGGGGTTGTTGTCGTTGAACCACCAGGCGCTGCCGTGCTGGATCTTGCCCTGCGCGCCGGTACCCTGGAAGGAACCGATGACGGTGCCGATGAAGGCGTTGTCGCAGGGATTCAGGCTGTACAGGATGGTGCGGGGCAGCTCATCGGTGATATTCAGCGCATCCAGCGTGCGGGCCAGTGCCACCTCGCCGCCGGCGGGGCCGATGCAGTCATAGCCGGTATCGGGACCCAGCTTGCGGAACATATCGGTGTTGGGGTTGCGCATGGCATTGTAGTGCAGCTGCATCACCCAGTCCAGGCGGTGATACTCGCGGCCGCAGTGGAGCAGCAGCGCGGTCTTGAAGGCCTCGGCCTCCCCGGCGGTGACGGTCCCGCCGGCCAGACCCTTGGCGAAGATGGCGTTCAGCTCTTCCTCGCCGGCAACACGGTAGACGGGAGCATCCAGACCGTGGTCGCTGGCGCGGCAGCCGCAGGCGTGGAATTTCTCCATGGTGACGGTCAGCGCCTTTTTGACGGCTGCAACGCTGTCCAGCTTAACACCGGAGGCAGCCTCCAGCTTGCCGATGTATTCCAGCCAGCCGGCCTTATCGATATTCAGCGCCTTGTCGGGGCGGTAGCTGGGGGCGACCACCGTCTTCATGGTGTCATCCTCAGCCAGCTTTTTGTGCCATTCCAGCGTGTCGATGGGATCGTCGGTGGTACCGACGAAGGCCACATTGCTCTGTGCGATCAGGCCGCGCACGCCCATATCGGCCTGCGCCAGCTTCTTTTCGGCCAGCTCCCACACCTCTTTGGCGGTGGCGGGGCTCAGGGTGCCCTCAAAGCCGAAGTATTTCTTCAGCTCCAGATGGCACCAGTGGTACATGGGGTTGCCGATGGCGCGGGGCAGAGCCTCGGCGAATTTCTCAAACTTCTCCCAGTCGGAGGCGCCGCCGGTGATGTAGTATTCGTCCACACCGTTGGAGCGCATCAGACGCCACTTGTAGTGATCGCCGCCCAGCCAGACCTGGGTGATATTCTCAAAGTGCTTATCTTCAAAGATCTCCTTCGGGCTGACATGGCAGTGGTAATCCACGATGGGCATATCGGCGGCATACTCGTGATACAGCCGCTGTGCGGTGGGCGTGCTGAGCAGGAAGTCCTTGTCCATAAACGGTTTCATTGGCAGTGTTCCCCTTTCAAGGCATATATTATCTTAAGAATAACACAAAATTATTGCAATGATAATTGCATTACTTGCTTGACATATTGTAAAAATTGTTGTACTCTGGCAACAGAAGGAATGCGGGAGGAAAAGCCATGCGGGAAAATGTGCAGCGGTTCGATCCGCGGCAGGTAATGAGCCGGCCGGATTTCGAGGTGTTTTATTACCGCGAGCCCAAGCCGGGCAATGTGGAGGTACACCATCACGATTTTTACGAGGTGTATTTTTTTCTGAACGGACAGGTGGAATACTGGGTGGAGGGCCGCTTTTACCGGCTGGAGCCCGGCGATCTGCTGCTGATCAGCCCGATGGAGCTGCACCGTCCCACCGTGCGGGAGGGCGGCTTATACGAGCGCATCGTGCTGTGGGTGGACCGCGCCTGGCTGGAGAAACTTTCCGCCGGCGGGGACAGCCTTTCCCGCTGCTTTGATCACGCACTCTCCACCCACACCAACCTGCTGCGGCCCTCGGCGGGGCAGCGGGCGGCCATTCGCAGCCGACTGGCCGAGCTGGTGCAGGAAAGCTACGGCGACGGCGGCTATGCCGGCGCACAGTATGCGACAGGCGTGCTGCTGCAGTTTCTGGCGGAGCTGAACCGCATGGCGCTGCACACCGATGAACAGCAGCGCACCGACGAGCCGGAGACACTGGTCAGCCGGGTGCTTGCCTATGTGGGCACACACTATAGTGAGGAGCTTTCGCTGGAAACGCTGGCCCAGAATTTCTATGTGAGCAAATACCATCTTTCCCACGAATTCAGCCGTGCGGTGGGTATCGGCGTGCATCGGTACATCATGCTCAAGCGGCTGCAGGTGGCCCGTCAGCTGCTGGCAGAGGGCATGGCCCCCGGCGAGGTGTGCATCGCCTGCGGTTTTCGGGATTACACCAATTTCTACCGGGCGTTCCGTGCCGAGTACGGTACCGGCCCGCGGGGTTTTGCAGGCGAGTGAGCCTGCGGCGGGCAGACCGTGCCCTTAACTTATCCTGTTTAATATACGGACGGCAAACGAAAAGGCGGACGGCTGCCTGCAAGGGGCGGCTGTCCGTCTTTTTTTACTGTCCGTCATTTTGTTTGCCGCCGCTTTGCATCACTGCGCCGCGATATCCCGCACGGTGAGGATGCCGTCCTCCACGGTGAATTTCACCTCGAAGCCGGTAAAGCCGAACCCGTAGATGCGCCCGGGATCATCCTGATAGGCGGGGCGGGGATCCTGCGCCAGCACCGCCAGCAGCGCGGCGCGTTTTTCGGCGGGCAGCCGCTGCAGCAGAGTCTCCTCGCATTCCACCGCCAGCGCTTTTTCCACCAGCGGCGCGGCAAAGCCGCCGGTAGCTTCGGGGCGGCAATCGGCGTGGGGCAGATAGGGCTTGATATCCAGAATGGGAGTGCCGTCCAGCAGGTCGGCTCCCGCCACGATCAGCACCGGGCCCAGCTCCGGATCCTGCCGCAGCTCCACAAGGCGCACGCAGGAAAGCCCGATGGCGTTGGGCCGAAACGGCGAACGGGTGGCGAATACGCCCATGCGGGTGTTGCCGCCAAGGCGGGGCGGGCGCACGGTGGGACTCCAGCCGCTGCGCACCGCCTGCGAGAACTGCCACACCAGCCACAGGTGGGAAAAGCCCTCGATGCCGCGGAAGGCGGCGGGGTCGCGGTACTCCGGCTGCAGCACCACGGCGGCGCGCAGCTCATCCACCAGACCGCTCTGCCGCGGAATGCCGAATTTCTCGGAAAAATCGCTGCGGATATGCCCGATGAATTTTACGGTATACTGGTTTTCTTCTTTTTTCATCCTACTCTCCGTTCACTGTGCTGCCTGCTGCGGTCCTGTACCGGCTTTTCAGTCATTTTCCTCAAAACAGCCCCTCCGGCAGGCAGATATCCCCTTTGGGCACCTTTTCCCAGGAAAAATCCGCCAGCAGGCTTTCGGGGGTGCGGGGCTCACAGCTGGGGTTCAACCCGTAGGCGAAGGCAAGTTTGCCCACCACCTCCCCCGCTGTATAGCGGGCGCGCAGATTTTCCAGACTGACATCGCCGTCCCGCTTGGAAAGGCGGCGGCCGTCCGGCGCAAGCAGCAGCGGCAGATGGATGAATTCCGGCGCGGGCAGCCCCAGCAGCCGATACAGCAGCAGCTGGCGCGGTGTGCTGGAGGCCAGATCCTCGCCGCGCACCACCTGTGTCACGCCCATGGCGGCATCATCCACCACCACGGCCAGCTGATAGGCAAATACGCCGTCGCCCCGCCGCAGGATAAAATCGCCGCACTCGGTGGGCAGGTGCTCGCTGTATGCCCCCAGATGACCGTCGGTATAACCCAGCACCTCGTCCGGCACCTGCAGCCGCATGGCGGGTCTGCGGCCGGTTTTGGCAATGCGGTCGGCCACCTGCTGTGCGCTCATGCCGCGGCAGGTGCCCTGATACACCACCTGTCCGTCGCTGCGGTGGGGGGCACTGGCGGCGTGCAGCTGGCTGCGGCTGCAGAAGCAGGGATACACCAGCCCCATGGCCTGCAGCTTTTCAAAGGCCTGCAGGTAGATCTCCGCCCGCTCGCTCTGGTAATACGGCCCGTGTGCGCCGCCGGTGCTGCCGCCCTCATCCCAGTGCAGCCCCAGCCACGCAAGATCCTGCTCCAGCGCATCGGCATACACCCGGGGACAGCGCTCGGCATCCAGATCCTCGATGCGCAGCACAATGCGCCCGCCGGCGCTTTTGGCCGAAAGCCATGCCAGCAGGCTGCACGCCAGATTTCCCAGATGCATCCGCCCGCTGGGCGAGGGTGCAAATCTTCCCACCACACTCATAGTCCACAGTTCCTTTGCCGTTTTATTTATCTATAAGTATAACACCCATATGTGCCGCGGGCAAGCGCCGCCTGCGGCTGCTCCGTATATTTTTTGCGGTTTTCCGCACACTGAAACCGCAGCGGCGTGCTGTTCACAAAAAATTTAACAAGTTTTTTGAGCAAAGTCCTTGACATCTGTTGGATTTGTTGTAAAATAGTTTTAGCACTCGAGGTCATAGAGTGCTAAAGCGAAAGTAAAACGCAAAGGAGGCGCTGCGGATGGATGAACGCAAACAACAGGTGCTGCGGGCGATCGTTACGCTGTACACCAATGACGGCGAGCCCATCGGCAGTCACCTGCTGAGCGAACACATGGATCTGGCGGTGAGCACCGCCACCCTGCGCAACGAGATGGCCGCGCTGACAAGACTGGGTCTGCTGGAACAGCCCCACACCAGCGCGGGTAGAGTGCCCTCCGGCGCCGGTTACCGCTATTATATCGACCATCTGATGAGCACCGGCACCCTGAGTGCCCGCCAGAAGGCCGAGATCGACGCCCGCTTTGCCGGTTTTGATTACGACCCGCCCCGGCTGGTCATCGAGGCCGCCCGGGCACTGAGCGAACAGACCGGCCTGATGGTGGCCGCCACCACCCCCCGTGCGGAGGATATCCGCATCGCCCACTTTCAGATCACACAGGTGGGCCGCAGCAAGGCCGCGGTGCTGGCTGTCACAAGCGCCGGCGGTGTGCTGACGAGGGTGGCGCGCACCGAAGCCGATCTGACAGAGGAGGATATCCGCACCGGCAATGTGCTCATCAACCGGGCGCTGGCATTCCTGACCGCGGCGGATGCATCCCCCGCGATCCTGCAGGGACTGCAGATGGCCTTCGGCGAACGGGCAGATGCTCTGATGCCGGTGGCGCGGGCCGCGCACCTGCTGCTGCGGGAGGCCGGCAATGCCGTCACCGCGGTGGAGGGCATCGCCAATCTGCTGAAGTATCCCGAGACCGCCGCCCATCTGCCGCAGCTGCTGGAATTCTCCAGCGATCATCTGCGGCTGGCGCGCAGCATCATTCCGGCAAACGACCGCCTGACTGTGACGCTGGGCAGCGACGAGGGCGCCAGTCTTCCCAACGGCGTGGCGGTGATGTCCCGCCGGTATATGGCAGGCAACGGCCTGCGGGGCGGCATGGCCATCATCGGTCCCGACCGGATGCCCTACGGCAAGCTTTGCCCCATTCTGGAATATTACACCCTGCGGCTGGGCCAGGCAATGTCCGGCAGCCGCCAGCATGAACAGTAGAACGGAGATCGGACATGAACGAAGAGATCAAGAACCCGGCGCAGGAAGCCGAACAGGAGACCGTACAGGACACCGTGGAGACCCCTGCTGCCGAAGAGACCGCCGAAGAGACCGCCGCCGAGGGCAAGGAGACCAAAAAGGCGAAGAAAAACGCCCGGGCCGATGCCCTTGCCGCCGAGCTGGAGGCTGCCAAAGCTGAAACGGCCAAGACCAAGGATCTGTTCCTGCGCACCGCAGCGGAGTATGACAACTACCGCAAGCGCACCACCAAGGAACGGGAGGCCGCCTTTGGCAACGGCGTTTCCCACGCAGTGGAAAAGCTGCTGCCGGTGATCGATACGCTGGAGATGGCCGCAGCCGCCGCCACCGCCGACGAAAACTACAAAAAGGGCGTGACCATGACCCTGACCAAGGCCTATGCCGTGCTCAAGGAGATGGGCGTGGAGGAGATCCCCGCGCAGGACCAGCCCTTTGACCCGAATGTGCACTCCGCCATGATGCAGCAGCCCACCGAAGGTGTGGAGCCCGGCATCGTCGTGCAGGTGTTCCAGAAGGGCTACACCCTCAACGGCCGCGTCATCCGCCATGCGATGGTGGTCGTCAGCGCATAAACCGCAAAGTCCGGCGGGGAGCAAAGCCGCTCACACCCTTTCTCCCCCGCCTCTTTGATAAATTCCGTACACACTCAATTTCTGAACTGTATAAAAGGAGAAATGAACTATGTCTAAGATCATCGGTATCGACCTGGGTACTACCAACAGCTGCGTTTCCGTCATCGAAGGCGGCGAGCCCGTTGTCATCGCCAACGCCGAAGGCGCCCGCACCACCCCCTCTGTCGTCGGCTTCAAGGGCGGCGAGCGCATGGTGGGTCAGGTCGCCAAGCGTCAGGCCATCACCAACCCCGACGGCACCGTTTCCTCCATCAAGCGCAAAATGGGCACCAGCGAAAAGGTGACTGTTGAGGGCAAGAGCTACACCCCGCAGGAGATCAGCGCCATGATCCTGCAGAAGCTGAAGACCGACGCCGAGGCCTATCTGGGCGAGAAGGTCACCGAGGCTGTCATCACCGTGCCCGCCTACTTCAACGACAGCCAGCGTCAGGCCACCAAGGATGCCGGCGCCATTGCCGGTCTGGAGGTCAAGCGCATCATCAACGAGCCCACCGCCGCCGCTTTGGCTTACGGTGTGGATAAGGAACAAGCCCAGAAGATCATGGTCTACGACCTGGGCGGCGGTACCTTCGACGTTTCCATTCTGGAGATCGACGACGGCGTCATCGAGGTCCTGG
>JAFUNR010000005.1 GCA_017472965.1 Oscillospiraceae bacterium | reverse complement strand
CAGGGAACTACAACGATTCGGAAGAGGGCGGCACGGCGATCGTTGTTATACCATACCAAGAACTGTCAGGGAACTACAACATCGTGCGCGGCACTCTTTGCGGCTTCTTCGTTATACCATACCAAGAACTGTCAGGGAACTACAATGGGTTATCGTTGCCGTAATCTTCGATTCGGCGGCGGGGGCTATCCCCCGCCGCATTTTGTTTTCTCCTTTACTCCACGCTCTTCAACCAGTCGATGCAGATCTTGGCTTCGGTGGGGCCGTCGGGGGTCAGGGTCTCGCTTTCCACTACCAGCTCCATGCCAAGCTCGATGGCCTTGGCACGCACGGCGGCGATGGGGGCGGCACCTGCGCCCAGCGGCTTGCCTTCGGCATGGCCAGCAGGCTCGGCGGCGGCGATGCCGTCCTTGATGTGGATGACCGGCACGCGGTGCGCCAGACGCTCCAGCGTGGCCACGGGATCCAGCCCTGCGTTCCATGCCCAGAAGGTGTCGATCTGGAATTGCATGGCGGTGCGGTTCTCCAGCTCGGTGTGGATGATCTGGCCGTCCAGATTGGGCACGAACTCGTGGCTGTGGTTGTGGTAGCCCAGCGCGATGCCCTCGGCGGCAAGAACGGGCTGCACTTTGTTGACCAGCTCGATGAATTCATCCAGCTTGGCGGCGGTGGACAGATCGTGTCCGGGGATGATCAGACGGCTGCAGCCGATGGTCTTGTGATAGGCGATGGTGTCGGCCAGATTTTCCTCCGTCAGAGCGGCGGCGCCGGTGTGGGTGCCGGAGCAGCGCAGACCGAACTCATCCAGCCAGCTCTTTACATCCCCGGCGCTGTGGCCGAAAAAGCCGGCGAACTCCACATGCTTGTAGCCCATCTGCGCCACAGCGGCCAGTGCACCCTTCAGATCCTTTTCGGTGGCATCGCGCAGACTGTACATCTGAATACCATATTCCATAGTTGATTCTCCTTTTCCTTGTGCGCCGGTGAGCCCGGCGGTTTCTTCCGCTTTCAGTTTAACACAGCCCGCCGACAAAAACAACGCCCAATTTGCATTTTGCTCTTTTCAAATCCCTCCGGTTCGTGTACAATAAAGACAATGTTAGAAAAAGGAGACCGTACCCATGCTGAAAAAGACCAGAATCCTGAATCCCGCTCTGCTGCAGGCCATCGCCGGTCTGGGCCAGAACGATTACCTTGTCATCGCCAACGCATCCTTTCCGGTGGATCCCGGCATCCCCGTCATCGATCTTTCCCTGATCGAGGGCGTGCCCACGCTGGAGCAGGTGCTGGATGTGATCGCCTCCGAGCTGGAGCTGGACAGCGCCATCACCCCCAGTGAGCTGCCCGCCAAAGATCCCGCCTGCGATGCTGCCATCACCGCCGCTCTGGAAGGCAAAAAGCGCAAGGAAGTGATGTACGAGCAGGTGAAAGTGCTGGCCAAGCACGCCCGCGCTGTGGTGCGCACCGGCGACTGCCGCCCCTGCGCCAGCATCATTCTGCTGGCCGCCGGCCTGTAAACGGAGGCCCGCCATGAAAAAGATCGCCAGCTTTACCGTCAACCACGATGTGCTGCCCCGCGGTATGTATCTTTCCCGCGTGGACGGCGATGTGGTCACCTACGATGTGCGCATGAAGCTGCCCAACAAGGGTGATTATCTGGAAAATGCCGCCATGCACACCTTTGAGCATCTGTTCGCCACATGGGTGCGCAATACGGAATACGCCGACAAGGTCATCTATGTGGGGCCCATGGGCTGCCGCACCGGCTTCTACTTCCTTGTGCGGGATTCTGTCAGCCATGCACAGGCCATTGCTCTGGTGCAGGGCACACTGGAATTTGTCGCCGCCTTTGAGGGCGAGATCCCCGGCGCAGCCTCCACCCGCGAATGCGGCAATGTGGCCGAGCACGATCTGGCGGGAGCAAAGGCCATCGCCGCCGAAATGCTGCCGGTGCTTGCCGGCTGGACGCCGGAGCAGCTGGTCTATCCCGAATAAAGGTTCTTCACGCCGTCCGTCCCCTCTGCGGACGGGCGGCTCTGTTTTTTACATGGCTCAAGATGGATAAGGAGGTTTCCCCATGCTCTACCGCAGTGAGCGCAACACCGGCTGCCGCTTCAACGAGGTGATCTGGCAGGGTATGCGCACCCTCATTCTGGAAAACCAGAAGCTGCACATTGCCGTGGTACTGGATCACGGCGCGGATATTCTGGAATTTGCCCACAAACCCACCGATACCGATTTTGTCTGGCGCAATCCCATGGGGCTTTCCGGCCTGCGCAAGCTGCAGCTTGCCCCGGTGGATCATGATACCTTTGCCGATAACTATCTCGGCGGATTTTTTGAGATCGTGCCCAGCATCGGCGGCGGCGGAAACTGGCGCGGCGTGCATTTCGGCGGCTACTGCGAAAGCAACCAGCTGCCGTGGGAATACGAGGTGGAGTGCGACACCGAGGAGTGCATCACCCTGCGCTGCTTTGTGCGGCTGAACAAGCTGCCGCTGGAGCTTTGCCGCCGCATGACTCTGCGTGCCCACAGCCCCGCGCTGGTGATGGAGGAGACCGTCACCAATCTGGGGGCAGAACCGGTGCCCTTCCAGTGGGGCTGGCACCCCAATATCGGCGGCGGCTTCCTGAACGGAAACTGCATTGTGGATATGCCCGGCGGCGAGCTGCGCGTTATGCGCGCCAGCGACCGGTTTTCCAAAGAGGCGGGCGGCACATGGCCTCTGCTCAAAGAGCCGGGCGCAGAGGAGGGTGTTGACTACAGCCGCATCCTGCCGCCGGATTCCATGCACGATGAGCTGGTGGATGTAAAAATGCAGGCCGGCTGGGCCGCCGTGCGGGATGCACAGCGCGGGCTGGGCATCGGTCTGGCATGGGATGCCGCCGATTTCCCCTATGCTGCCGTCTGGCAGAGCAGCTGCCACCGGGAAGGTCACTTCCGCCTTGGCGGCGCTTACGTGATGTGCTTTTTGCTGCGCAGCCACCGCACCATGGGCCTGCCGCAGGCCGATGCAGCCAGCGAGACTGTCCCCCTGCCGGGAAGGGCCTCCGCATCCGCCCGGCTGACGCTGACGGTTTTCGAGGATGCCCGCCCTGTGGCCGGTGTGGAGACCGACGGTACGGTGCAGTTTGCGGAGTGATCTCTCCGGAAAAAAGCCGGTTCCCGGCTCTGTTTTCCGCCGCCGGATACCGTAATAGCCCCATTGCACAAAAACTTACATAAATTTTGTGCAAAAACACTTGACATCCCGCGTAGACTGTGGTATAGTAATAGAGCACTGAAGAGTGCGCCATATATCGCGGGATGGAGCAGTCCGGTAGCTCGTCGGGCTCATAACCCGAAGGTCGTAGGTTCAAATCCTGCTCCCGCAACCATAAAAGTTCCGAAACCATCACGGTTTCGGAACTTTTTTTGCTTTCTCCGTCTAAAAGTTGAACGATATTTTGCGTAAAACCCGCTGACCCATACCGTGACCCATACGCTGATAGCATGCAGTGGACAAGGCAGCACGAAAGGGTACGTTTATGAATATTGCCTTCTCCATTTGCTCGTTTCTTTGCCATAAATGATTCTGTGCATTCTGACAGGGAAGGAGCGGCGGCCGGCATATGAGAAGAAAAATTAAAGTCGCGGTTTGCGGGGAGCTGCCATCTGCCTGTGATTTCCTGCTGAAGCATGGCGTTGTTCAGATCGATCAGTTCCCGGATGCCACGGAGATCCGCCGGGAGCGGGATTATCATTTGATCCTGATCCATGCGCCTCATGCCGAGGACCTTCTGAATACACACTACGCCGGAAGTGGTATGCCGCAGCGGCCGATCCCGATCCGGCTTCTGAGAGAACCCTGCTGCAAATCCGCATTGATAGAACTGAAATCCACGATCCGCAGGATCGAAGAATGCTTAAAATAGAAACATGCTGGCGTAATACCAGAGTTTTTGTAAGACAACCTATTGACAACGGGAAAATGCTGGTGCTATGATATCGGATGGTGAGGTATACATACTATATTCCGTACCATGCAGCAGTACATGATCCGGAGGAAGAAGGATGAATCAGAAGGAACTGAAGCGGCTTAGCCGCGGCGATTTGCTGGAGATGATGCTCGGTCTCGGCAGAGAGAATGAGCGGCTTGAAAAAGAACTGCAGCAAGCGAAGCACCAACTGGAAAGCCGGATGCTCAATGTGGAAAAAAGCGGATCTCTGGCAGAGGCAGCCTTAAGCCTCAATGGGGTATTTCAGGCAGCCCAGGCAGCCAGCGATCAGTATGTTCTGAATGTCCGCAGCAAAGCGGATCAGCTGCTGGCTCGGGCCCGGGAAAAGCCGGATGGCATCCAGACCCGGGAGAAGGAGATCCTCACCCAGGCAAATGCCCAGGCAGAGAAAATTCTGGAACAGGCCGGAAAGAGGCAGGCCGGATCCGCGCAGAAGAAGACTGGCAGTGGAAAGAGCGGGAGCGGGAATATGCCTGGATCGCAGACTTGATGGGAAGCAGTGAAGAAACATGAAGCAGCAAACACAATTGCGCCCCTCCGTGGAAGATCTGGAAACGGAGCTTAAGCGCGTAAAATATAAAAAACGGTACAATGCGGTACTGAGAAGTACCGTGTTCACTTTGATCACAGTGGCGGCTGTGGCGGTGCTGGTGGCAACCTTGTGGCTGCCGGTGCTTCAGATTTTTGGCAATTCCATGACACCGACCCTGGAGGATGGCGAGATCATCTTTTCCGTAAAGAACAAGCACCTGGAACAGGGGGATATCGTGGCATTCTATTATAATAATAAGATTCTGATCAAACGGGTGATTGCCAACGCGGGCGATTGGGTGGATATGGATCCGGATGGTACCGTGTATGTAAATGACCGGGAACTGGAGGAACCCTATCTGACAGGTAAGGATTTCGGCGGTGCGGATATTGAATTTCCCTACCAGGTGCCGGAAGGAAAATACTTTGTGATGGGAGATCACCGGGCCACATCCATGGACTCCAGACACACATCCGTAGGCTGTGTGTCCCAGGAGCAGATAGTGGGTAAGATCCTGCTGCGGATCTGGCCGCTGAACCGGATCACCTGGTTTGACTGAGATCGCAGAAACACAAAAATAACAGGAAAGGAGGGATCGTTGTGCGAAAGAAATACCGCGATCAGATAGAACAGTATGTCAAGCAAAATCGCCGGCGCAGTGCCTGGCGGAAATTTGTCCGGGTCATGGCCTGCATCGTTGTGTTCTGTACCACTTACGCACTGATCCTTCCTGCCATTACTATGGAGCAGACCCATAACTGCGGTCTGCAGGCCCATTCCCATGGGGAAGGCTGCTATGAGACTGTAGAGATCCGGGATCTGATCTGTGCGGAAACGGATCCGGCCCATGTCCATGAGGATGGATGCTACAGCGTTGCCCAGCAGGAGCAGTGCATCTGTTCTCTGGAAGCGCATGAACATACCGACCAGTGTATGTCGGACCCCAACGCGGATCTGGAGACGGAAGCCGACTGGCTGACTACGATGGATCGGGTGACCCTGACAGGCAGCTGGGCGGAGGATCTGGCCAATATCGCGGCTTCTCAGATCGGCTATCGGGAAAGCGAAAACAACTATCAGCTCCTGGAAAGTCAGGGCATCCGGGGCTATACCCGCTACGGTGCCTGGTATGGGATCCCCTATGGTAAGTGGGATGCCATGTTCGTAAGATTCTGTATGCACTATGCGGGGATTCCTGAGAACGCCCTTTCTTTCGATGCCAATACGACAGACTGGTTTGAGAGCCTGGCGTCCGATGGGCAAATCCGGACATTGGAAGAGGGAGAACCCATCCCCGGCGACCTTGTGTTCTTTGCAGATGAAACCCAGACCGTGACCGGTGCTGCCGTTGTGACCGCAGTAGAGAACGGAATGCTGACCGTGGTGGAAGGCGACAAAGAGAACCAGGTCATGGAGCATAAGGTCTCCCTTTCCGGCGGCGATGCCCCTGTGGGATTTGTGAGCATTGGCGCGCTGCAGGCTGGCGGAGCGACTACGCCGGTGCTGTCAGTGGAAGAACCGGTGGATCCCACTGACGCGGCTGAACCCGTTTATTCTGCCGGGCAGCTGACTTTTCTGAACGAAAATGTGGCAATGGCAGCTGCCGGCTATTCGCTGACCACTGTCGACCCGGCCAATCTGCAGACCGGTGTGGATTATATCATTTATGCCCAGGGCAACAGCGGAAACCAGCATATTTTGCTGGGCTCAGATAATAATATTACCCCCATTCATGCCACCAGTACCTACTGGAGCTCTCCCTACAACATAAACAGCAACTGGCAGCTGACACCTGATCAGGTGGGTAATGTGGCCTGGGAACAGTTTACCTGGCAGGTCGTGAAGCAGAACAACCGGACCTACCTGGTTTCCAAGGCCACCGGGCAGCGGCTGACCTTCAGTTACACAAGCCTGAGCATGAGTTCCGCAGGAACCGGCCTGGGATTCCGGGTCGACGGTGCATCCACCGAGATCAACGGCGGCGATCCCTGGCTGAGATACAGCAGCAATGACTGGCGAATTGGCTGGTACAACGGTACAGAAGTCTACTTCGCCAGGATCGCCGGCGCAGAAGCCAACTATCCCGACGCGGTGAAAACCGGTGATGTACATATTAACCGACTGAGATTCTTCAATATCTGTGAAAACGGAGATGAAGGTGTCTCCGCGCTGGCAGGCTGTGTCTTTGAGATCACCGGTGAAAACGGCTATAAGGCTACTGTCACCAGTGAGAACGATCCGGAAGTCAGTCTGCCGAAGGACATTCCCGACGGCACCTACACCATCACGGAGATTTCCGCGCCCCCGGGATACATCCGGGATACAGAGCATACCCGTACCTTTACCATCCGCAACGGCGCGCTGGCATCCGATGCTACCATCGGCACCTTTATCAACCACAATATGCAGCAGCTGAACGCCGGAAAGAATGCGGAAGTGGAGGATTACGCCAACCGCATCTACCAGGTGAACATGACCGCGGATTCCCATGTGCGTATGTACGAGATGGAGCCCATGGATCTGCTGTTCGTGGTGGACCAGTCCAACTCCATGCTCTTCCCCTCCGGCTTGAAGGATACCGGCAAGCGGGTCACGCTGAGCAAGAGCGGAAGCAATAACACAAACAATCTGGATGCCCTGAACCTGGACAAGTCCAAAATGCACTATGTCATTGCGGATCCTCAGGGAACATCCACCGTCTGGGCTGTATGGCATGACGGCTCCGCATGGCTCTGCCAGGATGCTTCTTACTATGCCAAGGCCAAGTTCAGCAATGATCCGGGATATCAGGATGACAATGAAACCGTTATCTTCCCGGAAAACCGCTCCTACGCGGATCAGCGTAACGCAGAGCCGACCGGCACCCGCTCCAACGGCTGCGGTATCGGCTTTGATCTGGGAACCAGTTCTCTGGGTAACTACATCAACAATCAGGGAGGCAGTAAGGAATTTGTTGTCTACCAGGCAATGGACGAGTACAACCGTCTGCACTACCTGGAAGAAGCGCTGACAAACCTGATCTATGAGATGGCGGATGTCAATGATAAAAACCGCATCACATTGACCCGCTTCAGCCGTACGGTGGATGAAGAACACTGTATCGGTCCTGAGGAACTGAATCCCGATAACGCAGATATGCTGGTGGAGGCCGTTTCTTCCATCAAGACCAGCGGCGGTACCCGTCAGGACCGTGCGTTGGAGCATATCTATACGGAGCATTTAAATAATTCGAACGATCACTACAAAGATTTTGACCACAACTACACCTTGCTGATCACCGACGGCGCACCTGTGCGAAGCGGCGATGACGCACCTTCCAATGTGGGCAATCCCAATGACCCTGCCAATAAGAACGGCAATACCATTTACTCCCGTATCAAAGGCTACGCGGCCGATGTCCGAGGCAAGTCCCACCTGATGACGGTGGCGCTGGGCATGGAAGGCGTGGAGGCCGGCAAGCAGGTTCTGGAAGAGATCGCCACCGACGACAGCTTCTACTGCGCTCTGGACGATGCGTCCCAGCTGCTGCAGTTTGTCCAGAAGCTCCTCTTCGAGAGCTTCCGCCCCAAGGAGGAACTGACGATCCACGGTGACATTACCGATGAGATCAGCGATTCCTTCTATCCCATCGCCTGGGTCACACCCGGCAGCGGAACCGGCAGACCGGTACTGGTTTCCGGTACTGACCGGGATTGGATCCTGCTGAAGAGCGGTGACTGGATCACCCTGGACGGCAAGCTCACAACCGCCGGCGCTGCGGATGCGGCCGGTCAGCTCCTTCGCAAGGAAGACGGCACCTTCTATGTCAACTGGACCAACCAGAACCTGACCAACGGCTGGAAGGGTACTGTGTATGTGAAGGCCAAGGAAGACTTTATCGGCGGTAATGCCATCGATACCAACAAGGATGCGTTCGTGACTGCCAATGAGGGCACTGTGCATCTGGATACTCCCACTGTCAATGTCCGCCTGCTGAATATGAACCATTTCAGAAGTGAGGTTGCCGTGTACCTGGGCGACCTGATCAACGGCGGAAGCAGTCCCATCAGTGTGCTGCGTGAGTATTATCAGGATATTCGCTTCGAAAAGCTGATTGCCGACGGCACAGATGTGCTGAATAAGAATGTGGCAGATACCGGCGACGGCCTGGAAGTTGACGCGTTCTCCCTGAAGTATGCCATCGGGCGGGAACTGACCGACGATGAATGGGCATACCTGATGGAAGACGAAGATCATGAACTGGTATTCCAGTATCTTTACGATGATGCCAGCAGCCATGGAGCGGCAGGCACCTTTACCGTCCGGCTGCAGAAGACCGGCGAACCGGCGGATTACCAGGAACACACAGCCACAGAGGCCTGCCACCCTAGGGGACAACCCTCTGTAGCCAACTGCAGCCATCCTGTGGAGACTTACACCCTCAGCGTGGTCTACGATGCCCATCGCCTGGGCGATGAGGGCAGACCGCCCGGCAATGTCAACAACGCGCCCGGCAGCCCCGGTGCCGAAGTCGGCACCGGCACCACACTTCCCACCGGCCTGGGAATCGTGGAAAGCGTCAATGTCCATGAGGTTCATGTGATCTCCGGTGAGATCGAGATCTGCAAGATCATCCAGGAGACCCTCCGCAGCGATATGCCCCAGACCTTCAGTTTCACCCTCCACCGGGTGGAAGACGGAGAGGACACATCCCACGATGTGACCCGGACCATCACAGTCAACCCCGGTCAGACCCAGGGAAGCGCCACCATCCGCTTCACGGACCTGCGCCGCGGCAGCTATACGGTTACGGAAGCTGTGGGTGAGACCTATGCCCTGAAGCGGATTCAGGTGGGCAGCGGGACAAATGCCCAAAGTGATCCCCCCATCGGCGGTACCGCCCAAACCGTAACCTTTGTGATGGGCAACAACACGTCCGGCGCCAATGTAATCGGCCTTGACGATCCTGAGGATCGGTTCACCGATTATGTGGATCATCCCAACGGTGTGTACGGTGAAGCGCACTTCACCAACGGCCCGCTGATCTTCACCGGAGAGATCCCTGTGCAGAAGATCTGGGATGACGGTGCGGATGCCCACACACGGGATGCCGTGTATGTGCTGCTTCTAAAGGACGGACATCCTGTGCTGGATGACCAGAACCGGGGGCGCCTGCTGAAGCTGGATGCCTCCAACAACTGGCAGGGTGTCTTTACCGTGATCCTGGCTAATAAGGATGATTCCGTCAGCAACTATAACTACTCCGTCCGGGAGGTTGCCAATGTTTCCGAAAGTGAACTGAATGATTGGCAGCCCGCGATCCTGGAAAATGACGGAGAAACGGTTCTGTACTATGACAGAGCGCTGGATGAAGGCGGCCTGATCGGTATTGACGGAAAGGGCTACCTGGTGGAGTACTCCACCGGAGTCGACGGCACCCGGATCGTGACTAACTACAAGAGCTTTGACCTGCCGGAAACCGGCGGGATCGGTACTTACCCGTATACGATCGGCGGCCTGACTGCAATCGCAGCCGCGCTGATTTATGGATACCTCCTGAGGCGCAAACAGGAAAGGGGGGCAAGCGGATAAAGCCTCTCCTGCCCTAGGCAAATCTATTGCGCCAGGGTGTATCCCGGATATCCATACAAAATAAATTAAAATTTATTTATGAAAGGAAAAACGACAATGAAGAGAGCTATTACTTTGATCCTGGCCCTGATGATGGTTCTGGGTCTGGCAGTCTCTGCATCCGCAGCCACTGTCCAAAATGACACCACTCACGCTTACGAGGCATACCAGATTTTCTTCGGCAGTCAGAATGATTATGATGCAAACCTGGCAAATCCCCAGTGGGGCACCGGTGTAAACGGCAGCGCACTGCTGGCTGCACTGCAGGCTGATGATGTTACGAAGTCTTACTTCACCGGTATTGCAGACAACGCCGAGGCTGCACAGCATGTTGTGGATGTTCTGTCCGACAAGACCATCCCCTCCTATGTGATCGGTCAGTTCGCACAGCTGGCTTATGGTAACCGCACCGCTGTTGCTACTGACATTCCCGCTTCCGCTACCAGCGTGGATCTGGCTGACGGTTACTACCTGATCGTTGACGTGACTGATGCGAGCGCATGCGATGCACGCAACCCCGCTCTGCTGCAGGTCACCAATGCAGGCCCCATCCACATTAGGAAGAAGTACGACCTTCCCGAACCCGATAAGAATGTCATCGCTGACGATACAGGCGATACCACCGACCATGTTAAGAAGGAAGACACCCCTGTTGGCAAGACCGTCGAGTTCCACCTGAAGGCTGAACTGCCCGGCAACATGACCGGCTACAGGAAGTACAAGGCAGTCTTCCACGACTACATGTCTGAAGGCCTGACCCTGAATGAGTCCAGCATCCAGGTCACCCTGAACGGTGTTCTTGTCGACGCTGCAAACTACAGTGTGGAAGTCATCAGCACCCCCACTGCCGACACCTGTGCCAAGGACGATGCTGACAAGTTCTGTGATTTCCATGTGGTCATCCCTGATGTCATGGTGATTCCCGGCTTTGCACCCGGCTGCGAACTGATCGTTAAGTACACCGCTACCGTCGATGATGCTGCTGCCGAGATCGAGTACAACGATTTCCGCTTTGAGTACTCCAACGACCCCGATGACCCCAACAATGATTCCACCGGCGTCTTCCCCTGGAAGGAAGTCGAAGTTCACCACACCGGCATCGAAGTCCGCAAGATCGACGGCGCTACCGATCAGCCCCTGACCGGCGCACAGTTCAAGCTGACCGGCGTTTCCAACCAGAGAGTCAAGGTCACCAAGAACGAATTTGTTGAGTTTGATCCCGCTGCTGAGCCTGAAGTGACCAAGTATTGGAAGATGAAGGATGACAGCTACACCACCCTGGATCCCGCAGCTCCCGAGAGCAACCCCGACCTGTATGTTGCTCCCGTAGGCGGCGTTTACACCGTTTACAAGGCTGTCACCAGCGTCACCATGGATCCCGTTGAGGGCGAAGAAGTCAGCGTTACCGCAGAAGTCGGCCCCGACGGCACTATTAAGTTCGACGGCCTGGGCGAAGGCGTTTACACCCTGACCGAAACTGTGTCCCCCACCGGCTACAACGGCCTGAAGGGCGACATCACCGTTACCGTCGTCTTCCACGAAGCAACCGGCAAGTGGGATATCACCTACAGCGGCGCAGCTTCCGGCTCCGGCGGCTACATCGTTGTTGAGAACTTCAAGGGTTCCGTTCTGCCCGAGACCGGCGGTATCGGTACCACCCTGTTCTACGTCATCGGCGGCCTGATGGTTGCAGCTGCAGTTGTCCTGCTGGTCACCAAGAAGCGCATGACTGCTGAATAATGTTTGACCCGTCCAGTTCCCCGGAAGGTCCGCCTTCCGGGGAAACCGGATTTTAAGATCCCAATCGCAGAACCAAGGAGAGCGCTATGAAAAAGCACATTACCACCATTCTTCTTATACTTGTGCTGGTCGTAGGGTTGTCCCTGATCCTGTATCCGACGATTGCCGACTGGTGGAACTCCTTTCACCAGTCCAGAGCCATCGCTGACTACGATGCAATCCTCTCTGAGATGAAGGAGGAGGACTACACCCACCTGTTCGAAGCGGCTATGGCCTATAACGAGCAGCTGCGTCAGCTCAAGTTCCCCCTGATGTACTATGATCAGGTGCCCGGTTACGATGACCTTCTGGATATTACCGGCACCGGCATCGTGGGTTATATCGATATTCCCGGCATTCAGGTGCAGCTGCCGATTTACCACGGTACTTCCGAGGGTGTTCTTCAGATCGCTGCGGGTCATGTGGAGGGCAGCAGCCTGCCCACCGGCGGAGAAAATACCCACTGCGTGCTCTCCGCCCACAGAGGCCTGCCCAGCGCCCGCCTGTTTACGGATCTGGATAAGATGCAGATCGGTGATACCTTTACTTTGTCCGTTGTTGACCGGATCCTGACCTATGAGGTGGATCAGATCCTTGCGGTTTTACCTCATGAGGTGGAGCCGCTGTATGTGCAGGAAGGGGAGGACTACTGTACCTTGGTGACCTGTACCCCCTACGGCATCAACACCCACCGTCTGCTGGTTCGCGGAACCAGAATCGAGAATGCGGAAGAGGTTGTTGTAAGGCGTGTAACGGCAGATGCGGTGCAGATCCAGCCGGTGCTGGTAGCGCCCATGGTGGCGGCTCCCATTCTGCTGCTTTTGCTGATCATTCTGATCCTACCCAAACCTAAAAAGAAAAGGAGGCCCCAGCTGTGATGAAAAAATTGATGATATGCGTTCTGGCGATCACCCTGCTGATGGGGCTGACCTGGACTGCCCACGCAGCGGAGATTCCGGATCCCGAGCGGCCGGCATCCCTGACCCTGGAGATGGCCTATGACGCAGAACCTTTGGACAGTGGCCGCCTGACCCTTTACCGGGTGGGCGATATTGCCAACGATGGCGGAGATTATTTCTTTGCGCTGATCAGCGAGCTGGCTGACAGCAGTATATCCCTGGAAAATCTGGAGGATACCGCGCTGCCCCAGAAACTGGAGGATCTGGCCGTTCAGTATGAACTGGAAGCCCTGACAGCACCCATGGAAGGGGGCAAGGCTGTTTTTTCACAGCTGATGCCGGGCCTGTTTGTTGTGACCCAGAAGGAAGCGGATGCCAGCGACGGTTTCACTGCAATCCATTCTTTCCTGATCTCACTTCCCCGCTGGGATGGAGAACAGTATGTGTATGATCTGACCGCAAAACCCAAGGTATCTCTGGAACCGAAGCCCACAGAACCTCCCACGGAACCCCCGGACCCCTGGCTGCCCCAGACGGGTCAGACCAACTGGCCGGTTCCCGTAATGGCAGTCGCCGGTGCAGCCTTTGTCATTCTGGGCGCGCTCCTCTGCTTCAGAAAGAGTGAAAACCATGCGTAATAAGCTGGTGAAGTGCCCCCAAAAAGTTAGACAAATATTTCTAACTCAAATTGTTCAAGCAGCCAAGAGGGCTTGCTGTCTGTGTAGCGCAGGCGGCAAGCCCTTTAATCTTGCCTTGATATTACCTTTTCACTCTTTACTAAAACGCCTTTGGGGCTTTGGAAGGAATAAGTAACGGTGAATAGCGAAGAAGTTTGCAAGGTTTTGCCTTGCATTTTTTACTTTCCGGAGATACAATAAGTTTAAAAGGCAATAGCGATGCGAGAAAGTCCTTTGAGGATAAAACCAAAAGCCTTTGCGCTTGATGTGATAAAAGTATGCGAAGATTTAAAAAATGCAAAATGCGAGAGCGCTTTAATAAATCAATTTTTTCGTTCAGGAACAAGCATTGGCGCAAACATAAGAAAAATGCTCTTTCCGCAGGGGCGGCCGGCTCTTTGGACGAAGCTGCAGGTACAGGAGAGATTGTCATATCTCAATACAGCATCTGCGGTGATGGTGCAAGCCGATACATTGCCTCAAACACACCGAGAAATAAAAGATGATAAGGAAATCAAGGATATGGCGAAACAGGAACTAAACGTGTTCTTCGTAAGCAACAGCACCTGCTACTATTTTGTTGATGAGCTTTATGGATTGTTAAGTGCCGCCGGATATGATCAGGTCGCTTTGGCGCTTGCGTACTACGGAGGATGTTCAATCAAGCAGCATTATGAGTGGATAAAGGATTCCTCGGCCAATTATGAATTCCGCGTTATTGACAAAAACGGGCTTCATGTTCGCAGTAACTATAGTCTGAACGATGCACTGAACGAAAAAAGCTGGAATATTATCAGCTTTGACAATAATGCCGCCACCTTTGCTTCGGGCGATGCACAAACAGCTATTGAAATAACAGAACCGCATTTTGGTTTGCTGTTCACTTATATAAAGGATAAATTCCCGCAAGCCCGCTATTTATGGCACGAGGTTTGGGCAAATGAGATCGGGTACAAATCCGCCTTTCATATGACATCGAAAGAACAACGCACTCGTGTTTACAAGGCAAAACAAAGTCTGATGACTTATATGACAAACACATATGGGATAGAAGGAGTTCCCACCGGAGATGCGTGGGAAAAGGTACGGGATCTGCCGCTGTTTTATGTGCCGCATCCCGAAATTCCGCAAGCACAGCGTTTCAGCCTTTGTTCGCGCATTGAAAACGGTGCATTTAAGGATGATTTTTCACATGACGGTGACATTGGCGGCGGTCAATATTTGAATGCCTGCGTTTGGTTTGAGGTTCTTACGGGAGAAAGCTGCATAGACAATACCTTTCGTCCCCAATACGAATATAACGGAAGGAATGTCAGCCTGACCGAGGAAAAGATTCTCATTTTACAGAATGCTGCACACGACACTATGGTTGAATACCGGCATCTGTTTTGTCAGCACTTAAATTTACCCTCATATCCACAAAACTCTTGATTTTATTGACTTTGCGAACCGAAAAAGATATCGGTTCGGAAGGGCGTGTTGCAAAATGTAAATTTTACAACACACCACACGCGAAATTTTGTTTCGCGTGTAAATTCCGTAGGAATTTGCTGCAATATTTGATGATTTTGGCTCTGTAAGAGCCAAAATGGCGGCCCTGTTTGGGCCGCCAACTCAAATTTGACGGAGTTGTTGCAATTTTGCAACAACTCCTTTGTTCTGTTTTTTTAAGTTGAATTCAAAAGATATCATTTCCCCAAAAGGTCCTTTGGAGAGGATCGGGATTATATATCAAAGTATTATCCGGTGGAAAAAGAGATAATTATATGATATAATCAATTTGATAAATTGAGATTTGGCGAGGTAATATCGATGAATGAAGAATGCCTGATTTGCAAGGCACCGTTGAAATATCTGAATACCGATGAAGAAATGGAATGTGTGCTTTGCCGCAAAAAGCAGTATAGTAAAACGAGATGTGTCAACGGTCATTTCGTCTGCGATGAATGCCATACCAATGGAATGGACAGCATGGTTGCTGTTTGTCTGAACAGCAAATCCAATGACCCTGTTGAGATTTTAGAAGAAATGATGAGATTGCCGTCTTGCCATATGCACGGTCCTGAGCATCACACAATGGTCGGATCAGCGCTTCTGACCGCTTACAAAAACGCAGGCGGTGAAATTGATCTTGGGTCTGCACTTGGAGAAATGCAGAAGAGAGGAAAACAAGTCCCCGGTGGTGCTTGCGGATTTTGGGGAGCCTGCGGTGCCGGCATCAGCACGGGAATGTATCTCTCGATTGTTCTGAAAGCAACTCCTTTGGCAAGGGAAGCCTGGGGGTTATCCAATCAAATGACAGCAAAAGCTCTGGATGCCATAGGAAAAAATGGTGGTCCGCGTTGCTGTAAAAGAGATTCCTATCTTGCCATCATGGAAGCTGTCAAATTCACAAGCGAAAAATTACATATCGATATGAAGCTGGATTCAGTGATCTGCACGCGCTCACATTTGAACAATCAGTGCAGACAGGAAAAGTGTCCTTTTTACAAAGACCATATAAAATGACGAATCCCAACAGGCAGAACAGGGCAATAAGGAAGGGTTATGGAACAGATTATTGATGCATGCAGCACGACTCTGGGGATCCTTGGGAAACCGAAGAGCTCCGGCGGCGGGTCACGCCTGGCAAGCTACTGTGTTTCTCTTCAAACAGAAGACGGCGTTCTTTTGTTCAATGTGCTGACGCGGGAAATGCTGCTGCTGACTTTTGCGGAATTCGATGCCGCGCTGTCTTCTGCTTACCTGCAGGAGCGCTGGTTCACGATTTCGGAGGATCAAAGCGAAAAGGAGCTCGCAGAACTTGTGCACTGGGTGCGCGCAAGCCGGCGCAGAGAGCCGAAGCATATCACCAAATATACGATTCTCACGACCACCGACTGCAATGCCCGCTGCTTTTATTGCTATGAACGCGGATGCGCCCGGGTTACCATGCAGCCGGAAACAGCGGATAAGGTTGTCGGCTATATCCAAAATCACTGCGGCGGGAATAAGGTAAAGCTAAGGTGGTTTGGCGGAGAGCCGCTGATGAATTTTCCTGTGATTGATCGGATCTGCGACGGATTGCGGTCGAGGGGGATCGGTTTCGAGTCGCACATGATATCCAATGGCTATCTGTTTGATGATGAGCTTGTCGCCAAAGCCTCCCACAGCTGGGAGCTCAAGGAGGTTCAGGTCACATTGGATGGTACGGAGGCAGTCTATAACCGCAGCAAAGCGTTTATCTACCGGGATGGAAGCCCTTACCGGATCGTTACAGGGAATATCCTCCGGCTGCTGAACGCAGGCATTTCTGTGGTGGTTCGGCTGAACATGGACCTGAATAATGCGGATAATCTGATGGAACTGGCAAAAGAGCTGGCAGAACGTTTCAGCGAACAAAAACAGCTGCATGTATATGCACATCTGCTGTTTGATACAGAAGGGGCAGGGGAGAAACGCTATGCACCCTCCCAATGGTCGCAGCTGTATGAGGCACTTCACCGGCTGGAGGACTTTCTGTCTGATCACGGACTGTCTGCCGCCCGTTTTCGCGGGCTGCGCAGAGAGCTGCCGTTGAGCCACTGTATGGCGGACAGCGGCAATTCTGTGGTCATTGTGCCGGACGGTCATCTGGGCCTGTGTGAGCACTACACGGACAGGGAATTTTTCGGTCACATTGATTCCGATGAGCAGGATAAGGACATGGTCGCCAGTTGGCGTGAGCGCTGCGATCCTGTTGCGGAATGCGGTGACTGTTTCTATTATCCGGAATGTACGGAATTGAAAAAATGCACAGCGCGTATGGAATGTTCCGGGCATGTGAGATTTGCGCTCCGGCGGGATACAGAACGGGCAATGCAGAATGAGTATCGCCGCTGGCGTATGGAAAAAGCGGCTGATCAAAGCAAAAATGAGTGACAGGCAGAAACAGGTATGGATCAATATTACAGAATTGCCGGGCTGACAGTAAAAATGGATGCTTTTGGCTTTACGCGGGATCTGGCGCAGCCTTACAGCATCGATTCCTGTTCCCGGGCAGATATCACCATCGAAGTGGATTTTCGGGATTTGAAAGCAGCATATCCCAATGCTTCGGAGGAGATATTCGAGTATCTTGTTACCGGCAGGGATTTTTATAGCAAACTGGTAGATCATGCAGGTATGATGCTTCATGCGTCGGCAATTGCCGTTGATGGCAGGGCGTATCTGTTCTCTGCTGACAGCGGTGTGGGAAAAACCACCCATACAAGGCTGTGGAGACAGGTCTTTGGAGAGGAACGGGTCGCAATCATCAATGATGACAAACCGGCGCTGCGGTTCCGGGATGGGGTCTGGTATGCTTACGGTACACCATGGAGCGGAAAATACGGGCTGAATCAGAATCTCTGCTGTCCGGTTGCAGGGATCTGCTTTCTGGAGCGGGGTTCAAAAAACAGGATTGAACCTTATACGAATAACGACATTATTTTTCGGTTTTTGAAGCAGACCTACCGTTCCGGGAATGAACAGTACAGTGATAAGCTTCTGTCGCTGATCGAAAGTCTGCTGGAAAAGATTCCAGTCTGGAGGTTGGAATGCAATATGGAGCCGGAGGCGGCCTATACTGCATGGGAAGCTATGACGAAAGGGGCTATATTTTGAAACAGAAATATATCAGATACGAATACGCCACGATCACAGAAATGCTGGATAAGACCAGCGTGGGCCGGGATGGACAGCTTCTGTTTCTGGAGGAGAAAAAGGACGGGCGGCAGATCACCTTTGACCGCTGGCGGCAGGATCTGCTGGAAACAGCAGGAAGATTTCAGCAGCACAGCGCAAAGCATATCGGTGTGGTCTGCGATTTGACCTATGAGTGTATCCTGTGCATGTATGGTGTGATCATGGCAGGAAAGGTACTGGTGGCGCTGGAAGCTGATCTGCCCGGAGAGACGCTGAAACGGTATGCGGAAAAAGCGGATATTGATCTGCTGCTCTATCATGACGGCATGATCGAAGGGGACAGTGTCTGCTGCGAAACGATGCGGATCCAGGATTTTCTCGCAATGCCGGCGGAAGCTCTGAAGGAGTGGCCGCGGTGGGAGAAAAGCAGAGAGGCCTGCATTTTCTTCACCTCAGGAACAGAGGGGGAGCCTAACGGCGTATTGCTTACGCAAAGGAATCTGGCGTTTATCAACAGCTACAGCGGTTACCATCGCCTGAGCAGAAGTCCCCGGATACTGGCGTATCTGCCGCTGTACCATGTGTTTTCCTTTGCCGCGCTGACCGTCTGTATCCATGACGGCTGCCAGATCCACCTGAGCAGAAGCATCAAGTATCTGGCGCAGGACCTGCAGAAGGTAAGGCCCGATCTGCTGACTACGGTGCCGATGGTCAATGAAGTGCTGTGCAGCAAGATCCGTAAAGGGATTGATGACAGCGGCATGGGAAAGAAAATCTATGGCCTCGTCAGACTATCCAACGGATTGAGAAGAATTGGCATCGATCTGCGGACACCGCTGTTCCGGAAGCTGCGGGAAAGCTTTGGCGGTATTCCGCAGCTGATCATCACCAGCGGTTCTGCGGCATCCGTGTCATCCATGGAATTCTTTGATGATTTTGGCATTGTCCTCCTGCAGGTTTATGGTATGACGGAAACGACCGTTGCGGTATCCTCCAACACACTGGAGCGAAACCGAAAAGGCTCGGTGGGGCAGCCGCTTTGGTTCAATCAGGTAAGGATCCGGGACGGGGAGATCCAGATTCGCGGCGAGAATATTATGAAAGGCTATTACAAAGCGCCCCGGGCAACGGAGAATGCTTTCGATGACGGATGGCTCAGGACGGGAGATCTCGGTTATTTCGATAAGGACGGATACCTGCACATCACAGGAAGAAAGAAAAATCTGATCATTCTCGACAGCGGAGAAAATGTATCTCCCGAGGAACTGGAAAAACAGCTGCAGCAATCCTCCCGGATCAGCGAAGTGGTTGTTAGCGAACGAAACAAGCGGATTCATGCGCAGATCATTGCACAGCCGCAGCCGGATATGGATGAAGACGGCGTGAAAAAGGCGATTCAGGCAGAAATCGACAAACTGAATTGTCAGAATCCGGTTTACAAACGGATCGTGTCATGGGAGCTGAGAAAAGAGCCCTTTGAAAAGACTTCATCGCTGAAAATCAGGAGGTAATAAAACGATGTACGAGGAAATTCTGCAGGGCATCATCGCATACTGGGAGCAGATGATCGATGACGATACCATTCAGGTGCTGCCGGAGAGCAATCTGATGGATGATCTGGCCCTGTCCTCTTTGGAAATGTTTAATTCTCTGCTTACGCTGGAGGATAAATATGGGATCTCGATTCCGGAGCGGTCGTTGAGAAAAATGATCACGATACAGGATGTTGCGCAGGTGCTTGCGGAGATCATTCAGCGGGAAAAAAGATAAAACGAGGCTGCATATGAAACAAAAACAGAAACTTCTCTGGGTGGATCATGATCCCGCTTTCTATGACAGCAATTACATTGGGATGTTTGATCTGACCAAAGGCATCATCATGATCGGGATTGTTCTTTTACACTGTATCAATGATTATTTCGATGTACTGCTGTATGATGGCGGCGGCAATATTGCGGTTCAGCTCCTGCTCAGCCTTCTGACGATTTCCCGCTATGGCTCTGTTCCCATGCTGTTTATGATCTGCGGCTACGGTATCCGCAGGCAGTCCGTCACCAAAAGCGTGAAAAGCAATGTAAAACTCTTTACTATTCCGTATTTTTGTGTTATAGTGGCAATAGTACTTTGTGTGGTACTCAAATGGTGCATTGCCGGCGGCTCTCTTCGTTGGCGGCTGATCCACGATGTGCTGCCGTTTTTTCTGGGGCTCCATCCCGGCACGCATCTGCTGGCGGGGTCTTTTGGACAGATCGGCCCGGTTTGGTTCTTTTTTACTTATATTTTTGCAGGCATTTATCTCAACTGGGTACTGCAGTGGAAGCAGACCTGGATGCAGATACTGATCCTGGCGGCGGGTACTGCGGTGGCACTGATCCTGATCGGAAGTCCTCTTCCTTTCTGCCTGCAGCAAATTGCCATCTGTGCCGGCTTTATGTATGTGGGTATGCAGCTGAAGCGCGGGAAGATCCTTCAGCAAAAGGTTCCGGTATTTGCGCTGCTTCTGGTTTATCTTCTCTGCACCTTCAGCACGACAGTAGGAGGCTGGGCGGAGATTGGAAACAATATCTATCTTTTGGGCGGTGTGGATCTGATCGTTGCTTATCTTGCGGGTATTGTGCTGCTTTGGCTGCATCAGAAGCTGGATGTGCTGCAGGGCATTCTGGCCGACGGGCTGCGATGGATCGGCCGGCATATGATGTGGCTGTGCTGTATACACACGGTTTCCTACCTGATGGGGCCATGGGACAGAATGGCTGCATATTTTGAAGATTCTCCATTGGTTGGACTTTTTCTGGAGATTTTCATCAGCTTTATCTACGCATTTGCGGTATGCTTTTTGCTGGAAGTGATTGTGAAAAAGCTGCTGAATTTCAGAAGAAAAAGATATATGTAAATGCATTGCGGTCAATTTGATTTTTGACAGAAAGGATGATCAGAATGAAAATGGAATATGAATCCCCTGTGCTGGAGGTTTTCTTCTTTACGGTCAAGGATACTGTGATGGATTCCGGTCAATGCAGTAGCTTTGAGTGCCCGGATGGCATTTGTGCAGTGGATGGAATCTGTGTCACGGATGGCGGAATACCCAATATCTCCAGTCTGTAACACCCGCACAGGAGAAGAAGTGGAATGGATCGTGCAAAAACGATGAAGCTGAAAGACGGTTTCCTTCTTCGGGAAATTGCCGGACGGATCGTCGCGGTACCTGTTGGCGACAGTCTGGATCTGAATTTGATGATCTCGCTCAACGGTACCGGGCGCTTTCTCTGGGAACGGCTGAAAACAGGTGCTTCCGCACAGGAATTGAAGGAAGCGCTGATGGAGACCTATGATGTAAGCGAAGAGCTTGCCCGGTCGGATGTGGATGCTTTTATCGAAAAACTCAGTGAAAACGGCTTTTTGGAATGATTCGGATCATCCCGAAAGGATCTGCTGAGGGGTTAACAGCCGAACATGTTGTGAACGCGGCGATACCATGTGTGTTTACAGGGCGGTACATTGCATCAGGAGCTGCTGCGATTTTGCAGCGGCTCCTTTTTCTTGAAATATAATTTTACAACTGCCTTGCTGACAGGCAGTGGCATCCGCAGAGGGCGACTTTTCCGGCTGCGTGATGCAAAAAGTCTTGCAGGGAGGTCTGTGCCGGGTGCGCTTTGAATTACGGCTGCCGGTATAGCACACTTTTCACAGTTTGTCACGATAAATTTTGACATATCAAACAGTTGCGCTTTTTTAAAAGGGGTGTTAAGATACGAATGTAAGAATTTTCTCATTTTCAGGACGGAGATATCCGGACGGACAGAAAGAAAGGATGTATATATGGAAAAGAAAAAGCAGACACTGGCGCAGCTTTTCGCCGCGCCGGGCAACGAGTGGCGCGCCAAGCCCTTCTGGAGCTGGAACGGCGAACTGGAAAAGGATGAGCTGATCCGTCAGGTCGGCGTGATGAAGGAGATGGGCTGGGGCGGTCATTTCATGCATTCCCGCTCCGGTCTTGCCACCGAATATCTGGGCGACGAATGGTTCGATCTGATCAATGCCGTCACCGATGCCACCGAAGCGCTGGGCATGGAAAGCTGGCTGTACGATGAGGATCGCTGGCCCTCCGGTTCTGCCGGCGGCAAGGTGACTGTGGATGAGCAGTACCGCATGAAATCCATGCATCTGACCGAAAGCGACCCCGCCGGCTTTGAGCCGGAAGAGACGGATATCGCGCTGTGGCTGGGCTATGTGGGCGAAAACGGGCTGGATCTGTGGTATGCCGCGCCGGTGAGCGGAGAGCAGCAGGCCGCCGAACTGATGGCCGCCAACCCGCAGACAAAGCCCGGCAGCTGGAAGCAGCTGCGCTTTTCCGTGCTGCCCGACCGCTGCAACAGCAATTACAACGGCACCACATATATCGACACCATGAGCGAAAAGGCTACCCGGCGCTTTATCGAGCTGACCCATGAGGAATATGCAAAGCGCTGCGGCGAACGCATGGGCAGCTCCATTTACGGCATCTTTACCGATGAGCCCCACCGCGGTCACGCTATGGATAACCTGCGCGTACATGAGGACGGCAGCCGCACCTGCGATATGGCATGGACGGACGATATCCTTGCCGAATACGAAAAACGCTACGGCGCCGACCCCGCGCCGCTGCTGCCCCGGCTTTTCTACCGCTGGCAGGGCGCAGCCGCCGAGCCGTTCCGTCTGCACTACTTCGATCTGGCGGATGCGCTGTTCCTGGAGCGCTTTGCCAAGCCCATCGACGACTGGTGCAAGGAGCACGGCATCCATCTGACCGGTCATGTGCTGCATGAGGATTCGCTCTCCAATCAGACGGTGCCGGAAGGCTCGCTGATGCGTTTTTATGAGTACGAGGGCGTGCCCGGCGTGGATGTGCTCACCGCCGGCAACCGCTGCTACTGGGTGGTGAAGCAGCTGGCCAGCAGCTGCCGCCAGCTGGGCAAGCCGTGGATGCTCAGTGAGCTGTACGGCTGCACCGGCTGGGAGTTTGACTTCCGCGGGCACAAGAATGTGGGCGACTGGCAGGCGCTGTTCGGCATCAACCTGCGCTGCCCGCATCTGTCCTGGTTTACCATGGAGGGCCAGTCCAAGCGTGATTATCCCGCCAGCATCCTGCATCAGTCCGCATGGTACAAGGATTACCCGCTGGTGGAGGATTACTTTGCCCGCATGGCGGTGCTGCTGCAGGCACAGCCGGAATGCGATGTGCTGGTGCTGAATCCCATCGAAAGCGTGTGGGCACTGGCGCATCTGGGCTGGGCAAAGTGGATCACCAATGTGGATCCCGCCATTGAGGAATACGAGGAAAACTACCGCAAAATGTTCCATTACCTCACCGGAAATCACATCGATTTCGACTACGGCGAGGAGGAGATGATGTCCCGCATGGCCGCGGTGGAGCGGGATGCGGACGGCGCCCCCGTGCTGCGCGTGGGCAAAATGCGCTACCGCACCGTTGTGGCGGGCGGTATGCTCACCATGCGCCCCACCACCCTTGCCCTGCTGCAGGAATTCGCCGCCGCGGGCGGCAGCATCGTGTTTGCCGGCGAGCTGCCCTCCATGGTGGATGCCGAGCCCAGCGATGCCATCGCCGCGCTGGCCGCAGGCTGCACCTGTGTGCCTTTTGAAGCGGAGACTCTGGCCGCCGCCGTGCGCAGCACCAGCCGCAAGTATGTATCCATTTGCGGCGAGGGTGCACAGGATGTGTTTGTACAGGTGCGCCGCCACGAGGACGGCAGCTTTGCCGCCGTGCTGCTGAATACCGACCGTGATGCTCCCCGCGCCGGCCTGACCCTGCAGATCGCCGTACCCGACGGCCTGCAGCCGCAGCTGTGGGATATGGTCACCGGCAAGCGGTACGATGCTTCCGCACTTTGCGCCGCCGCAGAGGGCTGCGTCAGCCTGCCTGTCTCGCTGGAAGCGGGCGGCACCTGTGCCTTCGTCTTTTCCGCCGCAGCGGAGGAGCTGCCCGCCGCACCCGGTGCGGCGGCGGCGGTCGGCAGCACCGCGCTGCCCGCAGGCAGCTATGCCTATGAGCTGGATGAGGAGAATGTCTGCCCGCTGGATCTGGTGCGCTGGCGCTGGGCCGGCGGCGAATGGAGCGAGCCCGCCGAGGTGCTCAAGGCCGACAATGCCATCCGCGATTCCATCGGCATCGAGCGGCGCGGCGGCGGTATGCTGCAGCCCTGGTTCTCCAAGCTGCACCACACCGAATGCTACGGTAAGCTGGAGCTGGAGTACACCTTCCGCATCGAAACGCTGCCCGCCGCCCCTGTGACACTGGCGGCCGAGCGCCCCGATGTGATGCACTACGCTGTCAACGGCACACCTGTTGCGCCCGATGCAGACGGTGGCTTCTGGGTGGATGTGTGCTTCAAGCGTATGACCATCCCCGCCGGCGTGCTGAAGGAAGGTGTCAACACCGTCACTGTGACCACGGATTTCACCCGCAACTCCAATGTGGAGGCGCTGTACCTGCTGGGCGGCTTCGGCGTGCGTGCCGAGGGCCGTACCGCTGCGCTGACCGTTCTGCCCGAAACGCTCCGCTTCGGCAGCCTGAAGGAGCAGGGACTGCCCTTCTACACCGGCGCACTGACCTATGTGCTGCCCGGCAGTCTGTGGGGCAAGGCCGATCCCGATGCCCGCGTGTTCCTGCTGCCGCAGCAGCCCCACGGCGCTCTGGTGCGGGTGCAGACCCCCGCCGGCACTACAAGGCTTGGCTGGGAGCCCATGGAGGCGGATATCACCGATGCGGTACGCGCCGGCGCGGATGTGCGCCTGACACTGGTGGGTACCCGCCGCAACACCTTTGGCCCGCTGCATATGGTACCTGTCATCAGCGAGGCCACCGGCCCCATGCATTTTGTCACCGAGGGTGACCAGTGGAGCGACGACTACGCCTTCATCGAAAGCGGCATCGAGGGCGCTGTCATCGAAAGCCGGAAATAAAATCTGTGCTGTCCGCGCCCTGAAAATTGACTAAAATGAAACAGCAGCCCTGCTCTGGAAAAACTCCGGGGCGGGGCTGCTCTGTTTTTGATCGTATACTGTTCAAGTGCGCAGCGACCGGATGGAAAACAATCGTCTTACGCCTGCTTTTTTTCCTCGGCTTTGGCGTTTTCGGGCTTCATGGTCAGGCTGATGCGCTTTTTGGCAAGGTCCACCTTCATCACATAGACGGTGACCACATCGCCCACCTTCAGCACCTCGCTGGGATGGCGGATGAATTTGGAGCAGATCTGGCTGATGTGTACCAGACCGTCCTGATGCACGCCGATATCCACGAATGCGCCGAAATCGATGACGTTGCGCACGGTGCCCTTCAGCTGCATACCGGGCTTCAGATCCTCCATGCCCATCACATCGGTGCGCAGCAGCGGCGGGGGCAGCTCATCGCGCATATCGCGGCCGGGACGCAGCAGCTCGGCGATGATATCCTCCAGCGTGGGCACACCGATGCCCAGCTTTTCGGCCACGGTCTTATGGCCCATGCCCTTGACACGGGTGGCCAGCTCGGCGATGGCGGGGGTGCCGATATCGCTTTTGGCAAAGCCGCACAGCTGCAGCAGCGCTTCGGCGGCGGGATAGCTTTCGGGATGTACGGCGGTGGTATCCAGCTTATCCTTTGCATCCGGCACACGCAGGAAGCCCGCGCACTGCTGGAATGCCTTGGGGCCCAGCTTCGCCACCTTGAGCAGCTGGCGGCGGCTGGTGAATTCGCCCTGTTCCTCGCGGTATGCCACGATGTTTTTGGCAATGGCGGCGTTGATGCCCACCACATTCTGCAGCAGACTGGGCGAGGCGGTGTTCAGATCCACGCCCACGGTGTTGACGCAGTCCTCCACCACGCCGGACAGCGCCGCGGAAAGCTGCGCCTTGGGCATATCGTGCTGGTACTGGCCCACGCCCACGGCCTCCGGCGGGATCTTGACCAGCTCGGCCAGCGGATCCTGCAGGCGGCGCGCAATGGAGATGGCGCTGCGCAGGTTGACATCGTACTGGGGGAATTCCTCCGCGGCCAGCTTGGTGGCAGAGTAGACGCTGGCGCCGGCCTCGCTTACCACCATGTAGCCCACAGGGCGGTTGATCTCATGCAGCACCTCGGCGGCAAAGATCTCGGTCTCCTTGCTGGCGGTGCCGTTGCCGATGGCAATGATCTCCACACCGTATTTGGTGATCAGATCCTTGACGGTGCGCTTGGCTTCGGCCACGCGCTTGAATTCCGGCACGGGGTAGATGACGGCGGTGGCCAGCACCTTGCCGGTGGGATCCACCACGGCGGTTTTGCAGCCCATGCGGTAGCCGGGGTCAAGACCCAGCGCCACCTTGCCCTTGATGGGCGGGGCAAGCAGCAGCTGGCGCAGATTGTCACTGAATACCTTGATGGCGCCGTCGGCGGCTTTGGCGGTCAGGTCGCTGCGGATCTCGCGCTCCAGCGAGGGATGGATCAGCCGGTCATAGGCATCCTGTGCGGCTTCGCGTACCGCATCGGCACAGGCGTTGTCGCCGGTGACGACGGCGTGATAGATCACATCCAGCGCACGGGCGGCATCCGGCTGGATGCTCACCTTGAGGAAATCCTCCCGTTCACCGCGGTCCAGCGCCAGAATGCGGTGACCGGCGATCTTTGCCACCGGCTCGGAATAATCGTAGTAGTTGGCGTAGACGCTGTCCTCCTCCTTTGCTGCCTTGGAGACCACCATGGCGGTGGCCTGATACAGACGGCGCAGGTTGCTGCGGATGGCGGCGTCATCGCTGATATCCTCGGCGATGATGTCCTTTGCGCCCTGCACGGCGGCTTCGGCATCGGGTACTTCCTTTTCTGCATCCACAAAGGCATCGGCCAGCTCCAGCGGGTAGGTCTTATCCTTCTGCTCGCGGATGGCGGCGGCCAGCGGCTCCAGCCCACGGGCGCGGGCAACACCGGCGCGGGTCTTGCGCTTGGGCTTGTAGGGACGGTAGATGTCCTCCACCTCGGCCAGTGTTTTTGCTTTATCCAGCGCGGCGGCAATCTCCTCCGTCATCTTTTCCTGTTCGGTGATGGCGGCCGAGACCTCGTCCTTGCGCTGCTGCAGATTGCGCAGATAGGTCAGCCGCTCGGAGAGCTGCCGCAGCAGCTGATCGTCCATGCTGCCGGTGACCTCCTTGCGGTAACGGGCGATAAAGGGGATGGTGTTGCCTTCGTCGATCAGCCTGACGGTGCCGTCCACCAGATGCGGGGCAAGGGAAAGCTCATCGGCAAGGGTTTTGATGATGTCCATGGGCGTGTGTCCTTTCGTTTGGATAAAATGAGTATTGCGGTTTATGCCTGACCGTCATCGCTGACGGGGTCGGTATCAGTATCAGGGGCGACGGGACGGAAGAGCTGCTGTTCCGACAGGGTGCTGTTCTGCGGGGGTTCCGGCTGCGGTTCGGCTGTCTCTGCGGTATCGGCAGCGGCGTTCTCTGTTTGTTCTTTTTTGAGAAAGAAACGGCGGAAAAAGCGCCTGACACCGTCAAAAAGCGGCGGCAGTTCCGTATCCTCCGGCAGCCATTCCGGCAGCGCGGCGAATTCCTCCTCAGCGGAAAGCGCAGGGCGGGGGACGGCAGGCGTGCGGCGGCAGCGGCACAGCGCGGCGTAGGAGAGCCATGCTGCAGCGCAAAGAATGCTGATGATCACCCCGGCGGTCTGCCCTACGGCGCGGTATTCAAAACGGATGGTGCTTTCGCCGGCGCCCACACGCACGGCGCACAGGCCGTTATCCACCTTTTCCACCCGGGCGGGCTCTCCGTTGACGGCGGCCTGCCAGCCCTTGTTGTAAGGCACGGAGAAGAACACCAGCTCGTCGGCATCGGTGGTGATGACGGCGGTAAAACCGTCCGCATCCGTCACGAAGCTTTCGGCGGCGGCGGCGCGGCGGTCGGCGCAATCGTCCAGATAGGCGGCATAGCTGATGGTGTGCAGGCTTTCCTCCGGCAGCGGCCGCAGAATATCGCCGTGGGCAGCGATCTGCTCCTCATCCAGCACCAGTGCCCGCAGCAGGATATCGGCGCGGCTTTTTTCGCCCACCGATTCATACTGCTCCTGCGTGATGTAGTAATCATAAACGGTGCCGAAGGGGATGTAATTCCGATATTCCAGAATGCTGTAGCCGCCGACGATGGCGGTGGTGATCCAGTCCTCGGAAAAAAGCACGTTATCGTAGAATTCCTTCAGCCGGTCGGAGGGCATCAGCATATATTTTACATTCATCAGCCCGCGCAGCGCGTATTCGTCGTGATCCGGTTTGCTGGAAACATCCCGCTGCACGCCCACCATGGGGTAGAACTCCATGATGGAGGGATCCACGGTGCTGTTGAAGAATTGCAGGCAGCTGCGGTTGAGCCACAGACCCAGATTGGTGTAGCTTTCGTAGGTGTCGATGCGGTAATAGCTTTCGTCTGCTTCATCCAGCCATGCGGCGATCTCCAGCCGGTGGTCGTAGCATTCCTTTTTGTAATCGGCGTCGCCGTTGCGCTGGGGAAATTTGCCGCAGGCGATGGTGGTGATGCCGATGACCACACCCAGTGCGGCGCAGAAAGCGCTCACCCGCTGCACCAGCGCGGCGCGGGTGCGGCTGCGCTGTACGAACAAGGTCAGCAGTGCCACGCTGCACAGCGCCAGCGCCAGCGTGATGGCAAATCGTCCGGGTTCGTCTGTGACACCGGGCTCATAGATACCCTCGCTGTTTTTCTCCGGCAGAACAAGGAAGATCAGGTAGCAGGAGGTGATGCCGGCGCAGATGCGCAGGCTGGCCTGCCAGTTGGCGCGGGGGGATTCCTCCAGCGCCTGCACGGTCACCAGCGCCATCACCAGCAGCGGCATATAGTACCAGCGGCAGTAATAGCTGGAATTGAAGGCGTAAAAGGCGGAATTCAGAACCGGCACCAGCGCCATCACCCCGCAGGTGAGCAGCAGCCGGTAAAAGGTGTGGCCCTTTTTGCTGCGCAGCCATGTCAGCACGCCGGCCATAGCGGTAAAGGGCAGGTACAGCGACATGCTGGTCCATTTGATGCTGGCATCCGGGAACAGGTTGGGCAGATAGGGCGGGTCCTGCGGCAGAAAGGCGCTGGTGAAGATATTCAGATACTGCTGGGTGCGCCAGTAAAATAAAAGATCCAGACCGGAGGAAAAGCTTTCCACCCGGGGATTGGTGATGACCTGAAAGAAGCTGGGCAGCGCGATGAGCATGGCCATACCCGCGCCGAGAAAGGCCTCAAAGCAGAAAATACCGAATTTGGCTGCGGTGGGCTTCCATTGCCGCCCGACCAGCCGCAGCACAAAGTAGATGAGGATGAACACCACCTGTCCGAAAAAGAAGAAATAATTGACACACAGGCACAGCGCCGTCATCAGCGCAAACACGGCGCGGCGGCCATTTTCAAAGAATTCATCCACGCTCCACAGCAAAAACGGAAAAAGCGCGGCCACATCCACAAAGTGATTGAAAAAGATATTGTAGATGTTGCAGCCGCAGAAGGCAAAAAGCACGCCGGCAAGCTCGGCACCGGCGGCAGTGCGGGTGTAGCGCCGTGCCCACAGGGTGGCGCCCATGCCGGCCACTGCGAATTTCAGGCAGAGCAGCGGTGCCAGCAGGTATGGGGTCCAGCTTTGGGGCAGCAGCGTGCCCAGCCAGAAGAACGGCGAGCCCAGCAGATAGAAGGAGTAGCCCTCCACAAAGCCGGTACCCAGATCCGTCGCCCAGGAATAGGCGGGGAAATCGCCGGCGGCGAAGCCCTCTTTGATCAGCTGCGTCAGATGATAGGTGAAGGGGTGCTGCTGGCTGTTGAAATCGCCGCAGTACAGGAAAAAGCCCCTGTCAATGATCAGAAACGGCAGAAACAGAATGCCCGCCAGCAGCAGACAGTAAAAAAAGCTGCGGACAAGCGAGGCGCGCTGTGCCTGTGCGGCGGTGAGCGGTGAAGGTGCGGACATGGCGGGTTCTCCTTTTTTATTCGAAAAGCGGAAGCCTGCGGCGCAGCCAGCGGGCGACGCCGTCCTCATCGTTGGAAACGGTATGAAACGGAAAAACGGAACATTTTATAGTATAGCACAAAATGCTTGACCGTGTACAGCAAAACGGGGTAAAATAAATACAGAAGCTTTCACCTTTTGCAAACGACAAAGGAGCCGCCGACCATGCAGAAAAACGAAAAGAGTTCCGCCTTCAGCGCTATGCTTTCCCGTATGAAGTACATCCCCCGCTGGAGCCTGATGCGCTGCGCCCGCACCGAAAATCTGGCCGAGCATACCGCCGAGACCGCCCAGCTGGCGCATCTGCTGTGCTGCGTCAACAATGCGCTGTTCGGCGGCGATGCCCGCGCGGACAAGGTCGCCGCCGCCGCGCTGTACCACGATGCGCCGGAGATCATCACCGGCGATCTGCCCACGCCGGTGAAATACCGCAGCGCCGAGATGAAAAATGCCTATAAAAAAATCGAGCAGGAGGCCCAGAGCGAGCTGCTGGCTATGCTGCCCGGAGAGCTGCGCGAGGCGCTGACACCGGCGCTGTATGCATCGGAGCTGACCGCATACGAGAAAAAGCTGCTGAAAGCCGCCGACCGGCTGAGCGCTGTGATCAAGTGTGTGATCGAGGCCGGCAGCGGCAACAGCGAGTTTTCCTCGGCCTATACCCAGCAGATGGAGGCGCTGCGCGCCATGGAATGCCCCGAGGCGGACTGGTTTATCGAAACCATGCTGCCCGCCTATACCCGCACGCTGGATGAGCTGACCCGTGCGGAGTGAAGATCGCTCATAAGGAAGAGAACGCATAAATAAGAACAACAAAACAAGCGGGAGCCGCAGCCGGAAATGACCGGACGGCTCCCGCTTTCTGTGTGGGAAAAAGGAAGGGCTCTGCGGGGCTCAGCTGTTCTGTGCGCCGCGGCGCTTTGCCAGAAAGCCTTTGACGAAATCGACCCCGAAGCGGACCTCGGCTCGGTAGACAAGCAGAAGCAGCACCAGCGCGGCAAGGCAGAGACAGCCCTTGAGCAGGAACTGTTCGCACAGCGCACAGCCGCCCGCGCACACTGCCAGACACACCGTCCAGCCGCACAGGGTCTTCAGCGGGCTGCGTACGGTGCGGTAAAAGTGCTGGCCCACCAGTGTGCGGAAAAGGAACATACAACCGTTGGCGGCGGCCAGTGCCAGCGCCGCACCGAAAAGCCCGAAGCGGGGCACCAGCAGCACGCACAGGCCGATGTTGCCCAGCGACGACATGGCGATGCCGACGGTATCAAAGATGGGCTTGCGGGCGATGGAAATGCCATAGACGGTGCCCTCGCACAGGATGGTGAACACGGCGGAGAGCATCAGCAGGGGGAAGATGGGCAGACAGTCCCGGTAGGCGGGGAAGATGGCAAACAACACATCCTCAAACGCTACAAGGCAGGTGAAGAAGGCAAAAACCAGTACATCCAGCACATCGTGTACGGTGGTGATGCGATCCTGCTCGGTCTTGTAATGACCGTAGACATACGGCCCCCAGAAGGTGGCAAAGCCGGCCTGAATGGCGGTGACCATCTGCGCCAGCCGCGTGCCGAAGGAGAATACGCCCTTTTCGGTATTGCCCATCGTGTTGCCGATGAATGCCAGCGAAAAGGTGCTGTTCAGATAGATCATGATCTGGGTGGGCGCCAGCGCCAGACCGTAGGGCAGAATGCGGCCCAGCACCGGTGCAGAGAAGCTGCCCTTGCGGGTGCGCAGCGCCTTGCGCTTGATGAAGCAGAATACCGCCGAAACCGCTGCAAAGCTGAGGATAGCCAGCACGGCATAGGCATAGGTGGAATCAAAGAAGAAGCCGGCGAACAGGTAAAACAGGTTGAAGCAGGCCTGCATCAGCAGGGTCTCCAGCGTGTACAGCTTCAGCTCGGCGGGATCAAAGCGCAGCAGCACGCTCAGGTAGCGTGTCAGCATATAAAATGCGGCGTTGACGAACAGCAGCGGCACGATGCCGGTGCCCAGCGCGGAAAAACTGAGCGTTTCGGCCAGCCACTGCGGGCAAACCAGCGAAAAGAACAGCCCCAGCACCAGCATCACACCCAGACTGATGCGCACGCACACGGCGAAAAGCTCGTTGCCGGTGCGGCCGGCGGGCGGATCGGCGTAAAAACGCAGCAGACTCTGGTCAAGACCGAGGATGCCGATGTTCATCAGCGTGGCGGTAGCGCTCATAAAGGTCAGCGGGTCGGCGGTTTTCTCCGGCCCGAGAATGCCCGCCACGATCAGCGCCAGACCGGAGATGAGAAAGCCCAGCCAGGTGGCGACGGAGTACTTCAGGATGCTGCCGATAAAGCTTTCGGCAGAGGATCTTTTTTCAGCCATAAAAAGGCCTCGTTTCGTTTGATTTAAATGGGGGCGCAGCGGGGGCAGGCAGATCAATCTCTGCCGGCGGGCAGAAAACGGCGTACGCGCTCATACCATTCGCGCTGCTGTTTTTTTGGCACATAGGCCTTGGCGATGTACCCATAGATGCGGCCGGCAAAATCGGCAAAGCCGGGAACCAGCTTTTTCAGCTTTTTCGGGTCAAAGCGCACCGCGTGCATCATATGTACACCCACCAGCGCGAAGTATTTCAGCCAGTTGAAATGCGGGGTGTAGCCCTCGCTGAAGGGAAGATCGCGGGGAGTGTTTTCCAGCACCTGCTCCAGCAGATCCGCCATGCGGATGTACGCCGGGATCTCGCTTGCATCGAAATAGCCCTCGATGATCTCTTTTTCAATGGGGAAGGGGGCGGCGGGAGAATCCGCGGCGGTCTCAAAGGCATCGTAATCGGTGATATAGGCCGCATCCTTGTAGATAACGGGATCGAACTCGTGCTCGATGGGCGAGGGGCGCAGCACCAGACAGGATTTGCCGGCGAAATACACCTCCGCGATGGCGGTGCTCATCCAGATGCCGATCACATCCGCGGCCACGATCCACTGCTTGACGCTGTACTCAAAGATGATGTGGAAATTGCTGCGCTTTTCGGCCAGTGCCAGCAGCTCGGGACAGTTCCACTCGCTGGGATGTCGGCGGTACACCAGCTCCACTTCCGGGTGGCTTTCCAAATACCGGTCAAACCATTCCAGCGTGGTGGCCATGCTGCGGCGGTTGGTGGCGGCAAAGGCGGTGAAATCGGTGCCCGCCATATCGGAAAGCTCCTTCACCTCTTTTTCGTCCATGCTGGCATAGCCGAAGCTGGAGATATACAGCATCAGCTTTTTATTGGGGTCAAGCCCGAATTCTGCGCACAGGTCGGCCTTATTCTTGAAAAAGCCGTCAAACTGCGGGCGCAGAAAATCCATCATCACCGCGCCGGTGACCACGGCGTTTTTCTCCGGCACGCCGTGGGCGATCAGCCGCTGGCGGGTGCTTTCGCCCCAGCAGGTGTGCAGGCACTTTTTGGCGTTGCCGTTGAAGTTGAACCAGGGCTCTTCCTCCTGTGTGTCGCTGAGCATCTGCTCCCAGTGCAGATTGACCACCTTCTGACAGACGCCCACATTGTTGTATACATGGCTGTTGATGCCCTCGTTGTCGTACATACAGCTGGCCACCAGCACCTGCGGTTTTTTCCAGGTGAAGTATTTCAGCTTTTTACGGTCCAGCAGCTGGCGGATCTCCACGGTGCGGCCGCGGCGCTCCAACTCGGCCTTCAGCAGCATCAGGCTGTCGTATTCGCGTACGATGTGTTCGTACAGGATCAGAAAATCCAGTGCCATAATGTTTCCTCCCGACCGATTGCGGTCTTATTGGCCGAAGATCATCTCCGCCACCAGCGGCAGCGCCAGTGTGGTATCCACATGGAAGCCGTCAAAGAACATATACTCCTCCAGCGCGGGGCGGGCAGAGTATTCCAGATCGATCACATCGGCGCCGGTGGCTTTCAGGGTCTCCACGATTTCGGCAAGATGCGGCTCGATATCCATACCGAGGATGATCTCATTGTAAACGCTGTCCGCCACCGGCGGCAGTACAAAATGCAGCTGCACGCCGCGTTCCTCGCACAGGGCGGCCAGATCCACCAGCCGCTGCAGTGCGGCCTCGTTGAGGGTGTAGTTGGTGCAGATGGGGCGGATGACCTCATTGTAATCCAGCAGCTGGCGGCGGTAGGGCAGCGGGTCGCCGTTTTCATCGTGATAATCTGCCTCGGTGTATTTCAGCTCACCGGTGACGGGATCCACCGCCGTTTCGTTCTCCACACCCAGATAGGCGCCCTGCAGGTGCAGCCGGATGCGGTTGAGCATCTCGATGTTGTAATCAAAGTTGAAAAGATAGGCCAGCGGATTGGTGACGATGGTTTCGATGTTGGAGACACGGTTTTTGTCGTAGCGGGCGTTGAGGGAGTAGAAGCTCACCTCCAGATACACCGTGTCGATGTCGGGATTGCGCTCCAGTGCAAACTCGCACAGATCGATCATCTCGTTTTCCGCCGCACCGCCGAAGGCCAGATTGGAGAATTTGCGCCCGGTGAGCGCTTCCACCTGCGCCATATCCATGTGCGCCATGCGGCTGTCGCCCAGAATAATGGCATCCTGCGGGTCGTTGACGAACTGGCGCACACGGTAGATGACCTGATCGGATTCGGTGGCGTTATTCTGCACGCCGAAGTAGTTGTAGGGCTCGAAAATGATGAATACGGCAAAATAGACGAGTACCGGCAGCAGGAACAGAGCAAGCTTTGCCAGCAGTGCGCCGATCCCTTTTTTCTTGTTTTCAGGCATGAACGCACCTCCTTAAAAGCCGCCGTAGGCAAAGCTGACGCTGCCCACGTAGTTGCCGTTCTGCATCAGGAATGCCGCCATGATGCAGGCAAGCATACCGTAATAGATCATCCAGCGCAGCCAGACGCGCCGTGTGCCCAGATGCTCGGCAAGGCAGGCGCCCCGCAGCCGGAAATACCGGTACAGATCGGCGGCGATCACGACACCCACCGTCAGACAGCAGAAAACCACATAGGCGGCCACCAGCAGCGGGGTGGCGTTGAAGCCCTGTCCGATCAGGGCGTTGAACTGTGAAAGGAAATCGCTGAGGCTCAGCTGAGTGAACTGTCGGGTAAGGATGGCAACACTGTCGGCCAGCGTGGGCGCACGGAAGATCGTCAGGGTCCATGCGTTGAGCAGGAACACCAGTGCCGCGCGGGGCCAGAAACGCCAGCCCTTTGGTTCGAGCGTATAGCGGCCGCGGTCACGCAGAAAGTTTTCGGCCATCTGGAACAGGCCCTGCAGTGAGCCCCAGATAAAGTAGGGCAGGCCTACGCCGTGCCACAGGCCGCTGATGACAAAGGTGAGCAGCACATTGAAATACTTGCGCACCTGGCCCTTGCGGTTGCCGCCCAGCAGACCGATATATACATATTCGCGCAGCCAGTTGGACAGGCTCATGTGCCAGCGCCGCCACAGCTCCACAAAGCTGGTGGAGAGGTAGGGGGTGTTGAAATTTTCCCGCAGGGCGATGCCGAACAGCGCCGCGCAGCCGCGGGCGATGTCGGAATAGCCGGAGAAATCACAGTACAGATAAAAGGCGTACAGCACCACAGTGGCCATCAGCGTAAAGCCGGTGTAGGCGCTCTGGTCGGCGAAAACAGGGTTGATGACCATGGCCAGCATATCTGCCACGGCGATCTTTTTGAAAAAGCCGATGAGCATCAGCCGCAGACCGTCGGTGAAGATGCGGCGGTCAAAATCCCGTTTGGCTTTATACTGGGGCAGCAGTTCACAGGCCCAGCCGATGGGGCCGGAGATGATCTGCGGAAAAAAGCTGACAAACAGCAGAAAATCAACAAAGCTGCGCTCGGGGACGGCGCCGGGCTTGCGCTTGGCCAGATCCAGCACATAGGTCAGGCACTGGAAACTGTAATAGCTGATGCCCATGGGCAGCATGATGCGCCATGCACCGCTTGCGTTTTGCAGTGCGTAGGCAAAATTCAGACTGCCCAGCCAGCCGGCCAGCTGCGGAAAAACCAGATGGTTATATTTGAAAAAGCACAGCAGGCCGATCTGAAAGCCCGCGCCCAGCCAGATCCACCGCTTGCGGCTGCGGGGAGACTCGGCCGCTGCAACACGGTTGCCGCAGCTCCATGTCACGAAGGCGGAAAGCACCACGAACACCACAAAGCCGGGGGTGGTGCCGAACAGATAAAAGGCAAGGCTGGCGGCAAGCAGAACAAGATTGCGGCCCCTGCGCGGGACGATATAATGCAAAACGACCGTCAGCGCCAGAAATGCCAGAAACGGGATGGTATTGAAGCTCAAGAGGCGGTCTCCTTTCCGGTAGATCCTGTCAGAGCAGGACATAACTTTACAATTTTATAGTATACCGCAAAACAGCGGCTTTTGTAAAGCGCAAAGCATAAAAAGGCGGGAAAACCGATGAAAAATGAATGCCTGTCAGAACATTGGCGGCGAACAGCTGTGAAATGCACGGCTGTATGTTGAAATCCCGTGCAAAAAAGGATATAATAATACAGAATATAAAAACGAAAAGTGAGGTGCGGCGAATGGCTGCCGAAGCCTTTTTCATTATGTGGCTGGCGCTGGCGGTGCTGAGTATCTTTTTCGCCGTGCTTCCCACGGGAAAGCATAGACTGTGTGTGCAGAAGGGAGCCTGCGGCAAAAGCGCCGCGGCCGTGCCTTTGTGTACCCTGTGCGGCATGATTCTGGTGCTGCTGGCCTTTGGCTGCGCGGGTGCGCTGCGTATCGGTGCGTGGTGCATTCTGCTGTGCGCCGAAGCGGCAGGGGTCGTGCTTGTCGTGCGCAGAAGACGCAGTAAGGACGGCGGCTTTGCCGCGCTGCTGCGTGCGCGGTGCTGTACCCCGGCATGGGGCGTGTGCTTCGGCGGCAGTGCGCTGCTGGCGGTGCTGCTGGCGGTAAAACAGCCGCTTTTCACCCAGTGGGATGAATTCAGCTTCTGGGGTACGGCAGCCCATGCCGTATGGCGGCACGATGCGCTGTATACCCTGCTGGAGACCACCAATCTGGAGGCCCGCACTTATCCTCCTGCGGCGGCGCTGCTCAGCTACATCTTTACCTTTTTGAGTGATACCTTTGCCCCGTGGGCGCTGTATGCGGCCTACGGTGTGCTTACCTTTGCCGTATTCGGCGCAGTGGTCGGTCTTGCGGAAGAGAAGAAGACCGCCGCTGCCGCATTCGGTACGCTGCTGTGCGTGCTTGCTCCCTTTGCGGTGGAAAGTGCCGGCGCGGGACAGCGCCTGAATGCCTATGCCACTGCCTATGCGGATCATATGCTGGGGGTGCTGACGGCGGGCGGCTGTGCCGTGTGGCTGGGCAGCACCGGCAGGCGGGGTACTCCGCTGTGCGGCGGTGCTCTTGCCGCAGCGCTGGCAAAGACTGCCTGTGTATCGGCGGTACTGGGCCTTGTCAAGGATGTGGGCCTGCCGCTGGGGCTGGTGGTGTTTCTGGTTTGTACGGCGGATCATTTTGCCAACGATTTTCTGCGGTATAAAAAGGATGGCCGCGCATGGCTGCGGCTTGTCTGCGTGGGTGCGGTGCTGGCGGGCACGGCGGTGCTTTCCTACATGGTGTGGGCAAAGCATCTGGCCGCGGCGCTGGATTCCGATCGCTCCTATGCGGGTGGTTCGGCGGGCCTGAGTACAGTCGGAATGCTGGTCTCCGGTATAAAGGAACTGTTGGGTATAGGCCGTACAGAGCATTTTTCTGCGGTGTTTTCCGCCATGGTCGGGGCATTTTTGGGCCGCCGCGTCAGTGTGTTCGGCAGTGGTATTCTCACCGCAGCGACGATCATGGGCATTTTTGCACTGGCCTTCGCGCTGGAGAGAAAGGGCCAGCGCCGCCGGGTGGTGTGCTTTGCGGCAGCCTCCGGCATCGGCTTTGCCGGTTATTATTTCTTCCAGCTGCTGTGTTATGTGTATGTGTTTTCGGCCCATGACGGGCTGAATCTGGTCTCCTACGGGCGCTACATGGGCATCTACTATCTGTTCTGGCTGTTGGGTGCGGTGTGTGCGCTGCTGCACGCTGCCGCCGGCAGGCGTCAGGGCTGCATGACAGTGATGGCATGTGCGGCACTGGTACTGGCGGCTTGCTGGCTGAATGTGCGGGTACAGGATACCTTCCTTGGACGCTTTGATGCGGCATGGGCAGAGCAGACCGTCATCGAGGAGCGGGCGCAGCAGGCACTTGCTGCCGCCGGCGCGGACAGCGATGATGACAGGGTTTTGCTGGTGGCCCAGTGGGATGACGGCGGGCGCTGGTATCGCTACGCCTATGCGCTGGAGCCCCTGCCGCTGTACCATGCCGGGCTGGACAATACCATTGTTGCACCCGAAACAGAGGGGCCCTTCTCCATCCGGCTGGATGCGCAGAGCATCGGCGGATTTTTGCGCAAGGAGGGCATCACGCTGCTTTTGCTGGATGTGGTGGATTACGATTTCTGGGCGGAGTTCCGTCCGCTTTTCACCGACGGAATGACCGGCTACGAACAGGGCAGCTGCCATGTGTACCGGGTGTGTCAGCAGGAGGACGGCAGTGTGCTCTTTGTTCCGTACACTGCAAAAACGGAGGCTGTCCATGAGTAAAAAAGGTTTTGTGCGCCTGCTGGCGGCGCTGTACGCCGCGGCAGTGCTGCTGTGCGCGGCGGGACAGCTGCTCTGGGTAAAGGGCATGACGCAGGCGGAGCCCCGCAGCCTGTCCGTACAGGAGGCGCAGCTTTCCTCCATCCGCACGGATTACGGCGCGAAGTGGCTGGACTATACCGCCACCGATATCCTGACAACGGACAATGATGCCCGGCTTGTCTGGACGGTGCGGGAGAAGGTCAGCGGGCTGCGTGTATGTATACAGGCCAGTCGGCCTGTGGACGATGTGGAGTTATACTACACCACTGCGCCGGGGCAGGAGTATTCACTGGAGCGCCGATTGAGCCCGGTGCATTTTGATGCGGAGCGCGGAGAGTATACTTTCCGTCTGCCGAAGGCGGTCCGGGTGGAAAGTCTGCGGCTGGATCCCACCTCCACGGCGGGATGTTTTTTGAAGTTGAAGGAGATCCACCTCAATCCGCCGCTTACACTGCGGGAAAAGCTGCTGCCCGCCGCACCGGAGCTGCTTTGCGTTGCCTTTGCACCACCGCTGATGGCTTTTGCTGTGCGGGAACTGCTGACAATGATCAGGGAGATCAAATATCCGAAGGAAGGGCCCGCTGCGCCGGTGTCCCGGAAGGAGTGACCGAATGCAATATCTGGATGTGGGCCTGGCCTTTTCCGCCTTTGTGGCCCTGTGTGTTTTTTTCAATCGCCGCTGCGGTGTGGCGGGCGGCCGCACGCCGCTGGTAAGCTGTGCGGCGGTGATCCTGTGGATGATGGTCTGGGGCGTGGCGGGTGCACTGCGTGCCGGCGGCTGGCTGCTGTATCTTGGCAGCGCAGCGCTGTTCGTGTGGGCACTGCTGCCGCAGTTTACCCGGCAAAAGCTGACGCTGCCGCTGTTTCGCGGCAAAAGCCCGGCATCCGCGCCGCCGCTTTTTGATTTCGGTTTCTGCTTTTTTCTTGTGGTCAGTCTGATCACGGCGGCGGTGTTTGCCGTGCGCCGGCCCATGTTTGCCGAATGGGATGAGATGAGCTTCTGGGGCACAGCCTGCAAGCTGATCAAGCTGAACGATGAACTGTACACCACTGCCCAGATCGGATGGGATTGGGTGGGTGCCCAGCAGCCCGGCGCCATCCTGATGAGTTATTTCTTCCAGTTTTTCGGGGAATTTGCCCCATGGAAGGCCTTTGTGGGTTATGATGTGCTGCTTTACAGCGCCTATGCAGCGGTGGTCAGTGCGGCGGCAGGGGATGAGGAGCCGATGGCTGCTTCGTGGCGGCGGTATACACTGGGCCTGCCCGCAGCGCTGCTTTGTCTGCTGACACCCTACCTGATGACGGAATACTGCCGTATTCTGGATGTGACAAACACCTACATGAGTACCTATGGCGATATCCCTGCCGGTATTGCGGCGGGTGGTGCGGCAGCATGGTATTTTGCGGCGCGGCGGGGTCAGAGCGATCCGGCTGCGGCGCAGGGCCGCGTGCTGCCCCGCGGTATGTGGTGCATCTTCCCGGTGCTTGCCGCCTGCGGCCTGATCAAGGAAAACGTTTTTCCGGTATTGCTGGTCAGTGCCGGTATTGTGGCGGCGGATACTCTTTTCTGCGAGACCGGCAAAACCTGCCGGATCTGGAAACGTCTGCTTTTTGCGGCGGGAGCACTGGCTGCTCCCATGGCAGCGTATGTTTTCTGGAGCCGCCACATCGGTGCGGTGGTCGCGTTGCGTGAAAGTGCGGGAGAGGTGGGCACCACCAACCTGACAGTGTTTCAGGTGGTGGTCATCGGCCTGCGTCAGACACTGTTCCCCGCCGAGCGCAGCGAGATCTTTGTGCAGGTATGGACGGATATGATGGATGCCTTCCTGCACACAAAAATGACGCTGACCGGTTCGCTGACCGGCGCGGTGCTGAGCCGTGTTCTGGGTGAGCAGAATGCTCTTGTGCGCATGGTGGGCAGCGGTGTGTGTGTTGCCGCAGTCATTTGGGTCGTGTTTGCGCTGGCTGTCGTGCTGAACAGGGATAAGCGGCAGCGCCGCCGTACCGTCTGGGCGTGGGTGCTTTCCACATTGGGCTTTGCGGCCTATTACTGGGTGCTGATCCTCAGCTACGCCTTTATTTTCAAGCCTGTTCAGGCGGAAAATCTTTCCGATTACAACCGTTATGTGTGCAGCTATTATCTGTTCTGGTTCCTGCTGGCGGTGGTACATCTGGTGTGCGCCGCCCGTACAGACCGCCCTCGCGGCCTGCTGACCGGCGTGGCATTGGTGCTTTGCGCGGTGAGCTTGCTGGGCACCGCCCGCATGGTGCGGCCGGAGCTTTCCGCACTGGCATACCCCGACAGCTTTTTCAATGAGCAGCGGCAGTATGAGCGGAATGCCGAAGCGCTGTTGGAACAGATCGAAACAGCCGGTGCCGAGGGCAGAATTTTCTATGTGGGCTGCGATGATAACGGTGGACGGTATTTCAACTACTGCTATCATTTGCTGCCGCAGCAGACGGATTACAGCTTCGGCGGCGGCCCCATCGGCAGTCCGGCGGATGATGACGGCTCAATGTATTACCATGCCTACACCCGCGAAGAACTGGCGGATTATATGGCAAAACGGGATATCGCCTATATCTTCCTGGATCAGTTTGACGACCGGTTTGCAAGTGAATATGCCCCTCTTTTCACCGATGGCCTGGCCGCGGCGCTGGCGGGCGAGACCAAGCTGTATGTGCGCATACAGGGAACGGACACGGTGCAGTTTGCGCCCTGCGGAGGTGATGCGGCATGAAAAAACGGAATAAATGCTGCCCGCTGAAGGGTGTGTGCCGTATTTTCGGCGCGAAGCGCTGGCTGCTGCCGGCGGCGCTGTATGTACTGGTTTGGGTCTGTGCACTGTGCGTGGCTGCCGTTACGCTGGCGGCGGATACAACGTCGAGGCGCAGCGGTGCTCTTGCCGCTGCAGAGCTGACATTGGCAGATTTCACGCTGATCAACGCTCATACTGAAAGCGATACGCTGCTGGTATCCGATAACGAAGACCCTCAGATGATCTATACCCCCGCTGCCGGTAAAATGATCCAAAGCCTGACGCTGCGGCTGGAGTATGATCGCTACCCCTATGAGCGCTGCCTGTACTATGTCACCGCCGAGGGAGAGCCTTTCGGTCAGGATAAACGGGTCTGGCCGGTGGAAAACGCCGACGGAACCGTCAGCTTCACCCTGCCGCGCGGGGTAAAATCGATCCGTCTTGACCCGGGCAGCTGTACGGATCTGCACATGGAGTTTTCCTCCATTGAGGTCAACCGTCCGCAAAGCGCAGCGGCGTATTTTATCCCGGACGGCGGCAGTGCCTTTGCGCTGCTGGTACTGCCGGGACTGGGCGCGGCGGCGCTGCAATGGTGCGCAGATACTGCACGGGATTTCCGGCGTAAAGAAGAAAAAGATACCTGAAGGGCAGAGAGATGCGCCGGGAGGAATGGGATGCCTGTCATGATCTATGGCCATGCAGGCAGCGGGCAATCCGCAAATAAGAGTAAGCTCTGTATGGAGGGCTTAAAAACGGAGGAACGGATATGAAAGAATACCGCATCGTGCGCACGCAGGGTGCGCCGGACTGGAGCAGAGTGGAAAAACTGCCGGTGGATATTTGCCCATGGGGCGGTGAATACCGGCCCGAGGTGTTTGCGCAGGCGGCCTTTGCAGAGGGCGAGGGCTTTTACATCCGCATGACCTGCCGCGAGGCGAATCCCCGCGCCGTCTTTACGCAGCCGGATGATATGGTCTGCCGGGACAGCTGCCTTGAATTCTTCTTTGATCCGGCACCCGATACGGGCGTGGGATATATCAACATCGAGACAAATGCGCTGGGCACCTCTCACATCGGGCTTGGCGGGGGACGGCATGAGCGCCGCCCCGTGCGCTCGCTGGGGTGTGAGGTTCCGGTGGTGGAGGCTTTCCGCGACGGCGAATACTGGGGATGGCAGGGGTTTATTTCTCTGCATACGGTGGCGCAGCTGTACGGCAAAAGCGAATTTGCCGCAGGAGATATCCTGCGGGGGAATTTCTACAAATGCGGCGATTGGACTGAGGTGGAGCACTACCTTGTGTGGAACCCCGTGACTGCGCCCCAGCCGGATTACCATCGTCCCGAATGCTTTGGCAGGCTGATCATGGAATGATGTCTCCCTCAAAAAAGGAAAAAGGCCGCAGGACTGCGGCGTAAGCATGAAACAGGAGGAAAAACTATGTACGATTCCATTCGACCCGGTCAGGTATGGCTGGATACCGAGGGCAAGCGCATTCAGGCGCACGGCGGCTCGGTGATTTACATCGACGGTACCTACTATTTCTACGGCGAAAACAAGGAAAAGACCGATGGCTCCAGCACGCTGTGGCACTGGGGCGTGCGTGCCTATAAATCCAAGGACCTGTACAACTGGGAGGACTGCGGTCTGATCATCCCGCCCGAGCCTGACGATCCCGAATCCTCGCTGTACCCCCATGCCATGATGGACCGTCCCCACATCATCTACAACGCCCGCACCAAAAAGTATGTGGCATGGCTGAAGATCATGCACATGGACGGCACGCAGGATGAAACCGTGCTGACGGCAGATAACTTCCTTGGCCCCTACACCAAGGTGCGCGAGGGTCTGCGCCCGCTGAATATGAGCGCCGGCGATTTCGATCTGGTGGTCGCACCGGACGGCAAGGCTTACTATATGTTCGAACGGGTACATTCCGAGACCATCATTGCCGATCTGACCGACGATTACACCGATGTCACCGGTTATTACAGCACCCATTTCCCCCATTCCGGCCCTCCCTTTGTGCGTGAGGCCACCGCGCATTTCATGCGCAACTACAAGCACTATCTGATCACATCCGGTACCACCGGCTATTTCCCCAATCCCTCCGAGGTCGCCGTGGCTGACACCTGGCACGGTCCCTACACCGTGCTGGGCGATCCCTGCCCCGGGGATGAGAGCCAGACCAGCTGGCATTCACAGGTGTCCTCTGTATTCAAGGTGCCGGGCAAAAAGGATCTGTATATCGCCGTGGCCGATCGCTGGCTGCCCAACGATATGGACTGGGAATACCCGGTCTATGCCCGCGCCTTTGAGAAGGATTTCCACCCCGAACGCAGCATCGAGTGCGATCCCGAGGTGGTGGAGCGTATGCGCTCCCGCCCCCGCGACAACACCAGCGTCGCCAACTATGTCTGGCTGCCGCTGCGCTTTGAGGAACCCACTCCGGAGCATCCCAACGGCATGGTGTATATGGATTGGCACGACGAGTGGCGCATCGAAGATTACGAGTAAACATCTCCGCACTTCTGCGGCAGAGGATGTTCCTTGCGGCTGAATAGGATGTTTTCCCATCCGGATGTTTTCAAATCCGGATGAAATCGCAAAAAAAGCCTTCGGCTGGAACCGCTTTGGTTCTGTCGAAGGCTTTTTTACTGAACTGATATGGCGAAGCCGTATTTCATATGTGCAGCGTGTCCGTATTGCCAAAGCTTTACAGCTCCTGCCGGGTGGGCAGCAGGGCGGCGATACGCTTGCAGGCGTTTTCCGGCTGAAGGGCAAGCTGCAGCGCGGCACAGGCTACGGCGCCGCTGGCGGCGCCGGCGGGGATGCCCTCGCACAGAAGCAGCTGGCCGGCGGTGCGCTCAGCTTCGGTACTGGGTACGCGCACGATCTCATCCACAATATAGGGATTGTAGTTGCCGGGGCGGAAACCCGCACCCAGCCCGGGGATGCGGTGCTTGCCCGCAAACCCGCCGGAAAGCACGCTGCATTCGTGGGGTTCCACCGCCACGATCTTTACATTGCCGGCCCAGCCCTTCAGGTATTCGCCGACGCCGGTGACGGTGCCGGCGCTGCCCACGCCGATCACGGCGATATCCAGCTTTCCGCCCAGCGCCTGCAGCAGCGCGGGGCCGGTGATGCGCTTGTGGAATTCCACATTGTATTCGTTATCAAACTGATCCAGAAAATAGCCCTGCTGCTCCTGTGCCAGCTCCTGTGCCAGCCGCAGCTGGCCGTCGCGGCCGTAAAGCGGGTTGGTGGTGGCCACGGCTGCGCCCAGACCGCGCAGCAGCTGCTGGCGCTCGGCGGCTACGGTGGCGGGCATCACCAGCGTCAGCGGGTGGCCAAGGCGGCGGCAGGCCAGCGCCAGCGCCAGCGAAAAGCTGCCGTAGCCGGCTTCCACCACCGGCTGGCCTTTTTGCAGTGCGCCGTCGGCGGCGGCAAGGCGCAGAATGCCCTCGGCAGTGTGGTCGGCGCAGCTGCCGGTGGCGCCGTCAAACATCACGCCGGCAAGCAGGGGCAGCTCCAGCCCGTTCTTTGCACTGTAGCGTGCCAGCTGTACCACCCGTACCACCGGTGTGGCGCCCAGATATTCGGAAAAAGCTGCGGCCATGGCAGTGCCTCCTGTTCCGCGGCCATCCGCAAAGGGCGGCCGGTGGTTTTCTTTCGACTTTATAACTAATTATAATACAAATACTGTGCTGCGGTCAAGCAACGGGGCAAAAGCTGCGCAAAAAACAGATGTTTACAATTTGTTCGTTGCATTTTATACCGCAGCCGGGTATACTGTGGATAGAAACCATTCTGATCCTCTGGAGGAACTGCTTTTGCGTGCATTTTTGAACCGGATCTTTGCCGGCCGCCGCGGGCCGGATGCGGTGTGCGGCGTTTTGTTTGCCATAGGGCTGCTGCTTTCCGCAGCGGCATGGTTTGCCAAAAGCCAGCTGCTGGGTTGGCTGGTGTATCTGCCATGGGCGCTGGCAGTGCTGCGTATGTTCAGCACCCGGCTGGAACAGCGCTATCAGGAAAACCGCCGTCTGCTGGCGTGGTGGCAGCGGCTGCGGTCGGCTGCGGCCGGCTGGCTGATGCGTCTGCGCACCGGAAAGGGCCGTCCCAATCGCCGCTGGGCGCAGGACGGTATGGGCGGGCAGAGCCATGTGTACCGCAATGCGGCGCATTCGGCCGATGCCGCCGCCGATACCGCGTATCATCATTTTCTGTGCCCCTGCTGCGGGCAGAAGCTGCGTGTGCCCCGCGGACGGGGTCGGGTAGAGGTCACCTGTCCAAAATGTAAGACTGTGTTTGAGGAGATGGCCTGAAAAAAGACTTGCGGCGGTTTGCAAACAGATGAATAATTGTTTCCGGCTGTGTAACACTATGGTTGCAGAGGTGTTTCGGCCGGTGGCCTGCGGGCTGTGCGGCGATGCTTCTGCCGTGCAGAATGCAGGTCGTTTTATTTTGGAAAACAGCCTGCAGGCATGCGCCGCGGGGCGGCAGGCATATGTCTGCTGCATCGGGATCGGGCGGTGCGTATCCGCTCTTTTGCGGGCAGGATTTCTGCCGGTACAGGATGCGGCGGTCGGCACAGACGGTGCGCCGCTTGGTGTAAAGCATCCGCAGAAAGGCAGTTTTTTCCGTTCCGCGGCTTTTCTTTGAAAAAAGGAGGCTGTTACAATGTCAAAGCAGGAAAAGAAAACACCGGCAAAGCGTGCTGCGGACGGCACGCAGGAATACCGTCCCCACAGCGGACAGATGCGGCATCACACCGCGATGGACGGCGCTCCCGCCGGTCTGGGTGCATTGAATGCCAGTGTCTACGAGGGACTGCGCAACAAGGATTTTTATCCCGGTCTGGCCTATTCCGGCGAGGTGGCGCGGCAGGGGAAGGACGGTCGCCCGCGTATGGAGGATTCCGTTGTCCGCCATCAGGTGGAGATGCGGCAGGAGATGCCCTATGGCTGAGCGGCGTGATCGATCCGGTATTGCACCAGCTCCACCGGTAATGCCAGGTACGCAGCCGTCTGTTCCACTGTATATTCCGGATATTCAAAAAAGGCACTGTCCTCCGGATATAGCAGATGGCAGGCAAAACGGTTGGCAGCCACCTCGAGCCTGGCTGTGATCTGAAAGGTGGCGGTATCCAGAAAGATGCGGTTATCCTGCGGGTGCAGCAGTGCGTGGCCCAGCTCATGTGCGCACACAAATTTGCGCTGACGGTCATCCAGCGTCTGGTTCAGATAGATGATGTGGGTGTTCAGTGCGTACTGGCAAAAGCCGCGGATCTCGGCGGCCAGCGGTACCGTAACCACCACGAAATCCAGTGCACTGCACAGTTCAAAGGGGTCGTTTGTGTGCCATGCGGCGATCAGTTCGTCGGCAAGCTGCTTTTCTTTCACGGATATCACCTCTTTTCTTTACAAGAAAACAGTAAAAAGAGTATACGGACTAAACCCAGTCCGCTTGGCGGATGGATATCCTGCTCTTTTTGCCGCCCGCGGCGATGCCCGGGCGGCTTTTTTATGTGCTCAGGTATGGGGGGATTGGCGGCGGCTGGCCACTGTCATGCCGATCTCCAGCGCATCCACAATGGATTGCAGCGCCTCGGCACTGACCGGTTCACCGTCAAACATCAGACCCTCCTGCCGCAGCAGCTGCGCCTTGGCATCGGCAATGATCTGCCGCACATCCCGCGGACCTTCGCCTTCGGCGGTCTCGCTCTGGACATACAGCCAGTCGGGGCGCACACCCAGCACCTTGGCTATGGCTTCCACCGTGGGACGGTGGGGGTGCTCGATCAGGCCTTTTTCATAGCGGGATACGGTGGATTTGGTGATGCGGCAGGCGTTCGCCACCTGCTCCTGTGTGATCTTCAGTTCTTTGCGGCGCGCGTACATACGGCGGCCCATTTCACAGGAAAGTTCGGACATGGAAATCGCTCCTTTCTGATGATACACACAGTATACACCAGTTTGTTGCATTTTGCAATATATTAGCTTGCAGAATTTTTTGCTGGCTTTTGCAGTGCTGTATCGGCTGCAGAAATGCTGATACAGCGGGCGGCTTTTCGGTGCACTATTATTATACAATAATATAGTGCCGATAAAACGGACTGAAATTGACATGGCGGCGATTGTGGAAGAAAAACTGTAAAAAATCAAAGAAATCCGAAAAAATGTTGCATAATGCTATTGACGCGGAGCGCTGTGCGCGATATAATGCCATTGCAACAACGAAAAGTTGTAAAATAACAAATAGTAAAAAGGAGGAGAACAATGGATACGGAATGGATCTGTCAGAGAATGCGGGCGCTTAAGATGACGCAGAAATTTCTTGCACAGAAGATCGGGCTGACCACGGGCGGTCTGAACCACAAGCTGCACAACCGCCGGCCTACCACACTGCGGGAGGCTGCCGGTATCGCACATTGGCTGCGGATGAACTCCGCCGAGGTGAAAAAGCATTTTTTTACATTCTAAAAGTTGCATAATGCTACAGAAAGGAGGGCGACATGGAGACAGAACTGCGCTGCCGGGTGTGCGGCGCATGGTTGGAAGAGGATGACACCGTCTATGTGCGGGAGGATGGCACGCCGGTGGGCTGCGGGGCCTGTATCCATGAGGAATACGGCTGGCAGCGCGGGCTGCAGAAAGGGGGTGAGGAGTGTGGCTGAGCGAAAAACGCCCGAGCAGCGGGTGCGTCAGCAGCTGGTGCGGGCAGGTCCCGATGCGGTACGGTTTCTGATACGCGCCATGAAGGATGAGCAGCTGCCCTGCAAGGAACGCATCGATATTGCCCGCGACCTGCTCAACAGGGGCTTTGGCAAAACGCTGCCCGGTACGGAGGACACTGCCCCGGCGATTCGTGTGGTGCTGGCGGATGAGGTGAAGCCTTATGCAGATTAAATGTGTGGGAACGCCCAACCCGCGGCAGAAGGAATTTTTTGCCGCACGGGCCCGGTTTGTGGCCTACGGCGGCGCCCGAGGCGGCGGTAAAAGCTGGGCGGTGCGAAAAAAGGCCATGCTGCTGGCGCTGCGGTATCCGGGCATCCGCATGCTGCTGGCCCGGCGCACGCTGGGCGAGGTGTGGGATAACCACATTCTGCCGCTGCAGCAGGAACTGGCAGGCATTGCCCGCTACCGCGATGCGGAAAAGGCATTTCTGTTTGCCAACGGCAGCCGGCTGAAATTCGGCTACTGCGACAGCGAACGGGATGTGCTGCAGTATCAGGGGCAGGAGTACGATGTGATCTTTCTGGACGAGGCCACCCAGTTTACCGAGTTTCAGTTTTTCACCCTTACCGCCTGTCTGCGGGGTACGGCCAAATGTCCCCGCCGTATGTACCTGACCTGCAACCCCGGCGGCGTGGGGCACGGGTGGGTCAAGCGGCTGTTCATCGATCGGGATTACCGCCCCGGTGAGCGTGCCGCTGATTACCGGTTCATACCCGCCCGCGTGTACGACAACACTGCGCTGGTGGAAAATGATCCGGGCTATGTGCAGATGCTGGAAAATCTGCCGGAGGATCTGCGCCGTGCCTGGCTGGAGGGAGACTGGAATGCTTTTGCCGGACAGTATTTCAAGGAGTGGCGGCGGGAGATCCATGTGCTGCAGCCGTTTGACATACCGCAGCACTGGCGGCGCTACTGTGCACTGGATTACGGTCTGGATATGCTGGCGGGACTGTTCGTTGCCGTTGCGCCGGACGGCTGCGCCTATGTGTACCGGGAGGTGTATCGCTCCGGTCTGATCGGAAGCGAGGCGGCGCACGCTCTGCGCGAGGCGGCGGGCACGGAGGATATCTATGCGTGGCTTGCCCCGCCGGATCTGTGGAACCGCCGCAACGATACCGGCCGCAGTATTGCCGAGATCTTTGCCGTCGGCGGCATACAGCTCGCCAGAGCGCAGAATGACCGGATCAGCGGCTGGATGGATCTGCACGAGTGGCTGCGTCCTTACGATACCCCGCAGGGAAAGGCCGCGGGCCTGCGTGTTTTTGAGACCTGCACCAATCTGATCCGCACACTGCCGCAGCTGCAATGCGACCCTCACCGCCCCAACGATACGGCCGCAGAGCCCCACGAACTGACCCATGCACCGGATGCGCTGCGCTATTTTGCGGCGGGCAGGCCATTTGCACCGCCGCTGCCTGCGCAGAAAAAGACGGCGCTGCCTTTTGCACTGCGTACCGGTGATGAGGAAACGAAAGGAGGATTTCAGCAATGGTGAAAAAACTGCTGCGCAGGCTGATCCTGTGGGCACTGCAGGAGCAGCTGCAGCCGCCCGCCATACCGCAGGCGCCCTCGGGACAGATCCTGAACGAGTGGCTGCACGGGCCGCTGCCCGCAGACCGGGAGGAATGAAACAAAGACGGGCGCATTGCCCGAAGAAAGGAGAAACTGTATGGAATACTCACAGGAGACTGCTGTCTGGCAGGATCATCAGACAGGCCTTGCCTGGCAGCGCTCCATGGGCTTTGATGTGAATTTTCCGCTGTATGTGCGCTTCAAAGAGGGGGATCAGTGGCCGCCTGCGACCCGCCGCACCCGCAATCTGCCGCGGCCGGTATTCAACATGGTGGAGATGTTCATCCGTACCAAGCGTGCCGCGGTACTGGATTCGCCGCTGACCATGAGCTGCCGTCCTGCGGCGGAAAGCGGTCCGGATACGGCGCTTGCCGCACAGGGTGCAAGGGATTTCACCGATTACGCCCGTCAGCTGTGGAAAAAGCTGCATCAGGATGATCTGAACGGTGTACTGGTGGATGATGCTGCCACCGAGGGTACTGGCATTCTGCACTACTACTGGGATACCGCCGTGCATGGCGGAGGTACCGCGCCTTTTGTGGGCGAACTGCGGGGCGAGAGTATCGATCCGCTGGCTATCGTTTTCAGCGATCCGCATATCCGGGAGATCGAGCGTCAGCGCTGGATCATTCTGCGCCAGCGCCGTCCGCTGACCGAGGTTCGCGCCATGGCGGCTGCCGCAGGCATGCGGCCGGAGGAATGCCGTCTGCTGAAGCCGGACGGCGAGACCGGCCCCTATACCACCGTGAAGGAGGACGACCGGGAGCAGCGGGTGACGGTGCTGACCCGGTACTTCCGCAAAAACGGCGAGATCTGGTTTGAAAAAGCCACCCGCACCCGCCAGCTTGTGCCGCCCCGTCCTCTGACACCGGAGGGCAGCGCCGCCCGTATGCGCCGTTATCCGGTGGTGCTGCTGCCGTGGAAGCTGCGCAAAGGCTGCATTTTCGGCATCGGCGAGACGGAATGCCTGCTGCCCAGCCAGAAGGCGCTGAACTACAACATGGCCATGATGCTGCTCAGTGTGCAGCAGACCGGCTGGCCCAAGCTGCTGCTGCGTCCCGGCGCACTGCAGCAGCCGGTGACCAACGAGCCGGGTGAAATGCTGGTGGATCACTGGTCCGGCGGCGGAGACGGTGTCAAGTATCTGCAGGCGCCCACCTTCAGCTCGCTGGCGGTGGGGCTCTCCGAAAAGGTGCTGACTCTCTCCCGCGATATCAACGGCGTGGGTCAGGTGACCACCGGCGATACCGATCGCATGGATCTGGCTGCATCGGCTATCATCGCCATGCAGAATCAGGCGCGTACCCCTATCCGCGAGATCCAGCGCCGTTTCTGGCGTGTGATGGAGGATGTGGGCGGCATCTGGCTGGATTTCTTTCGATGCTATTGCACTACGCCCCGCCCGGTAGCCTCGGAGCACAGCGGCTGTGTGCAGTGCCGCAGCTTTGTGGGCGCAGATTATGCCGGTATCGAATACGAGATGCTGGTGGATGTGGGCGCTTCCAGCGAATTCAGCGAGGCGCTCAGTCAGGCCACGCTGGACAAGCTGCTGGATAAGGGTTTTATCACCGTGGAGCAGTATGTGGAGCTTTCCGGTGCCAATGTGGTGCCGTTCCGCGAGCGCTTTTTGCAGATGCGGCGGGATGCAGCCCTTGCAGCAGCCGCACCGGCGCTGTCCACAGTATAAGCAGAAAAAGGAGGATGCTTTTATGAATTGTCCCGTCTGCGGGGCGGAGCTGCGCATTACCGGCAGCACCACGGTGGTCACCGGTGATGACAGCGCCGATACCCCCACCCGCGTTTACACCCGCCATACGCTGCAGTGCAGAAATCCTGCCTGCTCCCGTAAGGCACCGGTGACGGTGGATCATCTGCTGTACACCGGCCCCGCCGGAAAAAATGAATGAAAACAGGGCTGCAAAACGGCGCCGGCCGAACCTCGCCCAAAACCGCGCAGAAAGGATAAGACCCTATGTATGATGACCATGTGGCTGCCAATGCCGCGCAGGAGACTGCGCAGCCCTCTTTCGCCACGGAGGAACCCCAGGAGGCATTGCCGGAGCAGCCCGGCCCTGCGGTCTGCGAGGATGCCTCTGCACAGTCTGCCGTGCAGGATGCCGCTGCAGCTGTGGAGACCACCCGGGCGTTCAGTGAACGCCTGAAGGCTGTGAGCGGGCGCAGGGTGGATGAATTCATCGCCGGGATGGGTCTGCAGGATCACACCGGCGCGCCCATCCGCACCCGTGCCCAGTACGATGCATGGCAGGCGGCGAAGGCTGCTGCATCCGCAAGCGCTGCCGCACCCGATGCCCTGCAGCCCCAGAATACCGCTGCCGCCGCACCGGAAGTACAGGCGGAGCAAGCCTGTATGCCGGAGCGGGAGTTTTCCTCCGCCTCGGAGGAGGAGCTTTCCGCGCTGCGCAGTGAGCTGCATCGTCTGCAGGATGCCGAGCGTGACCGTGCCCTGCTGGCCGATCCCGCGCAGGGCGCTGCCTATGCCCTTGTCCGGGATAAGGTGCAGCAGCTGCAGCAGCTGTGCCGCAATACGGGCGATGAGGTCAGTCTGGATGCCGCCTACGCCGCTGTGCTGCTCACAGAGCTGCCCGCCCTGTGCCGTGATGCGGCGGAAAAAGCCCGCAGCGAAGTATTGCGCACCGTGCAGGCCAACGGCCTGGCCAGCCCCGGTGCTCTGGGTGATGAAGCAAACCCGCAACCGCTGGATTTTGACAATATGTCCAGTGCGGATTTTGCCGAGTATCACCGCCGTGCCCTGCGGGGCGAGTGGAGCTGACGACCTGCAGCCGTATCCACAAACAAACCCGATAACACGAAAAAGGAGAGATGTTTATGTCCGTTCAGACCTATGCCAATACCCCTGCCGAGCAGAAAGCTTTTTACGACCGCGTTCTGCTGGAGCGTATGACCCCCAATCTGGTCTGGCTGAAATACGGCCAGCGCCGCACCATTCCCCAGAATGAGGGCGACACCGCCGTGTTCCGACGCTTTGAGTGCCTGCAGCCTGCCACCGAGGCTCTGACCGAGGGCACCACCCCTGCCGGCACCAATCTGACCGTCAGCCGTGTGGAGGCCGCCGTGGAGCAGTACGGCGACTATGTCACCATCTCGGATAAGCTGAATGAGACCGGCGTGGATCCCGTACTGGCCGAAGCTGCCGGTGTCATGGGTGAACAGGCCGCCCTCACGGTGGATACTCTGGTACGCGATGCCGTGGTCAACGGCTGTACCAACCGTCAGTATGCCGGCGGCGCCAACACTGCCGATGCCATTGCGGCCGGTGCCGTGCTGACCAGCGACGAGATCAAAAAGGCTGTGCGCTGTCTGCGTAAAAATAATGTCAAGCCCATGGCCGACGGCTACTATGTGGCCATTGTCGATCCCGAGACCGCCTTTGATCTGCAGTCCGATACCCTGTGGCAGGATATCAGCAAATACAACGGCGGCGACGCTATTATGAAGGGCGAGATCGGCCGTTTGCACGGTGTACGCTTTGTGCAGAGCTCCAATGTCGTCACCGATGCCGAGAGCAATTCCGCCGGTACTCTGCACGAAACCATGATCCTGGGCCGCGAGGCCTACGGCGTGCCCGAGCTGGAGGCTTCCGGCTGCCGTCCCCATGTCATCATCAAGAACTTCGGCAGTGCCGGCAGCGCCGACCCGCTGAACCAGCGCGCCACCGCCGGCTGGAAGGTCTCCATGGCCTGCGTGGTGCTCAACCCGCTGGGCATGGTTCGCATCTCCCACATGGTGAGCGAATAAGCCGTATGCCGCGGCGGGGCAGCCGTTCCGCCGCGGCTCTTATAAAATTCAAAGCGAAAAGGAGAAAAAACATGAGCAATGAGAAGAAAAGGCTGATGACCGAGACCGACCCCGAGGCGGCCGCCCGCAGCACCGGCGCACAGCTGGCAAAGGAGAAAAAGGTGCGTATCAAGATCGCGGAGGACCGCAAAAATCCGGCTAACCGTGTGGTGCCGGTGTGCATCAATGGCTACCTGTATTACATCAATCGCGGCGAACCGGTGGAGGTACCCGAATCCGTGGCGGCCATTCTGAGTCAGGCACAGTACATCTGAGCATCGCACGGTAAGGAGGGGAGCCATGACCAAAAAAGAAGCCAAGGCCGCCGCATTGCGGTGGCTGGATGAGGCCGCAGCCGGCGGCCGTGCACTGGAGGTGCAGAGCGCCGCCGATCTGGAGGAGCGGATGGATCACCTGCTGGCTGCGGCAGTGGCAGCAGTGTGCGCACGCTTTCCCCGCCGCGTGGTGTATACCGTTACCGATGCGTGGCCCGAACGCAGTCCTGCACAGGAGGCTGCTTATGTGCGCATCACCCTGCCGGAGGAGATGACGGCGCTTACCGATGTGCGGTACTGTGCTCCGGACGGACGGCTGATGCCGTTTTCCGATTATCGCCGCGCTTCGCAGGGGGTATATGTCATTCCCGCAAGGCTGAACGGTGCGCTGGAGTTCAGCTGTATCCGCCGCCCTGTGCTGCCGGAAGCCGCCGCGCCGGAGGATACGCTGCTGGATGTGGAGGAGGCTGCCGCCGTACTGGTGCCGCTGCGGCTGGCTGCGGATATGCTCACCGGCGTGGATGAGACCGCCGTGCTTTCCGGGTATCTTGCCGCCCGCTACAGCGAGCTTTCAGCCGCTGTCTACCGCACGCCGGAGCCCGATCCTGCCGTGGTGGAGTGTGTATATGAGTGGTAAGGAGGGGATACGATGGCGGCAACATCAGTGATGCCCGCTTTACGCAAGCTGGGTGTGAACAGACTGCTGGGGGTGGATCTGGCCGCCGATGCATCGGCAGTTTCGCCGCAGCGCAGCCCGCACAGTGTCAATATGTTGCGTTCTGTGCCCGGCAGTGTGCACAAACGCCCCGGTTTTGTACAGAAAGCCACCTATGACGGGTCGATCCACGGCTGCTATATGCTGGGGGATACGGCGATCCTGCACGCCGGCAATAAGCTGTATGCCGACGGTGAGCCCATTGAGGGTACGGTAGGCGATGTGCACAGCCGCGGCTGCTGCTTTGGCGGCAGGCTGTATCTGCTGGATGGCAGAGAGTTCTGGCAGGTTTTTTTACAGGAGGATACATGGACGCTGCTGCCGGTGAGTGAGAGCGCCTATCTGCCCCGCATTGCCATCAGCAAGAATCCGGATGGCAGCGGCGGTGCAGGGCTGGAGGATGTCAACCTGCTCAGCAATGCCTGGTGCGAGAGCTTTTACGCCGCGCCGGGGGCGGCTGTCTATCAGCTGGAGTTCGGCGGACTGGATGAAACCCCTGTCACCGTGCGCCAGATCTGCGCTGCGGCTGATGGGGGTACGCAGGAAAAAACGCTGACCGAGGGCGTGGATTTTACCGTGGATCGCGCCACAGGTACGGTGACCTTCCTCAATGCACCGGGGGTCTCTCCCGTCGAGGGAGAGGACAATATCTTCATCACCGCCAGCCGCGACCGCAGCGAGGCCCGCCGCCGCATCACACAGGCGGATGTCTGCACTTTGTACGGTAAGCCCGGCACGGGAATGCGTCTGTTCGTCACCGGTGCGCCGGAATGGAAAAACCGGGATTTCTGGAGCGCAGCCGACGACCCGACCTATTTCAGCGAACTTGCCTATTCCGTGCTGGGTACAGATGATGAACGCATTATGGGCTACAGCATGTTGGGAGATTCCCTTGCTGCCCACAAAAGCGGTGCGGATGGCGCTGTGTGGGTACGCACACCGTCGGTGGAGGAACAAAGCGATGCCATGGGCAACCCGCGGCAGGTGTTCACCTTCCGCAGCGGCAATGTCATCACCGGCTACGGTGCACTGGCAAAGGACAGCTTCGCTGTGCTGGGGGACGAGCCGCTGTTTCTCACCGCGCAGGGGATTTTTGCACTGACGGCATCCGATCTGACCGGGGTACGCTGTCAGCAGCGCCGCAGCAGTTATATCGATCCGCAGCTGTGTGCCGAGCCAAACCCCGAAAAGGCACAGGCGGCAGTGTGGCGGGACTTCTATCTGCTGGCACTCAACGGACGGATGTACTGTCTGGATGGTCTGCAGAAAGCTTACAGTACCGCTGCGCCCAAAAGCAGCTACCAGTATGAGTGCTATGTGCTGGAGGATATCCCCGCCGAGAGGCTTTGGGTACAGGGCGGGCAGCTCTGGTTCGGCACGGCGGATGGCAGAGTGTGCATGTTCACACAGGGGAACAGCTTGACGGATTACACTGACCGGCTGGACGGATGTGAACCGCGCCCGGTTCATGCCATATGGGAAACACCGGATATTGTCGGCAGCACCTTTTACCGGGAGAAACGTTTCCGCTATCTGGCGGCACGCATTCTGCCTTCTGCAGCGACCTCACTGATGGCGTGGGTGCGTGTGGAGGGCGTGTGGCATCCGCTGCGCGCGGAAGCCTTTCAGGTAAGGCATTTTTCCTTTTCCGGCATGACATTTTCCAAGCTGTGCTTCTCCTGCGATGCCGCCGGCAAAACGCTGGGGCAGCGGCTGCGGTGCGGCAGACCGGACAAGGTGCGCTTCCGCTTTGAAAACAGTCAGGCCAACGAGCCCTTTGGTCTGCTGGGGTGGGCGCTGGAATACACCGAGGGCAGACGACATAGGAGATGATACAACATATGGATCTGAAGGAGCTTGCCGTCACGGAGGCGCAGCTTGCCGGAACGGGTGTGATCGGCCTTGCCGATACCCCCGGCCTATCCGTGGCGGAAATGCAGGAAAAATTTGAAGAGACGGCGCGCAAGCTGATTATCCCCCGCTTCAATGCTCTGGTGAAAACATTGGCAGATGAGCAGGCGGCGGAAAGTCTGGGGGCGCAGGATCCCTGCGGCAGCGGCGCGGCCAGCATTCAGCAGGTACTGGCAGCGCTCAAGGCCTATACGGATGAGAAGATCATCAGGATAGGCGCGGGCGATATGGCGCAGGCAATGTACGATCCGCAGGGGCGGCATACGGATATTTTTGCTGCGGTGGATGCGGCAAAACAGCTCGGCCTTTCCCTGTACCGGGCCACGGTGCTGTGCGACGGGTTCGCGGCGGGGGTCAGCGGTTATTCGCAGCGGGTGACGCCGCAGGTGCTCACCGGCGCAGCCGTGACGGCTGCCACGCAGCTGGCACCGCCCATGCTTCTGCCCACCGGCGATCAGGCCACAGACGAGGCGCTGGCCGAAACGCTGGCGCTCATCAATGCCGGTTTTGCCGAGACCGCTGCCGGCAGCATTACGCTGACGGTATGGGAGCTTCCCGCCACTGACATCGTACTTTACTGGTACGGCAGATAAGGAGGTGCTTTGTATGAAAATCGAAACAGGCTACACCTGCCGCACCCACCGCGTGAAAAGTGTGCAGCCGGATACCTTTGCGCCGCTTGTCGGCGCGCCGCAGCTGCGCCGCCGTGTGCCGGGTGCGGTGGAATACGAGGAGGCGGAGGAGTACATCCCGTACACCGCCGCCGAAATGATTGCGCAGTACAAGGCTGCGCTGAAAGAAACGGATTACGCTGTCATCAAGATCGCCGAAGGCGCTGCTGCAGCGGAAGAATACGCGGATCTGATCATGCAGCGGCAGGCATGGCGCGCCGAAATCAACCGGCTGGAAACGGAGGTGGCTGCGGATGGCTAAGGGCTTTGCAGCGCCTGCGGGCGCAGTTTTGCCGCGGACGCTGCTGGACGGTGCCAAGGGCGAATGGACGGTGGTTTCCGCATCGAATGCAGCGAACTACACCTACGGCCATGATGACACCGGCCTTTATGTGAAGCGCACCGACGAGGCTGGCGCCGATATCGCCGTCACCATGCAGTATGTCGATGCAGTCAATTTCAGCCGCATCAACAGGCTGACCGTAGAAGGTATCTATGGTACCGAAGTCCCCAACAACCCGCCCATGCGACTGACGATCACCGTCGCAGCCGGCGGAAACACCGCCGAGGCGGTGCTTGTCTCCTGTGCCGGCAATGTGACCGATGCTGTGCCCTCCAAGGTGTTTTCCGGTGCGCTGGATACCTCCGCGCTCACCGGTTGGGGCACCGTCAGCATCCATTTCATCGTGAAGGAGTATTACTCCAACCCCACCGTGATCCGCGTGCAGCGCGTAACCGCGGCGACAGGTGTAGCCTCCGTACCCGGTGAAACAGTGATAAACTACGCCGGCGCGTACACCGTTACGCCCGGTACCGAAGCGCAGACGCTGGCCACTGCCGGCAAGCGGATGCTGCAGGATGTCACGGTGGAGGCAGTGGAAATCAATGCGCTGCTTCCCGCAGCGGAGGGGGTGAGCTTCTGATGGCAAGAGAAACAGTATTTGAACCGCAGGATCTGACCTTTGTGAAAGACGCTGACGCTGATAATGAATACAATCACATCTATACGGGCACGGCTTTTCCGTTCATCATCGGCGCCCGGTATACAGTCCTCTGGGGTGATACGGAATACACAGCCACAATGACCTGCATAACGGCAGAAGGTGTGACCATTCCGTATCTGGGATACGGCGAGTCTCCGGACGGCGAGTATCCGTTCAGAATTATGTATCCCCCGGCGGTTGCTACCGGCGGCGAACAGCTTACCATGTTCAGCACCACGGAAGAGGGAGAAAGCCGTACGGTGGGTGTATACCTTGAAGATCTCGATCTCGAATCGCTGGACACCGGCGAACTGTTATTGAATGGTGAAGTTGTAGGCTTCACTTATTACGAACCCTACAATGGCTATCTGACAGGCGGTGCGGCAGCTTTTTCACTGGAAACCGGCAAACGGTATGTCGTGCGGTGGGGAGATTGTGCGTATGTCTGTACCGCGCAGGATCTGAGCGCAGTGGAAGAGGGAATGATCGGCATTGGTAATCTCACTGCTTTCGGATACTCCGGTAACAACGAGCCGTTTGTCATCGGTTCGAACGGCAGCGAGATGCTGCTATTCTCCACGGATGAGATCGAAAGCATTTATGTGATCATCCGCACGCTGGCTGAAGAGGAATTTGAAGAGCAGGTGACATATTACACCGTCGCATCCGCATCTTTGAAAGCTCTTGGCGACGCTATCCGCGCAAAGACCGGCGGCACCGGTGCACTGGAATTCCCGGACGGCATGGTGGAAGCAATCAGCGGCATCACCACCGGGGGCGGCGCATCCGATGATGTACGCTATGTCACCTTTATGAACGGCAATGATGTGCTGTTTGTCAAGCCGGTGGCCGTGGGCGATGACTGCGTGGATGTGCTTGATAAAGGGCTACTTGAAGAAACGCCTACGAAGGAAAGCACGGCGCAGTATGATTACACATACAGCGGGTGGAGTTTGACCGATGGCGGTGATGCAGACGATGCGGCACTTTCCGCTGTGACCGAGGACAGGACGGTCTATGCTGCCTATACTTCTGCGGTGCGGTATTACACTGTCACCTATTATGACGATGACGGCGTGACCGTGCTTAAAACCGAAACGCTGGCATACGGAAGTGCACCGGCCTATAAGCCGAGTAAGACCGGTTATATTATCGATGGCTGGACGCCCGCATTCTCTACTGTTACCGGCGATGCGTCTTACACGGCCATCTGGACGACTAAGTTGACATTCGCCGACGCTACGTGGGAGGACATCGCCAGAATTTCTGAAAATGGTACGGCATCGGAACACTTTAGTCTTGGTGATACTCGAACAATTAACATTAATGGTTCGACTGTCGATATCTTCATTGCCGGCTTCGATCATGACGATCTGGCGGACGGCAGCGGTAAGGCGGGTATCACTATGCTGACCAAACACATCATCCCCTATTTGACGATGTCGCCGACATACTCTAACCAATGTGTCACGACAACCTTCGATGCCTCGGGCATGGATTCTAAGGCGAGCGACCTGTATTCCACGCTGGACGCTGATCTAGGGGCTGTGCTCAAAAACGTCAACAAGGTGTACGATACCGGCAGAAACTGTACTCTTGCGGACTCTGGTACTACCACCCATTCGAGGCGTATATGGGTTCCGTCGATACAGGAGACTGGCAAGGATATCATGAACAGCACCAAAAACTTGATTAATACGCTTGGTAGAAAATATGCGTATATTCCGACCTATCTCGGTACGACAGCAAACGCCCCCAATACTGTCAATAATTATTGGGTGCGTAATCTGGCCTATCTTAGCAGTAGCTCCACATATAACGTGTACTACGATACTAACTACGGTTATACGTATATTTCTAGCCCAGCCGCGACGCGTGCTATCATCGTCGGTTTCTGCATCTGACGGCAGTGCCTGACACAAGAAAGGAGAATGCAGCAAAATGGAGAAAATGTTTTTCCCCATGCAGGCCCTGCGGGTAACGCAGGGATACGGCGTGGCCTACGGCGGCGTAAAAGCCAACACATACAGCCACGCCGGCGGCTATGCACTGGATCTGGGCGGCGCTGACGGCGGCGCGGACTGGCTCTTTGCCCCCTGTGACATGGTGGTGCGGCGCATCTACGGCAGCTACAACGCCGTGTGGTTTGAAAGTCTTGAGGAAATCGAGGGTGTGGGCGGCACGGTGATCATGCTGTGTCTGCACATGAACAATGCCGACCGCGAAGCGCTGGGGATGCGCGTGGGCAAGGTTTTCAAACGCGGCGAAAAATGCTACCGCGAGGGCATGGCCGGCAAGGTCACCGGCACTCATGTGCATCTGGAGCTTGGCCGCGGGCCCATGACCGGCACCGGCTGGGCGGTCAATGCACAGGGCGTGTGGGTGATCAACCGCCCGCTGGTGCCCAGCGAGGTGTTTACCCTTGGCACGGATGTGAAGGTGGTCAACACCGGCGGGTATGCGTGGAGGCGGGAAAATCCGGAGGATACCGCTTTGGTATCCTCTGTCCCTGCGGCCGCCGCGCCGGTCATCCGTGCCGGCGACCGGGTGCGTATCCGCGAAACTGCCGTTTATACCGATGGCGGCAGACGCTGGGGCCCCACCTATACCGGCGGACGGTTCCGGCTGTGGTTTCCCACCTATACGGTGCGCAGCGTACAGGGAAAGCGTGCGGTGCTGACAGCGCTGGGCGTTGTTGCAGCTGCGGTCAATACCCGCGATCTTGAGCCGGTGAATGGATAAAAGGGAAGGGGGATGAGGATATGAATTTGTATTGGATCTATGCTGTTGCGGCGGTATTGCTGGCTGTGTGTGCCTATGTGGCTTTTGCCGAGGGTTATCAGGATCAGGTCTATCGCATGATCTACCGGTTGGTTTGCGCCGCAGAGCGGGAGATCACCGGTACAAAGCGCGGCCGCGAGCGCAAGGCGCAGGTTATTGCCGCACTGCACGAAACGCTGCCCGCCTGGGCACGGCTTTTTGTCAGCGAAAAGGATATTGATGATCTGATCGAGCTGGCGGTGACAAAGATGAAAGAGCTGCTGGCACAGCAGACTGCTGCAAAGGAAACTGCTGCCGCGCCTGAAGCGCCGGGAGAGGAGGGGACAGAATGAGCCAGCCGCTGTATGTCTGCTCCGATACCGCTGCCGGAGGTCTGCGGCAGGCCGCCATCTGCGAGGCCCGCTTTGACACGCTGCGTGCCCGGCTGGACGAGGATGAAAAGCAGCTGGTACGGCTGGATGGCGAGACCCGCCATCTGGTACGCAGTCTCTCTGCTCTGACGAAAGCCATGTGGGCAGCGGCGCTTTCCATCTTCGGCGTGCTGCTCGGGTTTGTGATTTGGTATATCCAGCATCTTGTGTAAAATTGGCATGCGGCGGTCTGCTGCACACGGCAGACCGCCGCATGCGACTGACGGCAGGAAAGGATGAGAATAGATGAGCACCTATAATATACAGCAGCTGATGCAGCTGCGCCGCCATGCTTCGGCAATCGAGCAGGCACTGCAGACGCAGAAGGCTGCATCGGCGCAGGGCTATGCCGCACAGCAGGCGGCGCTGAATGCCGGGCGGGAGGATCAGCTGCGGCAGGCCTATGTCAGTCAGCAGCAGGCTCTGGCACAGCTGCCCGGACAGCTGCTGCGCCGCGGGCTGAACGGCGGCTTTGCCGAAAGCAGTCTGCGGCAGCTGAACCGGGATTACGATAATCAGCGTGCAGATATCCATGAGCGCTGGCTGCAGGAGTACAACAAGCTGTTGGCCAAAAAGGCAGCAGCCGATGCCAAGGCCGCGGAAAAGGCTGCGAAGGCTGCCTCCGGCCGTAAGTCCGGCATTGTTAAAACGGATGCCGCGGACACCGTGCAGGAGGAGACCACCCGCAAAAAGCCGGCCGGTCCGGGGCTGAACAGCTCGCTGGTGGGACATACCTCGCTGGTGCGGTAAGTATACTGCGCGGCACAGCCTCACTTCCGGCTGTATAACATAAAAAACGCCATCCCACTGCAGCAATGCCTGCTGCAGACAGGGGTGGCGTTTCTTTTGAAAATTCCGTGAAAGACGGGAAAAACAAAGGAGACGACCGCTTGTTTCGTAGAAAAAACTGCCGTCACCGCACCCGGCAGGAATGGCTCCCAGCCGGTGCGGGATCATGGCGGAACGCTTAACGCGGGTGGAGAAAAGGACATGACTGCGCTGACACAGAAATCCCGCGGCAGCGGCGTGCTGTGGTGTTCGGGCGTGAAATGCTGTGGAAAAAATTTTGTATGCAAAACAGGCCTTTGACGGATGAAAATAAAACGGATTGCTGCTATAATAAAAGTGCCATGCATCGTGGCGGATTTGTCAATCGTTTTTGGGAGGAACAGCACTATGGAAAGTGGAAAAAATCTGCGTCTGGGCGTGATCGGCTGCGGCCGCATGACCATGGGCGCGCATCTGCAGGCTTTTGCAAAGCTGGAAAACTGTACTGTCACCGCCGTGTGCGATGTGGATATTGAAGCGGCGAAAAAAGCGCAGGCCGAGTGCGGCGCGGCCTTTGTGACCGACGATTACAAAGAGATGCTGCCCTATATTGATGCGGCTTTTGTGGTGCTGCCCCACAAATACCACTATCCCTGCGGCAGCTTCTTTCTGGAGAACGGCAAGCATGTGCTGATGGAAAAGCCTCTTGCCAACACCGAGGAGGAATGTCAGGGGCTGATCGGGCTTGCCGAGAAAAACAACCTCAAGCTGATGGTAGCCTATCCCGTACCTTACTGGCGCGGTGTGGTGAAACTGAAAGAAGAGCTGGACAGCGGCAAATACGGCAAAATCATCCAGATGTCCATCTGGACGGAGCAGTACACCGAGCAGGACGGCAGTGTCAACCGTCTGGGCGGCGGGCAGCTGTTCAGCCACGGCTGCCATTACATCGATATTCTGCTGCGCTTTCTGGGGCAGCCGGTCAGCGGTTTCCACATGGGCACCAATACCGGTACGCCGTGGATGGAAAAAGAGGGGACCTCCAATGTGGTGATCAAATTCGCAAACGGAGCCATGGGCTATCATTTCGGCACATGGGGTGCGCGGGGCTCCTCCCATGTGTACGATTTTCAGGTGCACACCGAGCACGGCTTCTTTGAATACAAGCACTACGACAGCATCCTGACTTTTATCCATAACATGGGCCCGGATGTGGGCACCGGCAAATATCCCCGGGATATCACCTGGAATTTCAACGATAAAAGCAAGCAGACCCAGTACGAGCTCAACCATTTCATCGACTGTGTGCTCAACGATAAGCAGCCGCTCACCGACCCCCGCAGCGCACTGGAGAGCAACCGCCTGATCTGGAAGCTGTACGAAGCGGAGGAAAAAGGTACCATCGCCGATCTGACGGATATCCGTGCCAAGACGGAATATCTGGAGGTGCTGCGTTGAAGCGGAAAGCAGCGGAAAAATCGGATAAATAAGACATATAAACAGAAAACCGGCTTTGCCGCAGGAGATCTGCAGCAGAGCCGGTTTTATTGCAGCGTGTAAAATGGGCTCAGTACACCTCGTTCTCGCCCTCGTCCTCATCGATATCGGAATAGATGTCGATATATTTCGGGGTCTTCTTACTCTGAAAGTAGGAAAAGCCCAGCAGTGCCGCAAAAATCGCGGCGACCCACGCGAACAGGCGAAGTATTTTTTTGAACATACGATCATCCTCCTTTGATATCACAAGCGGGAAAAGGCTCCCTGCCATAGTATGACGAGTTTTCAGTATGGGATCACAGTCAGTGTATCCAGACAGTCCTGCAGGGTGCCGCCGCGGATGGCAAAGGCGCTGCCAAAAGCCTCCTCCAGTGCATCCTGTAAAAAGAAACCGCCGCAAAAGCTTTCGCCCGGGGTGGGCAGCACAGCGCCGCAGCGCTGCAGAAGCCCGGCTTCCAGCGTGCAGACGCCCTGCCAGTACCAGCCCTGCTCATCCGCGCCGGCGCTGAAAAGGCAGGCATCGGCTGGCAGCGGCACAGCCTGTCCGTCAGCGGTAAGAAGTACCCTTTTGTCCGGTGTAAAGGTCAGCTGCAGTTCTGTTACGCCCGGCTGCAAAATGGCAATGGCCTGCTGGGTGGCGGGAGGGGTGCCGTCAAAGACCGTCATGCTCACCCGCAGCGCGCCGCTGCAGATGCATACGCGGGCGTAGGCATATACCTCATCCCGACCGGGAGTGCCGTACCATTCGGTCAGCTTGATGACGGGCAGCGTTTCCGTTACGATATCCGCAGGGGAATGATTGACCAGCACCGCCATGGGACAAAGCCTCCTTTAAAAAGGATAGAATACGAAGTATTCATAGTATAGCACACTTGAAGAACCGGTGCAAGAAATGTACCGAATCTTAATAATTTTTAATATTTCGGTAATAAATACCGCTGCGGGGAATTTTTTGAAAACTGGCACAGATCACTAAAATTGTGACACGGTCTATAGAAAAGTTTGTTAAAATTTTATTTTGAAGCTGTCCGTATTGACCTTGACCGATAAAATGTTATAATAGAAAATGTGCGACTTGTATTATTTTGTGCCAAAACGATAAAAGGAATTGCGATATGGATTTCCGGTTTGAGAAGATTACCTCTTCGCCTGCCCGCATGGCTGTTCCCGACCAGCTGTGGTGCTGGGGGTGTTCCACCATCGTGCGTCGGGGAGAAGATCTTTTTGTCACACACACCCGCCTGATCGAATCGCGGCCGGGGCTCACCTCCACCTGCCTTGAACTTTTTGCAAAGCGCGGCGGCGGAGAATGGGAAAGAGAATTTGTGGACGAAGGCCGCTTTCAGCGGGAGCCCTGTCCCATCACATTGCTGGGGGAAGGACTGCTGGGCGTAACAGTGAATCCCTGTGATGAGACCGAGCCGGCCGATCCCAATGCGGGCGGCAGCATTGCCAGTACACCGCAGCTTTATATATTTGATATAAAAGGTCCGGCGCGCCTTGTGCGCTGCGTCACTCTGCGCTGGGATGATCCCGCCTACCGGTTTGCCGAGCATTCCTATCGCAGCAGCGCAGTGGATACCGTGACCGGCGATCTGCTTTTTACAAACGGCCACTATCCCCCCGGCTCGGAGGGCGAGCACTGTTACACGCTGCTGGATAAGGATTACTTTACGGTACGCAGCGGGCCGCTGGAATTTTCCGACCGTTCCTGCTATCACAACATCTGTATGCGCGGCGGTGAGGTATATCTGTTCGGTCTGAAGGATATCATCGAGACCCGGAAGGACTGGATGGATTACAAGCAGCAGATGACAGGCAACCGCTTCGATTATGCGCTGCGTACGGTGCATCTGCTGTATTCCCCCGATTTGCGCAGCGCCGGCTTTGCGCCGCAGAAGGTCGCCGTTCACCGGGAGGATACCTGCGGGCGTATTTTCAATCACGATTGTGCCTATGATGAAAACGGTGATGTGCTGTTCGTATACTCGGCGGTGAATGTCCAGATGGATTTCATGCGGGATAAATTCTTCCCCGGTGAAAAGCTGGAGAAAACGCTGGAGGTGCTGCGGCTGCGCGGCGGCGAGGTCATCGAGCGGACGGTCATCGACCGCTCAACGGAGTGTGACGGCGCGAATCCCGACACAGAGTATGGCGCTGCACTGCACACCATGGCGGACGGCAGTCTGCGGCTGCTGTGGTCAAAGCAGTATGCACCCGCACAGGATGCGGTGCAGGATGGCCTGTATGTATGCAGTCCCCGGGGCGGGCAGCTGCGGAAGATCACCGACCGTGCCATCGGCGTTTTCTTTGCAAGCCGCAGCCGTCTGGGCGCTGCGCCGTCAGATACGGCGGATCTGGTCTGGATCGAAAAGAACCGCGATCAGAAAGAGCTGAACTATGCCTATATGCACGGTATCCCCATCGAAGGACTGGAGCTTGTGTATATGCATGGGCAGGTAAAACTGTAAACATTCCGCAGCAGCCGGTACGACAGGAAGTTCTGCCGGCAGCCGCGGCGGTTATACTCAAAAATTCAGAGAGGCAGTGTGTGTTGCCTTTCTCTTTGGGAGGTTCATGGAATGAGCAAATCTGTGTTGCGGTCAGCGCTGGGTGCTGCAGTGCCCCACCGCAAAAACACGGCGGCGATGGAAACGGTCCGGATGCCGCTGCCAAGCCGTATCGTGCTGCCTGTCAGTCAGCACATCGGCGCACCGGCCGTGCCGGTGGTCAAAAAAGGCGATCATGTTGATGTGGGTACGCTGGTGGCGCAGCCCGGCAGCTATGTTTCTGCCGGCATCTACAGCGGCGTTTCCGGTACTGTGGCAGAGATCATCACCCTGATGCTGGCAAACGGCAGCGAGACTCCTGCCATTGTCATCACACCCGATGGCGCCCAGACGGTGGATCCTGCCGTATGTCCGCCCAATGTCACCGATGCCGAATCCTTCCTTGCCGCGGTGCGTGCCAGCGGTCTGGTGGGTCAGGGCGGCGCAGGCTTCCCCACCCATGTCAAGCTCTCGCCCAAGGATCCCTCGGCCATCCGGTATCTGCTGATCAACGGTGCCGAGTGCGAGCCTTATATCACCGCCGACCACCGCACTTTGCTGGAGGATGGCGAAGATGTGTATCTGGGCATCAAGGCGGTGCAGAAATTCCTTGGCATTCCCAAGGCGCTTGTCTGCATCGAGCGCAACAAGCCCGATGCCATCGACTGTATGTTCAAGCTGACCGCCCGCGATCCGGATGTGGAGGTCAAGCCGCTGCCCAGCCGCTATCCGCAGGGCGCGGAGAAGATCCTCGTTGAGACCGCTGTCGGCCGCGAGGTTCCCGCCGGCGGTCTGCCCGCCGATGCCGGTGTCATTGTGCTGAATGTGGCCACCGCCGCTTTCATCGCCAAATACCTGCGCACCGGTATGCCGCTGACCACCACCCGTCTGACGGTGGACGGTGAGGCCGTTGCCCGCCGCCAGAATGTGGAGGTCATCATCGGTACCCCGATTCAGGAGGTGCTGGATTTCTGCGGCGGTGTCAGCGAGGATGTGGGCAAGGTGCTGATGGGAGGTCCCATGATGGGCGTTGCGCTGCCCAACACCGATTACCCCGTGCTCAAGCAGAACAATGCCATTCTGGCATTCAAAGATAAGGACAGCCATGTGCCCGAGGCTACCGCCTGTATCCATTGTGCCCGCTGCATCAATGCCTGCCCCATGGGGCTTGCTCCCGTGCAGATCGCTGCGGCGTGGCGGCAGGAGGATGTCGCGCAGCTGAATAAGCTGCACGCCGAGCTGTGCATGGAGTGCGGCACCTGCAGCTTTGTGTGCCCCGCCATGCGGCCCGTTACCCAGACCATGCGCCTTGCCAAGGCCATGCAGCGTGCGAAAGGAGGGAAGAAGTGATGCGTAAGCTGCTCGTCACCACCGCACCCCACATTCATGAAAAGATCTCCACGGCGAAGCTGATGGGACAGGTGTGCATCGCCTGTCTGCCCGCGCTGATCGCCTCCTGCCTGATCTTCGGCTGGGAAAGCCTGTTCCTGACCGCTGTCAGTGCCGCTGCCTGTGTGGGCTTTGAGGCTCTGTGGAATATCATCATGAAAAAAGAGCAGACCATCGGCGATCTTTCCGCTGTGGTCACCGGTATCCTGCTGGCTTTCAATGTGCCGGTGGATTTTCCGGTGTGGATGCTCATCATCGGCGATCTGATCGCCATCATCATCGTCAAGCAGCTGTTCGGCGGCATCGGCTTCAACTTTGCCAACCCCGCCATCGTGGCCCGCATCGTGCTGGCTCTCAGCTTTACCACCGAGATGACCTCCTACCGCTACCCCGATGTGGGCATCGATGCGCTGGCCTCCGCCACCCCGCTGGCGGCTGCGGATAAGATGTTCAGCACCCCCGTTGTCGAGCAACTGCTGGGCACCCACGGCGGCGTTCTGGGCGAGACCTGCGCCGTTGCGCTGCTGCTGGGCGGTCTGTATCTGATCTTCAGCGGTACCATCTCCGCTGTGATCCCCGTCTCCACACTGGCCACCGTTGCGGTGATGTGCCTTGTGTGCGGCCGTCCGGACGAGATCCTTCTGCAGCTGCTTTCCGGCGGTCTGCTGCTGGGCGCGTTCTTCATGGCCACCGATTATGTCACCTCGCCCTACACCAGCTGGGGCAAGCTGATCTACGGCATCGGCATCGGTGTCATCACCTGCCTGATCCGCTTCTACGGCACCTCTCCGGAGGGGATGTCCTATGCCATCCTGCTGATGAACATCGTCACGCCCTACATCAACCGCGGTATCCGTCAGCGGCCTCTGGGTGTGAAGCGTCAGCCCCGCAAAAAGGAGGGCAAGCCCGCATGAAAAATCTGATGTCTTTTCTGAAAAAGCACTGGCCGCTGATGATCAAGCCCGTGGTCGTGCTGACTGTTATCTGTGTCTGTGTCAGCGCCGCGCTGGCCGCGACCAACTATATCACCGCGCCCATCATCGCCGAGGGTGATCTGGTGCGCAACAACGGCGCACGCCTGGCACTGTTCCCGGCGGAGGGCTATAACAAGCTGGAGGGCGAATGGGCCGGCGTGAGCGAGGCCTATGAAGTCGTCACCGGCGATGCCGTGATCGGCTATATCATCACCGGCATCACCAAGGGCTACGGCGGCGATGTGCCCGTCATGGTAGCCATTGATCTGGAGGGCTCCATCGTGGGCATCGAGATCTCCGGCACCGAAGAGACGCAGGGCCTCGGCTCCAAGATCGAGGATCCTGCCTTCAAGGATCAGTTCAAGGGCCTGACTGCTGCGGCCGTCACCCTGAACAGTGAAGTGCAGCAGGTGGCGGGCGCCACCGTATCCAGCGCCGCCGCCGTGACCGCTGTCAACAGCGCCATCGATGCCTACGCTGCCATCACCGGAAAGGGGGCCTGAGGAATATGAAAGAGAAACTGAAAATCGTTACCAACGGCCTGCTGAAGGAGAACCCTGTTCTCAAGCTGGTGCTGGGCACCTGTCCCACGCTGGCCGTCACCACCATGGCCTTCAACGGTCTGGGCATGGGTCTGGCCGCTACTTTTGTGCTTATCTGCTCCAATGTTGTGATCTCTTTGCTGCGTAAGGTCGTTCCGTCGCAGGTGCGTATTCCCTGCTATATCACCGTCATCGCCACCTTTGTGACCGTGGTACAGATGCTGATGAAAGCCTTCCTGTACGATCTGTATGCCGCTCTGGGCGTGTTCCTGCCGCTGATCGTGGTCAACTGCATCATCCTCGGCCGTGCCGAGATGTTTGCTTCCAAGAACGGCGTGGTGGCCAGCGCGCTGGACGGTCTGGGCATGGGTCTGGGCTTTACCCTGACGCTGACCCTGATGGGCACCGTGCGCGAGATTCTGGGCAGCGGCACCTGGATGGCCGGTCTGCTGGAGGAGCCTATCTTTGATCTCTCCGGCACCATTCCGCCCATGGGTATCCTGTCCAAAGCACCCGGCGGCTTCTTCGTTTTCGGCTGCTTCATGGCTGCCGCCATCGCTCTGGAAAAAATCGACGGCAAAAAGGTGAAGCTGGGCTGCGGCGGCTGTCCCTCTGCTGCCTGCTGCCCCGAAGCGCAGGCCTGTGCCGGCGGCTGCGAGGGCTGCGGCGCTTCCGCCGGCGGCGAAAAGGATGCTGCCGGTCAGGTCGTTGAGACCGAAGTCAAGACCGATGAACCCGGGAAAGGAGAGTGAGTGATATGGCTGTCAAACTTGCTGCGATCTTTTTCAGCATGATCTTTGTGGACAACTATGTCCTCAGCAAATTTCTGGGCATCTGTCCGTTTTTAGGCGTCAGCAAAAAGCTGAACAGCGCCGTGGGCATGAGCGTGGCCGTCACCGTAGTCATGGTCATCGCCACCGCCGCCACATGGCCCATCTACCACTATATTCTGGTTCCCAACGAGCTGGAATATATGCAGACCATTGTGTTTATCCTGATCATCGCCGTGCTGGTGCAGCTGCTGGAGACCGTGCTCAAAAAATTCCTGCCCCCGCTGTATGCCGCATTGGGCGTGTATCTGCCCCTGATCACCACCAACTGCGCCATTCTGGGTGTCACCATCCTGAATATCGATAACGGCTACAATTTTGCCGAAGCGCTGGTCTGCTCTGCGGGCGCAGGCATCGGCTTCCTGCTGGCGATGGTGCTCTTCAGCGGTGTGCGCAGCCGCATTGAAGAGGCAAAGCCCCCCAAGTGCTTTGAGGGCCTGCCCATCACGCTGGTGGCCGCCAGTCTGGTGTCTCTGTCCTTCATGGGCTTCGGCGGCATCATCGAGGCCATCTTCGGCGTGTAAGAAAGGAGGAATGCGGATATGTTTTCCAGTATCATGATCGCTGCTGCAGTGGTCGTAAGCATCGGCATCGTCGGTGCGCTGATCCTTGTGATCGCATCCAAGTTCCTTGCGGTGGAGGAAGACCCCCGTATCGGTCAGGTGCAGGAGTGTCTGCCCGGCGCCAACTGCGGCGCCTGCGGCTACGCCGGCTGTGCCGACTACGCCAAGGCCATTGTGCAGGATGATGCTCCGCTGAACAAGTGTATCCCCGGCGGCCAGAGCACTGCCGATGCCGCCGCTGCCGTTATGGGCAAAGAGGCCGGCGCCACCGGCCCTGCCCGCAAGGCTGTGGTCGCCTGTCAGGGCAGCGCCGACCGCCGCGGCTTCAAATATGCGTACGAGGGCATCCACAGCTGTGCCGCTGTCAATATGCTGTACAGCGGCCCCACCGACTGCCGCTACGGCTGTCTGGGCTACGGCGACTGTACCCGTGTGTGCAAATTTGATGCCATCCGCGTGGAGGACGGCGTTGCAAAGGTGGATCCGGACAAGTGCACCGGCTGCGGTATGTGTGCTGATACCTGCCCGGATAAGATCATCCACATCGTGCCCGAGGGCGAAGCTCCCATGGTGTTCTGTGCCAACCATGACCGCGGCGCCGTCACCCGCAAGAACTGCAGCATCGGCTGTATCGGCTGCGGCAAGTGTGTGCGTACCTGTCCGGTGAACGCCATCACCATGGACAACAACCTTGCCTATATCGATATGGAAAAATGCATCGGATGCCATGCCTGTGTCGCTGCGTGTCCGGTCAATGCCATCAACCTGCCCAGACACTCCGTCGGCTATCAGGCCCCTGCCAAAAAAGAGGACTGATCCCTGCGGTATCCTCAAAACTGTAAAAGACGGCTGCAGCTTTCCGGCTGCAGCCGTCTTTTTGCGGTGCAAACTCTTAAGAAATTATGAAATCTGCTCACACTGGGAAAAAAGTGGTGCTGCACGGTTGAAGAAAATGCGGAAAGTGTGCTATACTTAACTGTAAACAGTCTGATGTGTTCCGAGCCGGCTTTTTGCTGCCGGCCTTCCGATATCGGCAGCGCCTGAAAGAAATATGGCGCAGAAAGGGGGCTTTTCCCTATGGCAACCTACCGGGAATACAGCGAGCGTGCCCGCCGCCGTCGCCGTCGTCAGCGGCTGGCGCTTTTTGCCATGTTCATTCTGCTGGTGGCAATGATCCTTGGCGTGGCATATCTGGTGGTGAAGGTGGCCGCTATCCTGTATCCGCAGGATGAAGCGCCGGGGGATTTCTATCCGGTGGATTCGCTGGAAGAGGTCGTGGAGCAGCTGGATCCGGATTTCATCACGGTGGATCCTTCGCAGCAGCCCGGCGTGCACGCTGTGCTGGATGAAGGGCCTGTGCAGCAGACGGTGGATGCCGCCGCACTGGTCAATCCCGATCACCGTATGATGGCGCTGCCGGAAAACGGCCGCGTGGATATGGTTTACTTTGACGATGTCACCTTCCTTGGCGATTCGCTGACACAGGGTATCGCGATCTATAATGACAATACGTTCCCCAATTCCGACCTGGCGGCGTGGAAAGGCTGTTCTCCCATGACGCTGGTAACGAACCAGATGGCGCAGCCGGACGGCAGCACGGTGGATGCGGTGGAGTATATCGCTTCCACAGCGCCGGATAAGATCTATATCCTGCTGGGCTCCAATGCACTGGTCAGCCAGACGGATGAGGTTTTCCTGAAGTATTACGAGCAGCTGCTGGATAAGATCGGCACACGGCTGCCGGGCGTGCGTATCTATGTGCAGGCCATTCCAACAGCTACCAGCTATGAGACCGCCGCACGCGCCGCCAAGGGGCAGGATTTCTCGGTGGAGCGCATCAGCCGGCTGAACGATGCGCTGGCCAAGATGGTGTATGTGCGCGGATTGTATTTTGTCAACCTGCAGGAGGCGCTTTGCACCGACAACGGCTATCTGAACCCCGATTTTGACGGCGGTGACGGTCTGCATCTGAATGCGGCAGGCTACCGGGCGTGGCGCGATTACCTGATCTCTCACACCGCGCACCGTGCGGATAATCCCTATCTGATGGGCTCGCCTTATTATGATCCCGCCGCCAACGAGGCATGGCTCAACAGTTTTTCATCCCAGACAACCGGGTGATTTCTGCTCATTAGCGTGATTTGATGAAAAATTAACAAACCCTATTGCATCCCGCTCTGTTTTGTGGTAAAGTAATGCAGGTATATCATAGTGCAGAGGTCTGTTTTGAATACCGCGGCACCGCATAGCGCTGTGTATGCAGGATATACTATGTTCAGGCGCTGCCGGAAAGCCTCCGGCAGAAAGATTATAATTTGAATCACAAGGAGAAACACACCATGAAGAAGATGACCCGCATTCTGGCGCTGGCTCTGTGCGTTGTTCTGGCTTGCACTGCTCTGGTCGGCTGCGCTTCCGGCCCGAAGGATGGCACCTACACCGCCCGTTTCGAGACCGCCAGCCACGGCTACATTGAGTACCTGACCGTTACCTTTGAGGGCGGTGAGCCTGTGAGCGCCGAGTACGATGCTTATGCTGAGGGCGACCCCAGCAAGAAGAAGAGCAGCTGCACCGCTGAGGAGTACCCCATGGAGCCGCTGCCCTCCGAGTGGATCCCCGCTCTGTCCGAGAACGTGGTCGCCGCCGGTACCAACCCCGATAAGGTTGCCGGTGTTGCCGGTGCTACCTATGCCTCTGCCAATGTGCGCGTTCTGTACAACGCCATTCTGGAGGCTGCTGCCAAGGGCGATACCGCCGAGATCCTGGTTCCCGTTGAGGGCTGATCCTTGATCCGAGTATGCCGAGCGGAGCTGCTGCAGTTTTGCAGCGGCTCCGTTTTACTTTTTGTACCGGGTGTGGTATGATAGGAAAAACGTTGCTGCAAAGGAGTTTTTGCCCATGGAACAGTTGCCGGAGAAAAAGAAACCGCCCTACGGACGGCTTTTTGCCAGTATGTTCGTCATCAGTGCCTGCACCTTCGGCGGGGGCTTTGTCATTGTTTCGCTGATGAAGAAAAAATTCGTGGAGCAATACCATTGGCTGAGTGCGGAGCAGATGCTGGATATGACCGCCATCGCCCAGTCCTCGCCGGGGGCGATCGCCGTCAATGCGGCGCTGCAGGTTGGCTTTTATCTGGGCGGCGGCCCTGCTGCCGCCGTGGCAGTGCTGGGGACCGTTCTGCCGCCGGTGGTACTGCTTTCCGTCATCTCGCTGGTGTATGCCGCCTTCCGCGACAGTCTGATCGTGGCAACACTGCTGCAGGGGATGCAGCTGGGCGTGGGTGCTGTGCTGCTGGATGTCACCTGCGGACTGGCAAAGCCGCTTATCAAAAAGCGGGACTGGCTTGCCATCGGCATCATGCTGACGGCCTTTGTGCTTTCGTGGGTGCTGAAGATCAATGTGATGTACATCGTGCTGGGCACCGCGCTTCTGGGCGTGCTGCGGGCAGTGCTTGCGGCAAAAAAGAGCGGGGGAGGGCAGAGAGAATGATCTATCTGGAGCTTCTGCTCAGCTTTCTGCAGATCGGATTGCTGAGCATCGGCGGCGGCTATGCTGCCATCCCGCTGATCCAGGATCAGGTGGTGGTGCGACACAGCTGGCTTACCCTGAGCGAATTTACCGATCTTATCACCATTGCCGAGATGACCCCCGGCCCCATCGCCATCAATGCAGCCACCTTTGTGGGGATCCGTGTGGCAGGTGTACCCGGTGCGCTGCTTGCCACGCTGGGCAGCATTCTGCCCGGATGCTGCATCGTGCTGGTGCTTTCGGTGCTGTACCGCCGCTACGGCCAGAGCCGCGGCCTGCAGACGGTTCTGAGCACCCTGCGCCCTGCCACAGTCGCGCTGATCGCGGGTGCGGCACTCACCATCACTCTGGGGGCGCTGGGGCTTTCGCAAGGGGCGGCAGCCGGCTTTTCATGGGTCAGACCTGTGATCATTCTGGCCGCCTTTTTGCTGCTGCGCATCCGTAAAACCAGTCCCATTCTGGTCATTTTTGCAAGCGGTGCGCTGTGGCTCGTGTGGCAGTGGGCAAGCGGCGCACTGACAGTATAGTTTTCTGTACATAAGAACTCTCCGGCGCAGGCTGGAATGCCGTACCGGAGAGTTTTTAGGAATTTTTGTTTTGCGAGCTGCCGGAAGGCCCACACTTACTGTGTGCGGAACCACAGGCTGTCGGCGCTTTTTTCAAAGGCATCCATCCAGCCGGCATCATCCACACAGGTCCATGTGAAGGTGTAGTTCGCATCCGCGTTCACCGCCACCACCAGCTGCTGCAGCTGCAGACCGTCCACGGTGTAGCTGGTACGCATCCGGTAGGCGGGCAGACCGTCCACTGCAGTGTAGCCGAAGCTTTCCACCGTTACGGGGATCCCGGTACCGTACTGCTCTGTCAGCATACGGCTCAGCGCATCGGCCATCATTTCGGCGGTGTAGCCGGAAAAATACGGGTCGGATGTACCGCACACGCTGTAAATATTGGATGCATCGCCGGGATAATCCGGACTTCGGTACATACCGGCGGGTTCCTCGGCGGCGGTAAAGCCCTCCGGCGGGGTAAAGCCGTATTCCGCCACACCGGGGACGGGGGCTGCGGCGGGCGCAGAGGCGCATCCGCACAGGGAAAACAGGGTCAAAAGCAGGATCGCAGCCGCAAGGGCTGCGCGGAATATGTGTTTCATGGTGCTCCTTTTTGCCTGACAGGGAAATGATCTCTACCATTTTACCACGAAACGGGCAAAAAGTACAGAAGAAACCGGATTTTGCCTCTGTAATTTTACAGACCTTACAGCTTGACATTATATATAGGTTGTGGTATAATCTATAAGCCGCTTGTATGCGGGTCTTTCAAGAGGCAGAATACATCTGCCCACCCCCTGTCAGCGTGACTCAAAATAAGAAGTGAGGTAAATTCATGTACGCAGTAATCGTAACCGGTGGTAAGCAGTACCGTGTTGCCGAGGGCGATGTCATCTACGTTGAAAAGCTGAACGTGGAAGACGGTGCCGAGGTGACCTTTGATCAGGTTCTGGTCGTTGGCTCTGACGAAGGCGTCAAGGTCGGCACTCCCGTTGTTGAGGGTGCCAGCGTTGTCGGCAAGGCTGTCAAGACCGGCAAGGGCAAGAAGATCAACATCCTGACCTACCGCAGCAAGAAGGGCAGCAAGCGGGCCATGGGTCATCGTCAGCCCTATACGAAAGTTGAAATCGCAACCATCAACGGTTGATCGAGCGGAGGTGTAACAGATATGGCACATAAAAAAGGTGTAGGTTCTACCAAGAACGGCCGCGATTCCGAGTCCAAGCGTCTGGGCGTTAAGCGCGCCGATGGTCAGTTCGTTCTGGCCGGCAACATCCTGGTCCGTCAGCGCGGCACTCACATCCATCCGGGTGAGAATGTTGGCCGTGGCAGCGACGATACTCTGTTCGCTCTGGTCGATGGTACCGTGAAGTTCGAGCGCAGTGGCCGCGACCGTAAGAAAGTCAGCGTCATGCAGTAAAAAACGGTAGGGCAAGCCGCCAGCGCGGTTTGCCCTATTTTTTTCGAGACCGCGACCGGTGCATATTCCGGTCAGAACACCGCAGACTTTCTGTAAAAGGGCGGCTGCGGCCAGAAAGGATTTACAAGCTATGTTTGTCGATATTGCAAAGATCCGCATCAAGGCCGGCCGCGGCGGCGACGGCGCGGTTTCCTTCCGCCGTGAAAAATATGTGGCGGCGGGCGGCCCCGATGGCGGCGACGGCGGCCGCGGCGGCGACGTGATCTTTGTGGCGGATCCCAACCTGTCCACCCTGATGGATTTCCGCTACAAAACCAAGTATCAGGCCCCCGCAGGCGAAAACGGCCGCGGCAATCGCTGCTTCGGTAAAAATGCTGAGCCGCTGGTCATCCGTGTGCCGAAGGGCACCGTCATCCGCGAGGTGACCACCGGTGCGGTCATGGCTGATATCTCCGGCGATGAGCCGGTGGTGGTGGCCAAAGGAGGTCGCGGCGGCTGGGGCAATGTGCATTTTGCCAGCCCCACCCGTCAGATCCCCCGCTTTGCCAAGCCCGGTCTGCCCGGCGAGGAATATGAAGTGCAGCTGGAGCTGAAGCTGATCGCCGATGTGGGTCTGATCGGCTTTCCCAATGTGGGCAAAAGCACCATCCTGTCCGTCATCAGTGCCGCGCGTCCCAAGATCGCCAATTACCACTTCACCACCCTTTCCCCCGTGCTGGGCGTGGTGCGTGTGGATGAGCAGGCCAGCTTTGTGGCTGCCGATATCCCCGGCCTGATCGAGGGTGCTTCCGACGGCATCGGTCTGGGCCACGATTTCCTGCGCCATGTGGAGCGCTGCCGCATGCTGCTGCATGTGGTGGATGTCTCCGGCTGCGAGGGCCGGGATCCCAAAGACGATTTTGAAAAGATCAATCAGGAGCTGGAGCGCTTCAGCCCCGTGCTGGCCGCACGCCCGCAGCTGGTGCTGGGCAACAAGTGCGATATCGCCACGCCCGAGCAGGTGGAGGAATTCCGCGCCTTTATTGAGGAGCAGGGCCTGACCTTCATGCCCATCAGCGCTGCCACCCGCAGGGGGCTGGATTCTCTGCCCGGCACGGTCTACTCTGTGCTGCGCACTCTGCCGGAAGTCGGTTCCTTCGAGGTGAACTATGTCAAGCCCGAGCTGAATGCCGACGGTGCACGCTTCACCGTCACCAAGCTGGAGGATCATGTCTTCAGCGTGGAGGCTCCTTGGCTGGAGCGCATTCTGGAGGGCAGCGATGTGGAGGACTACGAGAGCCTGCAGTATTTCCAGCGGCAGTTGGCCGACAGCGGTGTGCTGGATGAACTGGTGCGTCAGGGTGTCGAAGAGGATGATACCATCTGCATCGGTGAGTTCCAGTTCGATTACGTGTTCTAAGAGGTCCCGTCATGCTGTTTGAAACGCACAGCCAATTTGATATCCGCGAGCAGTCACCGCTGGCACTGGCATTTGTGGGCGACGGTGTGTTTGAGCTGCTGGTGCGGCAGCGTGCGGTGGAGACCACCCGTCTGCCGCTGCAGAAGCTGCACACCATGACGGTGGGCTATGTCAGTGCCCGTCATCAGGCCGCCGGTCTGCATGCCATCGAGCCGCTGCTTACCGAACAGGAGGCCGGCGTGGTGCGCCGGGGCCGCAACGCCGAAAAAGCAAGTGTTTCCAAGAATGCCACCCGGGAGGAATATACCGCTTCCACCGCACTGGAATCCCTGTTTGGCTGGCTGTACCTGCAGAACCGGCAGCAGCGCATTCTGGAGTTGTTCGATGTCATCTGGCAGACTCTGGCCGAAGCGCACGATGCCGCGCAGCAGAACTGAATGAAAAAGAGCTGCCGCAATTTTCAACTGCGGCGGCTCTTTTGCGTATATGTACGAAGCTGCCGCCTATGGCAGCTCCGTCCCGTCAGCGGGAGGAACGGTTGTTCTGGGTGTTTTCAGAGCGGCTGTTCTCGTTGGTCTGCTTGGACTGAGACTGGCTGCTCTCATTGCAGCTGCGGCCGGTACGGGTATTTTTGGCATTCTTGGTGTTGCGGTTCTCGCTCATGGTCAGATCCTCCAAATCAATTTATTCGCGCACGCCTCGTGCAATTCGGCGGCGAAGCCGGTATTCCGGCTCCGTCGGTTCTAGTATCTGCAGCTTTTGCGGCGGTTATACACGCCGAAAGGAGTTTGTATGTCCCATCCATCTCTTTCTTCGGACAGCTATTTCTGGCAGCGTACACAGGCGCTGCTGGGGGAAAAGGCCGATCAGCTTTTTCAGTATGCGGAAGAAGTCCCCGTGCGCGGGGTGACGGTCAACACCCGTCTGCTGCCTGCACAGGAATTCGCCGCCGCGCCGCCTTTTGCACTGACAGCGGGCGGCTTTGCCTGTGCCAATTTCCGTCTGGTACAGCCGGATGCCCGTCCGGGACTGCACCCGTGGCATCATGCCGGGGTCTATTACGGACAGGAGCCTTCGGCATCCACTGCCGCTGCGGCACTGGATGTGCACCCCGGTGACCGCGTGCTGGATGCCTGCGCCGCACCCGGCGGCAAAAGTGCCCAGCTGTCTGCCGCACTGCAGGGCAGCGGCGTGCTGGTCAGCAATGAGTTTGACGCCGCACGCAGCCGCATTCTGCTTTCCAACATCGAGCGCATGGGTGCGCCCAATGTGGTCGTCACCAATGACAGCGTGCCGCGGCTGGCACAGTGCTTTGCCGGTTATTTCAATAAAGTGCTGGTGGATGCCCCCTGCTCCGGCGAGGGAATGTTCCGCAAGGAGCCGCAGGCTGTCACCCAGCACAGCGAGGCGCTGGTGGAGCAGTGTGCCGCGCTGCAGGCAGAGATCCTGGATGCCGCCGCCCGCTGCGTTGCACCGGGGGGTGAGCTGGTGTATTCCACCTGCACCTTTTCCCCGCAGGAGGATGAGGGCCAGATCGGCGCATTTCTTGCGGCCCATCCGGATTTTGAGCTGATCGATACCGGCCTTTCCTGCGGCTGCCCGGGGCACGAGAGCCACTGTGTGAACGGCGCCATTGATGTGAGCAAAGTGCGCCGCATCTATCCCTGTCACGGCGGCGAGGGTCATTTTGTGGCGAAGCTGCGCCGTTCGGGTGCAGCACAGCCTGCGGCGATGTATCCCGCACCCCGCCCAGCCAAAGTACCCAAACAGCTGCAGGATTTTTTGCGGCAGCTGTTCCCGCAGCTGCTCGACCGGCCGCTGCAGCAGTTCAAGGAATCCTACTACCTGCCGCCTGTGCAGCCGCTGCCTTCGCTGGCGGGTCTGCATCTGGTGCGCTGCGGTGTGCAGCTGGGCAGTGTGGAAAAGGATCGCTTTACACCGGCGCATCACCTGATGCATGCCTTTGGTGCTCAGTGCGCCAACCGCGAGGAGCTGACTGCCGCCGACCCCCGCACCGCCGCCTACCTGCGTGGTGAGGAGATCGAGGCCCGCACAGCGGGCAGCGGCTGGTGCGCCGTATGCGTGGACGGTTTTGCACTGGGAGCAGGCAAGATCAGCGGCGGACGGGTGAAAAATCATTATCCCAAGGGCCTGCGTAATCTGAAATGAACGGAGAAAGCGATGCAGTATCACGATATCCGCCCCGCGCGGTTTCTGGCGCGGCCCAACCGGTTCATTGCGCTGGTGTGGCGGGAGGGAACATTGGAGCGTGTCCATGTGAAAAATACGGGCCGCTGTGCCGAGCTGCTGCGCCCGGGTGTGCGGGTCTGGCTGGAATACAGCACAAACCCCGCCCGCAGCACGCCCTGCGATCTGGTGTGTGTGGAAAAACGCCTGCCGCCGCAGGATACCCGCCCGGGCAGCATTGCGGCAGAGGCTTTGCCGGAGGTGCGCTGTACCGATACGGACGGACGCGAGTGGATCGCGCCTGCGGTGCCGGCCGGGCCGGCGCTGCTCATCAATATGGATTCCGCCGCACCCAATGCCGCCGCTGCCGAATGGCTGGCCGCCGGCGGGCTGGGCACGCTGCAGAATATCCGTCCCGAATGCACGGTGGGAGATTCCCGCTTTGATTTCTGTGCGCAGCAGGATGGCCGCCCCGTAGCAGTCGAAGTCAAGGGCTGTACGCTGGAAATGAACGGTCACGCCCGCTTTCCGGATGCGCCCACCCAGCGCGGCGTAAAGCATCTGCAGGGACTTGCTGCACTGGCAGCACAGGGCTGGCGAGCCGTTCTCCTTGTGGTGATACAGATGAAGGGCGTGCATACCTTTTCTCCCAACTGGGCTACCCATGCCGCTTTTGGCGAGGCGGTGGTACAGGCTGCTGCCGCCGGTGTGGAGATCCATGCGCTGGATTGCCTCATCATGCCACGGAGTATGGCGCTCGATGCGCCTGTCGGCTGTGATCTGCGCCGTCCCGATACCCTGTAAAGCAGACAAAAAGGGGAAAATATAGCATTCAACCGCTGGTTGAGTGCCGAAAAGTGCGAATTCAACCGATGCGTTATGGAAAAAGGCAGTCAAAGCGTGCTATAGTGTGCCCATCGGACCGAAAAAATAAATCCGGGCCAGCCGGCGCCCGCTGCGCAGCAAGCGCAGAAAGGAGATCCCTATGGAACAAAACGAAACCATCACCCTCGGTGCACGGATCTGTGCCCTGCGCAAGGCGCAGTGTATGACGCAGGAACAGCTGGCAGAGCAGCTGGGCGTGACCTTTCAGGCGGTGAGTAAATGGGAGAATGACATTGCCTGTCCGGATGTGCTGCTCCTGCCGCGCATCGCGGAGATCTTTGATGTGAGCATTGACGAGTTGTTCGGCCGTGCGGCCCCTGCCGAGCCTGTACCGCAGCCGGAGCCCTTTTATATGGATGGTCTGCCCTGGCCGGATGACGGCAATCTGTACGCTGTGGTGTGTAAGGGACATACGCTGCTCTCCCATCTGCAGCTGCTGCGTTACAGCCGTCAGCGGCAGGAGCTTCGCATCGTGCTGCAGGGGGATGTGGCCGGTGTGACCAGCGATTTCGGCGTGGAGATCCACGGCAATGTGTACGGCGATGTCAAGGCCGGCGACGGTGCTGTGTGCGGCGATGTGGCAGGCAATGTGACAGCCGGCGACGGTGTGGACTGCGGCAGTGTAAGCGGCAATGTACATGCGGGCGATGGCGTGCGCTGCGGTGAGGTCGGCGGCAGCGTGGATGCCGGCGACAGTGTCCACTGTCAGGGCAGCGTCGCGGGCAATGTGACCGCCGGCGACGGCGTCACCTGCGGTGATGTGGATGGCAGTGTGCGCGCGGGTGATGGCGTTACCTGCGGCAATGTGGGCGGTGATGTGCACTGCGAAACGCTGCACTGCGCTTCGGTAAAAGGCGGCTGAAAAGAAAGAACTGCATGATGTCAAGGCATTCGGCTGTATTCCGGCGGACTGCCGCAAGGCGGACTGACATAAAAAACGAACAGCGGCGTATCCCTTTTGCGGGGATGCGCCGCTGCCGTTTTAAGAAAAGAAGAGGAGAATCAGCAAATGATCTGTTCCGAAGAACACACTCTTGCGGAAGAAATATGTGAACTTTGTGCGGGCAGCTCGTTCCCGCGCAAAGGAAACCGGTGGTCCGGGGCGGTGGGAGTGCGGGAGCGCCGCGTTCCGTTTCACCTTGCCGGCGGATAAGTTACGGCCGCGCACAGAGACCTGCGCGCCATGGCCGCAAAGCACCCGGCCAAACGGCCTCGCATGGGTACTTTGAGGGATTGCTGTGAACCGGCGGCTGCCGGCTCCAAAAGGGATCGGGCACTGGGCCTTCCCCCTTTGACGGCTTTTATTATACGGAAAAAATGTGGCGGATCTGTATGGAATGTGTGAGGAAACAGCTAAAACTCTGTGAATAAATAATGAAGGGATCACCGCATTTCCGGGTGCGGAAAATCTTCAAAAGCGCAAAAAACCGCCGCGGGGCGGTAAGGCCCGGCGGCGGTGTCCGATGCGTTTTTTACTGTGCGGTGCGAATCTCCTTCAGTGCGGCGGTCAGCTGGGCGCGGATTCTTTCCGGCAGAGCTTTGAGTTCCTCGCGGCTCATTTGTGCGGTGTCAATGGGCGCAAACACCCGCAGCGATACCTTGCCCGGGCAGATCCAACAGCCGTTTTCTTCCAGTGTATAGCGGCTGCCGTCGATGAGCAGCGGCACAATGGGCACACCGTTGGTGCTGGCAATGCGGAAGCTGCCGGCCTTGAATTCCTGAATTTCGCCGTCCCTGGAGCGGGTGCCCTCGGGGAATACGATCAGGTCGCCGCCGGCCTTCACCAGCCGCACGCCCTCCTCATAGGAGCGCCGTGCTTCTTTGGGGTCGCTGCGCTGCACAAAAATGCAGTCAAACAGCCGCATCCAGCCCCGCAGCAGCGGGATCCTGCTCAGCACGGCTTTGGCCATCAGGGCGCGGGGGCGGCCCAGCGCGGTGAGCAGCACCGGAATATCGATCATACTCTGGTGGTTGCACACGAACACCGCGGGGGAATCGGGCAGGTTTTCCAGACCGGAGACCTCCACCCGCACCCCGCCGATGCGCAGTATGGTACCCATCCAGACGGGCACCCACTTATCGGTGATACGGCGGCATTCTTCAGTACGCCCGTGTTTTTTCAGCCAGACGGCACGCAATTGCAGCGGAAACAGATAGAGCAGGGCGGCGCCCGCATACAGACAGGCAAGGATCATTCGCATGGTACGGAAAATCTCCTTTTTGACAGGCTAAATTGAAAATGCTTCGCGCAGCGGCGCTCAGCCCAGACCGGCATCGGCAAAGGCGTGCTCTAGTGCGCAGAAATCCTCCAGTGTCATCTGCTCGGGGCGTGCCATGGGGGCAAGACCGGCGGCGGCAAAGGCGGCTTGCACCGCTTCCTTGGGCAGACTCATACCGCTGCAGATGCCGTTGACTGCGGTCTTTCTGCGCTGGCTGAAGGCGGCGCGGATGATACGGAACATCCGTTTCTCGCTTTTGGGCTGTACCGGCGGGGTGTCGTGCAGAGTCAGCTTGATCACGGCGCTGGTCACCTTGGGCGGCGGGGTGAAGCTTCCCGGCGACACGGTGAAAAGCACCTGCGGTCTGGCGTAATACCGCACCGCAAGACTGATGGCGCCGGCCTCGCGGGTGCCGGGGGCAGCACAGATGCGGTCGGCAGCTTCCTTCTGCACCATGACGGTGATGCTCTCCACCGGCAGGCGATCCTCCAGCAGCTTCATCAGAATGGGGCTGGTGATATAATAGGGCAGGTTGGCGCAGACAGCCACCTTTTTGCCGGCGAATTCCTCTGCGATCAGTGCGTGCAGATCCAGTTCCAGCACATCACCCATCACGAGACGGATATTGTCCAGCCCGGCAAGGCTTTCCTCCAGCAGCGGGGGCAGGCGGCGGTCGATCTCCACCGTTACCACCTTGTCCGCACGCAGTGCAAGCTCCTTGGTCAGCACGCCGATGCCGGGGCCGACCTCCAGTGCGCCCCAGCCCTCGCACAGGCCGGCGGCTTCCGCCATTTTGGGGCAGATACCGGGGTTGACGATGAAATTCTGCCCGAACTGTTTGGAAAGCACAAAGCCGTGCTTTTCGCACAGACGGCGCACATAGCCCAGATCCGTCAGATTGTTCAGCTCACTCATTTCAGCAGGGTTTCCTTTTCAAAAGCATAGGGCAGCAGATCGCTCATGGCGGCAGTCAGACAGCTGCCATCCTTTCCGGAGATGTACACGGGCACGCTGCCGCCGGCGGCAAATTCGCTCATCACCTGACGGCACGCCCCGCAGGGATAGCCGTTGCAGGTCTCGCCGCTGACCACGGCAATGGCGGTGAATTTCAGACAGCCGTCGCTCACCATTTTGAATATGGCGGTGCGCTCGGCACAGTTGGTCAGACCGTAGCTGGCATTTTCGATGTTGCAGCCGGTATAGACCGTTCCGTTTTCGCCCAGCACGGCGGCACCCACCTGCCAGTTGGAATAGGGAGCATAGGCCTTTTCTGCGGCCTGCCACGCCAGTGCGATCAGTTCGTTTTTTTCCATAGAGGAGCCTCCTTGCCGGCAAAGCGGCGGTACGGGGGTGAATTTGTATATTATTCTAGCACATTCTGCGGCAAAAGCAAAGAGAAAAACAGGGCCGAGCTGCGGATTTTTCTTGTCATTTCGCCCCGAATGGTGTATGCTAAAAGAAAAGCATACAAAGGAGAGGCCGATCAAATATGGAACGACGCGACAAGATCAACTATTATCTGGATATCGCCGATACCGTCTCCAAGCGCAGCACCTGTCTGAGACGCATCTACGGTGCCATCATCGTCAAAAACGATGAGATCGTCTCCACCGGCTATGTGGGGGCGCCCCGCGGCCGGAAGAATTGTTCCGATATGGGCAGCTGCATCCGCGAGCAGCTGAATATTCCCCGCGGACAGCGATATGAGCTGTGCCGCAGCGTTCATGCCGAGGCAAATGCCATTATCAGCGCCGCCCGCCACGAGATGCTGGGCGCAACGCTGTATCTGTGCGGACGCAATCTGCCCAATATGGAGTATGTGCAGAACCCCTGCTGCTGCAGCATGTGCAAGCGCATGGTGATCAATGCCGGCATTGAAAAGGTGATCGTGCGCATCACCGATACCGAGTACCGTATCTTTGATGTGCAGAGCGAATGGGTGGATGTGGATGCCAGCCTGGAGATCGAGGGCGGCTATTGATCGCCCGTATTCCACGCAAAGAGAAAGTATAAGGAGAAATCTGTTTTCTCCGGCTGTTTTTCATCACAGAACCATTGACAGCACCGTCCGGAGAAGGTATATTGACCTTGTACCGGGCGGTGCTTTGTCTGCCGCCGTTCACAGGAAAAAGGAGAAAAGAAGATGAGCATTTACAAGAAAAACAACGCTGTGTCTTTCGCGGTGCACAACACGGCAGCAAGCGCTGCGGAATGCGAACGCGCCGCCGCGTTTTACAATTCGATGGTGGAAACACCCGCCGCGTTTCCATGCTCGTTCATGCTGGATGGAAAAGAGTATCACGGTTTTGGCGATGACTTTAAACTGATGTCTATGCTGCAGAAGGAAGGGGAGAACAAGGTCACCGATCAGCTCTCTTTCCGTCATATGCCCAGCGGGCTGAGCGTTTCCGCCGTGTGTACACTGTACCCGCAGCATGCCGCCTGCGAGTGGACGCTGTATTTCTCCAACGAAACCAGGGAAAACAGCCCCCGCATCCACGCTCTCAACGGCTGTGATACGGTGCTGCCCGGTGTACGCGCCCGCATCCGCGGCATTCTGGGGGATGCCCGCAACGAGAGCAATACTCCTGCGGACGGCGTAGCGGGCACCACCTACGGCATGAACAACGAGCCCTATGATCGCCCTCTGCCCATGGGGCTGCCCACCGAGCTGCACCCTGTTGGCGGCTGCAGCTGCAACCACGAGTACCCCTATTTCAATATCCAGACCACCGCCGGTAATGTTTCCGTCGCCATCGGCTGGCCGGGCCAGTGGCGTGCATCGCTGACCGCCGGCCGTGACGGTGTGCATCTGACCACCGGTCAACAGACGCTGGATGCCTTTCTGTATCCGGGCGAGCGTATCCGTACCCCGCTGACCTGCCTTGTATTCATGGAGGGCGACGACGATGCCCGCCGCATCAACCTGTGGCGGCGCTTTATGATGGAATGCAATATGCCCCGCAAGGATGGCAGTATCTCCCGGCCCACCCTCAGCTCCACCGCCTGCCACACCGGCATGACCTGCTTTGCCACCGAGGAAAATCAGATCGAATGCATCCGCGACCTGCGGGAATGCGGTATCACCATCGATAACTGGTGGATGGATGCCGGCTGGCATTACACCTCTCTGGACGGCAAAAAGAAGCCTATTGTCATGGACGACTATGTGTTTCTTGGCGATTGGCTGCCCCGCAGTGAGGATTTTCCCACCGGCATGAAGGCCATCAGCGATTGCATGGCAGAGACCGGCGGCGATACTCTGCTGTGGTTTGAGCCGGAGCGCTTCTCTCTGGAGGAGGATATGCTGAAGGATGACGGCAGCACCCTGAAAAAGGAATGGCTGCTCAAGGGATATGAGGAACTCATCCGTTCCCGCGATGACGGCGATCTTGTCATGCCCATCCGCTTTGTGGATCTGGGCAATCCGGAGGCGGAAGAATGGCTGTTCGAGCGCATCGCCGGCGTGCTGGAGCGCGGCGGCATCGGCATCTACCGCGAGGATCATAATATCCGTCCGCTGGGCTTCTGGCAGGCCACCGATACCCCCGACCGTCAGGGCATCACCGAAAACAAGTATATGGTGGGCCATCTGCGCCTGTGGGATAAGCTGCGCGAGCGTTTCGGCGGCATGATCATCGACAGCTGTGCTTCCGGCGGCCGCCGCAACGATCTGGAGACCATGCGCCGGGCTGTGCCGCTGCACTATACCGACTTTTTCATCGGGAATATGTCCCGGCAGCAGGCGGTGCAGAGTGCGCTGTTCACCGTGCATCCTTACTTCAAATCCGGCTATGCCTTTGAGCCGGATAAGCCGGAGCTGTTTGAATACAATATGCGTTCCTGCCTGACACCGTTCACCATGGTAAACACCGAGCCGGGACTTTACAAGGGTGAGGCGGGCGAGCGCGCCCGTGCCTATGTGGAGGAGTGGCGCGCCGTCAACAAGAGCTTCTATGCGGATTATTATCTGCTGACGGAGTGGAATGTGGACGATGCCTGCCCGCTGGCGTACGAGTTTATCGATTCCGTCACCGGCGAGGGCTTTGTACAGGTGTACCGCCGTCCGCTGTGCGATGAACCGGTGATCACGCTGCCGCTCAAGGGCCTGCAGCTGGAGAAAAGATACCGTCTTACCGGCTACGGCTGTGCGCTGGAGCTGGTCGCCGACGGCGCTGCACTGGCAAAGGGACTGGAGGTGCTGCTGGATGCCGCCCCTGCCGCCGCCACGATCAAAATCGAGCCGGCGCAGTAAAGCCGTATGTGCCGCATAGCGAAAAAGCAAAGCGTATAAAAGAAGGACGGAGCTGTTGCAAAATTGCAACAGCTCCGTCAAATTTGATTTGGCGGCCCAGGCGTGGCCGCCATTTTGGCTCTTACAGAGCCAAAATCATCAAATGTTGCAGCAAATTCCTGCGGAATTTACACGCGAAACGGAATTTCGCGTGTGGCGTGTTGTAAAATTTTCATTTTGCAACACGCCCTTCGTTGCTGATAAGCGTACCGTTTGATTGCAGCACAGCAGCTTACATCAGGCTGCGGTACATGGCGGCGATCTCCTCCACGCTGGTGTCGCGGGGGTTGCCGGGACAGCAGGCATCGGCGAAGGCGCTCTCGGAAAGGAACTGCACATCCTCCTCCTTCAGAATGCCCTTCAGATCGGCGGGGATGCCCACATCGGCGCTCAGGCACTTGACGGCGGCGATGGCGGCGGCAGCGGCCTCGGCATCGGTCATGGCGTCGGTACCCTCTACACCCATGGCCTTGGCAACGGCGCGGTAGCGCTCGCCGGCAACGGGAGCATTGTACTCCAGACCGGTGGGCAGCAGAATGGCACAAGCCACGCCGTGGGGGGTGTCATACAGAGCGGACAGGCCGTGTGCCATGCTGTGCACCACGCCCAGACCCACATTGGAGAAGCCCATGCCGGCGATGTACTGACCCAGAGCCATGCCCTCGCGGCCTTCGGCCGTGTTGGCAACAGCGCCGCGCAGGCTGGCGCTGATCAGGCGGATGGCCTCCAGATGGAACATATCGCTGATGGCATTGGCGCCCTTGGTGATGTAGCCCTCAATGGCGTGGGTCAGTGCATCCATGCCGGTGGCGGCGGTCAGGCTCTTGGGCATGGTAGCCATCATGTCGGGGTCAACAACGGCGACCTCGGGGATATCATTCACATCCACGCACACGAATTTGCGCTTTTTCTCCACATCGGTGATGACATAGTTGATGGTGACCTCGGCGGCAGTGCCGGCGGTAGTGGGCACGGCAATGGTAAATACCGCGTGCTTCTTGGTGGGGGCAACGCCCTCCAGACTGCGCACATCGGCGAACTCGGGGTTGTTGATGATGATGCCGATGGCCTTGGCGGTATCCATAGCGGAGCCGCCGCCGATGGTGACGATGCAGTCTGCGCCGCAGGCCTTGAAGGCGGCCACGCCGCTCTGCACATTTTCGATGGTGGGGTTGGGCTTGACGTCGCAGAAAACCTCATAGGCAAAGCCGGCGGCATCCAGCAGGCCGGTGACCTTGGCGACAACGCCGAATTTTACCAGATCGGGGTCGGTGCAGATAAATGCCTTGGTGCAGCCGCGGGCATTCAGCTCGGGCAGGATGTTCTCCAGCGCGCCCTTGCCGTGGTAGGATACGGGATTCAGTACGATTCTGTTGGCCATGACAGTTGTTTCCTTTCGTGTGTAAATGATGGGGGTGGAGAAGAGCCGCAAACGCCGCTCTTTCGGGCTTCGTTATTATTATAACATACTTTTGCGAAATGAAAAGGGGAATGTGCTGATTTGAATGATTTTTTCAGTCGATGCATGTGCGGTTGACAGGTAGTTTTGTTTGTGCTATTTTATTTTGAAAACAAAAGGCATAAAACGGAAGGAGAATGTGTATGTGGTATGACAGCAATGATCATACAGCAGCAGTGATCACTGCAAAGGAACAAGCGACGTTCGCGTTGCACGGTGAAAAACTGATGCTGCCCAAAACGGCGGTGGTTCTGTTCATGGGCGGGCTTGGTTATTTGCATCAGGAATATGAAACCGAGCTGCTTACCGAGCGTTTTCCTCGTTTTCTGAACAAATGTCCGTTGTATAGTATCAAAGGGGCACAGGTGTGTTTTTTGGATGGCGGCCGCGGCGCGCCGCAGGCGGTGGACACGGTGGAGACCCTTGCGGTGATGGGAGTCGAAAACATTATCGCTGTCGGTATGTGTGGCGGCTATGATGCGCGGCTACAGGTGGGGGATATCCTGATCCCGCCGCAGGTTTTTTCAGAGGAGGGGACCTCCTGTCATTATTATGAGCAGACTGAAAGCTTTGCGCCGGATACACAACTGTTTGAAAAGGCGGCAGCCTTTGTGCCGGAGGGAAAACAGCTATCCACTGTGACCACCGATTCCGTTTATCGGCAGACCTTTGCCAAGGAGGCGCTCTGGCGGCAGAAGGGTGCTGTCGGTGTGGATATGGAGACCTCCGCCGTGTTGAGTGTCAGCAGGTATCTGGGCATCCGCGCCGCGACGCTGCTGATGGTGTCGGATGTACATCCACTGCACGAGGAGGATACTCGGTGGGCATGGCGTATGACACCGGAGCTGCGCCGCCGTGTGCTTTGCTATGCGATGAATCTGGCTCTTTCCCTGTAAAAAGAAAAAGGGTGTGCCGCTTGCAGTGCGGCGCACCCTTTTTGATACAGTGTTTGATGCTTTGAGATAAAAACATTGGCGATGTTGGCAAGAAGACTGTTGACCAGCAGCAGCGAACGGCCCTTGGCTTCCTCTGTTCTGAAATGGAAAACACGGGCGAAATCCGAATTGTAAAAACGGTCCCTGAAAGCCATGGCAGCTGCCGCCTTTCCCGTTGTTGATTTTATCCATGATAGCATACGCCGTTCGGGGAAGTCAAGCGGGGATGCGGTATCCGAAAAGAATTTGGTCAATAGGAGGGGAAAAGAAAAGATCCGGTGCGCCGAAGCGTACCGGATCGAAAAAACAATGTTTATTTGCTGCGGATAAACAGCACGCCCAGCGTATCCGGACCACAGTGGCAGGATACGGTGCAGCCGGCGGTGGTCTCGCACACCTCGGCAAAATGGCCGTGCTCGGCAATGGCCTCCTTTACGGCGGCAAGGCTTTCGTCACTCACCGGCGTATAAGTCAGGAAAAGCCGGTTGCGGACGATATCATCGCGATCGGCCAGCCGGTCACGCACATAGCTTGCCAGACACTGGGTGTATTTGCCGCGGTATTTCTTTACCACGGACATCTTGCCATCCTTCACCTCGATGCAGGGCTTCAGGTTCAGCAGGTTGGCGCCCAGCGCGGCAACAGCAGAGCAGCGCCCGCCCTTGACCATGTAGGCCAGCTGGTTGAGCACAAAGCTGGCCTCCACACGGTCGGTCAGATCGTTCAGATCGGCGCACAGCTGATCCAGATCGCTGTACTCGGCGGCCATACGGGCAGCCTCCAGCACCACATGACCCTGACCGGTGGAAAGGTTTTTGGAATCGATGACGCGCACATTGTCGAATTCCTCGGCGGCAATGCGGGCATTCTGGTAGCAGGAGGAGAAGCCCGAACCGATGTTGATATGGATGACCGCATCGTACCGGTCCGCATACCGGCCGAACAGTTCGGCATAATCCTGCGGGTTGAGCGCAGCAGTGCTGCACAGTGCGCCGCCGGCGGCCACATGGGCGAAGATCTCGGCGGGGGTGATGGTGACACCGTCCTTGTATTCCACACCGTCCTTGACCACGGTCAGCGGCATCAGGGTGATGTCGTATTTCTCCAGCAGCTCGCGGGAAAGATCGCAGGTGCTGTCGGAGGTGATCTTGATGTTCATGATTGATCCTCTTTTCTTCATAATACGGGATATCACACCTATCATACAGCGTATACAAGCTCTCTGTCAATGGACAAACGGTTTTCAGTGTACAAAAAACGCTTCTCTGCGCCGGTGATTGACTTTTTTCGGCGAAAAAATTATACTTATGTGGTATTGCTGCTTTGAAGAAGGAAAGGATCGGACTATGTCGCTGCACCAAAGGAAAACCCCCATCCGCATGATCGCGCTGGATCTGGACGGTACGCTGCTGAACAGCGAAAAGCATGTATCTGCCCGCAACCGGCAGGCGCTGGCCGCCGCTGCGGCTGCGGGGGTCGCTGTGGTGCCCTGCAGCGGCCGTGCGCTGGACAGCATCCCGCAGGAGGTGCTGCAGCTGGAGGGCGTGCGCTATGCCGTCAGCTCAGGCGGCGGCGCGGCATATGATCTTGCAAGCGGCGAAGAGCTGGTCTATAACCCTGTGCCTGCAGCCATCGCCCATGAGGTGGCGGACCTGACCGTTGCCTGCGGCGGCTGGGCGGAATGTTACAGCGGCCGCCATTCCTATACGCCCGCCGAACAGATCGCCGACATCCGTGCTTTTATGCAGGATCGGGATTTTGTCTATCTGAATCGCAGACCGGTGCAGGAACTGCACGACTGGATCGATGTCAATGCCGCCTGTATCGTCAAGCTGAATCTGATGTTCCGCGAAGCTGGGCAGCGCACTGCGGTCATAGAAGCGCTGCAAAACCGTACCGATCTGATTTTATCCAGCGCCAGCGATCATAATCTGGAGGTCAATGCCGCCGACGGCGGCAAGGGCGATGCCCTGTGTGCATTGGGCGCAAGGCTGGGCATCCCGCCGCAGCAGATCATGGCCTGCGGCGATCAGCTCAACGATCTTTCCATGCTGCGGGCGGTGGGCTTCCCTGTGGCCATGGGCAACGCCGTGCCGCAGATAAAGGAGATTGCCGCCCATGTCACCCTGACCAACGAGCAGGACGGCGTGGCTGCTGCGGTGGAGCGCTTTGTGCTGAATGCCTGAAAGAAAATGAAAAACTGCACTGTCCGCCGCTTTCCGGCACAGTGCAGTTTTTTCATGATGTTTTTGCGAACGGTTTCCGGCAGGCGGGCTTTATGTACAGGAAAGCCTGCAAAGCTGTGCGCCTTTACACACCGGCTACATTGCAGGTGCGCAGCACCAGCACATAGAATTCCCGTGCTTCAGCGCTTACCAGCGAAGGGTCGCGGCTGATCATGCTGTTGGCCTGCCGCAGATAATCGTAATCGCCGGCAGGATAGCGGCGATCCTTGCGGTTGGCAACCAGCACGGCGCAGATCTTCAGCAGCCGGTCCTCCGTAGGCTTTTTTACAAACCGCTTGGCGGGGTAGTGGATGGGCGCATTCAGGGTGGTCAGACCGCGGATCCATTCCACAACGCCTGCCGCTATGCACACCGGCATCAGCAGCAGATATATCCACACCAGCACCGGCGGCAGTCCGGCATTGATGACCGTGGTGAACAGCATCGTCGGCCCGAACAGCAGCGCCCAGCAGTAAATGCAGCGGGCAAGTCCCCACCATTTGACGATTTTAGCCTGCAGCACCATTCTTTTGAACTTCGGATCGTTGAAAATCGACATAAATATACTCCTTGTAAATGGATTTATTGAAGAAAACAGCGCTTGAAAGTCCGGAACAGATGGGAAGGGTGCTCCGTTACATCCCTGCCCGCCAGTCGCCGATGGCATCTGCGGTGAGGATCGCGTGCGGGATCAGCCGTACATTGCTGACACCCTTGCCGAAGCGTACCTCCGTCACGGCACGGAAGCAGCTCAGCTGACGCGGCACAAACCGCCAGCCGCATTCATACACAGCGCCGCCGTTGTCAAAGATGCCGTCGATGACCAGATAGCTGATGCAGGCTGCGGCATCGGTGATCCATGCGATGTGGTGCTTTTTGCCGTCGCAGACGGGAATGGAGCTTTCCAGCGTAAAGTTGGCGGCCTCACCGGCGGCAAAGCAGCAAAGCGTGCCGTCTTCGGTCACATTCATCCGGAAGCCGCCTCTTCGCCGGTCGTATGCACAGAATACGCTGCCGCTCTTTTCAAAGCAGCCTTCCACGAGCCATGCGGTACCGCTGTCCACGGGGATCTCTTTCCATTCCTCGCGGTCACTGTGGTTCACTTTGGAATACTGCTGTGCGGGCATACCGCTGTGCGCAAGCTCATCCATGGAAATGCCTGCAAGCCTTGCACAGACCGTATCCTGATGCAGCAGCGCATCCTGCAGCCGTCGGCTCACGGTGTGGATGCGCGCCACCTGCTTTTGCGTTTCGGTGATGAGCAGCCGGCCCTCGTGTTCGATCAGGTCGGGATAGCTGATGGAAAGCCGGTCGCCGGTGTGATAGAAAAGGATCTCCGGCTGGCCGTACACCAGCTCCTTTCCGGCGGGGGTGTCTGTTTCAAAGGCGGGGCAGCACCATGCCGGCATACGGAAATCGTACCCCATGTTGCCCGCATTGTGAAACCAGTACAGGTATCTGCCGTTTTTCAGCTTCCACAGAAAGTTTGCCGCCCGCGGCTGCTTTACCGTCTGCCCGCCGATGTGCTGCGGAAGAAAGCCGTCGGTGAAGCTTCTGCCGTCGTCGTGGCTGACAAAGACCAGCGGATATCCGCTTTCGGTGCGGGAGGTGACGAAAAGCGTGCCGTCCGAAAGCCGCACGCAGCAGTGCTCCTCGGTGATGCGGTCGCCGGGGCGCGGCAAAAGCTCCCTGCCGCCCTCGGGCAGGGTGACAAACGGTGCGTGGGGATCCTGCACGATCCCCCTTGCCACCAGCAGCACCCCGCGGGAGGTCTCCAGATTGCCGTACAGCTTTTTGATGCCCAGAAACGGCTTGCCCACCATGATGTAAAGATCGTCCCCGTGGATAAAAGGCCGGGCAACATTCCACATAAAGCGGTACTGCTTGCTGCCGTCGCCGGGGAAATACGGATACTGCCGGTCGAGTGCGGTGATGCCCACATCCACAAGGATGCGCTCCGACCAGGAAAGCCCCTTGTCGTCGCTGTACCGCATGCAGTAGGTGCCGCCCATATCCAGCCGGTGACAGTCGAATTCGCTGATTTTGTAGTGGTCCAGATTGTAGTTGTACAGGCAGTAGATGCGGTCAAACCGGTCGGCAACCAGCACCGCATAGGCCGATTCCCACGCGGGGTCCTCCACAAGCGTTCCCTCGCTCCAGCTCCTGCCGCCATCGGTGGAGCGCATCACCGAAACATACTGGCCCTTTGCGCCCTCCTCACCTGTGCCGGTGGTAGTGGCGCACACAAAGGTCCCATCGGATAAAGCTACGATACTGGGCTGGTCGGCGTAGCCGCCGGCAGTGGGGATCTCGATGCCGTTGTTGATAAACCGCGGGTCGTTGTTGATCATGGCCGTTTCCCTCCTCGCAGCAGGATAAGTGCAGACTGAATGTTCCCGTTTTGCATCCGAAAAGCGGAAAGACACTACAGTATATCTTCAGCATACCGCATTTGCGGTGCGCGGTCAACGGGCGAAAGACAAATTCGGAAAAATTTACAGTTTTCTCACAGCTTACCGCAGGGCGGTGTCGGTCAGAAATGGCAGCCGGTACTCCTGTCCGCAGGGCTGCGGCTGCCGCAGACACAGAGCGTAAAGATCGGCGGCAGCGGCCTCGCGCCGTGCGGCCTGCGCTGCAGCGCCGCCCAGCCGCTCCAGCGCCGCCAGCGAGGGCGACACCGGTATGGGAGCTGTCTGCGCCATGGCGGAAAGCATCCGCTTGCCGGCTGTATTTGCGCCCAGTACCCGCAAATAGGGCAGATCGGCGGCAAGACAGGCCTCGGCGGGGCTTTTGGCGGCTGTAAACGCAGCGGCTCCGGTCTCCGGCGCGCTCCATCCCAGCGCGGCGGCCAGCACCAGCCGCCGCACGCGGGAAAGCGTGTACCGTTTGCTCTTGACGGCGGCGCAGATAGCCTCCAGCGAGGTGTTTTCGCGGATGGCGCTGTACAGCAGCGCATCCAGTCCTTCGGCAGCATCCGGTGCGGCGGCCAGCTGCTCGCGGCTGCGGCTGCGCAGCAGAGCCTGCGCCAGCAGCTCCCAGCGGGCGAGATCCAGCACCTGACCTGCCGCAAAGGCCTTTTCATACAGGGAGAAGGCGGCCTGCGGCACATATTCCCGCCACACCGGCAGAGGCTGGCCGCGCAGCCAGCTGGCGCTGGCAATGCCCTGTGCGGGGGCTCCGTCGTGGGCTGCGCCCAGCCGCGGCAGCGGCAGCACCTCAGGCACACGGCAGCCGGCGGCAGACATGGCTTCCAGCGCGGCAATGTATTCCACGGCAAGGATGTTGTTCGGGGTGGCCAGCAGCGCGGCAGCGCCGGGACAGAGCGTTTCGGCGGCGGCGGCACGGGCGGTGTGGAAGGGCACGCCGGTGTCCAGCGCTTCCCGCAGCAGGGCGGAAAAGCGCTCATTGCGCAGTGCAGCGGTGACGGTGCGCAGTGCGGCGGTATCCGGCGTTTCCGCCCCGAAAGCAAGCACATCCGCCCCCGCGGCAACGGCGGCGGCAGCACCGGCAGCGGCAAAGCGCCCGGCGCTGGCGGCGGCGGTACGGCAGGGCAGCTGCAGCACAAGATCCACCCCGCACGCCAGTGCGGCGGCGGCGCGTACCTGCTGCGGCAGCAACGCAGGAGTACCGCGCTGCACAAAATTGCCGCTCATCACAGCGGCAACGGTATCATAGCCTGCGGCGTGCAGCTGCGCGGCCATGTGGGCGTGGCCGTTGTGGAAGGGGTGATACTCGGCGATGATGAAAGCGGTAGACATAGGCGGCTCCTTGCGGCAAAATGGGAGTAAAAACGGAATTTTTCCGTTTTCGTCAGGAAGATTGTCCCGAAAACCCTTGAAATTTTTTCTTACCTATACTATACTACAATTTGGAGAAATAACAAAGAGGACAAGGAGGATTTTTCAAATGAAAGTTTTGGTTATCAACTGCGGTTCTTCTTCTCTGAAGTACCAGCTGATCGACATGGACAACGAGAATCTGCTGTGCAAGGGCCTGTGCGAGCGCATCGGCATGGACGGCAGCAAGATCACCCATCAGGCAAACGGCGGCAAGTGGGCCATCGAGTCCGCTATGCCCACCCATACCGAGGCATTTGCCAAGGTCGTTGAGTGCATGACCACCGGCGAGGGCAAGGTCATCAACGATGTTTCCGAGATCGGCGCCATCGGTCACCGCGGCGTGCACGGCGGCGAGAAGTTCCGCGAGAGCTGCCTGGTCACCGAGGAAGTCATCAAGGTTTACGAGGAGCTGTGCCCCCTGGCCCCCCTGCACAACCCCGCCGGCCTGCTGGGTCTGCGTGCTGCAAAGGAGGCTTTCGGCGCCGATATGCCCAATGTTATCGTCTTTGATACCGCCTTCCACGCCACCATGCCCGCCAAGAGCTATATGTACGCTCTGCCCTACGAGTATTACGAGAAGTACGGTGTGCGCCGCTACGGCTTCCACGGTACCTCTCACCGCTATGTCAGCCTGGCCGCTGCCGAGTATCTGGGCAAGAAGCCGGAAGAGCTGAAGATCGTCACCTGCCATCTGGGCAACGGCAGCTCCATCGCCGCTGTCAACGGCGGCAAGGTCATGGATACCAGCATGGGCATGACCCCGCTGTCCGGCCTGATCATGGGCACCCGTTCCGGCGATATGGATCCCTCCATCCCCGGCTACATCATGAAGCAGACCGGTATGTCCGCTGCCGAGATCGACTCTGTCATGAACAAGAAGTCCGGTCTGGAGGGCATCTCCGGTGTTTCCAGCGACAAGCGTGATGTCGAGGCTGCCGCCGCCGCCGGCAACGAGCGCGCCAAGCTGGCCAGCGATATGCTGAATTACCAGATCCGCAAGTATGTGGGCGGCTACGCCGCTGCCATGGGCGGTCTGGACTGCATCGTCTTTACCGGCGGCATCGGCGAGAATGACGGCAAGGTCCGCGCCGAGGTCTGCAAGGAGATGGAGTTCATGGGCGTCGCCATCGATGCCGAGAAGAACACCGTCCGCGGTCTGGAGATCAATGATATTTCCGCCGAGGGTTCCCGCGTCAAGGTTCTGGTCGTCTGCACCAATGAGGAGCTGATGATCGCCCGCGACACCAAGGCCATCGTCGAAGGCTGAATTGTTTAAAAAAGATCCTCTGCGGTTTCTGCAACGGAATTCCGCAGAGGATTTTTGTATATAAGGAGTCGTTTTATGAAGCTGAACCATGTGAAATGGCTGGCGATCCTGCTGCTGGGGGCGGGTCTGCTGGCGGCAGCGATAGCTTATTTTATCACCGCCGAAACGCCAAAGCTGGCTGTGGCGGTTCCGGCGGGTGTACTGCTGATCGGCGGGCTGAGCGTTCTGATTTTCGGTTTCCGCTGTCCGGCGTGCGGCAGCCGGCTGGGTCTGCGTTATAAAAATGTGCTGACCATGACCCATTGCCCGGATTGCGGAACGGATCTATACGAGCAAGAGTGAATGGGGTGTAAAGGATGCGTATTCATATCATTGCCTGCAGAATTTTTGCCAGAGAACTGAGCTGGCTTGCTGCACAAAGCTCCCATCAGGTGGATATCACATGGGTGGGCAGAGGTCTGCACAACACGCCGGAGGATCTGCGCCGCCGTTTGAGCGACGAGGTGGATAACCTGTATGCGCAGCTGGAAAGCGGCGAGCTGGAATACCGGCCGGATTACATCGTACTGGGCTATGGGCTTTGCTCCAACGGCGTGGTGGGGGTACGCTGCCGGGATATCCCCATCGTGGTGCCCCGCACCGATGACTGCATCGCGCTGTTCATGGGCTCACAGGAGAGGTATTTCAAGGAGTTCAGTGAATCCGGCGGGGCTTTCTGGCTCAACTGCGGTTGGCTGGAGCGCAGCCTGAACCTGTTTGATACCGAGGATCTGCAGCGCCGCCGCTGGCTGGAATACGCAGAAAAGTTCGGCGAGGAAAACGCCGACTATCTGCTGGAGGTGGAGAGCAGCTGGATGAGCAATTACTCCACGCTGGGGTATATCCATTCCTCCGTATACGATGCGCCTGCCGATCTGGAGCGTGCCCGGCAGGAGGCGCAGACCCGCGGCTGGAAGCTGCGTGAACTGCACGACGATCTGCGGCTGCTGCGCATGATGACGGACGGCACATGGAACGACCGGGAGTTTCTGATCCTGAAGCCGGGCGAGGTCATTGCACCGGATTACACCGGCCTGAAGCTGCGTGCGGTGACGGAGGAAGGTGGCTGCTGAAAATTGCATCAAGGGTTTACACCTGCGTTTGCGTGTGATAAAATGAATGTAATTGATACATTTTTGATGCGAGGAGGCCACCGTTATGGGAAAACGCCCCAATCTGCTGTTCATTTTTGCGGATCAGCACCGCAAATTCGATCTGGGCTGCTGCGGTAATCCGCAGGTGATGACCCCCAATCTGGATGCTCTTGCGCAGGAGGGGATGCGCTTCACCGGCTGCTGTTCCAATTCGCCGGTGTGCGTGCCGGCGCGGGGCTCCCTGCTCACCGGTCTGCATGCGGCGCACCACGGTGCGCTGACCAACGATCTGGCTGTCCGGTATGATATCGAAAGCATCGCCGATGTCCTGAATGCCGGAGGCTATCATACCGGCTATATCGGCAAATGGCACCTGTGCGGCGTGCCGCGGCGGCAGACCATCGAAAAGGAGCGCCGGCTGGGCTTTGCCGCGTGGAAGGTAGCCAACTGCAATCACAATTATCTGGATTGCTGGTACGATGACGAGGACGGTGTGCGGCATCCGGTGCAGGGCTACGAGCCGGAGATCTTCGGTGGACTTGCGGCAGATTTCCTTGCGGAAAACGCCGGTGCACAGCAGCCGTTCGCGCTGTTTCTCTCCTTCGCCACGCCCCACGATCCCCACGATAAGGTCGGTGCAGAGTATATGGAAATGTACAGGGAGCGCGAGGTCACCCTGCGCCCCAATGCACCTGAAAGCATCATGGTCAACCGGGAGCAATACATCACCCATGCCGAGCAGGTGGAACGGATGCGGGGCTACTATGCCCATATCACCGCCATCGACCGGCAGGTGGGCGTGCTGACGGAGCTTCTGCGCCAAAAAGGCGTGCTGGATGATACGCTGATCGTCTATACCGCTGACCACGGCGATATGCTGGGCAGTCACGGTCAGCGGGATAAGCAGCTGCCTCACGAAGAATCCATCGGCGTGCCGCTGCTGATGCGCTGGCCGGGCCGCATTGCGACCGGCGTGAACCGCGGCCTGATCGGCCTTGTGGATCTGCCGGTGACTGTGGCAGGGCTGCTGGGGCTTTCCTTCACTGCCCAAACGGATGGCGTCGACCTGAGCGGTATGGCGCTGCGGGGCGAGGAAGGTCTGGCGGAATGCTACATTTACGATCTGTATGCCTGTCATCAGGCGGCGGATAAAGGGCAGGAGGCATGGCGCGGCATCCGTACCGGCCGTTACACCTATGTCACCCATGGTGACGGTACAGAGTGGCTGCTGTTCGACAATGAAAAAGATCCGTACCAGATGAAGAATCTGGCGGGAGATCCGGCGCTGGAGCCGCTGCGCAAAGAGCTGTTTGAGCGGCTGCGTACCCATGTGGAGTCCACCGATGCATTCCTGAACGGTGATGATTATATGCGCTTTTGCGGCAGGGCAAAGGATTTCAACGAAAGCCAGATCTATTTCCGCCGCGCCCCCATCGCGGAGGATTGATACAACAAAAAAATGAAGCTGCCGTACAGTTGCGGCAGCTTCATTTCTTTTGTGCGGCGGATCAGACTTTTTCCCGGTAGGCATCATCCAGCACTTTTTTGACGATCAGCTCAAGATCGCGGTGATGCTTTGGAACTTCCATGGCCAGAGCCTTTAAAAACAGAAGCTTTTCCGGCGAGACAACAAGACAGTTTTCCTCCTCTGCCGCACCGGATTTCAGATAGAAATAATCGAAGGTGCAGATCTGGTTCCAGATTTCAAAACCAAACTCGCAGATGCCGATATCACCGTACAGATCTTTGATGTGCTCCGGATACTTTTCTGCCAGCAGACGGTGATCCTCCGGATGGATCACAAGGTCGGTATCCGCACCGGCTTTGCGCAGACCATAGTATTCCATGGCACGCCCGGCGATCAGCAGGGGTTTGTGGCGAAAATTGTATTGCAGGGCTGAAAAATCCAGTTTCATGGTATCTCCTTTGTGAATAGAGGGCGGTGCGGGCCGGCGCATCATTCTGCGGGCAGTGCAGCGCGGCGGGCGTTTTCCAGCGAGGCCTGTGTCGGGGTGGTGATGGTGGATGCGGGGTCGGTATCCGGCAGTGTCAGCTCGCCGGCGGCGATGGCCTGCCGCACCGATACCGGCAGCGGCTTTTTTTCGCCGCGCAGCTCGTCCATGCAGGCCCAGTAGCGTTTGGGTACATGGGTCATGCGGCATTTGGGGTTGTGACGGGCGGTGATCTCCACTGTGTTGTAAAACTGCTTCCACAGAGCGCGGTACTGCAGTTCGACGGCATCCGGCGGCGGCAGCTGTACGGCTTCGGTTTCCACCAGACGGCTCTGTCCGCCGGCGGCGACCAATGCATAGCGGTGCGTTTCGTCATAGATCATGTATTTTTCATAGGGAAAGCGGCGGGAAAAATGTGGCTCCAGAAAGGGAAGTACGAAGTTTTTGGGCCGGATGACCGATACCAGTGCGCCATCGTGATCGGAAAAACGGATAAACCCGCTGAGCAGGTGTACCTCGTTGTGCAAAGCGCGGCTGGCGGCAAACAGCGGCGCCACCTGCGGGTGACCCACCATGGAGGTGACCCCCGGCCCCTTGGCAAAGCCCAGCTTCAAAAATTCCAGCGCGGCAAGCTCCCGCTGCTCCAGTGCGCTGTAAAAGGCATCGTACACCCATTGCTCGGCCAGTGCGCCCAGCCTGCGGCGCACGCCGGTCTGCACCCGTGCAGCCAGCACGGGGTCGGTGTCCACCTGCCGCAGCCGGTACAGCGTGGGCTGCTCTTCGTCAAAGCACCAGATGCCGATGGGGTTTTCCTTTTGCTCAAAGGCGGTCCAGATGCAGCACAGCATACCCTCCAGCGTGCCGTCATACAGATAGATCACATCGCCTGTGCCAGCCATTTCACCGCCTCCTCTGCATTCAGCCGGGTCTGGTCGGGCACATCAAACATACTGGTCTGTTCCACGCCCAGTGTGAACGCGGTGGGATCCACCAGTGCACGCACCGTGCTTTCGGGGCTGAAATGCAGGCCGGCAAGGGTCTGCCCGCGGCACAGAATGAAATACTGTGCCCGTTTGAGCACAACGCCCATTTTTTTCAGACCCTCAAAGCTCAGCGGTGCACCGCGGCGGCAGGCGACGATGCGTTTGGCGCTTTTGGGGCCGATGCCCGGCACACGCAGCAGCATCTCGTAATCCGCAGTGGAAACCTCGATGGGGAACAGGTGCATATTGTGAATGGCCCAGTTGCATTTCGGGTCAAGATAGGGGTTGAAATTCGGCGCAGCCTCGCTGAGGATCTCGTCCGCCGAAAAATGATAAAAGCGCAGCAGCCAGTCCGCCTGATACAGCCGGTGCTCCCGCAGCAGCGGCGGCTTGGTATCGGTGGATGGCAGCAGAGTGCTTTCCACCACCGGTACATAGGCAGAGAAAAACACCCGCTTCAATTCGTATTTTCTGTAAAGACCTTCCGTCAGCTGCAGGATGCGGTGGTCGCTTTCGGGGCTGGCGCCCACGATCATCTGGGTGCTCTGGCCGGCGGGTACAAATTTCGGCGCGTGGCGGTACTGCACCAGCTCACGGCTGTTTTGCGCAATGCCGCGGGTGATCTGTCCCATGGGCTTCAGGATCGCATCCTTCGTCTTGTCCGGCGCAAGCCTCCCAAGACTTTCGGCGCTGGGCAGCTCGATATTCACGCTCATGCGGTCGGCCAGCGTGCCCAGCTGCTGCAAAAGCAGGGGATCGGTGCCGGGGATCGCCTTGGCGTGGATGTACCCCCGGAAGCCGTACTCAAACCGCAGCAGCTCCAGCGCCTTGATCATCAGCTGGGTGGTGTGGTCGGGGCTGATGAGCACCGCACTGGATAAGAAAAGGCCCTCGATGTAGTTGCGCCGGTAAAAGCCGATGGTCAGATCGGCCAGTTCCCGCGGGGTAAAGGCAGCCCGCGGTACATCGTTGGAGCGGCGGTTGACGCAGTAGCTGCAATCGTAGGCACAGATATTGGTCAGCAGCACCTTGAGCAGCGAAACGCAGCGCCCATCCGCCGAAAAGGTGTGGCAGATGCCGCAGGCCACGGCGCTGCCCATACCTCCCTTGCTTTTGGCATCGGCACGGTCCACCCCGCTGGAGGTACAGGCCACGTCGTATTTGGCGCTGTCGGCCAGAATGGTCAGTTTTTCCATTGTATCCATGTGCCGGCTCCTTTCTGTATGCTGCTGCGGCGGGTGATATCCAAAAAAAGGTGCAAAAAAGAAGGGGCCGCCCGCCGCCGGCTTGAAAAAAGCAGGCAGACGGCCCGTTTTGCGGGGGAAAAGAAATTTTCAAAAACGGAGAAGCGGAAGAAGCAGGGTCAGCAGCTGCGCCGCTCGGCCTCAGCCAGCAGCAGCGGCTGGATCAGCGGATAGGTCCAGCTTTCCGGCAGGGCTTCCGTGCAGGTGATCTCGGCGATCTCCAGCTGCGGCAGCTCACCGAAGTCGCTGATCTCCGCAGTGTAAAGCATCCCCAGTGTTTCGCATCCGTCCGGACTGCGCACACCGTAGATGCATACCGGTACAAGGGTGAAGGCGGCGGCGCCGGTTTCCTCCCACAGCTCGCGGCGGGCAGTGTCCGCAATAGCTTCGCCCGGCTCGCGGTGACCGCCGGGCAGTTCCCATGCGGAGCGCTCCTTGTGGCGGCAGAACACCCGTTTTCCTTTGTGTTTTGCACAGATGACAGCGAATTTCAGCGCGGCATCATCGGCTGTATCGTAAAAGCTGACCTTTATCATAAAGCTGCCTTTTCGTTCTGCGCTGTCGTTACAGCGTTGTTTTGCGGTGCCGGTACACCGGCAGGACTCACTGTGCCGCCCATTTCCGGCACTGCTCGATCCGTGCGCCGTGGGGAGTGTCCCCGTGCACCGGATCGCAGGAATACTGTGTCAGCCGTGCGCAGGGCAGCTGCGGACATTCGCCGCAGTGGGTGTGTCCTTTGCTCTGGCAGCACAGGGCCACCGGGCACTCCCCGTGAAACGGATGCCCGCCTGTGGCAATGCAGCCGGCGCAGTTTTCGCGGAAAGAGCATTCCGAGCAAAGCAGCCCGCATCTTGTTTCGATCATGAAAAGCCTCCGGCCTGTGAATGGCCCGTACCGCGCAGCTTTAAAGTGCGGCAGATAATCTCACCATTTGGTGCGGGTCTCGCGTACCTTGCCCACGATATGCAGGTGTTCCAGCGCTTCGCCTTCGATGACCAGCGGCTCGTAATCCGGGTTGAACGGCTCCAGAATGACAGCGTTGCCGCGGCGGATATACCGCTTCAGGGTGGCTTCCTCGTCGCCGTAGATCAGCACGCCAAGATCGCCGTTTTCCAATGTGTTCTGCTTATGCACCAGCGCATAATCGCCGTCAAAAATGCGCGGCTCCATGCTGTCGCCTTTGACGATCAGATACAGATAGTTCTCCGGGTCGCGCACATTGGCGGGCTCGGTGCCGTAATCTTCTTCAAACGCCAGTGCACCGTAGCCGGCGCGTACGCTGCCTACCACGGGCACCAGAGCTTCCATGCCGCCGGTACCGGCGGTACCCAGCATGGTATCTGCCGATACACCCAGCAGCCGCGCGATGGTGGCGATGGTATTGGGGTCGGGCGTGGCGCGGCCCGTCTCCCATTTGCCGACGGCCTGCTGGCTGATGCCGAGATATTCGGCCAGACGGGTCTGAGAGTACCCGGCAGCCTTGCGCAGCTCCTTCAAGCGCTGTCCAAACATAAAATCAACCTTTCCTTTCCTGTGGATGCCCGGCGGTGGATGCGGGCAGAAAACTTACTATCTTTATTATACAACTGTTCGTAGTAATTTGTAAAGAGGTTTGGACAAAAAATGGTTGTGAAATTTTTACGCCCCGTTTTATCTTTTTGCGGACAAATGTAAAAATTTTATTGCCGCTGTTGGCAAACCCGCGTCATTCTGCTATACTTTACATTGATAACACGCAAAAGGCGCTTCGCTGTGGCTTTTTGCGAGGAAAGAGGAAGAAATTATGTCGCTTTTTCACTTTAATTTCGATAAGGAAGGCCCCGGCGTAGATAAGGATGCACCGGAGAAAAGAGGTATTTTCCGCTGGTGGGAGATCTTCGTCCGCGATTTCGGTGCGATGCTGCTGGCCAATGTGCTGTTCTTTGTCTGTTCGCTGCCGTTTTTGGCGTGCTGTACGGTGTTCTATCTGGCCGCACTGGAGGGAATGCCCTGGCTGTGGGTGCTGGTGCTGAATATCGTGTGCGCCGTTCCCATGGGCCCGGCGCTGGCGGCCACCCACCGGCTGACGCTGCAGATGTGCCGCGACGTGCCGTTCTTTACCTGGCATGAATTCAAGAAATCCTATAAAGAGAATTTTAAACAGGGCGCGATCGCCATGGTGATCTTTGCCGTGCTGGCGGATATCATCATGCTCAATGCCAGTATGCTGCTGCTTTTGCCGGAGAATATCACCGCATTCAGTCTGGCTGTGCTTTTCCTCGGCGTGTATATCTGGTTCTCTATGGTCAACACCGTGTTCCAGCAGATCGCCCTCATTGAGATCAAGCTTTCCGCCATTTTCAAGAACTCCGCCATTCTGGTGGTGGCCTCCGGCTGGCGCGGCGTTGTGGTGACACTTCTGGATATCGCTTTGCTGGTGGTGTTCATGCTGTTCGGTGTTTACATTGTGCCGGTGCTGCTGTTCGGCGTATTCGCCATCACCATCATGACCACCGATCTGATCTACTGGCCCCGCTTCAAACAGGTTTTCATTGATCGGGATCTGGGCCCGCGCACCCGCCGTTCTGCCCGCAAGGACTGGCAGCAGGTGGCGCAGCAGGCCGCCGAGCAGCAGGCTGCGAAGAAGGCGGCGAAGCCCTCCGCCGAGGAGGAGTGGGCCAGAGCCTTCCTTGCCGAGCGCGAGGCGATGGAGGATGGCGCCGCCGTGGATTCCGAAGAGGCGGAGACTGCCGACGATACCGCGGAAAACGGGCAGGAAACCGAAAATTGATGCTTGACATCCGACACAGTAAGTGGTATAATAGCATCCGGAAATGAAGCAGTGTGGCATATGCCGGCTCACCTTGCGGCGGTACCCGCCCGGGTTTATCAAGAAAGAATGACGCTCGTATTGGGTGTTTTCTGTGTTGATATCAGAGCATGGCAGCCGCTGCCATGCTCTTTCTTTTACAAAACCAATCCAATTTGACGGAGGTGTTTCCCCATTAGCACGAAGAAGGAACTGGAGCTGAACGAAGAGATCCGCGACAAAGAGATCCGCGTCATTGCCGACGATGGTGAGCAGCTGGGTGTGATGAGCGCCCGCGATGCATGGCATCTGGCACAGGAGAAGGGTCTTGATCTGGTCAAGATCGCACCGCAGGCCGTGCCGCCCGTGTGCAAGATCATGGACTACGGCAAGTATCGCTTTGAGCAGCAGAAGAAGGAAAAGGAAGCCAAGAAAAATCAGCGCGTGGTCGAGATCAAAGAGGTGCGTCTGTCCCTCAATATCGATACGCACGATTTCAACACCAAGGCTGCCCAGTCCGCCAAGTTCTTGAAGGGCGGCGATAAGGTCAAGGTGTCCATCCGGTTCCGCGGACGTGAAATGGCGCATACCGCCCTCGGTCAGGAGGTTCTGACCCGCTTTGCCGAGGCTGTGGAAGGCGCTGTTGTGGAAAAACAGCCCAAACTGGAAGGCCGCAGCATGGCCATGTTCCTGGCACCCCAGCAGAAGACCGCTGCGCAAAAGAACGCGAAGCAAAATTAAGGAGGATAAAACAATGCCCAAGCTGAAAACTCACTCCGGCGCCAAGAAGCGCTTCAAACTGACCAAGAACGGCAAAGTCAAGCGTAACCGCGCCTATCGCCGTCACATCCTGACCAAGAAGCCCACCAAGCTGAAGAGAGGCTTCCGCAAGTCCGTTTACTCCGACAAGACCAATGTGGCCGCCATCAAGAGAATGCTGCCCTACGGCTAAGATCGAACACAACGGAAACATCAACGAGATTTAAAGGAGAAGTAACGATATGGCACGTGTAAAAGGCGCGATGATGACTCGCAAAAGAAGAAAGAAAGTTCTGAAGCTGGCCAAGGGCTTCTACGGCAGCAAGTCCAAGCATTTTAAGATGGCCAAACAGCAGGTCATGAAGAGCGGTAACTACGCTTTCGCTGGCCGCCGCCAGAAGAAGCGCGATTTCCGCCGCCTGTGGATCGCCCGCATCAATGCCGCCTGCCGTCCCCAGGGCATCAACTACTCCAGCTTCATGAACGGCCTGAAGAAGGCCGGCATCGAGCTGAACCGCAAGATGCTGTCCGAGATGGCTATCCATGACCCCAAGGCTTTTGCCGAGCTGGTCGAGGTCGCCAAGAAGGCCTGATCATAAACAACGCCGCCACACGCACACCCGTGCGTGTGGCATTGTTTGCATTTATAGACATTAAAAAATAAGCGATCCGTGGGGGAATGAGCGAAATGGAAACAAGGATCACCAGCCGTGACAATGAGCGTGTGCGCCGTATCGGCCGCCTGCTGGATGACGCTTCGGCGCGGGCGCAGAGCGGCTGTTTTGTGGCGGAAAGCGCCAAGCTGTGCGCGGATATCGCCGCTGTGCTGCCCCCGCTGGAGGTGTATTACACCGAGTCCGCTCTGCGTAAAAATCCTGCACTGGCGGCGCTTGGCGGCGAGCACTATCTGCTGGCAGAGCATGTGGCCGAAAAGCTGGCGCGCACCCGCACCACACAGGGCGTGTGGGCGGTGTTTGATACCCCGCCTGCTGCGGCACAGAATTTAAGCGGACGACGCATTCTGGCGCTGGATGGCGTGCAGGATCCGGGCAATCTGGGCGCGGTGCTGCGCAGCGCTGCCGCCTTTGGCTGGCAGGGCGTGCTTCTGGGGCCGGGCTGTGCCGATGCCTACGGTATCAAGGCACTGCGCGCCGCCATGAGCAGCACCGTCAAGCTGCCGGTGGCATGCACCGACGATCTGGCCGAAGCGCTGCGGCAGCTGCGCAGCCGGGGCTACACCTGCTTCGCCGCCCGTCTGGAAGAAAGCGAAGAACTGCCCGCCGCGGCGCAGGATGCACCGCTGGTGCTGGTGGTTGGCAGTGAGGGGCAGGGCATCCGTCCCGAGGTGGCTGCCGTGTGCGATGTGAGCGTGCGCATTCCCATCGCACCCGCCATGGAAAGTCTGAATGCCGCAGTGGCGGCTTCGGTGCTGATGTGGCATTACCGCTGAAAAAGCAGCGCAGATAAAAACGCGAAAAAATGTGTGAGCACCGGAAGGAGGTGCGGGGATGAACGAGACCGAGCTGTGGCTCTGGCTGGCAAACGGCCTTGGCCCCTGTGTTGACTGGCACAGTTTGTGGGAATACTACGGCAGTGTGCAGGCGATCTGGGAGGATCGGCTCTACCTGCTGCGGGAAAAACGCATCACTGTCCGGCAGTCCGACCGGCTGCTCAGCTTTTCCGCCGATGATGCCATGCGCCGCCGCGAGCTGCACGAAAGCAGGGATATCCGTATCCTGACCTGGGGCGAGGATGATTACCCCGCCCAGCTGCGTGCCATCGCTTCGCCGCCGCCGGTGCTGTATGTCCGGGGCGATGTGCGCTGTCTGCAGAATACGCTGCTCATCGGTGTGGTGGGTACACGGCATCCCTCCGCCTACGGCGTGGAGGCCACCCGCAGTATCTGTGACGGTCTTGCCGAGGGCGGCGCGGTGCTGGTCAGCGGTCTGGCCGAGGGGCTGGACAGTGAAGCTCACAAGGCGGCGCTGCGCCATGATAAATCCACGGTTGCGGTACTGGGCACCGATCTGGAACACTATTTTCCCGCACGCAACCGCCCGCTGCAGGATCTGATCCCCCAAAACGGCGCGGTGCTTTCCGAGTATCCCTGCGGGGTGGAAAATGTCCGCTACAAGGAGAGTTTTGTGCAGCGCAACCGCATTATCGCGGGGCTTTCCCGCGGGCTGTGCGTGGCTGAGGCAAAGCTGCGCAGCGGAACTCTGAGTACAGTGCGCTATGCCGAGGAATACGGCAGGGATATCTTTGCCGTGCCCGGCAGCATTTTCTCCGAACTGAGCGAGGGCACCAACCTGCTGCTCAAGGAGGGCGCCAAGCCTGTGACCTGTGCGCAGGATATTCTGGAGGAGTACGGCCTTTCCCGCCCGCAGAAGGCGCCGGAGAAAAAGCCGCCCGCCTCTATACAGGATCTGACGGGCGATCTGCTCACCGTGTACAAGGCGCTGCCCGCTGCCGGCGAATCGGCGGATACCGCTGCACTCGGTGAAGCCACCGGCCTTGCCGCAGGGCGGCTGATGGCGACCCTGACCCGGCTGGAGATGCGGGGCCTTGTGCGCCAGCGTCCCGGCAGGCGTTTTGAAAAGGCGCTGTGAGAAAGCCTCACGCGTCTGTTCCTTTGCATGATCTGCCGCCCTTTCCGGCGGCTGCACATAAATGCGGAGCCAAGGCTTCCGCGCATTCTCACAAGATAAGAGGTTGAACAGCATTGAGCAAACTAGTCATCGTGGAGAGCCCGCCAAGGCAAAGACCATCCGTAAGTATCTGGGTGAAGGATACGAGGTCATCGCCAGCATGGGTCATATCCGTGACCTTCCATCCAAGGATATCGGTGTGGATATCCAGAAGGATTTCAGCCCCCGCTATCTCAATATCCCCGGCAAAAGCAAGCTGATCAAAGAGATCAAAGCGGCAGCTGAAGCCAGCGATTTCGTCTATCTCGCAACCGACCCGGACCGCGAGGGCGAGGCGATCAGCTGGCATCTGGCGCATATTCTCAAGATGGATCCGTCGCTGCCCAACCGTGTCACCTTCGGCGAGATCACCCGCAAGGGCATCAGTGAAGGCATGGCTGCGCCCCGCAGCATCGATATGGATCTGGTGGATGCCCAGCAGGCGCGCCGTGTGCTGGATCGTCTGGTGGGCTACAAGCTCAGCCCGTTCCTGTGGCGCAAGGTCAAGCCCGGACTTTCTGCCGGCCGCGTGCAGAGCGTGGCGGTGCGTCTGATCGTGGACCGTGAGCGGGAGATCGAAAATTTCAAGCCCGAGGAATACTGGAATCTGGATGCATTGCTTTCTGCGGATGCGGGGCGTAAATTCACTGCCCACTTCTGGGGCGTGGACGGCCGCAAGGTGACTCTGGCCAACGAGCAGCAGACGGAGAAGATCCGCGCCGGTCTGGCCGATGCGGTGTGGCGTGTGGCAAAGGTCACCGAAAGCAAGCGCCGCAAGACTCCCGCACCGCCCTTCATCACCTCCACCCTGCAGCAGGAGGCCAGCCGCCGGCTGGGCTTCACCGCTGCCCGCACCATGCGTGCGGCCCAGACCCTGTACGAAGGTGTGGATATCGCCGGTCAGGGCACCACGGGTCTGATCACCTATATGCGTACCGACAGTCTGCGCCTTTCCGACGAAGCCGTTGCCGGTGCCCGCAGCTTTATTGCGGAGCGCTGGGGCAAGGCGTATCTGCCCGGCGCCGCCCGTGTGTATAAGGGTCGCGCCGGCGCACAGGATGCTCACGAGGCTATCCGTCCCACCAATCCGGCCCTCACGCCGGAACTCGCCGAGCAGAGCATCAGCGGCGATATTGCCAAGCTGTACCGGCTGATCTGGAACCGTTTCATCGCCTGCCAGATGGCGGACTGTCTGCAGGATACCGTCAGCGTGGATGTGGAGGCCGCCGGCTGTACCTTCCGCGCCAGCGGCTTCCGTGTTACCTTTGACGGTTTCACCGCACTGTACGAGGAAGCACAGGATGAAAAGGCCGCCAAGGAGAGTATGCTGCCCCCGCTTGCCGAGGGCGAGACCCTGCGCCTGCATGAGCTGAAGGGAGAACAGAAATTCACCCAGCCGCCCGCCCGCTACAGTGAAGCCACTCTGATCAAGGCGCTGGAGGAAAACGGTATCGGCCGTCCCTCCACCTATGCGCCCATCATCAGCACCGTGCTGGACCGCGATTATGTGGAGCGGGATAAAAAGCAGCTGCGGCCCACCGCGCTGGGTATTGTGGTCAACGACCTGATGAGCGAGCAGTTCCCCGATATCGTGGATGTGCGCTTCTCCGCCCAGATGGAGGACAATCTGGATACCGTTGAGCAGGGCAATGCCAACTGGCGGCGCGTTATCGGCGATTTCTACGGCGGTTTTGAAAAGAGTCTTGCTGCCGCGGAGGAGAGCATGGGCGGCAAAAAGGTGAAGGTGCCGGAACAGGAGACCGAGGAGATCTGTGAGCAGTGCGGCCGCAAAATGGTCATTAAGACCGGCCGTTTCGGCAAGTTTCTGGCCTGTCCCGGCTTCCCGGAATGCCGTAATACCAAACCCATCACCAAGGAGACCCCCGGTGCCTGTCCGCTGTGCGGCGGCCGTATTCTGGCCCGCCAGTCCAAACGGGGCCGCACCTATTACGGCTGCGAAAAGAATCCGGCCTGCGGTTTTATGACATGGGATGAGCCCACTGCGGAAAAATGCACCGAGTGCGGCGCCACACTGCTGAAAAAGGGCAGCAACCTGCATTGCAGCCGCGAGGGCTGCGGCTTTACCAAGGCTGCCGCCAGAAAGCCCCGGGCCTCTGCCAAGGAATGATACTATGGAAAATCTGAAAGCAAATATCATCGGCGCGGGTCTGGCCGGCTGCGAGGCCGCGCTGCTGCTGGCGGATGCGGGCGTGCAGGTCACACTGTACGAGCAGAAGCCGGAAAAGACAAGCGCCGCCCACACCCGCAAGGGCTATGCCGAGCTGGTGTGCTCCAACTCTCTGAAAGCTGACCGGCTGGATTCCGCCGGCGGTATGCTCAAGGCAGAGATGCGCCGTCTGGGCAGTCATCTGCTGCCGGTGGCGGATACCGTCCGTGTGGCTGCCGGCGGTGCGCTGGCGGTGGACCGCGATGCCTTCTGCGACAAGGTCACTGCACTGGTGGAAGGCCATCCCGATATCACGGTGGTGCACGGCGAGGTCACCGCGCTGCCGGATGCGGCACAGGGGCTGACACTTGTCGCCACCGGCCCGCTCACCTCCGATGCGCTGGCCGCCGCCATTGCACAGGCCACCGGTGATGGCCGTCTGTATTTTTACGATGCCGCCGCCCCTATCATCACGGCGGAGAGCATCGATCACGAAAAGGTTTTTGCCGCCAGCCGCTATGGCCGCGGCGAGGATGATTATCTCAACTGCCCCTTTAATAAAGAGGAGTACGAAGCCTTTGCCGAGGCTCTTGTGAATGCCGAGCGCGCCCATCTGCACGATGCGGATACCGGTCTGACGGTGTTTGAGGGCTGTATGCCCATCGAGGTGCTGGCCTCCCGCGGGAAGGATACCATGCGCTACGGGCCGCTGCGTCCGGTGGGTCTGGTGGATCCGAACACCGGCCACCGCCCGTGGGCCAATGTGCAGCTGCGCTGCGAAAATGCGGAAAGAACGCTGTACAATCTGGTGGGCTTCCAGACCAACCTGAAATTCGGCGAGCAGAAGCGGGTGTTCTCCATGATCCCCGGTCTGGAAAACGCCGAGTTTGTGCGTTACGGTGTCATGCACCGCAACACTTTTCTGAATTCACCGCAGCTGCTGGCGCGGGATCTGTCGCTGTGCAGCCGCCCGGAACTGTTCTTCGCCGGTCAGATCACCGGTTTTGAAGGATATATGGAAAGCGCTGCCTGCGGGCTGCTGGCCGCCCACAATATGCTGCGCCGCCTGCGCGGACAGGATGCTTTGCAGCTGCCGGCTGAAACCATGCTGGGCGCACTGCTCAACTATATCACCACCGAAAACAAGGATTTTCAGCCCATGGGCGCCAATATGGGCCTGCTGCCGCCGATGGAGGAGCGTGTGCGCGATAAACGCCTGCGCTATCTGGCTGTGGCGCAGCGCGGCATGGCTGCTCTGGAGGATTATCTGCGGACGCTGTAAGCGTTCCCCACATACCGTCTTTACCCGGAAAGGAGACATACTATGAAGATCATCGTAGATGCCTTTGGCGGCGACAACGCCCCCAAGGCTGTACTGGAAGGCGCTTCCCTTGCTGTCAAAGAGCTGGGCGTGGAGATCATCGCCGTGGGCGACGAGGAACAGATCAGAGCCTGTGCGGCCGAAAACGATATCCGCATGGAGGGCATCACCGTGCGCCATGCGCCGGATGTGCTGACCATGCACGACAACCCCACCGATGTGCTGAAGAAAAAGCCGGATTCCAGCCTTGCCGTGGCATTGCGTATGCTGCGTGACGGCGAGGGCGATGCCTTTGTCAGCGCCGGCTCCACCGGCGCCATTCTGGTGGGTGCCACACTGATCGTCAAACGCCTACCGGGCATCAAGCGCCCGGCGCTGGCCACCGTTATCCCCGGCATCGAGCGCCCCTACCTGCTGTGCGACTGCGGCGCCAACGCCGACTGCCGCCCCGAGATGCTGGTACAGTTTGCCAATATGGGCGCGGCCTATGCCGAAAAGGTGATGGGCACAGCCTATCCCACGGTGGGCCTGATCAACAACGGCACCGAGGAATCCAAGGGCGGTGAGCTGCAGCTGGCTGCCCATGCTCTGCTGCAGGAGAGTGGTCTGCACTTTGTGGGCAATGTGGAGGCCCGCGAGCTGAACGCCGGCGCCTGTGATGTGGCTGTGTGCGACGGCTTCACCGGCAATGTGGTGCTCAAGCTGACCGAGGGCGTTGCCAAGCTGATGAATCAGAAGATCAAGGGCGTGTTCCTGAAGAACTTTGCCGGCAAGCTGGCGTACCTGCTCACCAAGCCCGCCCTGAAGGAATTCAAGGCCAGCATGGATTACACCGAGCACGGCGGCGCACCCATTCTGGGTGTTTGTGCCCCTGTTATCAAGGCGCACGGCTCCAGCAATGCCAAGGCCATCAAGAACGCCATCCGTCAGGCCAAGGCCTGCGTGGAAAACGATGTGGTGGGCGCGATCCGTTCCGCTGCCGCAAAGACCGGTAAAACCGGGGAGGAGAACGCCTGATGGAGAGCATTGCAGCAGAGGTACTGGAGCAGCGGCTGGGCTATACCTTCCGCGACCGGCAGCTTCTGGTCACCGCGCTCACCCATACCAGCTATGCCAATGAGGACAAAGGTCGTTCGCAGCACAACGAGCGGCTGGAATTCCTCGGCGACAGCGTGCTGAGCGTGGTGGTCAGCGAATACCTGTTCAGCCAGAACCGTAATCTGCCGGAAGGGCAGCTTACCCGCATCCGCGCTTCGCTGGTGTGTGAAGAAAGTCTGTTCGGCTTCGCCATGCAGCTGGGTCTGGGCGAGTATCTGCGTCTGGGCCGCGGCGAGGAGAAAAGCGGCGGCCGCACCCGGCCCGCCATCCTTGCCGATGCCTTTGAGGCTCTGATCGCCGCGCTGTATCTGGACGGCGGTCTGGAGCTTGCCCGCAGCTTTATCCTGCCTTATGTCAGGGCTGCTCATGCCACGGCGCGCGATTACAAGACCCGTTTGCAGGAGGTTGTGCAGCAAAACCCCGAGGAGCGCGTGCGCTATGAGGTGGTGGAGCAGACCGGCCCCGATCACGCAAGACATTTCGTGGTGGAGGTGCACCTCAATTCCAACTGTATCGGCCGCGGCAGCGGTCACAGTAAAAAGGCAGCCGAGCAGCAGGCTGCAAAGGAAGCGCTGGAACTGATGGGGCTGGCCGAGGAATGAACCGTCACACCCGAAGTCCTGTTATTCTCGCCGGAGTATTTCCGGAAACCGCAGGATGACAGGCCTTTGGGCTTGTCGATCCCCTTTTGATACTTACAGAAAAAGGATGATACGCATTTGGTACTGAAAGCATTGGAGATCCAGGGATTCAAATCCTTCCCTGATAAGATACGCATCAATTTTGACAAGGGTGTCACCGGTGTGGTGGGCCCCAACGGCAGCGGCAAATCCAATATTTCCGATGCCATCCGCTGGGTGCTGGGCGAGACCAGCGCCCGCCAGCTGCGCGGCGGCGGCAAGATGGAAAATGTCATCTTCAGCGGTACCGGCGGCAAAAACCGCCGTGCTGCCATGGGTTACGCCAGCGTGCGTCTGGTGCTGGATAACACCGACCGTCTGATCGATGTGGATACCGATGAGGTGACCATCGGCCGCAAATACTACCGCAGCGGCGAAAGCGAGTACAGCATCAACGGACAGGCGGTGCGCCTGCGCGATGTGTACGAGCTGTTTCTGGATACCGGCCTTGGCCGGGACGGCTACTCCATCATCGGGCAGGGCCGTATTGCAGAGATCGTCTCCAGCAAGAGCAGCGAGCGCCGCGAGATCTTTGAAGAGGCCAGCGGCATCGCCCGCTACCGTTACCGCAAAAACGAAGCCGAGCGCCGCCTTGCCGCCAGCGAGGAGAATCTCTCCCGTCTGCGGGATATTCTGGGTGAGCTGGAAAGCCGTGTCGGCCCGCTGGAAAAAGAAAGCCAGAAAGCAAAGAGCTATCTGGAATACGCCGCCCGCCGCAAGGATCTGGAGGTCACCCTCTGGATGGAGGAGATCCAGCGCGCCCGCGATGCCGTGCGCGTGCAGCAGCGCCGTCTGGAGATCGCCCAGAGCGATTATGACAGCGACGACCGGAAGATCAATGAGCTGGACGGCGAGATCGAGACCCTGCGCGGCGAGATCGAGCGCCTGCTGGTGCAGGCTGACGATGCCAACCGTGCCATCCGCGCCATCGCGGAGGAGGCCGCCGGTTTTGATTCCCGCATCGCCGTTCTGAATAACGATATCGAGCACAATCTGGCTGCCGTGGCCGAGCTGCGTGAGGCTATCGCCGCCGATGAAGCGGATGAGGGCCAGCTTGCCGGGCAGGTGGCCGCCGCCGAGGCCGCCATCGCCGCATGCGAGAAAGACATCGCCGGCTATGCCGAAAAAATCGCCCGGCAGGAGCGCCTGCTGGAGGAACTGATGGAGCGCAGCCGTGCCAGCGGCGAGCGCCGCGATGAGCTTGCCGCTGCGCTGGCGCTGCTCAACGATAAGATCACACAGCTGAAGGTGGAGGGAGCCTCCGCTGCTTCCGGCGCCGAGATGGCCGCCCAGCGGCTTGCCGCTGCCAATGAGGAGCTGACAGCCGCCCGTGAGACGGTGACCACGCTGACACAGGATCACGCCGATACCCTTGCACTGGATGCCCATCTGGACGAGGAGCTGACCCGTCTGGGCAATATCCGCGAGGGCCTTGTCTTTAAGCTGGATTCCCGCAAGGCATCCCTTGCCAAAGCACAGGAGGCCGCCAACGCCGTGGATCGCGAGATCCAGACCGCCGTGCAGCGCATCAAAATGCTGCGCGATCTGGAACGCAGCATGGACGGCTATCATGAGAGCGTCAAGGCCGTCATCAAGGCGGGCGAAAACCGCCGCCTGCGGGGCATCATCGGCACCGTCGGCTCCCTGCTGAAGGTAAAACCCGGCTATGAGCTGGCGATCGAGACCGCGCTGGGCGCGGCGCTGCAGAATATCATCGTTACCGGCGAAAGTGCTGCCAAGGCCGCCATTGCATGGCTGAAGGATGAGCGCGCCGGCCGTGCCACCTTCCTGCCGCTGGATACCGTGCAGCCCTACCGGCTGCAGGGGGCAAAGCTAGGCGATGCTGTGCTTGCCTGCGATGTGGTGGAAGCGGATGAAAAATACGCGGATATCGTCTCCAACCTGCTGGGGCGCATCGCTGTGGCCGAGGATATGAACGATGCCGGCGCACTGGCCCGTGCCAACAATTACCGTTTCCGCATCGTCACGCTGGACGGACAGGTGGTCAATGCCGGCGGCTCTTACACCGGCGGCAGCTCCAGCCGATCCGCAGGCGTTTTCAGCCGCAAGCTGGAGATTGAGGAGACCAACGCCCGGCTGACCGGGCTGGATGCAAAGCTGAAGGAAGCGCAGGCACAGGTGCGGCGATTCAGTGGCGAGGTGGATGCCCTGACCGCCGAGCTGACCGCTACCGAAAGCGAGATCATCACCCGCAAGGGCGAAAAGATCCGCAGCGGAATGGAACTGGAGCGCCTGAAAACTGCACTTTCGCAGCAGAATGCTGCAGCCGAGCTTCTGGATGGTGAATGCGAGAGCCTGCGTGACACCATTGCCAAAGCGCAGCAGACGCAGCAGTCCACCGAGAAGCAGACCGCTGAGGCAGTCACTGAGGTGGGTAAGCTGGAAGAAGAGCTTTCCGTGCTGGATGGCGACGGCAGCTTTGCCGAGACGCACACCCGCCTTTCCGGTGAGCTGGGTGAGCTGCGGCTGGCGCAGGCCGGCTGCGGTAAGGATATCGAACTGCACCGCCAGACCATCGCCTCTTTGCAGGGGCGCAGCGGCCAGAGTCAGCAGCAGCGTGAGCTGCGTCTGGAGAATATCGGCCGTCTGGAGCAGCTGGTGGAGGGCAGCCGCCGCGAGATCGCGCTGGTGGAGCAGCAGAAGGAATCCGTCCGCGCCCGCATTGCGGAGCAGGAGGAGCTGACACAGGCCATTGGACGGGAGCGCATCGCCCGCGAGGGCCGCATCACGGCGCTGACCAATGAGCAGCGTACTCTCACCGCCCACCGCGAGGAGATGAGCCGTGAGACCGCCCGCCTGAGCGAACGGCAGGACGCGCTGAAAAGTGAATACGAGAGCAATGTCAACAAGCTGTGGGAAGAATATGAGCTGACCCTCACCGATGCCGCCGCCTGCTGCATTGAATTTGAAAACATCACCGAACTGCGCCGACAGGCCACCGAGATCCGCGCCAAAATAAAGGCACTGGGCAATGTCAATGTGGCCGCCATCGATGAATATGCCGAGGTCAGCCAGCGCTATAACTTTATGAAAGCGCAGGTGGATGATGTGGAGAAGGCAAAAGCCGAGCTGCTGCGCCTGATCGCGGAGCTTTCCGGCGAGATGAAAGAGATCTTCTCCGTCAGCTTTGCCCGCATCAACGAGAACTTCGGCCATATTTTCGCCGAACTGTTCGGCGGCGGTACCGCCAGTCTGACACTGACCGAGCCGGATGATATTCTGGAAAGCGGCATCGATATCTCGGTGGCGCCTCCCGGCAAGCTGATCAAAAATCTGACCAGTCTCTCCGGCGGCGAACAGGCGCTGGTGGCGGTATCCATCTACTTTGCCATTCTTGCGGTCAATCCTTCACCCTTCTGTGTGCTGGATGAGATCGAAGCCGCACTGGATGATGTCAATGTGGTGCGCTACGCCCAGTATCTGCACCGCATTTCGGATAAAACACAGTTCATCGTCATCACCCACCGCCGCGGCACCATGGAAACTGCCGATATGCTGTACGGTGTTACCATGCAGGAGGACGGTGTCAGCCGCGTGCTCCGTCTGGACCCCAACAATGTGGATGTCAGCCTGATCGGTGCGGAAGCCTGATCCGGCAGTCTCTATTCTATATAAGAAAGGATTCACCCTCATGGGATTTTTTGAAAAACTGGGCTTCGGCCTGAAAAAGACCCGCAAGGCCTCCTTTGACTCCATCACCGAGCTGATGGATGCCCCCAAGATCACCGAAGATCTGTACGAGGAACTGACCGAGCGGCTGATCCTTGCGGATACCGGCGCAGATGTCGCCGAGGAACTGGTGGATGAACTGCGCGATGTGGTGAAAAAGAATAAGCTCAAGACCGGCGCCGAAGCACTGGATGCGCTCAAAGAGCTGCTGTGTACCCGCCTTTCCGCCGACGGCCCCATGGATCTGTCCGGTCATCCGGCGGTGATCCTGGTCATCGGTGTCAACGGCGTGGGCAAGACCACGTCCATCGCAAAGCTGGCAAACCTGTACAAGGCGCAGGGCAAAAAGGTGCTGCTGGCCGCGGGCGATACCTTCCGCGCTGCCGCCACCGAGCAGCTGTGCACCTGGGCAGCACGCGTGGATGTGCCCGTGGTCAAGGCCGGCGAGGGCGCCGATCCCGCCGCCGTCATCTTCGATGCGGTCACCAGTGCCGCCGCCCGCGGCAGCGATATCGTCATCTGCGATACCGCCGGTCGTCTGCACAACAAAAAACACCTGATGGACGAACTTTCCAAGGTGCGGCGCGTGGTCAATAAGGCCAACGCCGCCGCCAGTGTGGAAAGTCTGCTGGTACTGGATGCCGTCACCGGTCAGAACGCCATCCATCAGGCAGCCGAATTTATCGAGGCCGCCGGTGCCACCGGCATTATCCTCACCAAGCTGGATGGCACCGCCAAGGGCGGCAGTGTCATCAGCATCAAGACCAAGCTGGGCCTGCCCGTGCGCTATGTGGGTGTGGGCGAGGGTGTGGACGACCTGATGGAGTTCAATGCCCGCGATTTTGCCGAGGCCCTGTTCAAGAAAGACGAAGAATAACCGTTTTTATATAAGAAAGGAATATACACTATGCTCACCAGCAAACAACGCGCCTTCCTGCGCGGTCAGGCCAATGCCCTGCCCGTGGTGTTTCAGATCGGCAAGGGCGAGATCGACGAGCAGGTGGTGGAATCCACCCGCAGCTGCCTTGCCGCCCGCGAACTGATCAAGATGAAGGTGCTGGAAAACAGCCAGTACACCGCTGCCGAAGCCGCCGAAGCCCTGTGCGAGGCCATCGGCTGCGAAAGCGTGCAGATCATCGGCAGCAAATTCGTGCTGTTCCAGCAGAAGAAGAAAGATTCCAGGTTCGATCTCAAGAACCTGTGCCTGCTGTGATGGAGACGCAGAGCATTTCAACAAAGAAGCAGCCGGCCTCCACAGAGGACATCACCGCGGCGGTGCGCGCCAATTTGAGCGAAAAGCGCTGGCTGCATACCTGTGCGGTGCGCCGTCAGGCGGCGGCGCTGGCAGTGCGCTGGGGCGCGGATGTGAAGAAAGCGGAGCTTGCCGCTCTGCTTCACGACTATCTGAAAGAAACTTCAGACGCAGAGCTGTTGCAGATTTACGCAGATAATGTTATAATAAGCGGTAATGGCAATGCGCTGCCGCTGCACAGCCGTTCCCGCGCCGCGTGGCATGGCATCTGTGCCGCGCTGATTTTACCGGAACGCTTCGGTGTGCGTGATGCGCAGATCGTCAGTGCGGTGGATTGTCACACCTGCGGCAAGGCAGGAATGTCCGTGCTGGACAAGGTGCTGTATCTGGCGGATATGACCGGTGATGACCGCAGCTTTCCCGGTGTGGAGGAGCTGCGCATACTGGCCATGCAGGATCTGGATGCCGCCATGCGCCGTGCACTGCACAGCACTGTCGAGCATGTCACTGCCTGCGGGGGCGAACTGGATGACGAAAGTCTGGCCGCCCTGCGCGATCTGGAAAAATAAGGATGAAAATCCAATGTGCAAGGAGAATAACATGAGTCAGAACGAGGAATACCGCTACGTTTCCGCCGCACGCGCCAACAAGAAAAAGAAGACCGGGCTGAAGATCGGCCGTGTACTGCTGGTTTTGCTGCTGATCGTCGGCGTTCTGGTGGCCGCCGCTGCCATCACCTGGAAGCTGCTCTCCAACACCATCACCGAGACCTATATCAAGCAGGATCAGGCCGGCCAGCTGGTGGAGACCATCGTGGAGACCCCCGATGAGTACAAAGGCGACTGGGTCAATATTCTGGTGGCGGGCGTTTCCAACAACCCCGACGACCTGGATTATCCCGAAGAATACAATGGCGTGGGCATGACGGATATCATCATGTATGTCAGCTACGATGTCAAGAATAACAAGGTCAGCGTGCTGCAGATCCCCCGCGATACCTATGTGGGCAATGATACCTCGGTGGGCCATGTTTCCACCGGTAAGATCAACGCTCTGTATGGCAGCGGCAAGTATAAGGAGACGGACCCCATCTCCAATCTGGCCGAGGTGGTGCAGCAGCAGTACGGCCTGAACATCGACTATTACGCCACCGTGGATATCGCCGCCTTCACCGAGATCATCGACCTGATGGGCGGTATCGAGATGTATGTTCCCTACGATGTGTGGGATGATGTGGGCAACCGTATCGACAAGGGCACCCACCGCATTGACGGTGCCACTGCCCGCTGGATTTTACGCCAGCGCCACTGCTATGCACAGGCGGATATTCAGCGCATGGAGACCCAGCAGTATTTCTATGCTGCCTGCTTCCAGCTGTTCAAGACCTGCAGCGTTTCCGACCTGACCGGTCATGTGCTGCCCGTGGTGGCCTACCGCGTCAACACCGATATGCCCTTTGAGACGATGACCAGTCTTGCCATGAGCATGATGCGGCTCAACGGCTCCGATATCTACATCACCAAGCTGCTGGGCGGCGCCACCATGGTCAACGGACAGTCGGTGTTCGTTGTCAACCCCGAGCGCACCGCTGCGCTGCTGAATGATTACTTCCGTCCCTACGGCGATCCTGTTCCCGCAGCGGAACTGGGCGTGCCCACCGGTGTGGCTGCTCCTGTCGAGATCGCCGACACCGGCAAATACCTTATCAATATCATCGTGGAGTAAGGCTTTTGCCGCTCCGCACGAAAGGACAGATACTATGGAATCCAAAGAACTGGCCGTACGGATCGCCCACGCGCTGGACAGCAAGAAAGCCGTGGATATCCGTGTCCTCAAGATCCGCGATCTGACTGCCATCGGCGATTATTTCGTCATCGCCGGCGGCAATTCCTCCACTATGGTGGCCGCGCTGGCCGATGAGGTGGAGTATCAGCTGGGTCTGGAGGGCATCAAGCCGCTGCACGTGGAGGGACAGGATTCCCGCAACTGGATCCTGCTGGATTACGGCAGCGTGATCGTGCATGTGTTTGATCCCACCGCACGCACCTACTACAATCTGGAGCGACTATGGGCCGATGCCGAACCCGTGGAAGTCGAACTGGAGGAAGATTGAGCCGTTTGCCGCTTGCGGCAGGGGCCGTGTGAACTGCTTACAGCAGGAAAGGATCAGAAAAATGAAATACGATTTCAGCGCCATTGAGAAAAAATGGCAGGACAAATGGGAAGCCGAAGGCGTTTTCAAAGCCACCGAGGATCATTCCAAACCCAAATTCTACGCACTGGTGGAGTTTCCCTACCCCAGCGGTGCCGGTATGCATGTGGGCCACATCAAGGCCTATTCCGGTCTGGAGGTCGTCAGCCGCAAGCGCCGGATGCAGGGGTACAATGTGCTGTTTCCCATCGGCTTTGATGCCTACGGTCTGCCCACCGAAAACTATGCCATCAAGACCGGCATCCATCCCCGTCAGGTGACGGATAACAACATCGCCAAGTTCACCTCTCAGCTCAAGCGCGTGGGCTTCTCCTTCGACTGGGACCGTGTTGTGGATACCACCGAGGAGGATTACTACAAGTGGACCCAGTGGATCTTCCGCAAGATGTTCGATGCGGGGCTGGTGTTCCGCGCCACCACGCTGGTCAACTATTGCCCCAGCTGCAAGGTAGTCCTCTCCAACGAGGATTCTCAGGGCGGCAAGTGCGATATCTGCCACAGCGATATCATCCAGAAATCCAAGGATGTCTGGTATCTGCGCATCACCGAGTATGCCGATAAGCTGCTGCAGGGTCTGGACAAGGTGGATTATCTGCCCAGTGTCCGGATGCAGCAGGAGAACTGGATCGGCCGCAGCGAGGGTGCTTTTGCCAATTTCCCCATCGCCGATACCGATGACAGTCTGCGCATCTACACCACCCGTCCCGACACCATGTTCGGCGTCACCTTCATGGTCATCGCGCCTGAGCATCCCGTCATCGAGAAGTACCGCAGCCGCATCACCAACATCGATGCGCTGGATGCCTACAAGGAGGAGTGTGCCAAAAAGACCGAGTTCGAGCGTACCCAGCTGGTCAAGGATAAGACCGGCGTGCGCATCGAGGGTCTGACCGCGGTCAATCCTGCCAACGGCAAGCAGATCCCCATTTACATCTCCGACTATGTCATGATGGGATACGGCACCGGCGCCATCATGGCTGTGCCCGCTCACGACGAGCGCGACTACGATTTTGCCAAAAAATTCGGCATCGACATCATTGAGGTCATCAAGGGCGGCGATATCTCTGTCGGCGCTTATACCGGTGACGGCGAGATGGTCAACTCCGAATTCCTCAACGGCATCGCCACCAAAAAGGAAGCCATTGCAAAGATGCTGGACTTCCTCGCCGAAAAAGGTGTGGGTGAGAAGGGTGTCCAGTACAAGATGAAGGACTGGGCCTTCAACCGTCAGCGCTACTGGGGCGAGCCCATTCCCATCATCCACTGCCCGGTCTGCGGCATGGTGGGTGTTCCCTATGAGAAACTGCCCCTGCGCCTGCCCGATATGGAGAACTTTGCTCCCGGCGAGGGCGGTGAATCTCCGCTGGCCAAGGTGGAAAGCTTTGTCAACTGCACCTGCCCCAAGTGCGGCGGCGCTGCAAAGCGCGAGACCGATACCATGCCCCAGTGGGCCGGTTCCTCCTGGTACTTCCTGCGCTACTGCGATCCCAAGAATGAGAACGCACTGGCAAGCAAGGAGGCACTGGATTACTGGATGCCCGTCGACTGGTACAACGGCGGCATGGAGCATGTCACCCGTCATATGATCTACTCCCGCTTCTGGCACCGTTTCCTGTATGATATCGGCGCTGTGCCTGTGGATGAGCCCTATGCCAAGCGTACCGCACAGGGCCTGATCCTTGGCCCGGACGGCGAGAAAATGTCCAAATCCAAGGGCAATGTGGTGGATCCCAACGATGTGGTGGATGTGTACGGCGCCGATGTGCTGCGCGTATACACCCTGTTCATGGGCGATTACGCCTCTGCCGCACCCTGGAGCGAAAACTCCGTCAAGGGCTGTAAGCGCTTCCTCGACCGTGTGGCCGGTCTGAATGAGATCGCGTCCGGCAGCGGTGTCACGCCCAGTCTGGAATCCGCTTTCCACAAGACCATCAAGAAGGTATCGCAGGATATCGAGGAGATGAAGTTCAACACCGCCATTGCCGCGATGATGGCCCTCATCAACGAGATCTCCGAGGTGGGCAGCCTGACCAATGACGAGCTGGGCATCTTTGCCCGCCTGCTGTGCCCGTTCGCCCCGCATCTGTGCGAAGAGATCTGGGAACTGCTGGGCAATACCGGCCTGTGCGCCCGCGCCGAGTGGCCTTCCTACGATGAGGCCAAGACCGTGGATTCCACTGTGGAGATCGCTGTGCAGGTCAACGGTAAGGTGCGCGCCAAGCTGATGGTCCCCAGCGATGCCACCAAAGAGGAGCTGCTGGCTGCCGCCAAGGCCGATCCCACCATCGCCGCCCAGATCGCCGGCAAGACGGTTGTCAAAGAGGTGGCCGTTCCCGGCAAGCTGGTCAACATTGCTGTCAAGGGCTGATCCCTTTACAGATATTTTCAAAAAATATTCGGAATTTTCTGTTGACATACAGAGCATTATGGGTTATAATACCAATGTTGTGTTGTACAACGAAACTCCTTTTAAGGGAGGGATATAGATGTCGGAAATCAGAGTTAAGGACAACGAGTCTCTGGACAGCGCACTGCGTCGCTTTAAGCGTTCCTGCGCCCGCTCCGGAGTTCTTGCCGAGGTTCGTAAGCGCGAGCATTACGAGAAGCCTTCCGTGAAGCGCAAGAAGAAGTCCGAGGCTGCCCGCAAGCGCAAGTATAAGTGAGCGGCGGGGTTGGGTATCATCCAACGCAAACAAAGGCGGGTCTGCCAAGGCCCGCCTTTTTGTTTTGTTGCGGTATAATGAAGTGAGGAAAACAATGGGTGTTTTTTTTAAAAAAGCCGCACAGGGAATGGCTATTACTGCTTTTGTCGTAATTTTGCTGACTTTTGTGGATGGTCAGCTGGCATTTACAACAGGCATTGCTGCAGCAGCAGCAGTGCTTTCGGTTTTGCTGTTTCGCCTGACAGAATCCCTCAGTGATACGACCTGCCGCCGTTTGCAGGTGCTTCTTTGCCTGCTGCAGACAGTGTTCATGGCTGTTCTTGCGTGGCAGCTGGCAGTGGAGCCGGCGTGGGATTTTGGCCGGGTGTATCAGGGCGTGCTGGATATCACAACAAACGGGCGGCTGACCTATACAAACGGATACTTCATGAGCTGTTACAATAACTTTTTCCTTGCATGGATCCTTGCGTTCCCGTTCAAAGTGCTTTCTGTTTTCGGGATTGGCCCTCTGGCGGCCGGTATTCTGCTGAATATTGCAGCGATCGTGCTGGGATGCGGGTTGCTGATGCTTGCGGCAGATCTGTGGTTTTCGTGGCAAAGAGGTACCTTTTTCGGGTTCAGCGTGCTGTGCTTCCTTCCGCTGCTGACCTGCGCTCCGATTTTTTATACGGATACACTTTCCATGCCGTTTGCAAGTTTTGGCGCGTTCATAATCGTTCTGTATGTCAAAGAAAAAATACCGCGTCGTTGGAGATTTGTGGTTGCGGCGGTATCCGGCATAGTGCTGTTTGTCGGATTCAAAATTAAGCCGACCAGTCTGGTTCCGGCGTTGGCCCTGGCGATCGGTGCACTTCTCTGGCAGGGAAAAAGGGTTTGGAAATATCTGTTTGCAGCGGTGATAAGCATGCTGCTGGCCGTGGCGGTGTATGGCGCTTTGGAACAGCACAGCGGGGTTATTGATTTGACGGAGCTGTCAAATGACCATCTGACGACCCCGCATTATATCATGATGGGGCTGAAAGGCACTGGCGGATATAATTTGGACGATCATATGTTTTCTGCTTCTTTTGCAACGGTGGAAGAGCGTGAGGCGGCCAACTGGAAGGAGATACAAACCCGTCTGAAAGAGTATGCCTTCGGCGGCTATCTCCGGTTCCTTTTTGGGAAAATCCGTTATACATGGACGGACGGAACTTATTTTGTGCCGAACAAGCTGAATATTGACCCGCTGAAGGATGGTGTGCTTCAGCGATGGTTTACCTCAGACGGCGATTTGTATTATATTTACAGATTTGTGATGAAAGGAGTGCAGCTGTTGCTGGCGTTTGGCATGCTGGCAGCTGCATTTTCAAAAGATCAGCTGAACTGGAGCCTCTGTGTGGCGGTACTGGGAATTTTCCTGTTCCTGCTCGTGTGGGAAACACGGTCCCGCTATTTGATCAATATGATTCCGGTGTTCCTGCTGTTGTATACTTCGGCGATCGAAAGAATATATCGGTACATTGGTAAGTTCAGAAGCGGTCGGAAACTGCAAAAGGAGCGCAGCCATGCATGCAAATAAGAAACCCGGGCTGTTTTTGCCCGATACCGTTTTTCCCCGCATCACCGCCGTCACGCCGGAATTCCTGAAAGAGCGGGGCATCACCGCGCTGGTGCTGGATATCGACAACACCCTCACCACTCACGACAGCCCCGAGCTGCCCGCCGATGTGGCGCAGTGGCTGGAGGCCCGCAAGGCGGAGGGCTTTCAGTTTGCGGTGGCCTCCAACAATCACGAGCCCCGCGTGGCGCCCTTTGCACAGAAGATCGGCGTCAAATGGGTGGCCGATGCGGCCAAGCCTCTGCCCAGGGGGCTGGCGCGCGCACAGCAGCAGTTCGGCGTGCCGAAGGAACAGATGGCTCTGATCGGCGATCAGCTTTTCACCGATGTGCTGGGCGCACGGCTTTTTGGCATCAAAGCGCTGCTGGTGGAGCCGATGGCCCCCGATCATAAAAAGCTGATCCGCTTCAAACGGGTACTTGAAAAACCGCTGATGATTCTGTATGATAAGAGGGGAGGGGAGCGCTGTGGCGGATAAACCGCTGTTCGGTCCCGCCGGCCGTGCCGACAGCTTTGATGCGCAGGGCTTCCGGGATATGGCGCAGGTGCCGGAGTATCTGGCCGGCTTCGGACTGGATGCTTATGAGTACCAGTGCGGCCGCGGTGTCAGGGTCAATGCCAAAACGCTGGCGGCCATGAAGCAGAATGCGCAGATATGGCCGGTGCGGTACAGCATCCACGCGCCTTACTTCATCTCCATGTCCTCGCTGGAGGAGGAGAAACGCACCGGCAGCGTGCGCTATGTGCTGGAAAGCGCCGCCGCGCTGCGTCAGCTGGGCGGCAGCCGCATCATTTTCCATTCCGGCAGCTGCGGCAAACAGAGCCGGGAGCAGGCGCTGCAGCTTGCGCTGGATACCATGCGCCTTTTTGTACAGGCAATGGATGAAAACGGCTATGCCGATATGACCCTTTGCCCCGAGACCATGGGCAAGATCAACCAGCTGGGTACGCTGGATGAGGTGCTGGCGCTGTGCGCGGTGGATAAGCGCATCACGCCCTGCATCGATTTCGGTCATCTGAACGCCCGCACACAGGGCGGCCTTGCCGTCAAAGCGGATTATGCTGCCGTGCTGGACCGCATGGCGGATGTGCTGCAGGATGACCGTGCGAAGCACTTCCACGCCCATTTCTCCATGATCGAGTACACCGCCGGCGGCGAAAAGCAGCATCTCACCTTTGCAGATACGACGTTCGGCCCCCGGTATGAGCCGCTGATGGAGCTGCTGTACGAGAGAGGACTTGCTCCCACAGTCATCTGTGAAAGCGCCGGTACCCAAAGCGAGGATGCCGCCGCCATGAGTCGCTATTACGCCGCCCTGTAAAGCGGCGTAAAGCCAATCTGAAGAAAGAAATGAACAGGGCTCTGCCCGGAAAGAGTGATAGTATGGATCGCATTGAAAAACTGCGCAAACACTTGCCCGAAGGTTTCACCGCCGCCCTCGTCACCAGCGAGGTCAACCGCTACTACCTGCTGGATTTTGATTCCGGCGATGCCGGTACCCTGCTGGTGCTGCCCGATGCCGCTTATTTCATCATCGATGCCCGTTACATCGAGATCGCGGAAAAAGAGGTGAAAAATGCGGAGGTGGTGCTGCAGAAAAAGGTTCTGGAGCAGGTGGCTGAGCTGCTGAAAAAGCACGGCGCCGCCCGCCTGCTGCTGGAGAGCACCACCACGCTGGCCGAGTACGGCCGCCTTGCCGCTGCACTGTCCGGTGTGGAGCTGGTGGGCGATGAGACCCTGTCCGGTGCGCTGGATACCTGCCGCCGCATCAAGGATGAGACCGAGTGGAAGAATATCTGCACCGCGCAGTCCATCACGGATGCCGCCTTTGAGTATATCCTGCCCCGCCTCCAGCCCGGCTGCACCGAGAGTGAGCTGGCCGCCGAGATGGAATACTTTATGCGCAAAAACGGCGCCGGCAAGCTGGCATTCTCCACCATTCTGGTGGCCGGTGCAAAAACCAGCCTGCCCCACGGCGTCCCCGGCGAGAACCGTCTGCAGAAGGGCGATTTCGTCACGATGGATTTTGGTGCGAACTACAATGGCTACTGCTCCGATATGACCCGTACTGTGGCCATCGGCAGTGTTACCGATGAAATGAAGCAGGTATACGATACCGTGCTTCGGGCACAGCTGGCCGCCTGCGCCTTTGCCAGAGCCGGTCAGAAGGGCTGCGAGGTGGATAAGGTCGCCCGCGATATCATCAACGCCGCCGGTTATGAGGGCTGCTTCGGTCACGGACTGGGCCACTCCGTGGGCATTGAGATCCACGAAAGCCCCCGCTACTCCGCTGCCGAGCAGGCTGTTGTGGAGGCCGGCACCGTTATGACCATCGAGCCGGGTATCTATCTGCCGGGCCGTTTCGGTGTCCGGATCGAAGACACCGTTCTGGTAAAAGAGGACGGCATCGAGATCCCCGGCCGCACCAGCAAGGAGCTTATCGTCCTGTAAGATTCGCTCACGGACGGAGAGATTTGGAAAAAAGGCACAAATCCGCGTATCCGCTACAGAAAAAAGGTGTGGAAATGCAAGAAAAAGCCCCGCAGCACTTGCATTCTGCCGTTATTTTGTGTAAAATATATACGATCGTTTTCTGTTAATATCAATACCGTTTATAAAGGAGATCATTTCTTATGATTACTGCAGGCGAATTCCGCAACGGCGTTACCTTTGAAGAGGACGGCAAGGTTCTTCAGGTCGTCGAGTTCCAGCACGTGAAGCCCGGCAAGGGTGCTGCTTTCGTGCGCACCAAGACCAAGAATGTCATGACCGGCGCCGTCACCGAGACCAGCTACAACCCCACCGCCAAGTTCCCTCAGGCTACCATCGAGCGCCGTGAGATGGCTTACAGCTACAACGAGGATGATCTGTACTACTTCATGGACAACGAGACCTTCGAGCTGGAGCCTGTCAACGCTTCCGATCTGGGCGACAACTTCAAGTTCGTCAAGGAGAACGAGGTCTGCAAGATCCTGTCCTACAAGGGCAAGGTCTTCGGCATTGAGCCCCCCACGTTCGTGACTCTGGAAGTCACCGCTACCGAGCCCGGCGTGCGCGGCAACACCGCCACCAACACCCTGAAGCCCGCCACTCTGGAGACCGGTGCCGAGATCCGTGTGCCCCTGTTCATCAACGAGGGCGACATGATCCGCATCGATACCCGTACCGGCGAGTATCTGGAGCGCGCCTGATCTTAACAGACGCCCCAAAGACAAATCAAAATCCAACAGCAGAAAGGATGAATGCAGGATGAATCTGACGGAAAAAGCTTCTTACATCAACGGCCTCGTGGACGGGATGGAGCTGGATACCACCACCAAGGAGGGCAAGGTCATTGCCGCTCTGCTGGATCTGTGCAACGATCTGTGCAATGCGGTCAGCGATCTGTCTGACGATGTGGAGCAGATCTACGATGAGCTGGATGCCATCGATGAGGATCTGACCGACGTGGAAGATTATATCTTCGACGAT
>JAFUNR010000030.1 GCA_017472965.1 Oscillospiraceae bacterium | reverse complement strand
CTGTCCACATGGGCGGCGCGGGCGGCGGCCTGTACCTGCTCGCGGGTCACCTCCGGCCGGCCGTAGGCCAGATTTTCATAGATGGTGCCGGTGAAAAGCCATGTGTCCTGCAGCACCATGGAGAATGCCTTGCGCAGGCTTTCGCGGGTGACGGAGCACAGCTCATGTCCGTCGATGGTGATGCTGCCGGAATCCGCATCGTAAAAGCGCATCAGCAGATTGATGATGGTGGTCTTGCCGCAGCCGGTGGGGCCGACAATGGCCACCGTCTGGCCGTCCTTTGCATCCAGCGAAAGCCCTTTCAGTACCGGCACCTGCGGGTCGTAGCCGAAATGCACATCCTGCAGTGCTACATCGCCGCGCACATTTTTCAGCTCCACGGCATCGGGAGCATCGGGCGCTTCCTCCGGTTCGTCTAGCAGACGGAAAACTCGCTCGGCGGCGGCCATGGCGCTTTGCAGTTCACTGATGATGTTGGAAAACTCGTTGATAGGGCCGGAGAATTTGCGGGAATACAGTACAAAAGAGGAAACATTGCCCAGACTGATGCTGTTTGCCATGTACAGCAGACCGCCGAAGATACTGATCAGCGCCAGCGACAGATTGGTGATGAAATTGACGGTGGGGCCGGTGATGCAGGCAAAGGCATCCGCTTCGCAGTTGGCGTTGCAGGCATCGGCGTTGCGCTGCTCAAAGCGGTCAAGAAATACATCCTCCCGGTGGTAGGAACGGATGGTCTTCAGACCGGCGGTCATCTCCTCGGCGTAGCCGTTCAGGATGCCCAGCTTTTCCGAGCGGCTGCGGTACAGCTTGCGCACCCGGCCGGAGCGGTATTTGGTGAACAGCACCGAAATGGGGATCGTCACCGCAAAAACCAGCACAAGCACCGGCGAGATGGAGAGCATCATCACCACCGAACCGATCACGGTGATGGCGCTGGCCAGCATCTGCACCAGATCGTGGGAAAGCGAGGCGTTGATGGTGTCGATATCGTAGGAAAGTACGCTGAGCACATCGCCCACGGCGCGGTTATCAAAAAAGCGCACCGGCAGGCGGGTCAGGTGGTCGAAAAGCTCCTGCCGCATACGCCGCACCACCTTGCGGCTCAGGGTGACCATCAGCGTTGCCAGACCGTAGCTGAGCACGCTGGAAAGCAGATAAAAGACGATCATCATAGCAGCGCTGCGGAATACAGTGTCGAAATCCACTACGCCCGCACCGGGGCGAATGGCATCGATGGCGTTGCCGGAAAGCTTGGGGCCTACCAGCGCCAGCAGGTTGGCCGAAACGCTCAGCACTGCGGCCAGCGCCAGCAGCCATTTGTCGTGAGAAAGATACCGCCACAGCCGCAGCAGCAGGGGCTTGGCACGGCCGGAGGGCTTTTCATATACGCCGCCGCGGGGACCGGGGCCGGGCATTTTCTGGGGTCTTGCCATAATTGCTACTCCTTTCCGGCTCAGCCGCCCATCTGCAGCTCGGCGATCTCGCGGTACGCCGGGCAGGTCTCAAGCAGTTCTTCGTGGGTGCCGCGTCCCGCGATGCGGCCATCCTCCAGCATCAGGATCAGATCCGCATGCTGCAGGCTGCTGATGCGCTGTGCCACGATCACCTTGGTGGTATCGGCAAAATCCTTTGCCAGCGCGCGGCGCAGGGCGGCATCGGTTTTGTAATCCAGTGCGCTGGAGCTGTCATCCAGCAGCAGGATGGGCGGGTCTGCCGCCATGGCGCGGGCCAGCAGCACGCGCTGCTTCTGACCGCCGCTCAGATTGGAGCCGCGGATGGCCAGAGGACTGTCCAGCCCACCCTCACGCTGTTCGATGAATTCCGCCTGTGCGGTCTGTACGGCGGCTTCCAGTGCCTCACGCGGCAAACCGCGGCCGATATCAATGGCCTCCGCCAGAGTGCCTGCATACAGAAAATCGTTCTGGAACACCACGCCGAACCGGCTGTACAGTACGGCGGGGTCGATGGTCTCCACCGGCTGTCCCCACAGCCGCACCTGACCCTTCTGTGCGGTGTAAAAGCCGAGGATCAACCGCAGCAGTGTACTTTTGCCGCTGCCGGTGGGGCCCAGAATACCCAGTGTCTGGCCCTTTTCCAGCGTAAAGCTGATATCCTGCAGCTGGTCGCGTACGCCGCCGTAGGAGAAACTGACATTTTCAAATTCGATGCAGGGAGCGTTTTCCGTAAGGGCTGCCGCAGATGCGGTCTCGGAAAGGGTGCGCTGCATGGGAGCGAGCAGAACCTCTTCGATGCGCCGCGCGCTGGCCGCGCCCTTGGAGTACATGACAAACAGACGGGAAACCATCATCAGCGCATTGAGGATGATGGTGAAGTAGCTCAGAAAGGCGATGATAGTGCCGCTGGTGGTCAGTCCGCTGTTGACACGGAAGGCGCCCACCACCACGACCAGTGTCAGGCCGGTATTCAGCAGCAGATTCATCACCGGATTGGTGATATTCATCAGCATGGCGGCGCTCTGTTCGCGGTGGATGACCTCGTCGTTGGCTTCGCCGAAACGGCTGCGCTCGTAATCCCCGCGGGAGAGTGCCTGAATGACGCGGATGCCATTCATGCTCTCCTGTGCGCGGCGTACCATAACATCCAGTGCGGCCTGTGTTTTGGTGTACATTTTGACACCCTTGGAGGAAACGGTGGTCACCACCACGCCCAGCAGCGGCAGAATGGCGATGAGCACCAGCGTCAGCACCGGTTCCAGCGCAAAGCACAGGATCACGCCGCCGATGAGCAGAATGGGTGCGCGCACACCCAGACGCTGCATGCGGTCGATCATCTGGTGGGTGTTGTAGGTATCGCTGGTCAGGCGGGAGATCAATGACGGCGTGGTGAAGCCGTCCTCCTGTGCGCAGCTTAAGTACAGAATGCGCTCGAACAGGTCGTGGCGTACCCGTCGGGTGATATCCCGGGAAATACGGGTCGCCATGCGGTTGGCAATGATGTTGGTGGCCCATGCGGCCCCAGCACACAGCACCATGGAGATACCCCACAGCCAGACGGCGGGCACATCGTGTGCGGGTACGGCATCGTCCAGAATGCGGGAGAGCATCCACGGCAGCAGCAACTCGATGATGGTGGCAAAAAACTTGATGAACAGCTGCAGACTCATTGCGGGCAGCTTGGGCTTCACATACTGCAGAATGGTTTTCATCGGATCTCCTTTTCGCAGTGTATCAATTTGCGGCATTCTATACAAGATACTATACATTATAAAACTGTAAAAATACTTTGTCAAATGCTTCGTCCATTCATGTAAAAAAACAAAGGACAGCTGTTGCATATTTGTCAAAGTGGGCGTATAATAAAGAAAACCGGCGCAGAGAGCGTCGATGCTGAACTACGGAGGAAACTGCATATGAAGTTTTTTATCGATACTGCCAATGTGGAAGAAATCCGCAAAGCCAATGATATGGGCGTGATCGTGGGTGTTACCACCAATCCCAGTCTGATCGCCAAGGAAGGCCGTGACTATGCCCAGACTCTGGCCGAGATCGCCACCATTGTGGATGGCCCTATCTCCGGTGAGGTAAAGGCTACCACGGTTGCCGCCGAGGATATGATCGCTGAAGGCCGCGCTATCTATGCGCTGGACCCCGCTCATATGGTGGTCAAAATCCCCATGACAGTCGAGGGTCTGAAGGCCATCAAGGTGCTTTCTGCCGAAGGTATTCCCACCAACTGTACCCTGATCTTCAGTGCCAACCAGGCACTGCTGGCCGCCCGTGCCGGCGCGACCTATGTCAGTCCGTTCCTGGGCCGTCTGGATGATATCGATACCCCGGGCATCCAGCTGATCGAGGATATCAGCGCCATCTTTGCCAACTACCCCGAGATCACCACCGAGATCATTGCAGCCAGCGTGCGCAGTCAGCTGCATGTCACCGGCTGTGCTCTGGCCGGCGCAGATATCGCCACTGTGCCCTACAAGGTCATCGAGCAGATGATCGCTCATCCGCTGACCGATGCAGGCATTGAAAAATTCAAGGCCGATTACCTCAAGGTGTTCGGCGAATAAGCAAAACAAAACTGACGGAGTGCCGGCTGTCCGGTGCTTCGTCAGTTTTTTGTGCAAAACTCCCCGCCGGTGCGGGCGGGGAGTTCATACAGGGTCATTCTTCGGCGGTCTGATAGGTCTGTGCATGGCGCTTGATGGCCTCAAAGCTGATGTCGCTGATATGGTGTTCCATTTTACAGGCATCGGCAGAGGCGGTGGCCTCATCCACACCCAGACGCACCAGCCAGCCGGTCAGCAGGCGGTGACGCTCATATATTTTGACGGCGATCTCACGGCCATCCTCCGTCAGATGCAGGTGACCGTCTTCATCCGCAGTCACATAGCCGCCGCTTTTCAGCAGGCCGACCGCCCGGCTGACACTGGGCTTGGAAAATCCCATGTGTTCGCCAACATCAATGGCGCGGACATTCTGATTTTTTTGTGAGAGAACATAAATGGTCTCCAAATACATTTCACCGGATTCCTGTAAATGCATGAAAAGACCTCCTTACTGATGGATTGGTTTCCGCTGATTCAACGGAACGAAATGGAGATGGTATTCAGATTCAGGGTGACATACAGCAGCACGGCGAAAAGGATCACCAGACCGGCTGCAATAAAAGGCAGTGCGGCGCGTGCCAGCGTGCGGCGCTGGGGATGCTCACCAAAGCGGAAGGCCCACACACAGGCAAAAAGAATATTGCCCACCGGCAGACAGAAAAGAGCCAGAAAACACACGATGGTCTGCCAAACGGTAAGAAGCTTTGAAGTCTCCTCCGGCACGGGCTCGGGCACGGGCTCGGCGACAGGCTCCTCTTTTTTTGGCGCGGCAGCCGTCGGAGCGGGCGCGGCAGGCTGGCGGTACAGCGGTGCAGCGGGCTGCTGCGGTACCGGCGGCGCTGCGGCAGGGCGCACAGGAGCATATCCCTGTG
>JAFUNR010000029.1 GCA_017472965.1 Oscillospiraceae bacterium | reverse complement strand
TGATGAATCCCTTTGATGCAGATATGGCGTCCTTCATTCACAGCGAAGTCCGCAAGCACGGTGTAAAGCTGGCACTGGGCTATAGCGTGGAAGGCTTTGAAGAAAAAAACGGTGGCATAGACGTGCTGCTGAAGGACAGTGAACCCATTCACGCTGACATGGTGGTGCTGGCAATCGGTGTCACTCCGGAATCCGGTCTGGCCAAAGATGCCGGTCTGGCGCTTGGCATGAAGGAAAGCATCCTCGTCAACGACCGGATGGAAACCTCCGTCCCCGACATCTACGCTGTGGGCGATGCGGTGCAGGTAAAGCACTATGTTACCGGCGAGGATGCATTGATTGCGCTGGCAGGACCAGCCAACAAGCAGGGACGAATCGCTGCTGATAATATCTGCGGCGGCAACAGCCGTTACCCGGGCAGCCAGGGCAGCTCCGTGATTAAGATTTTTGATATGACCGCAGCCACCACCGGCATCAACGAAACAAACGCAAGAAAATCCGGCCTGGATGTGGACACTGTGATCCTGTCGCCCATGAGCCACGCAGGGTACTACCCCGGCGGCAAACTGATGACCATGAAAGTGGTCTTTGAAAAAGAGACCTACCGCTTGCTGGGTGCGCAGATCGTGGGCTACGACGGTGTGGATAAGCGGATCGATGTGCTGGCCACCGCCATTCACGCAGGAATGAAGGCAACGGAGCTGAAAGATCTGGATCTGGCCTATGCACCGCCTTACTCCTCTGCAAAAGATCCTGTAAATATGGCGGGCTTTATGATCGATAACATTTCCAGAGGTCTGAAGCAGTGGCATCTGGCAGATGCCGCCGCACTGCCCAAAGACGGCAGTGTGACTTTGCTGGATACCCGGACGGCGGGCGAATACAGCCGGGGACATATTGACGGCTTCCGAAACATCCCCGTGGATGAACTGCGGGAACGTATTGGCGAAATGGAAGCCGGAAAGCCCGTGTATGTGATCTGCCAGAGCGGTCTGCGCAGCTATATTGCCACCCGGATTCTGGAAGGGTACGGCTTTGAAGCGTACAACTTCGCCGGCGGTTTCCGGTTTTACGATGCGGTCATGAACGACCGGGCTTTGATCGAAGCAGCCTTTGCCTGCGGTATGGACAAGTAAATATTTTGCAGTGAGGAGCTGTTGCAAAATTGCAGCAGCTCCGTTTCGTTATCGGTCGCTGAATTCTTCCATTTTTTCGGTGTCGGTAATTTCGACAACACCACGGGACAGTTTGACGATCCCTTCGTTCTGGAAGTAGCGCAGCATCCGGGTGATGACCTCCCGGTGAGATCCCAGATGGTTGGCAATGTATTCGTGGGTGATTTTCAGCTTGTCGGTCCCTTCGATGGAAGCTTCCTCCAGCAAAAAGGCTGCCACCCGCTTATCCAGACTTTTCCACATGATCTGTTCGATGAGCCACATCACATCGGAAAAGCGGCTGGCCATCAGTTCATTTGTGTAGTTTGCCACAGGCGCGGATTCTGCCATGATACTCTGGTAGATATCAGCCGGAATGATCCAAAGTTCTGTATCCTTTTCTGTTTCAACGGTTATCTCAAACTGGATGGAGCGCATGATACAGGAGGCGGAAAACAGGCACATATCCCGGTCAAACAGGCGGTAGATGGTGATCTCCCTTCCCTCATCCGAGAGAATGTATGCCCGCAGCTGACCGGATCTAACCAGCAGCAGACCGGTACAGTCCGTGCTGCCGTTGTGGATCACAGTCCCTTTGCTGATCGTTCGCGTCATCAGCTGTCCCGAGATCAGGTTCTGCTGGGCTGCTGTCAGCTTGCTCCAGACAGGAAAAAAGTCTTGAAAATCCATACCTCAACCCCCTTTTTTGATAATAATTATATAGAATATCATAATTCGTGTCAATGAATTTGCGGGTCGTATTTGGGCAATGCTTTATGATCGATCGGGGCATTTGCAGATGCAGAACATCCGCCGGCGTTCTATAATACGGATCCTCACCGAATCGGCAGAATCTGGTTGTCCGCTTGTTGACAAAGTATGTTTACCTATAGTATAATACGGTTAAGCCCGTTAACAAGATGTTCAAATTTTCGGACTAAATGAAAGGAGTTTCGTCATGGAAAACGCCGTAGAAACCGTCCCTGCCGGCCAGCTGAAAACAAACAAGGGTTTGCTGAAAACCATCCTGCTTTCTCTGATTACTTTTGGCATTTATCCGTTGGTTGTTATGTCTGCCGTCTCTAACGAGATCAACATCGTTGCATCCAGATATGACGGCAAGAAGACAATGCATTTTTGCCTGCTGCTGTTTATTGTCGCGCCTATCACTTTCGGTATTGCGGGTATTGTTTGGTATCACAGAATTTCCAACAGAATTGGCGCAGAGCTGACAAGACGCGGCATTGCATACAGCTTCAGTGCAGCAGATTATTGGCTCTGGAATGTTCTGGGTGCTTTTATTCTGGTTGGACCGTTTGTGTATCTGCATAAGATGTTTAAGGCCGTAAACATGATGAATGAGCATTATAATGTGAACGGCTGATTTCCCTCTTTTGTACATAGCACACAGGCTGTTGCCCGCAGGCTTGAATCGGTCTTCCGGCTTTGCCGGAGAGAGCCCATCCGGCTTTGCCGAAGGGCGCAAATAAGCTTTTGAATAAAGAAAACCTCCATGTTTGGCGCAAGTGACGGTTTGGTGACCGTATCACAAAGCAAAACATGGAGGTTTTTTGGTGTGCAAAATAGAGTAAAGAGCGCCGTGCGTTCGGTGATCGACGGGTGTCCTGTGCAAAACCTGCAAAGCGTACGGTGATGCTCTGGGCTGGATGACGCCGGTTTGCCGTCCGTTTGGCTTTCAGATGATCTCAAAATCAAACAAACGGAACTGTTCGGCGCCAAAAGTGGTGAGCGGAACAAAGCGGACGGTTTTAACGCACCAATCGATATCGTGTTTCACAAATCGCTGATGGTTATCATTTACATAAATTTCGCAGACTTCGCCGTTTTCGGCGATTCCTTCGATCCGGTATTCGCGGATCAGGGTCCGGGGCAGCTTGAATTTGGTTTGCACCAGCGGATAATTGCAGGGCATATTATGATAATCCCTGTTAAAATCGCTGTCAAAAACAAGCCGTATCCGGCTGATTTTCGTGTCGGTATCGAAGGTGTATTCAATAACATCGCCGTCTTTACCGATCCAGCAGTTGTCCTCGCCTCTGTCTGTACCGTTTCGGATAATGTCGCTGGAACAGGCGGCATTTTTTGAGAGAGCAGAAACCTCTCTGGTATGCCAGGGGATGTAGCAATCGTCCTGCATCAGGGCCTGCTGTAATTTTTCGATGTCAATGTTTTCCAAAGCCACATTATCATTGATCGCCTGCGCTGCCGCTGTTCCCAGCGCCTGACCCAGAATCGAGCAGGTCGCCATAACTCTGGAGGAGCTGAGCGCCGCATGGGTAACACTGATATTTCTGCCGGCGAAGCACAGGTTTTCTATGTTTTTGGAAATCATGCAGCGGAGCGGCAGGCCCCAGGGCGTGGGGGCGGGATGATAAATGGTGGGATGTCCTTTTGTGTAATAAAAGCCTTCGGGGAAATGGTCGTCCATTGTCCAGCCGGCATAGGCAACGATATCATCAAAGTGACCGCCGGCCTCCACATCGTTCTGATTGACGATGTATTTACCGATGTACCGTCTGCTTTCCCGTTTGCCCGGCAGAAAGCCGATCCATTCAAGCTCCCAGTTCTCTGCACCGTGGTCGCCGCGGTTTTTCATGTGATCCCAAACGCCATAGCAGATTTTAAGGAGCTCCTCCCGGCAGCGGTCGGTATCGTGGATGCAATCCCATTCGCCGCCCACCTCGATCCACCAGAAGTTGTTGTCAATAAAATGGTCCTTGTAGGGCAGATCGGCATCTGTTTTATAGGTGTAGGCCCACTTCGGCGGTACAAATTCCACCGGATGGTCGGTCTCACGGATCTGGAAAAGACAGCTCATTCCCATTGTTTTCCTGTCCGCGGTGTCCGGAGGGATCGTTTCGTTAAAATCGGCTTTTGCCTCTCTGCCGTACATGTATTCTGCACCGGAAAGGGTGGAGAGGATCGAGTCGCCCGAGCAGTCGGCAAAATACCGGGCAGATACGATATGAAAGGTTTCGGCATTGGACTGCCACGCTTTTATGCTTGTGATTTTCTCTCCGTCCATCGTGCAGTCAAGGCAGCTTGAATTGAGCAAAAGCGTTATATTGCGCTCGGCCATTGCCTTTTCATAAAGCACGCTGTCCCACAGGGGGTATTTCAGCGACGGATTCTGATAGAAATTTTCAAGCATGATTTCTTCAATGATACCGCTCTCGCGATTATCCTTGCCGTGGCAGCCGCCGATCCACATACGGATCTCGCTTGAGGCATTGCCGCCTAAAACAGGACGGTCCTGCACCAGCACGACCTTGACGCCATGCCTTGCCGCTGCAATGGCACAGCACAGTCCGGACATTCCGCCGCCGACAACGCACAGATCCGTTTGATATTGCAAAGTTCTCATAAGGGTTGCTCCGTTTCGTTGTATTTTTTAAACGTCTTTGCGAAGCAGCGTCCCAATTCGATCAGCTTATCAATGCTGACCTCGTTGTCGGGCGTGCCGAAATAGGTCGTTTCAAGGGTAAAGGCCACAACATTTTCTGCCCGCGTTGCCATATAATTGGCAAACTGTGCGTTGGGGATATTCCAGCCGGTTTCGGGCGGATAGTCATTTTTGTGCTCGTACTTCAGCGAATCGGCCGAAATTGTTTTTTCCAAAAGGCTGCCGAATTTATTCAGCAGGTCAAGCTGTTCGATCCGGTTCTGTACGATAAATACGGTATCATTCTGCCCGCCTTTATGCCAGGGGGCGTGAAAATCAAAACCGTAATGGCAGCCATGGGCTTCGGCGTATTCTTTTATCGCATTGCACTCGGGGTAGATGGCTTCCTTTTCGGTAGCATAATCCCGGTTTTGGTCGTGAGGTGCCCGGTTTTTGCCCTGATCGCCGCGAATGACGCCTTCGAAGTCTACGAAAGGAACGCAAAATACCGTTGCATCGGGGATCGGATCCGCAAGCAGCTCCTCCAGAACACCTTCCAGGACATAGTTGCCCGTTGATTCACAGGCGTGGTGTCTGGCTGTCAGGATAATGCTTGTGTTTCCTTCTCCGAATTTGATGCAGGGGATACTGCTGCCCTTATAGCCTTTGCAAAGCTCTTCTACCTGCAGATGGTGTTTGTCGGCAAAGTTCATAAAACGCGAAGGATGATACAGCATACTGTGAGCGAAGTAAACTTTGCTTTCCTCTGCACAGAATGTATAGGTGAAGGAATCGCCCTCCACATGATGAAGCCAGTGCCAGTTTTCGAGGTCATAGCTCACGGCAGGGCCGAAATAGCCGAGCCTGCTTGGCTGGAACCGGAAAGTAAGGGTCCTGTTTTCTGCGCCCTCAACACAAAAAGCCCAGTAAAACCAGTCTCCCGTCGTATCACGGAGTTCGTTTTCCAGAATAACGGTATCGCCGTCGATTTCTTTTACGGAGATATTACCGCCGATAAAGTTTTGATGGATAACCATGATAGCTCGTGCTCCTCCTTAGATTTGATATTGTTCTTCTCCCGCATGCCGATTGGCATGGTGGGGTGTTTTTGATGTTTTATATACCGATTCCCTCTCTGATTTTTGCTGCCTCGATCTCTGAAAGGGGCTTTCCCTGCGCTGCTGCCATCGCCGCGGCGGTACCAGCCGCCTCACCGATCCCCACACAGATCGGCATTACACGGAAATTGGAATGGGCGATATGGGTGCCCGAAATATTTCTTCCGCAAAGCAGCAGATTCTCTTTTGCTTCGGGCAGCAGGCAGCGGTAGGGGATGGTGTATCCTTTTTTCTGCGCAAAATGCTTTTGAACGCCTGTTTTGTCAAGACCGGCGCCGGTTATGTTGTGAACATCAAAGTTGAAGTGCGCGTCCTTCACAACATAATCGTCGAATACTTTGGCCTCCAGGATATCCTGTTCGGTCAGCGTGTACTTTCCCTTGAAGTGGCGCGTTTCCCGCACGCCGATCAGGGAGGCCGAGCTGATGATGAAGCAGTTTTCAAATCCGGGAACAAACTCCCTTAAATATTTTACGATGTCTTCCATTTGTTTGCGGCAGGTAATGGTGGCTTTTGTCAGGTCATCCGCACAGGTGCCGTCAATGTCGGTGGCGTTTGTCATATTGCAGGTAACCACACCGGGCAAAGTTGTTCGGTAGGTCAGAATATGTCCTGCGGGATAAGGGATATGCTGTCTGGCGAGTGCCTGAAGCTCGCCCTTTTCGGTTTCGTATGTTGTTTCAAAAGACGGAATGAACGCTGCTTTGCTGCAATCCACTCCCGCTACTTTGAACATAAGGGTTGCGGGCTGCATTTTGTTATCGGATTCTCTGCCCAGAACGAAGGCTGCTCCCGCCTTGGCGGCAATATCGCCGTCACCCGTGGCATCGATCGTGATTTTTGCATAGATGTTTGTGATGCCCGATTTGTTTGCGACAGTAGCGCCCAAAACGGTATCGCCCTCACAAATGGCATCGATGGCAAAGGTGTAGAGCAATATTTTGACCCCGACCTCATCCAGCATTTCAAGGTATAATGTTTTCAGCTTTTCCGGGTCTATTGCGATGGTTATTTTATCCTTGTGAGCACCCTCGTTTTTTTCGGCGCTCCGGCGAAGGAGACTGTGATACAACGGGCTTTCACAGCTGCCTGTCCAATGACTCATCAGTCCCGATGTGGAAATGCCGCCGATATCGCCGCCCTGTTCCACGATAATTACCCTTGCGCCGTTTTTTGCAGCGGTGTATGCCGCCGCAAATCCCGAGGGCCCCGCCCCCAGAACCAAAACATCCGTATCCAATCGCAAATCAGCGTTCATTGTGCATCTCCTTCTGTGCGTTTTCTTTCATTATAATGCAAAAAACTCCCGCTGACCTTGAATTTCCTGCAAATTATATTTACATTCCGGCATATTTGCTGTAAGATTCAATTATGGGGGTGGCGGTGATGAAGGATGATCTTATAAAGGATATCAGCAATTATATAGACTATTTGAATACAAAGGGCTTATCGGTCTCGGTTCACGGAAAAATCATAGGCGGTCTGATCGAACACAATGTGCACAGGAACCCCTATTGCACATTTATAAAGACAAAGGATGAAGCTTGGAAGCGGTGTATACGATCCCAGCAGAATGTATTTAACGCATGCAATAATGATTGCCGGTTCGGTATGTGCTGGGCGGGGGTCGAGGAATATGTGTTCTATGTTGATGAAAAGACCTTTATAAGTGTCGGCGGCTACGGGATCGATAAAGAAAAAGCGGCAGAACGGATCAACCGCCTGTCGGGCGAATACTGCTTTGAAAAAGCGGAGCTTTTCACGGTATACGAACAGGGCCTGATACACGAAAAAGAAGATATGAGCGAATTGAAAACGCTGATCAGGCCCCTGTGTCATATGCTGTCGCTTTTACAGATCACGATCGGCAATGTTCCGGCACAGGAATCCAAAAGCAAAACCTTTGATTCCATATTGGCCTTTGTCCAAAAAAATATAATGCAGGATATCACCTTAAGGAGCATTGCGGATGCCTGCGCATGCTCGGAATCCACCGTCTCGCATTTGTTCCGGGAGTATACCGGCCGGTCTGTAAAAAAGTATATAAACGATCTGCGGATCAAACAGGCGGAAAAGCTGCTGCTTACCACCAATCTGCCGGTCGGTAACATCGCGCTTCTTTGCGGCTTTGCGGATACCAACTATTTTTCGACCGCATTTAAGAAAAACGCCGGCTTATCCCCTGCAAAATTCAGGGCAGAGCATTCTGTGCAAAAGCCCTGAGAAGCTCTGTTTGTGCCGCGTGTACGGCAGGAAAGGGATTGCAATCCGGCGGCGCGGCGGTTATAATCAAAGTAAGAGGAATTACAAAAAGGAGGCTTTTGCCATGTACGCGATTTTTGTCAAATTTCACTGTGTGCCCGGCAAGCGGGAGGGATTTGTGGAAAAGATGGAGCAGACCGGCATTCTGCAGGCGATCCGCGATGAGGACGGCTGTCTGAAATACGAATACTATTATTCGCAGCGGGATCCAGACGAACTGCTGCTCATCGAGCAGTGGCAGACCAAAGAGCACCAGCAGATCCACATCGGCCAGCCCCATATGGCCCGTATGCAGGAGTTCCGCAGCGATTACATCCTGAATGCCTCTCTGGGTGAGTTCGAGTATAAATAAACCGTATCGGCAAATCACAGGAGGTTGATACGGCAATGAAGATCCGGTTTGTTGATCTCGGTTCAAAAACGCAGATCGTCATGGGAAAGCCCGTGCCGAAGGGGAGAGTCATCTATGATACCTGCAGTGAGGTATTCTATTTGCTCTCCGATGCAAAAAACAAGGACGCCTATACATTTTTGATTCTGCTGCTGGGCGGCGTGCTGGCAAAGCCGCTGATCGTGCTGAACCGCGTAGTGAACGCCATCATACGGAAGCTGCTGAGCATGGAGCATGTCTGGCAGCCGATCTGGCTGATTTATGCCGCTTTGATCGTGGCGGCTGCCGCTATTATTGCGGGAGGGATCCGGCTTTACTTTTACATATCGCAGCGCTCTCTCCGCTGCGAAAAATCGATCCCTGCGGAAAATGCCTATGTTCAGGAGCTCGTGCAGCTTCACAAAAAAACGCTGCGCATCCTGTCGATGGTAAACATTGTTCTTTTGGCTTTGTTGGTTTTGAGCATTGTTCTCGGGATCGTCTTCTCAAAAAGCTATCTGCTGACGGCGGCCATGGATCTTGTCTGGCTGCTGGCGCTGTCCGAAGCAAGCATGAACCGAAAAAATGTATCCAAGGCATTGCAAAAAGCAGAGCAGAGTGCAAAGGCTTGACCTGCGGACGCACTGCAAAAAACGAATGATGAAAACCGGCCGTCCGGCACAGGGAAGCACCCCGCCGGACGGCCGGTTTTTGTAAGATATGCGGAAAGAACACAACCTTTGTATTTTATAACCACCAAGCTGTTCGGGGGTTCGGACGTGTGAATCTTTTGTATAGGAGACATATTTGCTTTTCGAAGCTGGGGCGATCGACATCAAACTTTGATTTTCCAAACAGAGGCATTGCTGTTAACGGAGAGGTATCGCAATAATCGTCAGGAAGAGAAACTCCCGGGAAACAGCCGATTTTTAAAAGTTCAAATCCATTTTCAGCCCGTTTGCTTTTTATTTCGATTTGTGCCAGATATTCAAATCCATTGTCGTGCTCAAACATAGGGAGGAAACCAAGAACTTCAAGATCTTCTTTATTGGAGGGAACTTTATCCGGAGGGCATAGTGCAACAAGTACCATTTGACGGTGATCTTCAAAATCATCCACAAATTCATCAATTTTGTGAATGAGGATAACCCAGCCGCTGATACCCAGTTCATCTGCTACAGGATGGGTTATCGTATGCGCGAATGTATCACCGATTTGCCAGTCCGGCACATAATGCCGCGTCTTTTTATACGCAAACTCATCCCCGTAGAAACTTCGATCGGATAACTGCTGTTCAATTTTCAAAAGGAATTTACGCGATTTGGTATCGAGATCCTCATCTTTATAAGATTTATGCATTTCCTGTAAAACGATGGACGCATAATCGTCGGTCATTTCATTTTTGGAACAAAGAGCCGTAGTGACACCAGCAAGCACCGCAATGCGGTCATCGTCATCCTCTAATGCGCACGCATTTTCCTCGTGAATTCTGGCAATTGCATCGACACGTGAGTATCCATTTTTACGGTAAGCCACATAAGTTTGTTTGATATCAGAACTGATTAGCCGAATGTTTTCGTAATCGAGCATAGCGTGTCCTCCTTGCCCTTGATTTGTTTTACTGCCGGAACCTGTTTGATCCGGTGGAGTGTAAATTATATAGTCTGTGTCGCAAATGCTGCGGTGCGGCGGCTGCAGGCGGCTCATCTCGCACAGCAGTGCTTTTTTGTGACGGTATCGCCGACCGCGATCGTGAGCAGTACTTCTTTCCCCTCAATACAGCGTATTGCGCAGGGTGCCGATGCCTTCGATCTCGATTTCCACCGTGTCGCCGGATCTCAGCCAGTTTTTGGCGTCGGCGGGGTAGCCGTGCATCACGCCGTGGGGCGTGCCGGTGAAGATCAGGTCGCCGGGCATCAGGGTCAGATGGCGGGAAAGATCGGCGATGATCTGCGCCGCGGAGAAGATCATATCCGAGGTGCGCGCATCCTGCCGCAGCTCGCCGTTCACGCGGCTGGAAATGCGCACATCGGCGGGGTCGAGCTCCTCTGCCGTGGCAACGCAGGGGCCGATGGGGGCGAAGCCGTCCAGATTTTTGGAAAGATCCCATTGCCCGCCGCGGGCAAACTGCAGATCACGGGTGGAAAGATCGTTGCCGCAGGTGTAGCCGAATACGTAGTCAAGGGCCTCCTCGGCGCTGACATTGCGGGCGGCCTTGCCGATGATCACCACCAGCTCCGCCTCGTAATCGTACTCGCGGTATTCCGGCAGCAGCCGGATGCGGTCGCCGTCGGCGGCAAGTGCAGTGGCATATTTGCTGAATACCACCGGCGCGGGCGGCAGCGGCAGGCCGCATTCCTTTGCGTGCTGCCGGTAGTTCAGCCCGATGCACAGGATCTTGCCGCTGCCGGTCACCGCCGGTGCGGCGGGCGCATCGGTAAAGCAGGCCGCGCCCTGCGCCAGCTGTGCCAGCAGCTGCAGCCCGGCTTCGCCCGCGCCGATCAGCTCCGGCACGGTTTGCGGCGCGGAAAGACCGCGGCGGGCGGCCTCCGCGGATACATCCACAATGCCCTGCGCAGTTTCGATGCCAAGGGTGATGCGGCCATCCTGCCGCAGCTGTCGGATCTTCATAAGCAGCCTCCCGTAAAGCGGTTCTTTTGATTTCAGTATAGCACAGCCGCCGGCAGCTGACAAGCGCGAAAAGCCTGCAGCACAGCTGCTTTCGGGGGTTGACAGGGGTTTTTTTCGTGGCATACTGTAGCCGGAGGCCCCTGCTTTTTCGCTGCTGTAAAAAGGAGAGAACACGATGAAGTACATTATCGACAACGATCTGCACATCCATACCCGCCTTTCCGTCTGCTCGCAGGATAAGGGCCAGACGCCGGCTGCCATTCTGCGGTGCGCAAAGGAGCGTGGCCTGAAGCGCATCTGCATCACCGACCACTACTGGGAGGCCGGCATCCCCTGTGATACAGCGGTGAACTGGTGGTACGAAAAACAGAATTTCGATCACATCGCCCAATCGCTGCCGCTGCCGCAGGATCCGGAGGTGGAGTTCCTGTTTGGCTGTGAGACCGACACCGACAGCATCGATACCGTGGGCGTGGATAAGGCGCGCTGGAAGGATTTCGGCTTTATCATCGTCTCCACCACCCATTTTCATCATATGGACGGCCCCGATTGGCAGGATAAAAGCCCGCAGGCCATCGCAAACCGCTGGGTCAGGCGTCTGGACGCCCACGGCCGCGACGGCTTTGCCGGTGTGGATAAGCTCTTCGGGCGCGCCATCGATCTGCTGGATCGGCAGGAGAGCGACAAATTCATCCCCGCACAGTGCTGAAAGGCGCGGCGGTGAACGCCCGGCAGCTGTGTCGAATAAGGATATATGCTCCCGTAATCGCACAAAGAAGCCGGAGGGCTGCAGCAGTGCAGCGCCTCCGGCTTTTTGCAGCAGGATCAGTACATTTTGGCGTTGTTCTCAAAGCGCTCGGTGGTCAGACCGTGCTCCTGCACATAATCCTTGCCCGCGGCGGCCCACAGCATACCGCGGCGCATCAGCTCCTGCGCATTGGGAGAATTGACGAACACATCGTCGTGGTGACCCAGCGAATTGTAGAATACGCGGCCGTTGCCCCAGTATTTGGTCCACACCACCGGCATATCGATCTTTTTGTTGGAGATGTGGTAATAGTGCACCAGCGGGAAGCGGGTGGTGGCCAGCACCTCGATAGCGGGGTCAACATGCAGATAGTAGTGCTCGCTCTTGACGGGGAAATCCTCGATGCCCTCGGTCAGGGGATTGGCGCCGTGGATCACATTGACCGTGTACTCCACACCGTCGCCGCCGGGATGGCTCACCCACTGGCCGCCGGTCATGAACTGCCATTCGGTATCGTTGCGGAAGGAATCGCACATACCGCCGTGGCAGCCGGCCAGACCGGTGCCGCGGCCCACCGCATACGAAACATTGCGGGTATATTCCGGCGGGATCGTGCCGCCCGTCCAGCAGGCGACGATCAGATCGTATTCACACAGCTTTTCGCGGTCGGCAAGGCAATCCAGCGTATCGTAGATCTCCACGCTGTAGCCCTCGTTTTCCATAATGCGGCCAAAGCGGGCGGAAACCAGCTGCGGCTCATGACCGTCCCAGCCACCCTGAAAGATCAGTACCTTTTTGCTCATTGTCTTCTTCTCCTTGAAAAAATCCTTTGACGGCATTGCTCACGGTGTGCCGCGCAAGCCGTTCTGCATTTTTATTATAGCTTTTCACCGCCCGGGATACAAGATGCAATGCAGCCGCCGGCAGTATTTTTTGATGCGGAACAGCTCGCGTTCCGGGTTTTGCCGTTGCAAAGATGCGGCTGTCCGATAAAAAAGAACCTGCCGCAGCGCGGCAGGCTCTTCTTTTCAGTTAATATACAGGGTGGCTTATTTATTGGTCAGGGCGTTCAGCGCGTATACCACGCCGACGACAACACCGATCACGACGAATACGCCAAGCCAGCCCACGACCATGATGGAAAGAGTCTGAGACAGCATAATCCGTACCTCCTTAGACCAGTTTGCTCACAAGGCCCAGCAGCATACCGCCGGCAACCACGCTGGCGATCTGGCCGGAAACATTGACACTGATGGAATACATCAGCAGGAAGTTCTGGTTGTCTTCCTTCAGGCCCATCTGGTTGATGACGCGGCCGCTCATGGGGAAGGCAGAGATGCCTGCAGCGCCGATCATGGGGTTCAGCTTCTTGTTGGCAGGCAGGAAAATGTTGATCAGCTTGGCCACCAGAACGCCGCCCACGGTGTCGAATACAAAGGCGAACAGACCCAGAGCCAGGATCAGCAGGGTATCCAGCTTGACGAATTCCGCGGCGGTCATGCGGGCGGCCACGGTCAGACCCAGCAGAATGGTGATCAGGTTGGCCAGCACATTCTGTGCGGTATCGGACAGAGCGTTCAGCACGCCGCACTCACGCAGCAGATTGCCGAACATCAGGAAGCCCACCAGCGCGGCACTGTCGGGAGCGACCAGACCGGCGATGACGGTGACAACGATGGGGAAAAGAATACGGGTCAGCTTGGAGACCTTGCCGGCGGAGTAGGCCATGCGGATGCGGCGCTCCTTCTGGCTGGTGACCAGCTTGATGACAGGCGGCTGTACGATGGGTACCAGCGCCATATAACTGTATGCCGCCACCATGATGGCGCCTAAATATTCACTCTTCAGCTGGTTTGCGACAAAGATGGCGGTGGGGCCGTCCGCAGCGCCGATGATGGCGATGGAGGCGGCATCGCGCAGCGGGAAGAAGAAGCCCGCCAGCACCAGGGTGATAAAGATGCCGAACTGTGCGGCAGCGCCGAACAGCATCAGCCAGGGCTTCTGCAGCAGCGGGCCGAAATCGATCATCGCGCCGATGCCGATGAACAGCAGCAGCGGGAACAGCTCGTTGCTCATGCCGGCTTCAAACAGCACGGTGATGGGGCCGTGCTCGCTGATCGCGCCGGAGTTGGGCAGGTTGACCAGAATGGCGCCGAAGCCCATGGGCAGCAGCAGGCTGGGCTCCATTTTCTTTGCAATGGCCAGATAGATCAGCAGTCCGCCGATGATCCACATGACCATCTGCTGCCAGGTGATATCAGCAAAATTGCTGAACAGCCCGACAATGCTTTCCAGAAGATCCATTGTGTATTCCTCCTCAAAAAAGTGTGTTTTACGATTTGGCCGGAAGGGGTGACTGACCCGCTTTCATATAGCCATACATAATTATTATATCGAATTACCGCCGAAAGTGCAAGACAGGTTTTGACGGGATTTGGGCATACTTTGCGAAATGTGCGTTAATTAGTCCGGGGAGGCGCAAAAACAGGATGACCGGTCAGGCTGCATTTTACCTGCCGGTAACGGGCTGCGGCGCATTTCCGGCGAAAGGCAACGAAAAAAGCCAAGCCGAAATTCGACTTGGCTTTTTATCTGGTGGGGACGGGTGGGCTCGAACCACTGACCCCCTGCATGTCAAGCAGATACTCTAACCAGCTGAGCTACGCCCCCAGATATCACACCGCCCGGAATATATCCCGAACAGCGCTTAATTATATTACCACAAGTCAAAGAAAATTGCAAGTCTTTTTTGAAATATTTTTTCTTTTTTGGGAAAAGTCTGCCGCAGCCCGCCGGAAAGCTGAAAAATCCCGCCGCCGACCGGGATATTTTTCACACAGGTCATAGCCTTTTGCAAAAAAATGTGCTATTCTTTCCTTGAATAATACGCTGTAGGGAGGGCCGCCGTATGATCCGCATCGCCACACAGACCTTTTGCCTGAAAAAAGAGCTGCAGCAGGATATCTGCGCCACGCTGCACGCGCTGCATGACATTGGCTTCGATGCCGTCGAGCCGCTGATCCTGTTCCGGGAAAAACAGCTGGATGCTGCCAAAAACACCCCTGCTTTTGAAACGCTGCCGGAATTTTATTCCGTCATGCAGCGGCTGGGCATGGCGATGCCGTCCGCTCATGTGGGGGCGGGTGTGGGGCTGGATGCCCCCGCCGCGCAGCAGATCGCCCGCGATATCCTGATGCTGCAGGAGAAATACGGTCTGCAGGATTTTGTGCTCAGCGGTGTATTTGATTCGCCCGAAACCGTCCGTCTGTGGGCGGCGCTTGCGAACGAAGTGCGCCGGCTGACCGCGGGCGGCGGCTGCCGCATTCTGTACCACAACCATGACGATGAATTTACATCCATAAGTCATAACGGGCAGACCGTTCCCGCCATGGATGCTTTTCTGGAACTGACCCACGGCGATATTCTGCTGGAGCTGGATATCGGCTGGGCGGGCGTGGCCGGAGATGAACGGGTCATTGTGGAAAAATACGCACAGAACATCGGTTTGCTGCATCTGAAGGATGTCTATGCGCAGTACCGGAACGGCAGCTACCGCCGCACCAATATGCCGCCCGAAGCTTTTGCCGCCACCGGCGAGGGTTCCATCGCCACAAAGGCCATCCTTTCCCGTCTGGACAGTCTGCCCTGTTTCCGCGGCACGCTGGTCATCGATCAGGATGCCGCCGGCGCAGAGGATATGCTGGCGGCACTGAAGCGCGGCCACGACAATGTTCGCGCCATGCTGAAGGAGCTGGGCCGCGGCTGAGCTGCGGCCGTCGAGTGGTCTGAACGGACAAAGCCGGTCTTTGCGATAAAAAAGCACATACGGAGGAAAAATCATGTATTATAAAGAGGATTGGGAAGCTTCAAGGAAACGTTTCGAGGCTCTGTGGCAGGGTGAAACGCTGGACCGCTGCTGTATTTCCGTCACTGCACCGCGCCCCGGCAGCGAGGATTTCTTCGCCCGCTACGACCGGTATCTGCGCGAGGGCGGCTGGCCAGCAGAGCATTTTTTCCAGCACGAGCCGCATGACCCCGAAGCTCTGCTGAAGCTGAGCGAAGAGGTGATGGCCCACACTTTCTATGGAGGCGAATCCTATCCACGGGCATGGCTGATGTACGGCCCCGCAGGCCACGCCGCCTATTTCGGCGCAAAGCCGGTGGTGATGCCCACCACCGTCTGGTACGATCCCATCATTGACGATATCACGGACCACGGCCTTGTTTATGATGAGAGCAACCCCATCCTGCAGGCGCAGCTGGCCGCAGCGGATTACCTCACCGCTCACGGCAAGGGCAAATTCATGGTGGCGATTCCGGATAACACCGGCAGCATGGATGTGCTGGGCTCGCTGCGTGACGGTGAGGAGATGCTGATGGATATGATCACCGAGCCCGAAGCGGTGGAGGCTGCGCGGGATGCGGTCATCGATGGCTGGCGGCGCAGCACGGATCTGCTGTATGAGCATCTGTGCGATATCAACGACGGCGGCAGCTGTGTGGGCTGGCTCTCCATGTGGGCGCCGGGCAATTTCCATCACCTGCAGTGCGATCTTTCGGTGAATGTTTCCAATGAAATGTTCAAGCGGTTCTTTTTGCCGGAGCTGCAGGTCTGTTCGCAGCATCTGGATCATGCGCTGTACCATCTGGATGGCTGCGCACAGCTGCGCCATCTGGATGATATCCTCTCGGTGCCGGGCATCGGTGTGATCCAGTGGACCAGCGTGGTGGGGCAGCCGGGTTATATGCACTACATCGATGTGTTCAAAAAGATACAGGCTGCCGACAAGACGGTGCTGCTCAATGAGGTCAAGGCGCAGGATGTGGAGCCGCTGCTGGACGCGCTCGGCTCGGAAAAACTGTTCATTGTTACCGGCGCCGCCTCGCAGCCGGAAGCCGAAGCGCTGCTTCGCATGGCTGAAAAGCACCGTGTGCACGAGCTGCGGGTAAAATAACTGTCTGCGGCGCAGAAAAAGAAGTAGAACCCGGAAGAAAAAGGAGAAGATATGAACCGGCATATTTATACATTGAAGCGCCCGGCTTCCTGCTTCGGCGAGCAGTGGCGCGAGGCGATGCCCCTTGGCAACGGTCTGACCGGCGCACTGATCCCCGGCGCGATCGCCGAAGAGCGTATCCAGTTCAACCGCTTTGATCTGTGGCATCACGGGGATCCCGGCAACGCCATTCCGGATGTTTCGGATGTATTTGCCGAAATGCGCCGCAGCATGGATGCGGGGGATTATGCCGCTGCCAATCAGGATAATCTGCGCACCGCGTTGATGGAGCGCGGCTATCACTGCGGCATGGAATGTCCCGCCCCGATGGGCTGGCTGAACATCAGCTTTGCCCCCGGCAGTGTATTTCGCCGCTACCGCCGCGGCGTGAATATGCGTACCGCCGAGGCTTTTGTGGAATTTGAACTGGAGGGTTGTCTCCACCGCCGGCAGATGTTTATCTCCCGTGCGGACGATATCGCCGTGCTGCGCCTTTGCGCCGAACGGCCTTTCACCGTGCGCTACAGCTTTGATTTCTTTGCCGGTGCAGGGCAGTGCAGCTTTGAAGCCGATGGCTTTACCGCTGCGGCGGCGGACGGCGGATCTGCCGTCAATGTGAGAGTCTCCGGTGATTGCACCGCTGAAGTGAAGGGTGACGCGCTGGAGGTGACCGGAACCGAGCAGCTGGTGCTGGTGCGCTGTGCCTCCCACGGCTCTGCGCTTTCGCTGGAGGAATTTGCCGGTCAAAGCTATGAAATGCTGCTGCAGCGCCACACCGCGCTGCACACGCCGCTGTACGATGCGGTGAATATCGAGCTTGCCCCGGATGTCGACCATGCCCGCAGCAACGAAAGTCTGCTGGACGAGGCCTATGACGGGCAGGCATCCCCCGCGCTGATCGAGCGTCTGTGGCGCTTTGGAAGGTATCTGTTCATCTCTGCCGCGGCGGAAAACGGCAATCCTGTGCCGCTGTACGGCTTGTGGCACGGCGAGGATGATCTGCCCTGGTGTCAGTTTGTGGCCAACGAAAATGTGGAGATGACCTACTGGCATACACTGGCGGGCGGGCTTTCCTATGCCATGCCCGCGCTGCTGCGCCACTATATGCAAAAGCTGCCGGATTTCCGCGAATGTGCGCGGAAGATCTTCGGTATGCGGGGCATCTGGATCTCCGCCTATACCACTCCCAATGTGGGCGGCGCCTGTATCCCTGTTACCGTCATCGTCAACTGGATCAGCTGTGCCGGCTGGCTGAGCCGTCACTTCTGGGAATACTACCTGTATACCGGCGATGAGCAGCTGCTGCGGCAGCAGATCCTGCCCTTTATGTACGAGACGGCGCTCTTTTATCAGGACTACGCGGTGCTGAAAGAGGGCAGGGTGCGGCTGTATCCCTCCGTTTCACCCGAAAACACCCCATCCAATCTGATGGGTGCAGATACATATTCCGCCTCCGGTCACAACTGTCCCGCCGTGGAAAATGCCGTGATGGATCTGGCTGTCATGAAGGAGCTCCTTACCAACCTGCTGGAGGGCATTGCCCGCACCGGAATGTATGCGGACGAGGCGGGAGACTTCCGCGCACTGCGGGATGCCATCCCCGCCTATACCGTCAATGAGGACGGGGCGGTGAAGGAGTGGGTACACCCGCAGCTGAAGGATAACTATCACCACCGTCACCTCTCGCACATCTATCCGGTGTTCCCCGGCTGTGAGGTCACTGCCAGCCGTGAGCCGCAGCTGTTCGAGGCTTTTCGCCGCGCGGTGCAGCTGCGTGTGCTGGGCAGCCAGTCCGGCTGGTCGCTCACCCATATGGCCAACATCTATGCCCGCTTCGGCGAGGCGGAAAAGGCGGCCGAATGTCTGGATATCATGGCAAAGAGCGTGGTACATCCCTCGCTGCTCACCGTGCACAACGACTGGCGGCACATGGGTATGACGCTGGACTGGAAGGAAGCTTCTGTTCAGCTGGACGCCGCTTTCGGTGCCGTGAGTGCCGTGCAGGAGATGCTGTTCCGCTGGCAAACGGATGCCCTTGCCGTGCTGCCCGCGCTTCCCGCAAGGCTTGCCGCCGGCTGTGTGCAGGGGATCTGCTTCCCCGGCGGTACGGCGGATATCCGCTGGCAGACGGATGCCGTCAGCGTGACGGTGCACGCCGCCCGCCCGCTGGATACCCGGCTGCAGGTGTGCGGCACAGACTGCGGCGAGGTGAAGCTTGCCGCGGGGGAGAGCCGTACATGGCAGCTGCCCCGCTGAAAGAGTGCATAGATCACAGGAAAGGAGGGGACGAGCCCGTGAATGAGGTGGAGATCATCCGCCATTGTCAGATGGAGGGTCTGACCTTTTTTCTGAATACCGTGGAGCACCGAACGCCCCACTGCCACCCCGAATGGGAGCTGCTGTGGCTGCTGGAGGGTACGCTGGAGGTCAGCTGCGGGCAGCAGGCCTATGCGCTTGCACCGGGCCAGATGATCCTGTTTGCCCCCAACGAGATCCACGAATTCCGTACCGACGGACAGAATGGTACATTTCTTTGCCTGCAGCTTTCGCCGCAGCTGTATCCTGCACTGCCGGCCATGGCGCTGGAGCAGCGCTGCCCGCATCAGGCGTTGAATGAAGAAGAACTGCAAGGGCTGTGCACGGCTCTGTTTGCCGCAGCCGAGAGCTATTTTTTGCGCGCACAGCACTATGAGCTGTTCTGTCTGGGACAGTGCAGCCTTGTGCTGCATACATTGCTCACACGGCTGACGGTGCGCATCCTCACCCGGGAAGAGGCCGCCGCCACCGACCGGCGCAATGCCCGCCTGCAGCGCATTCTGCACTATGTGGATGAAAACTATATGCGCAAGCCCAGCCTTGCCCTGCTGGCCGAGCAGGAGGGCTGCTCCCTGAGCTATCTTTCCCATTTTATCCGCCAGACTGCCAACATGACCTTTCAGGAACTGGTGGCTGCGGTGCGTTTTTCCAGTGCCCGTCACCTGATCGCCGAAACGGATATGCGCCTGCTGGATGTATGCGTGGCCGCCGGTTTTTCCGATTACCGGTATTTTTCCCGCGCCTTCCGCCAGCAGTACGGTCTGACGCCGGAGGAATACCGCCGCGCCGGACACGCCGGCCGGACCGGCCATGCCGCACGGCGCAGCCTGCATTCTGTGGAGCGCATCTGTACCGCAGAGGAGAGTCTTGCTCTGCTGCGTCGGCTGTATAAAGAATGACATACCGGAGCTGCTGCGCCCCAGACGGCGGCTCCGGCTTTGTTTTGCGCCGCAGTCCGGTGTTTTGCTGTTTTGTACAAAGATGCAGTCTCTGCACTGTCCAAAATGCTGAAATTAAAACAAACAGCAAAATAGTCCAATAAAACAGCGGATTTGTCAAAGAAAGTCCCATGTGTTTTTATTATAATGTAACCTAGGAAAGGATGTGATCGTTATGTCACTGTATATCGGTATCGATCTGGGTACCTCCTCCACCAAGCTGCTGCTGATGGATGAGACCGGCGCCATTCTGAATACGGCCGGCCGGGAGTACCCGCTGGAATTCCCCGCGCCGGGCTGGAGCCAGCAGGCCCCCGCCGACTGGTGGCGCGCCGTGTGCGAAAGCATGCCGGAGCTGCTGGCAGGCTTTGATGCCAATGAGGTCAAAGGTATCGGCACTGCAGGTCAGATGCACGGTCTGGTGGTGCTGGATGCCGCGGATGAGGTCATCCGTCCCGCTATTCTGTGGAACGACGGCCGCACCGCAAAGCAGGTGGAATACCTGAATGAGACGGTTGGCAAGGCGGAGCTTTCCCGCTGCACCGCCAACATCGCCTTTGCCGGCTTCACCGCACCCAAGATCCTGTGGATGCGGGAAAACGAGCCGGAGAACTTTGCAAGGATCGCAAAGATCATGCTGCCCAAGGATTATATCAACTATCTGCTCACCGGTGTGCACGCCTGCGATTATTCCGATGCCTCCGGCATTCTGCTGCTGGATGTGGAGCATAAATGCTGGAGCGCTGAAATGCTGGAGTTGTGCGGTGTAAACGAGGCGCAGATGCCCGCACTGTATGAAAGTTTCGAGGTCATCGGCACCGTCCTGCCCGAGGTGGCCGCCGCGCTGGGTCTGCCCGCCGGGGTCAAGGTGGTGGCGGGCGCCGGCGATAATGCCGCGGCTGCCGTCGGCACCGGCGTTGTGGGACAGGGCGGCTGCAACATCAGCCTTGGCACCTCCGGTACGGTGTTTGTTTCCAGCAGGACCTTCGGAGTGGATCCCAACAATGCGCTGCACGCCTTTGCCCATGCGGATGGCGGCTGGCATCTGATGGGCGTGGTGCTTTCCGCCGCCAGCTGCAACAAGTGGCTGCTGGAGGAGATCCTGGGCACCGGCGATCATGCCGCCGAGCAGGCCGCCATCGATCCCGCAAAGCTGGGTGAGAACCATGTGTACTTCCTGCCCTACCTGATGGGCGAACGCAGCCCCATCAACGATACCGATGCCCGCGGCTGCTTCATAGGCATGACGATGGATACCTCCCGCGCCGATCTGGTACAGGCTGTGCTGGAGGGTGTGGCTTTTGCCGTGCGCGATTCCGTCGAAGTCGCCCGCAGCGTGGGCATCGCCATCGATTCCTCCCGCATCTGCGGCGGCGGCGCCAAAAGTCCGCTTTGGAAGACCATCATAGCAAATGTGCTGAATATCACGCTGGAATGCCCCGCCAGTGAGCAGGGGCCCGGCATGGGCGGTGCCATGCTGGCCATGGTGGGCTGCGGTGCTTATGAAAGCGTACAGGCCGCTGCCGATGCCATCGTGAAGATATCCTCCACCGTCAGCCCCGATCCCGCCCTTGCTGCAAAATATGAGGCCCGTTATCAGCAGTTCAAAAAGATCTATCCCGCGCTCAAAGAGCTGTTCCCGGTGCTTCAGTAAGACGGGCCGTCTGCTTATCGGGCAGACCGCAAAAGGAGAAACGGCATGATCAAATTCCAAAAGCAGGAAATCATCCTTTTTGCCGGTGATTCCATCACCGACGGCGGGCGGGGGCTGTCCATGGATATGAATCATATCATGGGCCACGGCTTTCAGGAGCATATCGCCGGCAGACTGGCGGCGGATAATCTGGAAATGCAGCCGCTGTTTGTGAATAAGGGTGTATCCGGCGATACCTCGCAAAAGGTCTATTCCCGGTGGGCGAAAGATGTGCTTGTCTATAAGCCGACGGTCATCAATCTTCTCGTCGGCATCAACGATATCAGTCACAATCTTGCCATGCCGGCGGAGCAGGCGCTGCGCAAGTATGTGAACACCGTGGAAATGATCCTGCAGGATACCTTTGCCCTTTTGCCGGAGGTTTCTTTCTTCCTGTGCGAACCCTTCTGGATGGATATCAGGGAAAAACAGTACGAAGGGATCCCTCATCCGGTCTGCGAGGCGGATTTTCCGTACGGCAGCAAAAGAACGGAAGAGGAAAAGCTGGAATACCGCCGCCGTGTCGCCATGATGCAGCAGGCGCTGCCCGCCCTCGCCGCAAAATACAATGTCACCTATGTGCCGTTTCAGGATCTTTTTGACGAAGGGGCCAAAAAGGTGCCCGCATCCTACCTGAATTGGGACGGTGTGCATCCCACGGTGGTGGGGCATCAGCTGATGGCCGACCGGTGGCTGCACATTGCGGAAACGGTGCTGTAAAGGCTTGCCAACGGTTCCAAATTGTCTGTAAAAGACATTCGCAATATCATACAATGCTATAAAAAGGAGAATATGTTATGTCTGAGATCTTCAAGAATATCCCCGTGATCCCCTACGAAGGCCCCGCCTCTGCCAATCCGCTGGCTTTCAAGTATTACGATGCTGACCGTGTCATCATGGGTAAGCCCATGAAGGAGCATCTGCCCTTTGCCATGGCCTGGTGGCACAACCTGTGCGCTGCCGGTACCGATATGTTCGGCCGCGACACCGCTGATAAGAGCTTCGGCTGCGAAAAGGGCTCCATGGAGCATGCCAAGGCCAAGGTGGATGCCGGCTTTGAGTTCATGCAGAAGCTGGGCGTGAACTATTTCTGCTTCCACGATGTGGATATCGTGCCCGAGGCCGATGACATCAAGGAGACCAACCGCCGTCTGGACGAGATTTCCGACTACATTCTGGAGAAGATGAATGCCACCGGCATCAAGTGCCTGTGGGGCACCGCCAATATGTTCTCCAATCCCCGCTTCATGAACGGCGCAGGCTCCACCAACAGTGCGGATGTGTACTGCTTTGCCGCCGCACAGGTGAAGAAGGCACTGGATATCACCGTCAAGCTGGGCGGCAAGGGCTATGTGTTCTGGGGCGGCCGCGAAGGCTATGAGACCCTGCTGAACACCGATGTCAAGTTTGAGCAGGAAAATATCGCCAATCTGATGAAGATGGCTGTGGCTTACGGCCGCTCCATCGGCTTCACCGGCGATTTCTACATCGAGCCCAAGCCCAAGGAGCCCATGAAGCATCAGTACGATTTCGATGCCGCCACCGCCATCGGCTTCCTGCGTCAGTACGGTTTGGATAAGGATTTCAAGATGAACATCGAGGCCAACCACGCCACGCTGGCCGGCCACACCTTCCAGCACGATCTGCGCATCTCCGCTATCAATGGTATGCTGGGCTCCATCGATGCCAACCAGGGCGATTACCTGCTGGGCTGGGATACCGATGAGTTCCCCTTCGATGTGTACGAGACCACCATGTGCATGTACGAGGTGCTGAAGGCCGGCGGCCTGACCGGCGGCTTCAACTTCGATGCCAAGAACCGCCGTCCTTCCTACACGGTGGAGGATATGTTCCACGCCTATATTCTGGGCATGGATGCCTTTGCTCTGGGCCTGATCAAGGCTGCGAAGCTGATCGAGGATGGCCGCATCGATGCTTTCATCAAGGAGCGCTACGCCAGTTACAGCGAAGGCATCGGCGCAAAGATCCGCGCCGGCGAGACCACGCTGGAGGAGCTGGCTGCCCGTGCCGAGGCCATGGGCGCCCCCGCGCTGCCCGGTTCCGGCCGTCAGGAGTATCTGGAGAGCATCGTCAACAGCGTGCTGTTCGGCGGCTGCTGAGCAAACATAGGAAAAACGGAAGGGCGTGTTGCAAAATGAAAATTTTACAACACGCCACACGCGAAATTTTGTTTCGCGTGTAAATTCCGTAGGAATTTGCTGCAATATTTGATGATTTTGGCTCTGTAAGAGCCAAAATGGCGGCTCTGTCTGGGCCGCCAAATCAAATTTGACGGAGCTGCTGCAATTTTGCAACAGCTCCTTCCGCGCAATATTTGATAGTTTTGTCTCTTATAGAGCCAAAATGAGTCTCGCATTTGGGGCGGCCCTGAGTGGGATACCAAATCAAATTTGACGGAGTTGCTGCAATTTTGCAGCTGCAATTTTGCAGCAGTTCCCCGCAAAAGAGGAGAAAGCAGTATGTACGATTCCATCCGTCCCGGCCAGCCCTGGCTGGATACCAATGGCAAGCGCATTCAGGCACACGGCGGCTCGGTGATTTACATTGACGGTACCTATTATTTTTACGGCGAAAACAAGGAGAAAACCGACGGCACCAACACCCTGTGGCACTGGGGCGTGCGGGCGTATAAATCGAAGGACCTGTATAACTGGGAGGATTGCGGTCTGATCATTCCGCCGGATCTGGAAAACCCCGATTCCACCCTCAGCCCCAGCTCCAAGGTGGACCGCCCCCACATCATCTACAATGCCCGCACCAAAAAATATGTGGCGTGGCTGAAGATTATGCACCCCAACGGCATTCAGGATGAGACCGTCATGACGGCGGATGATTTCCTCGGCCCGTATACCATCGTGCGGGAGGGGCTGCAGCCGCTGGGCATGAGTGCCGGCGATTTCGATCTGGTGGTCGCGCCGGACGGCAAGGCCTACTATATGTTCGAGCGTGTGCATTCCGAGACCATCATCGCCGATCTGACCGACGATTATACTGATGTCACCGGCTATTATTCCACTCATTTCCCCAAGTCCGGCCCGCCCTTTGTGCGCGAAGCCACCGCACATTTCGTGCGTGATCACAAGCATTATCTGCTCACCTCCGGCACCACCGGCTATTTCCCCAATCCCTCCGAGGTCGCTGTGGCCGATACCTGGCACGGCCCCTATACCGTGCTGGGCGATCCCTGCCCCGGGGATGAGAGCCGTACCAGCTGGCATTCACAGGTGTCCTCTGTCTTTAAGGTGCAGGGCAAAAAGGATCTGTATATTGCCGTGGCCGACCGCTGGCTGCCGGACGATATGCACTGGCCCTATGAGCAGATCCATCTGGCCTTTGAAAAGGGCTTCCATCCCGAGCGCGATCTGCCGGATGCCGACCCCGCGCTGCTCAAGCGCATGGCGGAGCGTCCCAAATTCAACCTGAGCGTTTCGGAATATGTCTGGCTGCCGCTGCGCTTTGAGGAGCCCACCCCCGAACACCCGAACGGCATGGTCTACATGGACTGGCACGACGAGTGGCGCATCGAGGATTACGAGTAAACTTTTCTGAGTGGAAGCGGCGCTGCGAATTGTAAAACAGCGCCGCTTCTCCTTGAAGCACGGACACACTGCGAGGTTTATATGCAAAAATACATCGATGCGCTGCGCGGCTATATCCAGAGCGATTACCGCGGGATGTTCCGCGAAAGCGGCGGCGGATTTCCCTACGGCTTTCTCACCCCGGGCTCGGCTTCCTATATGGATTGCCTGTGGGACTGGGATTCCTATTTCACCAATGTGGCACTGCGCCAGATCCTGAAGGACGGCAGCATTGATCTGCAGGAATCCCGCCCTTACGAATACGGCTGCGTGCTGGATTACCTGTATTTCACCGATTCCAGCGGCTTTATGCCCATCACAGTGAACCGTACTTCCGGTGAGCCGGAATTCCTGCGCGCGGGCGATATCTACAAAGAGAATATGCACAAGCCCATCATCGCCCAGCACGCCGCGTTTCTTGTGCGGCAGGACGGCGGTGATGCCGAATGGCTGCGGGAGCATTTCCCCAAGCTGCAGTATTTCATCAACAATTATTTGAATCACCACCGCCATAAGTCCACCGGCCTTTTCTACTGGCAGACGGATAAGATGATCGGTGTGGATAACGATCCCGCCATCTTCTACCGGCCCGACGGCTCTGCCGGCTCCATCTATCTCAACTGCCTGATGGTGCGGGAGCTGGAGGCTATGGCGTACCTGTGTGAGCGTCTGGGCAGGCCCGCCTCCGGTGTTATTTACCGCGAGGAGCGTGAAAAGCTGGTGCGGGCCATCCGTACCCATTGCTGGGATGAACGCGACGGGTTCTTCTACAATGTGTCGCTGGATATGCGTCCGGTGGATTTTTCGGGCGGTGAATTTTTCCACAAGGGCATGCCCCGCCACTGGGATTGTCTGATCCAGCGCATCGATACCTGGAGCGGTTTCCTTGCGCTGTGGGCGGGTGTTGCCACCCCGGAGCAGGCCGCCCGTGTGGTGGAGCGTTACCGCGATCCCAAAAGCTTCAATTGCGAAGGCGGCGTGCGTACGCTCTCCCCGCAGGAGAAAATGTACCGTATCGTGGCTTCCAACAATCCCTCCTGCTGGCTGGGACCGGTGTGGGGCATTTCCAACTATCTCACCTTCCGGGGTCTTGTGAAGTACGGCTATACAGAGGATGCCCGCCAGCTGTGCGAGCGCACCATCAAAATGTTCGGCGAGGATGTGCTGGCCCACGGCGCCATGCACGAATACTATTCCCCCGACGATGCAAAGCCCGTGGTCAATCCCGGCTTCCAGAACTGGAATATGCTGGTGCTCAATATGATCGACTGGTACGAGGGCCGGGAGTATATCGAGGAATTCTGATCCTGCCGGTATTCTCCGCTGCTGTCAGATCGGGCTGTTCGGCAGGGATTGTCTGCAGCATTTGATGCTTTCGGCTTCGCAAAAAACAAAACGCCGGTCAAATCTGGGCCGGCAAATCGAATTTGATAGGGCTGCCGCAATTTTGCGGCAGCTTCTTTTTTTGTCTGCATTAACAGCGGTTCTTTGATAGCTTGCGGCGGTTCCCCCCTTTTTGTTTGCTTCGCAAAAGACTATACCAGCAGATATAAAAACCATGCGGCAGCACATACACCGCCCAGCACAAGCGGCATAGCCAGCGGGTGCGAAAAGCCCTCAAAACGGCTGCACAGATACACTGTGCCCCCACCCGCCGCACACAGTGCCGCCAGAAAAACCGCCTGCCGGAAAGGCTTTCTCTGCATCGTTGCCGAAGCCTCCTTTTTCATCACTTGAATGGAACCTGTTGATCTATCCATGCATATGCAGCGGCGCAACGGCAAAGAACCGGTTGAAAAACACCATAATGTTGTGATATAATGGTAAAAAAATATGGGTCGAAAGGGAGAGGATTTTATGATCGCCTGTCCGGATTGCGGTGCGGTGGATAAATCGCAGGTGGAACTGTATGATGTATCCTTGCGAAAGCAGAATTTCGGTCATACGCCGATCCGGCCCGTCTGCCGGAAATGCCATGCGCCGCTGCAGCTTTCTCACCGCTGCAGCGGTGGCGAACTTATTGTGCTGACAGGTACCTGCGGCAGCGGCAAATCCACCGTTGCGGAGCTGCTTGCGCAGCAGGGATGGCTGGCTGTGGACGGTGACTGTGCTCTGCAGTCGGCGAAGTACAAACGGAATGGGGCAAAGGTGGATTACCGACAGCTCGCGGATGAGATCGCTGAAGAGCTGGACTGGCTTTCTCTGTATACGGATAAATTTGTGCTGGCCACTGTCATACATCCGGAGGATCTTGCACAGTATCGGGAGCTTTTTGCGGCCCGTGGGCTGCGCAGCCGGTTTTATTTGCTGAAGCCTGCATATGACACAGCGGTGCAGCGCTGTCAGACCCGTACCTGTCATAAAAGCATTACGCCGGAATACTGGATCGATTATTTTTACCGCTTGCTGGAATATGAGGATGGAGTTGTCCCTGTGGACAGCACGGATATGACGCCGCAGCAAACCGCAGAATATATCCTTGCGGATTTCAGGGGTCTATAATATAATATATTACATATACAGTTGAATGTATCGCACAGGCTGAATGCGGAAAGGGGGTGCCGGCATGGATCAGCGCTGGATCCTGCATTGCGACTGCAACAGCTTTTTTGCCTCCGTGGAGCTTCTGGAGCATCCTGAGCTGAAAGAGCTGCCGGTGGCGGTCTGCGGCAGTGTGGATGATCGCCACGGCATTATCCTTGCCAAAAACGAAGCCGCCAAGAAATTCGGCATCAAAACCGCCGAAACTGTCTGGCAGGCAAAGAAAAAATGCCCGCAGCTGCAGTTTCTGCCTCCGCATATGAGCAAATACCGGGCCATGTCCCGGCGTATCAATGAGATCTACGCCCGATATACCGATCTGGTGGAGGCATTCAGCGTGGATGAAAGCTGGCTGGATGTGACCCACAGCTACCGCCTTTTTGAAAATGACCCCGTTGCACTGGCGGACCGCATCCGTGCCGAGGTGCGGCAGGAGACCGGTATCACTATCTCGGTGGGTGTCAGCTATACCAAGGTGTTTGCCAAGCTGGGCAGCGATTTCAAAAAGCCGGATGCCACCACCTTTCTGCCGCCGCAGGCCATACCTGAAAAGGTCTGGCCGCTGGATGTGGGTGAGCTGCTTTTTGTTGGCCGGCATACCCGCGAGCTGCTGCAGGCCAACCGCATCCATACCATCGGTCAGCTGGCAGCCGCCCCGCCGGAGTATCTGGAAAAGCTGCTGGGTAAGATGGGACATCAGCTTTCCGACGCTGCCCGCGGGTTGAATGATGCGCCGGTGCATCCCGTCGGCTGGCACGAACCGCCCAAAAGCGTGGGCAACGGTATGACTTTCCGTCGTGATCTGGTTTCGGCAGCGGATATCCGTCTGGGTGTGGGTGTGCTGGCGGACAGTGTCGCCGCCCGTCTGCGGCGTGCCGCTTTGTACTGTACTGCCGTCAGTGTGCAGATCAAGGATACCGATCTGCACAGCATTTCCCGCCAGAAGCAGCTGCCCTACGCCACCGATCTGGAAAAGGATATCGCCGCCGCTGCGCTGGAACTGATCACCGAAAACTGGCCGCAGGGCAAGCCTATCCGGCTGATCACTGTCACCGCTATGAACCTGACGGAAGATGAGGTGCCCGCTCAGACCGAAATGCTCAAGGCGCCGCCGAAGCCCGATGAAAAACGCGCCCGTCTGGAACGCGCTATGGACGATATCCGCCGCCGCCACGGCAAGGGCAGCTTGCTCGCGGCCAATGTGTTGGGCAACGATATCGGCATCAGCGATGGTGCGGGCGGCCACGGCGATGGAGAAGAACCGCTGCCCGCCGACCGCCCGCGGGATCTGTAAATAACGGAGCTTTCAGCCGTATACCACCTCGTATGGCCAGTCGACAATGCCGCCGATGTCATATGCACGGGTGTAACCCAGCCGTGTCAGCTCCTCTGCGGCTGTGCGGCTGCGCTGTCCCACCCGACAGTAAAGCAGGATCGGGGTGCTGCGCTCCGCGTGATAACGCCGCACGGTCTCGGCAATGCCTGCCGCCGGGGTGCAGACTGCTCCCGGCAGATGCATCTCGTTGTATTCCGACCGGCTTCGCAGATCGAACAGCAGATGGTCCGGTTCGTGCAGGATCAGATACCGCGCCTGCTGCGGACTCAGTGTTCTGATGCAGGTATTCATATCGTATCCCTCCCGATGTTTTACTTATAAGAAATACCCTCGCTCCAGTATAAGCGCTATTGTGTCACCGCGTTCCGGCACAATAAACAGGTTGTCAATTTTATAAGTCCGTTTTATGGTATGGAACTTCCGCTATAATAAAGGTGCGGAAAGGGAAAGCTCCCTTTCAAGCCTGTCTTGGAGGTCGAAACCATGAAAACGAACGAAACCATGCTTCTTGCTTCCGCTGCACTGGAAGCGTATTATGTCATCGCCTGTCTGTGGGAGGAAGAACCCGAAGTGGAGGACCCCTGGCAGCGCAATACCGATATCTGAAACACAGGCAGAGCCTTCCGCCCTGCCGGAAGGAGAATATAATGAAACTGCTTTCATGGAATGTCAACGGTCTGCGTGCCTGTATGCAGAAGGGCTTTGTGCAGAGCGTCAGCGCGCTGGATGCGGATGTGATCTGTCTGCAGGAGACAAAGCTTGCCCCCGGTCAACTGGAATTGGAACTGCCCGGTTATCAGAGTTTCTGGCATTATGCGCAGCGTAAAGGGTATTCCGGTACGGCGGTGCTCACCCGCGTGCAGTCGCTCAGCGTGCAGTACGGTATCGGCACAGAAGAATTCGATGCCGAGGGCCGCGCCGTCATTCTGGAATTTGATGATTACTGGCTGGTGAATGTCTATGTGCCCAATGCCCAGCGGGAGCTGGCGCGTATCGGCTTCCGTCTTGCGTGGGAGGATGCTCTTCTGGCAAAGCTGAAGGAGCTGGAAAAAACACATCCTGTAGTGCTGTGTGGAGACCTTAATGTTGCCCATGAGGAAATCGATCTGAAAAATCCCAAGACCAACCGCGGCAACGCAGGCTTCTCCGATGAGGAGCGCGCCGCATTCACCCGCCTGCTGCGCAGCGGCTTTGTGGATACCTTCCGCCATTTTTATCCCGATGTGACCGGTGCGTACAGCTGGTGGAGCTATATGTTCCATGCGCGGGAGAATAACGCGGGATGGCGTATCGATTACTTCGTTGTGTCCGAGGTGCTGCGCTCCCGTCTGAAAAGCGCTGCGATCCATCCGCAGGTGATGGGCTCCGACCACTGTCCGGTGGAACTGGTGTTGGAATAATGCGCTGCTTTTACCGGTTGTCCGTCTGCGTTTCCGCATGAAAAAGGGAGAAAACTTTTTGAAGGCGGAAAAAGGTTTTCCAAGAGAATTTTCCGTTTTTCTTGTAAAAAATGGAAAAACAGGATGCGATATGCCCTGTCCGAAGTGTAAAAAACAGGATGAAAAACCTCGAAAAGCCCGTGGTTACGGGCTTTTTTGGTTTGTTGTAGGAATGCACAAAAAATAATTCAAAAAATTATTAAAAAAATCAAAAAAAGGTGTTGACAAAAGCGCTCGAGGTTGATATAATATACAAGCTGGCTCGGACAGAGCGAAACAAACTGAACGGGACAGCGGTTGGACCTTGAAAATTAAACAATAGTGAAGAAGCTTAAACGGAACCCTTTGAAGTGAAGGAAACACTTCAAAAAATTCCTAAAACAAGTAATGCAACGGACGCTGAAGTAAAATCGCTTTGCGGTTTTATGGAT
>JAFUNR010000028.1 GCA_017472965.1 Oscillospiraceae bacterium | reverse complement strand
GAATCACGCCGCCGGCGATACGGCAGCCGCCGCCAGGGGCATTTCGGTGGGGCACATGATCCTTGCCGAGGGCCTGTTCTTCGTGCTGGCGGGCATCGTGATGCAGGGCATTCTGAAGGACGGTGTCACCACATGGCTGCCCAGCTATCTGGTGGAGGTATTCGGTCTGGATACCGGCAGCTCCATTCTTTCCAGCGTGATCTTGCCGGTATTCAGCATTCTCAGCTTCAAGCTGTGCGGCTGGCTCAACCGCAAAACACTGGATAACGAGATCCTGTTCTCGGTGGTGCTGTTCGGCATCGGCAGCGTGTGCGCACTGGCACTGGCGGCGCTTTTCACCGCAAGCGCCGTGGTGAGCGTGGTGCTGGTGGCGGTGCTGGTGGGCAGTATGCACGGTGTCAACCTGATGCTGATCTGCAATCTGCCGAGCCGTTTCGCCCGCACCGGCAAGGTCTCGCTGATTTCCGGCGTGCTGAACGCCTGCACCTATGTGGGCAGCGCCATCTCGGCCTACGGCTTTGCGCTGGTGGCGCAGGCCTTCGGCTGGCGCGTCACGGTGCTGTGCTGGGCCGGCATCGCCGCGCTGGGGCTTGTACTGTGCATCATCGGCGGCAAAAAGACAAAAAGGCTGCTTGCTTCGCTGGAGCAGGAATAAGCCGCCGGCAGCCTTTGACGGGCACTCTGACGGATATAACGAATAAACCGGCCGCAGCTTTTTTCAAGCCGCAGCCGGTTTTTGTTTGCCCTTTTCTGTTTTCACACGCTTATACGCCGGCCTTTGCCAGTGCATCTTTCAGCTCGCGGAGCTTTTTCTGCTGCACGGCAAGCTCGTATTTCAGGGGGTCGATCTCGGTCTGGGCAGCCTCGAAAGCGGCCTTTTCGGCTTCGAAAGTCTTCATATCCGCTTCGTAGCGTGCCATGCCCTTTTTGGCTTCGACCTTGCCGACGATCACGCCGGAAACACCCAGTGCCACAAAAACAGCAAGCACGATACCGGTGTAGCCCTTGCCCGCAAACACCAGCAGCACCAGAGAGACCAGCGCCGCATTGATGAGCATCTTGCCCACCTTGCCCACTTTATAAGCGCCCTGGACCGGCTCGGTGGGACGGATCATGTTTTCGATCTCCTGCAGGCGGGCGGCGGTGGCGGTGCGGGCGGCCTCAGCGGCGGCAAGCGCATCGTTCAGCTGCTGTACGGTCATTTCAGCATAGTTTTCCATTTTTCGATCCTTTCGCGGTGCCTGCGTGCCGGTGCGTATCTTCTATGCAGCGGCGGCGGGCGCTTTTTCTTTTATTTTATCATCTCCCCGGCAAAATGCAAGCGGCAGCACAACGGACACGCCTCGGTTTTTTCACGATTTTTTGCAGGTTTTTTTGTGAAAATCACCGGTCTTTTCCCGCTTGCAAGGCTTTTGCACTTATGTTACACTAAAGGCGAACACAGACGGTGGGAATTACCTGCCGCACCATAAGGAGGAGCTTTTTATGAGAAACTTTCCCATCAGCTGCTGGACTTATTTTCCCTTTGCCAAACGCTGGCCGACGCTTGCAAAGGATTACCATGATCTGGGTCTGACCTGCCCCATGACTCCGGTCTTTTCCGATAAGGACGATCCCGCCGATATGATCGCGCTGCTGGATGAATTCCATGCTCTGGGCATGAAGGCCATCGTTTTCGATGACCGTGTCACCGCCCACGCCGACCTGCACGCCGACGAGGCCAGCTACCGCGCCCGCTTTGCCAGATCGCTGGAGCAGTTCGGCAGCCATCCCGCCGTATGCGGTTTTTATGTGGGCGATGAGCCGGATGCCCCCTATGCCTCCCACTTCTTCAACATCGCCCGCCTGCAGCGGGAGATGGCCCCCCATCTGGTGCCCTTCCTGAATCTGCTGCCCTGGTTCGACTGGATCGGCGAGCGCATCGGTTCGCCCGCCTACGGCCCGTATCTGGACCGCGCCGTGACCGAGGGCAACCTTGCCCAGATCGGTTATGACTGCTACACCCAGATGTATGAGGGCGATTCCGGCTGGGATGTGTACTTCAACAACCTGCGGGAGATGCGCGACTGCTCCAACCGGCACGGCATCCCCTTCTGCAATACGCTGCTTTCCAGCGGGCATTACGACTATCTGTGTCCCGATCAGGATGCCTTCCGCTGGCAGATCTCCACCACTGCCGCACTGGGCTGCCGCGCCATCACCTATTTCTATGTGGCGGGTCTGAACTTCGGTGACAACTACCGCCAGTTCCCCATCAACTGCTACGGTGAGCGCACCCCGAGCTACCACTGGCTTTCCGAGGAAAACCGCTTCTTCCTTGACCGGTTCGGCGATCTGCTGCTGCATCTGCGCTGCGAAAAGAGCGAATTCACCAAAAAGGCCTACGGCGGGCTGGGGATGTTTGCCCCCGACGATACGCTTACGGATGCCCGCAACGCCAAGGATCTCAATATGCTGATCTCCACCTTTACGGGTCCGGACGGCACGAAATACCGCGCCGTGGTGAATCTGGACCGCAAAAAGAACATTGAGGCCAAGCTGACCTTTGCCCCCGGCGTCCGTGTGGAAAAGCTGGGCTGGGAGAGCAAGTGGCAGGACTGCAGCGGCTACACCGATGCGGTGGGCGCACTGAGCGCCGACGGCGCCACCACCTCGCTGTGGATGGCCCCCGGCCAGCTGGAGATCATTCGAGAAGGCTGACGCCGTCTCCGCGAGATCTGAAGCCGTCTCCGCGAAGGCTGACCCGTTCGCTCCACTTCTTCACTCTTCACTTTTCACTCTTTACTCAAAAAAGGAGCTGCTATGGAGCTGAAAACCCTGTGCGAAAACATCCGTCTGCCGCAGGAAATGACGGTACAGATGGATGCCTTTCTGCGCGGCTGCGATATGCGGCAGCTGGATCCGCTGATCGAGGAGCTGCGCACCCCCGCCACCGCGCTCAGCGGAATGGAAAAGCTGAAGGAAAAATACGCGGATGCCGCACCCGCCAACATTCCGCTGATGACCTGTCTGCTGCTGGCGGCAGAGCGCAACCACGCGGTCTATGCCGAAAAAGGCATTCCCGATCAGATCCTGTACGATACGATGGGCGTTGTTACCCGCTACTGCACGGAATGCCACGACCGCACGGGCTGCTGGTATTACGACGGCAGCGGCTGGGCCTGCCGCCACGCGGGTATGCGGCTGTTCCGCATCGGCATTCTGGAATATGAATTCGTGGAGCGGGACGGCGATCGCCGTGTTTCGGTGCATATCCCTGCGGGAGTGGTGCTTTCACAGGAAAATCTGGATGCCTCTGTCAACGGTGCAAGGGAATTCATCGCCAGATACTTTCCTGAACACCGCGGCGAGCCTTTTACCTGCCATTCGTGGCTGCTTGCCCCCGCGCTGCGGCAGCTGCTGCCCGAGGATTCCGGCATCCGCCGCTTTCAGGACCGTTTTGTCTCCATCCGGGAGGATGCCCCGCCCGATGACTGTGTGGGCTATGTGTTCCATGTGGGTGCGGATACCCCCGTCTGCGATTATCCGGAGGACACCTCTCTGCAGCGGAAAATCAAGGCGCTGATGCTGGACGGCGGTCATCTAAACTGCGGCTTCGGCTACATGAAATGAATACACGCCCGGCCGCCGATTCATCCCGTCGGCGGCCGGGTGCGTTTTCCGCACTGCCCCGGAACACCCGGCCCGGCCGATTTATCCCGCGCACATCGCCCCGCCGCACTTGATTTTTTGCCGCATACCCGCTATAATAGATAAGACCTCACAAAAAGCATACGCCGCCTTAGTTAAATGGATATAACGGGCCCCTCCTAAGGGTCAGTTGAGGGTTCGATTCCCCCAGGCGGTGCCACGAAAAAGTCCCTTTTGTCTGCTGACAAAAAGGACTTTTTTCAATCATATCCGTTTCCGCGGGAATTGTGATTTTTCACAAAGAGTGAAACGCCGCACTGTTCACATCGCTGAAAATGCAAAAAAAGCAAAATAGTCCTATAAAAAAGCTGTTTTGACAAAGAAAAATCTAATTATCCGCGATATACTGAAAGAAAATGGAGCAGTGTGCCCGGCTTTGCCCGCCTCTGCCCGCCGAAAGGAGGCCGATACTCTTGAAACGTTCCGAGATCAATGCGCTGATCGCCGCAAACGAGGCTTTTATTGCCGGAATGGGCTTTGCCCTGCCGCCGTTCTGCCGCTGGAGCGCCGCCGAATGGGCAGAAAAGGGCGCCGAGTGCGATGAGATCCGCGACAATATGCTGGGCTGGGATGTGACCGATTTCGGCAGCGGCGATTACGAAAAGGTGGGGCTTTTCCTCATCACGCTGCGCAACGGCAACCAGAAGGATTCCCGCTACACCAAGCCCTATGCCGAAAAGCTGATGATCAGCAAAGAGGGGCAGGTCTGCCCCATGCACTTCCACTGGTACAAGCAGGAGGATATCATCAACCGCGGCGGCGGCGTGCTGTGTATGCAGCTGTTCAATGCGGCGGCGGATGAGAGCATCGACACCGAAAGCCCGGTGACTGTCGTGTGCGACGGTGTGCGCCGCACGGTGCCTGCCGGCACGGTGCTGGAGCTTGGCGCCGGCGAAAGCTGCACCCTGACCCAGCGCATCTACCACAGCTTCTGGGCAAAGCCCGGCTGCGGCCGCTGCCTGCTGGGCGAGGTGAGCCAGTGCAACGACGACAGCGCCGACAACCGCTTTGCTGTCCCCTGCGGCCGCTTTGCCGCCATCGAGGAGGACGAAGCCCCGTACCGGCTGCTGTGCAACGAGTATCCGGCGGCAAAATGACCGCTTATTTCCGCGGGCAGTACACCCGCCGCTGAAAGGAGTAACACCATGCGCAAAGGCATCTGCTGTGCCGGCAATATGCTGGTGGATATCACCTATCCCATCGAGGGCTGGCCCGCACAGGGCGAGCTGGTGCGGGTGCTGCCCGGCATCGGGCGCTCCACCGGCGGTGCGGTGTGCAATGTCATCGCCGATCTGGCACGGCTGGATCCCGCCCTGCCGCTGGCCGCTGCCGGCATCGCCGGTCACGATGCCGAGGGCGATTTCATCCTTGCCGAGCTGGGGCGGTATCCCGGAATCGATACCTCCCGCGTGCTGCGCACCGGTCAGACGGCATTCACACTGGTGATGAACAACACCGTCACCCACGAGCGCACCTTTTTCCAATTTGCCGGCGCGATGGCGGAATACGGCGAGGAGCACCTTGCTCCCGAAACGCTGGACTGCGCCATTCTGCACATGGGCTACCTGCTGCTTTTGCCCCATCTGGATGCACCGGATGCCCAGTACGGCACCCGCATGGCGCGGCTGCTGCACACCGCACAGGCGGCGGGCATCAAGACCTCCATCGATGTGGTATCGGCATCGGGCGGACAGTTTGCCGCCGTGGTGCCGCCTGCGCTGAAATATACCGATTACTGCACCGTCAACGAGCTGGAAGCCCAGCAGATCACCGGTATCCCCCTGCGCACGCAGGAGGGTGAGCTGCTGCGGGAGAATATCCCCGCCGCACTGCACCGGCTGAAGGAGCTGGGCGTTTCGACATGGGCGGTGATCCACTGCCCCGAGGCCGGCTTCGGTCTGGACGAAAACGGCTGCTTGTGTCAGGCCGCCAGTCTGCGCCTGCCGGAGGGCTGGATCAAAGGTACCGTAGGCGCGGGGGATGCCTTCTGCGCCGGCATCCTGTACGCCGCGCACGAGGGTCTGCCGCTGCAGCAGGCGCTGCATCTGGGCAACTGTACCGCTGCAGCCTCCCTGAGCGAGGTCTCCGCCTCTGACGGGGTTGGCACAGCCGCCGCGGTGCTGGCGCTGGGCGAGCGCTTCGGTGTGCGCTGAAGCCGCCGGCCCTTCCTGCCGCCGCACACAGACAAACCAATGTTCTTTCACAGGAAAGGAGAATCTCCATGCTTGTCACCCTGAAAGAGATCCTTGCCGCCGCCGAGAATCCTGCCGGCGGCGAGAAATATGCCGTCGGTCATTTCAACATGCTGAATCTGGAGATGGCACGGGGCATCATTGCCGCCGCCGAGGCCGAGCGCAGCCCGCTGATCCTTGGCGTGGCGGAGGTGCATTTTCCCTTCATCCCCTTTGAATACGCCGCGCCCATCATGGCACAGATCGCCCGCGAGGCCACCGTGCCCGTGTGCCTGACGCTGGATCACGGCACCCGTTATGAGAGTCTGTGCGCCGCCATGAAAGCAGGCTTTTCCGCCGTGATGTTTGACGGCAGCGCACTGCCCTATGAGGAGAACATCGCCCGCACCGCCGAGGCCGCAAAGGTGGCCCATGCGCTGGGCATCAGCGTGGAGGCGGAGCTTGGCCATGTGGGACAGGGCGCGAACGGCGACGGGCAGGATGCCAGTCTGTACACCCGCACAGAGCAGGTGAACGATTTCATCACCCGCAGCGGCGCGGATGCGCTGGCCATCGCCATCGGAACCGCTCACGGCGCATACAAGGCAAAGCCGAAGCTGGATATCGGCCGTCTGGACGAGATCTATGCCATCAGCAAAGCCCCGCTGGTGCTGCACGGCGGCAGCGGCCTGACGGATGAGGATTTCCGTACCGCCATCGCCCACGGCATCCGCAAGGTGAATATCTGCACCGATATGTGCGTGGCCGAAAAGAACGCCCAGCTGGAGGCCTATGCAAAGGGTCTGAGCTTTGAGGAAGCCGTGCCCTGCGCCGTGGCAGCGGTGCAGCGGGTGGTCAGCGAAAAGATGCATCTGTTCGGCAGCGCCGGCAGGGCATGACCCGCCGGAACAGGAAATATTCCGTCCGCGTACGGATCAGCCATAAAAAACAAAAGGATAAAGGAGAAACAGCTATGAGTGTTAAACCCGTCAAGGTAGCCATGATCGGCGTGGGCGCCATCAGCGGCATCTATCTGCAGAACATCACCCACACCTTCCATCAGGTGGAGCTGCGCGGCGTGTGCGACCTGATCCCCGAGCGCGCCGAAAAGGGCAAAGCCTGTGTGGATGAGGCCATCGCCGCCGGCGCAAAGGCGGTCAGCCCCGTCATCTATAAGGATATGTACGAGGCCTTCAACGATCCCGAGGTGGAGGTCATCCTCAACCTGACCCGCCCCTATGAGCATTACGAGGTGACAAAGCAGGCGCTGCTGCACGGCAAGCATGTGTACAGCGAAAAGCCTCTGGCCGTGGATATGGAGGAGGCCGCCGAGCTGGTGGCGCTGGCCGAGGAAAAGAACCTGCGGCTGGGCGGTGCACCGGATACCTTTATGGGCGCCGGCATCCAGACCGCCCGCAAGCTGATCGATGACGGCTACATCGGCGACATCGTGGGCGCCACCTGCGCCATGGTGTGCCACGGCCACGAGACCTGGCATCCCGATCCCGAATTCTACTACAAGCGCGGCGGCGGCCCCATGCTGGATATGGGCCCCTACTACATCACCGCACTGGTGCAGCTGCTGGGCGAGGCAAAGGCCGTTTCCGGCATGACCCGCAAAACCTTTGAAAAGCGGGTGATCACCTCCGAGCCCCACAACGGCGAGATCATCGATGTGGATGTGGACACCCATCTGGCGGGCAACATCCTGTTCTCCAGCGGGGCTGTGGCGCAGATCATCACCACCTTTGACGTGCATTATACCAACGGCGCCCGCTTTGAGGTGTACGGCACCAAGGGCACCCTGATCGTACCGGACCCCAATACCTTCGGCGGTCCCGTGCTGCTGCTGCGCCCCGAGGATATCGCCGCCGTGCGCAGCGATCCGGGTCTTGCAAAGCATGACATTCCCACCGCCTACCCCGGCTACCGCCAGATCCCGCTGATGTTCGATTACAATGAAAACTCCCGCGCACTGGGTCTGACGGATATGTGCGTGGCTCTGCGCAGCGGCCGTGAGCACCGCGCCAACTACCAGCAGCAGCGCCATGTGCTGGAAATCATGACCAGCTTCTCCAAATCCAGTGCCGAGGGCAGAACTCTGGAGCTGACTACCCGTTACGAGCGCACCGCCGCCATGCAGCCCAACATCCTGCACGGCGTGCTGGAGGACTGAACTTCGCCCGATTTCTATCAAAACAAAGGAGATAACAATATGAAAGTTGCCTATACCGGCTGGACATGGATCAAAAACAACGAAAAATCCCAGGCTGTGCAGATGCTGGAGCAGTCCTTCCGTGAATGCAAGTATCTGGGCTATGACACGGTGGAGAACTTCGCTTTCATCGCCGATTATTACAAGGACGACCCGCAGGAGCTGGTGCGTCTGACCGAAAACTGCGGCGTGGAGCTGGTAAACCTGTACGGCAGCTTCACCACCGATGTGGAGGCAAGCCTTGCCACCGCCATGGCACAGGTGGATTTCCTTGCGGCCATCGGCGGCAAGTGGTTCAACTGCCAGCACGGCGGTTATTTCGGCGAGGGCGGCCCGCTGGAGCGCCCCACCGACCCCGCGTATCTGGATCCCATCTGTGAGATCGCCAACCGGCTGGGCGCTTACGCACTGGAAAAGGGCGTGAAGGTGTGCTTCCACCCCCATTTCGGCACCTGCGTATTCAGCCAGAGCGATATCGATTACTTTGCCGCCCACACCGATCCCGCCTGCGTATTCTTCTGCTTCGACACCGCCCACACCACCGTGGCCGGCATCGATCCCGCCGCGCTGATCCGTCAGTACGGCGACCGCATCGGCTATATGCACCTGAAGGATGTGGACACCTATGCCCTGACCACCGCCGAGGGCGCAGCCAAGATGGCCACCTTCCGTCCGCTGGGCTACGGCAATGTCAGCTTCCCCGCGGTGAAGGCCGCACTGGAAGAGGTGGGCTACGACGGCGTGCTGTGCGTGGAGCTGGATAACCCCGTCATCAGCAACTACCACTCCGCCGAGGTCTCCCGCACCTACCTGCGCGACGTGCTGGGACTGTAAGCAAAATCGTTTCATACCGCAAAAAGGAGCTGTCGCAGAATTGCAACAACTCCGTCAAATTTGATTTGGCGGCCCAGACAGGGCCGCCATTTTGGCTCTTACAGAGCCAAAATCATCAAATATTGCAGCAAATTCCTACGGAATTTACACGCGAAACAAAATTTCGCGTGTGGCGTGTTGTAAAATTTTC
>JAFUNR010000027.1 GCA_017472965.1 Oscillospiraceae bacterium | reverse complement strand
TGGAAAGATCCATGCCGTCGCGGTATTCCTGCGCGCCGAAATGGATGGAAAGCGGCAGCACCTGAATGCCCATGCGGGCGGCTTCGGTCTGCGTGATGTCACAGGTGGAATCGGCGATGATATGTAAAGCCATAAGAGCGGTTCTCCTTTTGCGGTTTTCCGTTCAGGTAGTGCCGCCGCAGCACAAAAGGTTACAGAATTTTGTAAATTTTTTTCCGCTGTGAAAATTTTACTTGCCTTTTTGGCAGGATGCGGTTATGCTGTAAGAAACAGGGCCGGAAGGAGGGGATCCCATGCGCCATGATGCGCAGGCCGATTTTGAGGGAATTTACAAAGAGTATTACAAGCGGATTTTCGCCTTTCTGCACCGGCTGACGGGCGACTGGCACACCGCCGAGGAATTGACGCAGGAGACTTTTTTTCAGGCGTTCCGCAGCATGGGAGGCTTCCGCGGTGAGTGCGAGCTTTTCACATGGCTGGCGAGCATTGCCAAAAATGTATTTTACCGGCATCTGCGCCGCAAGCGGTTGCAGCCGGATGCCATTGCCCCCGGCGCCGTGGCCGATGCATGGCTGGAAAATCTGGCGGATGATGCCGACACCCCTGCCGAGCACGCCGAACGGGCGGAGATCTGCCGCGCCGTGCGGGAGCTGGTGCGCACGCTGCCGCCCAATTACCGGGATGTGGTGATGCTGCGCATCTACGCCGGTTTGCCGTTTGCACAGGTGGCGGCGGCGCTGGGCATCCGCGAGGGCTCGGCCAAGGTACTGTACTTCCGCGCCAAGGAAAAGCTGGCCGCACAACTGAGGGAACAACTGGGGGAAAACGCCCCGTGCGATAAGGAGAAATACGATGGATGAGATCATTCTGGATTGCGCCGTGGTACAGGATCTGGCCGCGCTTTACACCGACGGCGGCGCAAGCGAAGCCACGGCCGCCGCGGTGAGCAGCCACCTGAAAAGCTGCACCGTCTGCCGCGAATATTACAAAAAGTATATGCGAAGCGGCGCCAACCGCAGGGCCGCCCCCACAACCGAAGGCCCCGATACCGCCCCTGCGGCGGACGGCTGGGCCAGCCTTGCACGGCGGCTGCGCCGCCGCAGCGCACTGGAAACCGGCGGTGCCATGCTGGGCGGCTTTGTTCTGGGCGCTCTGGCGCTGGCGGCCTTTGGCTTTGGCGCTGCCGCGCTGCTGGAAAAGGCCCATCCGGAGAAGCAGTAAGACTGCGTTCCATGAAAAGCCTTTTTGCCGCCCATACGCCGAAAGCCCGATGCTGGTATGAAAAAAGGACAGGGAAACGCTTTTTTGCGTTCCTCTGTCCGTTTTTTATATGCCTGTGTCTCTGACCGCTCACTCTTCGGTGGGCTCCACGATTTCGGTTTCCACCACTTCCACATATTCGGTCCCGGCTTCGCAGCCGACGCAGCCCTCGCAGCAGCCGGTGCAGCCCTCCAGCTCTTCGGCTTCGGCGATGATATCATCCACGGTATCCAGCTCACAGCCGCAGCTGGGGCAGAACAGGAAATCCTCTGCCAGCTTGCCGCCGCAGGCGGGACAGGTCAGGGTCTCGCCCTCTTTTTTACCGAAGAAGCTCATCACGCCCTCGCTCACGGTGCGCAGACCGTCCACAGTCTCCTGACGGATCTCCTCCAGCGCCAGCGTCATCTCGGCGATCTGCTCGTCGGCATCCTCGATCTCGGCACACAGAGCCAGAATATCCTCGTCGGTGATCTTGCCGCCCACATACTTATCCATCACCAGATCCGCCAGCTCGATGCGGGCAGCGTTGGCATCGACGCGGGCGCGGTTCACCTCGATGGCCATCTTGCCGGTGTTCACCGCCATGCCGGTTTTTTCTTTCACGGCCTCCATCGCCCTGGCGATGCTCTCTTTCAGGTTGTCAAAATTTGCCATAATCATTACCTCCGTTGTGATCGTAGGATCGGATTTGTTTTTATGAAAGCTTGCGCTTCTTTTACTGCAGCTGCAGGGTCAGCTCTTCATCAGGGATCTGTACCACATAGCGGATACCGGGGCCGCCGTTCACCACTGGGCTTTCCTGTACCGAAACGGTCTTTTGCCGCAGGATATTATCCCGCTCATCCAGCATCAGCAAGGTGTAGCTTTCCACCCGGCTGGGAATATACAGGCGCAATGCCACGGACGGAGCCTGTGTCTGCAGAGTATACACACCGGTAGCGGTATCAAGCTGCACATCGTACTCCGGGCTTTGCATGATATGCATATGGGTTCCGTTGACCAGCAGCACCGCCAGCGCATAAAGCAGAATGCCTGCCAGCACGGTAATACGAAACCACAGGCTGCCGGTGACAGGCGCCAGCGTGACCCATGCTTTCAACTTCAAAAACTGGTCGATCCGGCCGGGGAATGTTTTTTTGTAAGCAGCTTCCCGTTCCTCATCAGTAAACGGTGCACCGCAGTGACGGCAGTACTCCGCTTTCAGAATATTGCGGTGCCAGCATTTTTTACAGTACATCCGCTTTCACCCCTCTTTTTGCGGCCGTGCACATCCGTCCGCAGCCGCCTTATCTTTGCCCGTACCGCTCAGGGCAAGTCAATGACTTCAGGATCGACCTTCCGGTCGGCAGCCACCCGCCAGCCATCGTCTGTTTTTATAAAAACAACAAGAAAATACCGCTTGACGGCAGCGCTGCCGGTATCATCATAATAATCCAGCCAGAATATACATTCTGCCGCCGGATAACCGGAAGCGGTGATCCTTTTCGCCGCTTCGCTCTGGAAACGCTCCGGCTGGAAGACATTTTCATAACTGCTTAATACCGACCGGGAGACCGTTCCATCCTGCAGTATAATCTGTTCGTCTCCGGTCGAAAGTTCATATCCCGCACAGCGGGGATCGCTTTCATCCAGCCGTATGGCAGCAACCACAGGTGCATTCCCATACAGCACAGCGCCCACATAATGCTCATGCAGCAGCCGCCTGAGATATTCATCATCACTTTCGGCATCAATAACAAACTGAACCGACGCCGTATTCCCACTGGACTGCACACGCTCGATATACGGCTCGTTTGCATACACCGTTGCACCCACGGCCACCGCCAGAGACAAGCTGATCACCACCCCGAACAGGTGGGACAGCAGAAAATCCTTGATGGCCTCGTAAAGCGAATCGGTGACCCTGTCGGCGATGCCCTCTTTTGTGTGTGCGATCAGAAAATCCAGCAGCGGGGTATTCTTCACCTGCTGTTTTTTGCCGCAGGCGGCGCAGCGGGCATCGCCCTCGGCAATAAGCGCACCGCAATGGTGACAGTGGCATTCCGCGGAGGGCATGATCTCCAGCAGGGAATGCACCGGCGTGCAGGATCCGGATGTTTTCACAGAACTGCTCACGGATCGTTCCTCCTGTTATCAGAATGACGGCCCGATTCAAAGAAACCTGTATCAGCCTGTTCAGCCCAGCGCCGCCAGAATACCCGGCAGCACCTGCAGCGCCAGCAGCAGAGCAGCAGCGGCAGCAAGACGGCCCGGACGGCCGCGGCGCAGCACAAGACGGTCCGGCGTAAGCGCCCACAGCACGGGTGGGGCAAGGCACAGCAGCGTCAGTGCGGCGGAAACCGGCTGCCCCCACACAAGATATGCGGCAAAGGCTCCCGCAATGGCAGGGATACCGGTGCACAGCACCAGCAGGCGCTGGCGGCGGCAGGGACGCAGCTGACAGGCGGGCTCGGGCAGCGCGGAGCAGATCAGCAGCCCCCACGCAAGCGGCAGTGCGGCGGTGTACACCAGGACACCGTCCAGCGGGCCGAAGATACTGTTATACAACAGGCTGCCGCCCGCGGCAAAGACATCGGGATAGATGCCGGTGCTTATCATCCGCAGCAGCAGCGAGGTTTTCTGCCCCGCTTCGGCAAGCAGAGCTTCCGGCGGGGTCTGCACCAGACTGCGCAGCACGGCGGGAGCAGGAAGCACCCGCAGCACAAGAAACACCGCGGCGGCAAACCACAGCGCACACGCGGCGGCGGCAAGCATACGGCCCAGTGCATTCAGCCGCCTTGCTTTGCGGCGGCTTTCCGGCGCAGGCAGGGGCGCCGGCTGCTGCAGAGCACGGGGGATCCACCGGCGCAGCGGGATGATGCCCGCCGTCAGCAGCACCGGCAGCGCACCGGTACGGTACTGCCAGCACAGCCAGCCCAGCACGGCGGCATTCAGCACATAAAATACCCAGCGCCAGCCGCACGCACGCACCGGCAGAAATGCCAGCGACAGAGTCTGTGCACAGAACAGCAGCACAAAAGGAAGCAGCAGGCTTTCGGGCGCGGGCTGACAGGCCATCTGCAGCGCAAAGGGCAGCAGCCCGCAGCAGAACAGCAGCTTTTTGCCCACCGGCGCAATGCCCACGGCAAGCGCGCCCACGACGGCATGCACCGCCAGATTCACCGCGCCCGCCAGCAGCCGGGCATCAAAGCTGCCCGCTGCGCACAGCATGGGCCACAGCCCCACGCCTGCACCACCGGCAAGCGCCAGCGGCGCAAACCAGATCTGCAGTGCGCGATACCGGTCTCTCTTTTTTTGCGCGGTTCTTTTGACAGAATTTCTTTTTTTCAAACTCGTATTTCCCATGATGTGATTACAGCCCTGTTTTCGGCGTATCGCGTACAAACAGGGCTGTTTTGCGTGATGCTGCGATCAGAAGCCGCCGGCGGTGCGGGGATACGGCAGCACATCGCGGATGTTGCCGATAGCGGTCAGGTACATGATCAGGCGCTCAAAGCCCAGACCGAAGCCCGCGTGCTTGGCGGTGCCGAAGCGGCGCAGATCCAGATACTGCTTATAGTCCTCCTCGCCAAGACCCAGCTCGGCCATGCGGGCACGCAGCACATCCAGACGCTCCTCGCGCTGGCTGCCGCCGATCAGCTCGCCCACGCCGGGTACCAGCATATCGGCAGCGGCAACGGTTTTACCGTCCTCGTTGACGCGCATATAGAAGCTCTTGATCTCCTTGGGATAATCGGTGACGAACACCGGCTTCTTGTAGACCTCCTCGGTCAGGAAGCGCTCGTGCTCGGTCTGCAGATCAGTGCCCCAGTCCACCTTGTACTGGAACTTATCGTTGTTCTGCTTGAGGATCTCTACCGCCTCGGTGTAGGTGACGCGGCCAAACTCGGCATCGCGCAAGGCGGTCAGGCGCTCGATGAGGCCCTTATCCATGAAATTGTTGAAGAAAGCCATCTCATCGGGGCAGTGATCCAGCACATAGCCGATGACATATTTGACCATGGCCTCGGCCAGATCCATATCGTCGGCCAGATCCGCAAAGGCGATCTCCGGCTCGATCATCCAGAATTCGGCGGCATGGCGCGGCGTGTTGGAATTTTCGGCGCGGAAGGTGGGGCCGAAGGTGTAGATCTTGCCGAAGGCCATGGCGAAGGTCTCGCCCTCCAGCTGGCCGGAAACGGTCAGGTTGGTGGAGCGGCCGAAGAAATCCTGGCTGAAATCCACAGCGCCCTCTTCGGTGCGGGGGATGTTATCCAGATCCAGCGTGGTGACGCGGAACATCTCGCCCGCGCCCTCGCAGTCACTGCCGGTGATCAGCGGGGTGTGGGTGTAGACGAAGCCGTTCTCCTGGAAGAATTTGTGAATGGCATAGGCCGCCACGCTGCGCACGCGGAAAACCGCGCTGAAGGTATTGGTGCGGGGGCGCAGATGGGGCATGGTGCGCAGAAACTCGATGGAGTGGCGCTTTTTCTGCATGGGGTAATCGGGGGGACATTCGCCCACCACGGTGATGGACTCGGCATTGATCTCAAAGGGCTGCTTGGCCTCCGGGGTCAGCACCACGGTACCGGTCACCTCAAAGGCGGTGCTCACGCCGCACTTGGCGACGGTCTTGTAATTTTCCAGCTTGGCGGCCTCGAACACCACCTGCACATTTTTGAAGCAGGAGCCGTCGTTCAGCTCGATAAAGCCGATGTTTTTGGAATCACGCACCGTGCGGGCCCAGCCGGCCACAGTCACCACGGTACCGGCGGCAGGCGTTGCCCGCAGCAGCGAGACCAGTTCTGTTCTTTGCATGATAGTTCCTCCCAAACCGCGAAACGCGGGAAATCTCCTCCGGGCTTTTCCGGAAAAGTAAAAATACTTGTTGCTATTATAACACAGCCGGAATGAAAAGTAAAAGAGTTTTTACGCATCCGCACAGGAAACTTGGGCCAAAACCCCGCAAAACGGCGTTTTTTTGAAAAAGCACCGCTGCCGCAGGCCTTACGGCGCAGGAAAGGCGGGGTCGGCGGAGGCCTTTGCGCCGGATGCGGAGACCTACGGCGACAGGATCGGCAACTTCGGCGGTCTGGATATGGACAAGGTGTGCCATTTCTCCCGCGCCGAGCTGCGGGAATACGCGCTGGATGTGATCAAAAAGAGCGTCGGCCACGGCGGCTTTGCCATCGGCACCGGCAACTCCATCCCCAACTACATCCCTGCCAAAAACTACCTGAACATGATCGAGGTCGTGCGGGAATACAGAGGCGACTGGACACATCGGTAAAGTTATCCGAATGCAGAACGCCCTTGGATGTGTCCCGCAGTTGCTTGCGCAACTGCCCTGCGCCGATGGTAGAAGAGCGCATCGGTAAAGTTATCCGAATGCAGAACGCTCTTGGATATGTCCCGCAGTTGCTTGCGCAACTGCCCTGCGCCGACGGTGAGATAAGACTGTTATAGAGAAAATTTTCTTACCCACTTTGAAAAAACAGGAGACGGTACGCTTTCACACGAAAACGTACCGTCTCCTGTTTTTCTTCAGGGCAGTTTTTGAGCAGCCGCTGTGAAAACCGTTCAGCGGTTTGCGGCAAGGTAGGCGGTGATGCGTCCGATACGCTCCTCTGCGTTGTCGATGTAAATGTGCAGCTCGTTTTCGCACATACCGGTCATGGGCAGGCAGGGGCGCAGCGCGGAAAATTCCTCCAGCATGGTGACATATTCTGTCAGCAGCGCCCGGTCGGCTTCCAGCAGCCGCAGGTAGCGGGGATACAGCTCCGCCTTCATGGCGGGGGTATCCCGCATGGCGCGCAGCAGCGCCACGGCTTTCAGAATATCGATGTTCTGCCGGCACATGGCGTGGGTCATGCGGATGGAGCACAGGTTCAGCCGGGCAAATTCCTTTTGCGTGTGACGGCCGATGCCCTCAAAGCCGCCCTCATAATAGCAGATGCCCACCGGCTCATCCCCTGCCGCTTCCAATGCGCGGTATGCGGCGGCCTCGGCGGCGGCAAGGTGCCGTTCGGTGGCGGTAAAGCGGTCAAGGAACTCCGGGGTCAGGTTTTTGGCAAAGGCCTCGCGGCGGAACGGCTCCACACCGGAGAGCGTTTCCATGTAAAAGTTGTCAAATGCATCCAGAACGCCGGGCAGGATGCACTCTGCGCCGCTGACGTTGGAAAAAAGACCCATGCGCATCATGAACTGGCTGCCCGTCAGGGGGCTGGCGTCATAATCCCGCCAGCAGCCAAAGGCGCTGTGGATGTGCTTCCACGCTGTGACCATGTGTGCGCCCGCCGCCGTGCCGAACTGTCGTGCCGCCAGTGCAGAAAGCCAGCTTTCCGCATCGGTGTCCGGCTGGGACTGGAACTGCCGCATGGCCAGTGCGGTGATCTGGTTCATGCAGGGGGTGGGGCCGGTGACCTCCATGGCGTTGGTAAAACCCCAGTCGCGGAACAGCTTCAGCGCTTCGGCGGCGGCGAAGGGGGTGGGCAGGCCCGGCTGCACCGCTTCCAGCCGGTTATAGGCGTAATACACGCAGGCGGGTACGCCGTGCTCCTTGGCGGCACGCAGTGTTTCGGCCACCTCGTACACCGGCTCGTCCTGCTTGGTGACGTAGATGTCGTGGTCGCCGCCCATGCAGCCGGTGGTCAGCACATCAAACCCTTTGGCGGTGCGGTACATTTTGGCGATGGGTTCGCCGTGGAAATGTACGGTCCCCCAGAAGCTGACGGTAAAATCCGGATCCTGTCCGTGGGCGGCATCGGCAAACAGCGTCACCAGTGCAGCCTGTGTTTCCCACGGGTTGTGAGCGGCGGGGTCGGAATCCACCAGCGTTTTGGCGCAGTTGGGGCAAAGCCCGGGCGTGCACAGCCAGCTGGCGCCGTCCATATTGTACAGGAAAAAGCCCTTGACGTCCGGGTACTCCCGGATGAATTTCGGAATGATATTGCGGTAGTGCTGCTGCACCAGCGGGTGGTTGATGCACAGCGTGTAGTCCAGATGGTTTTCATCCCCGCCCCACGGACGGCGAACCTGTCCCAGAACGCCTTCGGGATAGGCTTCGATGGGCGCAAACAGCTTGGGCAGCGCGGGCGCCCACAGCATCATGTGAAATTCGATGCCGTATTTGCTCAGCAGGGACGAGCTGTTTTTCAGCATGGCCACCGCCTCGGGCAGTGGCTGCCGCTGGAATGGGAACACGTCGCTGTGGACAAAATCCGACAGGCAATTGCCGAAAGCAGAGCCGTCAAAGCAGGCGCAGAACTGATTGATGCGCAGGCGGGCAAGGTATTCGGCTTTCTTTTCATCAATGGGGTCGTTGCCGAAATTATAGGTACGTGCGTTGTGGTAGTGACCGATGGCGTCCGAACGCTTGCGGAAGGCGGGCACGATGAAAATATCAAGCTCTTCCGCTTCCCCGGCAAGGATGCGGTCCTCCAGCTCGTACACGGCGTACAGCACGCCGCGGGGATTGGCGCCCGCCGCCAGTACATCGCCGCCGACACAGCGCAGCTCAAAGCCGTCGTCTGCCGCATCCACCGTGTGGATGGAAAGCGCCCCCGCTTCGCAGAAAGGGCGGATCTCATCGCTGTCGGCAAGCCCCACGCGCAGCCGTCCGCTGCTGGTAAAGGCGCAGCCCTCAAAAAACTTTTTCAGTTCGGCGGCGGCGGTGTTCAGCACCCGGTCATTCCCCGGTGCAAAATCAATGCCGCCGATACGTGCGGCAAAGCTGCGGATGCGTTCCCGTTCCTGTTTGGTGTACATGGCGGTCTCCTTTTTGCGAAAAGCATTCGGGTTATCGGACAGGATTTGGTTTGGTAAAGCTGTCATCGGGGTGCAGCTGTTTTGCTGCACCCCGGCACACCCTTTGTCTTGTTGCCTTTTTCTGCGGCTCAGTCTTTCACCAACCGGTATTCGACCGTAAAAGCCTCCTCTTCGGCAGGCTGCAGACGAAGCAACACGGCATCTCCGGCTTCCAGATGGAGTGAAAGCGTATCCGTGCCCTCGTTTTTGATATATTGCAGACCGTCATCCCGGCTGACTTCATAAATGCGGTAGTTTTTATTCAGCTTCAGTGCGATGGTCTTGTCGCAGTGATAGTCCCGGTTGAGCACCATCATATAGCGGTTGCCGTAGGAATCGGCAAATTCGCCGACGGAGGTGCGGTAAGGCAGCTTCTCTGCAAGAAATTCGCTGTCGGAAAGCGGTTCGGCATAGTGCTGCATCGGTTCAAAATCCGCAAGACAGGCATCATCGTGGAACACATGCCTGCAGTCGATGGCCATCAGTGTGTCGCCAAGTGCTTTAAATTCGGCGTTGATCTGCTTTTGCGGTTCAAAAAAGGGCAGACGGTTGCCGTCGGCGTCGACGATGGCATCGGTGGAGCAGTAGTGCTGGAGGGCCTTTGCTCCATACAGCGCTCCCGCGTACATGGACAGACGGACCATCGGGAAGGTAAAGACGGGCACTTTATGCAAATTCACTCCCTGATAATAAAACCAGAAAGGCAGGCTGCGCGCATCCGCAATGCGCTTGACCGCGGCAAGATCGCACCACATCGGCGAACGGTCAAGCTGATCCTCTTCGTTTTGCTCCGGCGTGCCGATGGGATAATAGTCGAAGGAGAGGACGGGCGGGTCGATGATGTCGGCAAACCGCTCGATGTAGGCGGGATACGCATTGCCCTCCCAGGTAAAATGCGGGTTGTAGCTGGGGTTGGCCACCGTGAATGCCAGCGCCGATGCATCTTCGGCTTCGCAGTCGTCGGTCAGCTTGCGGCAGAGCCTGAACTGCTCCTCAAAAAACGGCTCGTCCCAAATGTAGTAACCCGCAACGGCGTTCCAATGCCGTTTTTCGGCGATCACCTTGCGGATATCGGTCTCGCCTTTGAAGGAGCTTTCCTTCCACCGGCCGCTTCCGATCAGGTTTTTGTAAATGTTGGAAAAAAACGGCCCGTGGTTTCCGTTGATCGGATCCCTGTCCCAGGCGCCGCCGAAACGGCTCATGTTCTGGTAGATGAGGCGGATACCGAATTGTTCGCAAAGCTGGATCGCCGCATCGGCCTGCTCATCCGATGCCCAGCCCAGCTCGACGGTGTCAAAGCCGACATCGGCGCACGCCTTGACATGCCTGCGCATATTGTTTCCGTGCGCTTTGAACTGCGAAAGCACAAAATTGTCCTGTGCCCATTTGCGGCGGGGGTTTTTCAGGGGATAACGGTTCAGAATTTTGTGTTCCATAGCAATTTCCTCTTTCCTTTTTTGGAATTTTTGAAGGCAAAATGATTACAGCGCAACCTCTTCACTCATCCTTGCCTTCCCCGACATTCTGCTTGCCTCTCCCTTTTGGGGAGGTGGCCGAGCGTGAGCGAGGTCGGAGAGGGTGTGTCTTCCGGCAGGCATTTGCGGCAAAGGCTCTCTCAGTCGGCTTCGCCGTCAGCTCTCCCAGAGGGGAAGCCAAGTAAGAAGGGACAGCAAGAGAAAAAGCAGCTGTCCCTTTCGAAAAATCAAATGGTTTTGTGTTCAAATTCCACCTTGCCGCCGGGGGCGGTGGTGAGCACCCCGTAGCACGGGCCGTTGATGCGCAGCGAGAAAGAGAGACTGCCCGGGTTGAACAGCCGGATGCCATCCTGCTCGGTGAGGATGGGGTAGTGGGTGTGGCCGTACAGCACCACATCCGCACCGCGGGCGCGGGCGGCATCGGTGATGACGCTCAGAGTGCTTTTGACCCCGTATTCATGGCCGTGCGTATAAAAGAACAGGGTGTTGTCAAAAGCGGCAAGACCCTCCTCAGGCCACATCTGCTCGTAATCGCAGTTGCCGCGTACCGCGTACAGCCGGCGCTGGGGGTTGGCGCGCTGCCACACCTCCACATCGCGGATGCCGTCCCCCAGAAAGAAGATGGCATCGGCATCGGCTTCCTTTTCCAGCACCTGCTTCATGATATAGTGCTCGCCGTGCACATCGGAGATGACCAGCAGCTTCATTTCTCTTCCTCCTCTTTTGCGGCAAGATACGCGGTGTAAAGCTCACCCTTGGTGCGGCCGGTCAGACGGGCGGCCTCCTTGCAGGCGGCGCTGGGGGCTTTGCCCTCTTCGATCAGGCCGAATACCAGCTGTACCGCATCCTGCAGCGTCAGGGTCTTTTCTTCGGCGGCTTTGGGCTCTGCGCCCGCCACCACCAGACAGAATTCGCCCTTGGGCGGATTTTCCTGATAGCGCCGCACCGCTTCCTCCAGCGTGGTTTTGAAGATCTCCTCGTGCAGCTTGGTCAGCTCGCGGCAGATGCTGATGCTGCGCTGCCCGCCGAAAGCCGCGGCAAGATCCGCCAGCGTGGCATTCAGCTTGTGGGGGGCTTCGTAAAAGATCATGGTGCGGCGCTCATCCTGCAGCTCGGCCAGACGCTCCCGCCGCTGGTTTTTGTTCATGGGCAGGAAGCCCTCGAAGCACCAGCGGCCTGTGGCCTGTCCGCTGACGGCCAGCGCGGTGGCGGAGGCGCTTGCCGCGGGGACGGGCACCACTGTAATGCCGGCGGCGTGGGCATCCTTTACCAGCAGCTCGCCGGGATCGCTGATGCAGGGCATGCCCGCATCGCTGCACACGGCGCAGCTTTCGCCGGCAAGGATGCGGTCGATGATCATCGTGCCGCGCTCGGCGGCGTTGTGCTCATAATAGCTGACCATCGGCTTTTTCAGCCCCAGATGGTTGAGCAGCTTGAGCGTGACGCGGGTATCCTCGGCGGCGATGAAATCCACGCTGCCGAAGGTGGCCGCCGCACGCGGGGTCATATCCTGTAAATTTCCGATGGGCGTTGCCACCACATACAGCGTTCCGGCCATCCTGTCACCTCATTTTTTCTCTCGTTATCCTTTGGCGTTTATTATTCGCCGTTATTCTTCGTCCGGCTTCTTTTTGCCGTAAATTTCCAGCACCTCGTCGGAAAAACCGCCCTGCGGGCTTTCCATGATCAGATCGGGCAGCAGCTGCAGCCCCACGCCGCCCGCCTTGCGGGCATCCAGCAGGAAAAGCCAGGGCAGGCTGCCGGCGTCGGCACGCTGGCGCACAAGGCGCAGCCGCTTTGGCTGCAGACCGGCATTGACGCAATCGGCCATGGTCTGTCCCAGCGCGGCGGGCCGGCCGCACAGGCACAGGCGGCCGCCGTCCCGCAGAAGCACGGCGGCGGTACGGGCCACATCGGCCGTGGTGCAGGTGATCTGGTGCCGCGCCGCTGCGCGGCCCGGTTTTGTGCTGACAAAGCCGCCGGTGAAATAGGGCGGGTTGCAGCTGACAACATCATAAAGCCCGGCATCGGGGCGTGCTTTCCATTCCACGCTGCGCAGATCGGCGCACAGGGCGGTGATATGCCCGCCGGGGCGCTCACCGGCGGCGTCCGGTTCTTCCAGCCCGCGCCGCAGCAGAGCGGCGGCTTCGGGCTGCAGCTCCACCGCAAGGGCGGGCCCCCGGTGGCCTCCATCGTGCCAGCGCAGCGGGATGATACCGCAGCCGCTGCCCAGATCACAGGCCCGCTCGGCCCGGCGCACCCGGCAGAAACGGGACAGCAGCATGGCATCGGTGCCGAAGCGGTGCGCGGCGCTGACAAAAACCGCCGTGCCGCCGCAAAGCAGCTCGCGGGCAATCCGATCGCCCATCGCCTCCATACGCGGCACCTCCGTCCCCATTTTTTTGCGCAGCAGAATCGGCCCCTTGCGCGGCAGCTTTCTCTGCCCGCCCTCGTTTTCCGCTGCATTTGCACAGGCTGTATACATTTATTTTAATATAATAACACGCGAAAGGTTTTTTGGCAACAGAAAAACAGCGGCTGACCGCACTCAGACGGACAGCCGCTGCTTTTTTCAAAGAAATCAGCCTTCGATAGCATCAACGGGGCAGGCAGCGGCGCAGGAACCGCAGTCCAGGCAGGCATCAGCGTTGATCTCGTACTTGCCGTCGCCCAGGGAGATAGCGCCGACGGGGCACTCGCCCTCACAGGAACCGCAAGCGATGCAGGCATCAGTAATCTTGTAAGCCATAGTAAAATCCTCCGTATGTTCACATTATTTGAATCCGGCCGGGGCGAAGAGCACCTCAGCCGTTCTTCATTAACCACTATTGTAGCACAAATTTGCAAAGAAGCAACAGTTTTTCGGTAAAAAAACGGTGTAAAAACCGATTTTCACCCTGTCAGATATCCGTTTCCGCAGCAAAATCGCTCTCCGGCTCGGGATCCGGCGCCATGGGGGCGCGCTTTCCGCCGCGCAGATAGGTGCACTCGTCGCGCAGATACCAGCGGCCCATCACCTCGGGGATATTCTCCACCCGCACGCGCAGCTTGCCGGAGACCAGATTCACCTCGGCCACGGTGCCCTCGCCATCGGGAGTACGCACGATACTGCCCACGCCGGGGGTGATTTTGCCCAGATACTCGTAGGCGGGCTGCTCATACGCCAGACAGCACATCAGACGTCCGCAGGTACCGCTGATCTTGGCGGGGTTGAGCGAAAGGCCCTGCTCCTTGGCCATTTTGATGCTGACGGGCTGGAAATCCCGCAGGAAACGGCTGCAGCAGAAGGGCTGGCCGCAGATGCCAAGACCGCCCAGCATCTTGCTTTCATCGCGCACGCCGATCTGGCGCAGCTCGATGCGGGTGTGGAAGGTGCCGGCCAGATCCTTGACCAGCTCACGGAAATCCACTCTGCCGTCGGCGGTGAAGTAGAACAGGATCTTGCTGGAATCAAAGGGGTATTCCACCTCCACCAGCTTCATATCCAGCTTGTGCTTTGCAATGCGCTCCTCGCAGATGCGGAAAGCCTTTGCCTCGTTTTCGCGGTTCTGCTTTGCCTTGCGGATATCCACGCTGTCGGCGGCACGCACCACCTGCTTCAGCGGCTTGACCACGGAGGAATCGGCAACGCCGTGGTTGGGCTGGGCGACCTCGCCGCATTCCACGCCGCGGCTGGTCTCCACAATGACATAATCGCCTTTTTCCACCCGGAGCTCGCCCGGGTCAAAATAATAGATCTTTCCGGTGGGCTTGAAGCGCACGCCGATGACTTGTTTCATAAACGGAAATTCCTCTTTTTATAAAATAAATGTGAAACCGAAAACGCAGCCGCCGCAACGGGCGCGGCGGTTTTTGTTATCCTTCACAGGGATCGACGGATTTATTCGCCCAGCTGCAGGCAAAGACCTGTCAGCACAAGGCGGGCGTTGCCGTTGCCCCGCAGACGGGCGGCGGTATCCAGCAGCGCACGGATGGCCGGCACGGCAGCCGCAGCGGGCATGGGACAGCTTTCCAGACCGGCAAAGCTGCCGCTCAGGATCTGCACCATATCGGCCAGCAGAGTCTGCAGGCGTTCGCGCTCCTTTTCCAGCGGCGCGAACAGCTTCATCAGAGCGTAGGCATCGCGGGCGGCAACGGCGCGGCAGGCGACCATGGCGGTATCAAAGGCGGCGCGGCGCTCACCGGCAGCGCACTGCAGCGCAAGACCGATGCGCCCCTGCCACACGCCGGCCAGCAGATCGGCATCGGCGGCGGATACCCCCTGACGGCGCAGCTCGGCGGCGCAGACCTGCGGCGAAGGGGCCGCCAGCAGCACGGCGGAACAGCGGGAACGGATGGTGGCCATCACCCCGGCGGGGCTGCGGGCTGTGATCAGAAAAAACACGCCCTCCGGCGGTTCCTCCAGAATTTTCAGCAGAGCATTTGCGGCGGGGGCGGCCATATTTTCGCCGCCGTACACGATCAGCACCCGGCGCTCGCCCCCCAGCGAGGTCTGCTGCGCGGCGGTGCGCACCTCGCGGATGCGATCCACCCGGATCTGGCCGGAGGCACCCTCGCCCTCCACCTCGATGCAGTCGGGGTCGGCGCCCTCCAGCACGCGGCGGGCACGGGCCTCGCCGTCGGCGGCGGCAGGATCGCTGCACAGCAAATCGGCTGCAAGCAGCCGGGCGAAATACCCGGTGCCGCAGCCGGCTTCTCCGCAGATGAGCAGGCTGTGGGGAAGCTGCCCGGCACGCAGGGCTGCGTTCAGCCGGGCCTTTGCATCCTCACTGCCCAGAAAGCGGTCAATGATCACAGTTTCTCAAAGCGAACAACATCGGTGACAAAGATGATGGCGCCGCCCACGGTGACTTCCAGCGGGTAGGAATTGGCCATGGTCACACCGTAGCTGGCGGTGGCGGGCACGATCTCGGTGCGGCGGCAGCATTTGCTGGCCATGGCATCGATGACAGCATCAACCTTATCATCCGCAACGCCGATGAGCAGGGTGGTGTTGCCGGACATCAGGAAGCCGCCGGTGGTGGCCAGCTTGGTGAAGGAAAAGCCCGCTTCGGTCAGAGCGCGGCAGACGCTGCCGGTATCCTCTTTGTTGATGATGGCGGTGAGCATTTTCATAGGTCCGTCTCTCCTTTTTGTGAAATATTGAAGCCCCTGCGGAAAGCGCAGCCGCAGGGAATCTTTTTACGCAGAATCAGTATAACACAAATCCCACAGAATTTCCAGTGTTTCAAGGCGGGTTTTCCTCATTTTTGCACAGGAAATTTTCTGCTGCAGCCGGTTTTTTGTGAAAAAGAACCCCCGCGCAGGGGGTGGACGGCGGCGGCACAGTATGTTACAATAGACAGCAAAGGAATAAAAGCACACGGCGCAGGTTTTTCCCCGCGCAGAACAGGAGAAGCTACTTTATGGAATGGACCGATATCTGCATCACCGTGCCCCGGCGCGATGCCGCCGCGGCCGAGGCCATCGCCACCGGTATTTCCGGCAGCGGTATTTATGTGGAGGATTACGCCGATCTGGAGGCCCAGGTGGAGGCCATCGCCCACGTGGATCTGATCGAGGAGGAGCTGCTGCAAAAGGACCGCAGCACCGTGCTGGTGCATATGTACCTTGCACCGGATGAAAAAGACACCCCCGAGATCATCGAGCTGCTGCGCTCCCGCCTGCTGGCCGCCGGCGCGGATTTTCAGCTGAAGATCTCCGGCGTGGAGCAGTCCGACTGGGAGAACGGCTGGAAGAAATACTATCACGCCGTGGACGTGGGCCCGCGGCTGACCGTCTGCCCCAGCTGGGAGACCCCGCCCGAAAACCGCACCGTGCTGCGGCTGGATCCGGGCATGGCCTTCGGCACCGGCACCCATGAGACCACCGCCCTGTGCCTTGGCAAGCTGGATGCGATCGTGCACGGCGGCGAGCGCATGCTGGATGTGGGCACCGGCAGCGGCATTCTGGCCATTGCCGCACTGCTGCTGGGCGCACGGGAGGCCGACGGCATCGATATCGACCCCATGTGCGTGCGCACCGCCGGCGAAAACGCCGCGCTCAACGGCGTACAGGATCGCTTCACCGTGCGGGTGGGCGATCTTTCCGAGCAGGCGAAGGGCCCCTATGACATCGTATGCGCCAACATCGTGGCCAACGCCATCAAAATGCTTTCTCCCGCCGTGCCCGCGCTGCTGGCGCCGGATGGCATCTACATCACCAGCGGCATCATCGATGACCGCCGCGACGAGGTGGCCGAAGCGCTGGTCGCCTGCGGCTTTGCCATTGAGGAGATCCTGGAGAAAAACGGCTGGGTGTGCATCGTGGCAAGGCTGGCGAAATAAGCCCGCGCTTTACCGCCCGTCACACCTGTTCCCCCGGCTCTCTCTTTGGAAAAGCTGCCGCGCCGGCGGCGCGGCTGAGAGGGCCGGACACATTTTTTTGATTTCCGGAGAATACACATGGCACATCATTACTACTGCCCGCCCGAAAACATCGCGGCGGATGGCCGCACCCTGACCCTGACCGGCGACGAGGCCGCCCATCTTGTCCGCGTGATGCGTATAAAGCCGGGGCAGGCGCTTTCCTGCTTTGACGGACAGGGCACGCGCTACGAATGCACCGTCACCGCCGCCGGCGATGCGGCGGTGGAATGCGCCGTGCTCACCGCCGCTCCCGGCGCTGCCGAGCCCTCGGTGCAGGTGACACTGTATGCGGGCTATCCCAAGGGGGATAAGCTGGAGCATATCATCCAGAAGGCCACCGAGCTGGGCGCGGTGCGCATCGTGCCGTTTTTCTCCCGCTTCTGCGTGGTCACCCCCAAAAAAGAGGAGCAGAAAAACGCCCGCTATGCCCGCATCGCCTTTGAAGCGGTCAAGCAGTCCGCCCGGGATTGCATCCCCGCGGTGGAGCTGCCGCTCTCCTTTGCCGCCATGCTGCGGCAGCTGCCGGAATACGATGCGGCGCTTTTCTGCTACGAGGCACAGACCGGCGGGCCAAGCCTGCGGGAATGTGTGGAAGCCGCGGTGCAGAAGGCCGCCGCCGAAAGCCGCGCGCCCCGCATTGCCATCATCACCGGCAGCGAGGGCGGCTTTGCCCCCGAGGAGGCGCAGGCCGCCGCCGCCGTCAGCACGCCGATCGGCCTTGGGCCGCGTATTCTGCGCTGCGAGACCGCCCCCCTTGCCGCGCTGACCGCCGTGATGGCCTTTACGGAAAATCTGGAATAACGCAAAGGGAATAAAAAGCCCTCCGGCTGCAGAAAATGGTGAAAAACCGTACTGCAGGGAGGGCTTTTTTCATGTTCAAACGCTTTTTGACCGCGACTTTTGCGGCGCTGTCCGCGATGCTCTGTACCATTTTTCTGACCGGCTGCATCAGCAGGGGGCTTTCGCCGGGGGCACACAGCGGACAGCTCCCGCCGGACAGCTCCCAAAAAATCGCCGTGCCGGATGCGGGCATACCGGACGGGGGCGAGCCGGATACCCCGGATGCGGGCTCCACCCACGCGGGGCAGCAGACCCCGGCGCAGGATTTTGCCGCAAGCGCGGGCAATTCCATGTCGGGGCAGATGGATAACAGTATCAAGGGCAGTTACCGGGAGGATGCCGGCACCGGGGGGAGTGCTTCCGCAGCGGACAGTACCTCTGCCGGAAACGGCGCTTTTACGGAAGGCGGTTCTTCTGCAAAAAGCAGCTCCTCTGCGCTGGAGAGCGCTCCGGCACAGGCCGCCGCGCCGGATGTGCCGCGCAGCGGACAGGCATATATCGAGATCACCCCCGCGGCGGGGGATTTTCTGGTGCTGGTGAACGATGCCAACCGGCTGACGGCGGGCTACGAGCCGCCGCTGGGCGACATTGACGGCAGTGAGAAAAAGCTGCACCGCACCGCTGCCGCGGCGCTGAACAAAATGCTTGCCGCCGCTGCCGCCGACGGCTGCCCGCTGCATGTGGTCAGCGGCTACCGCTCGGTAAAATATCAGCAGGGGTTATTTGAGCGCAAGGTAAAAAGCTGCATCGATGCAGGGCTGTCCGCCGCCGAAGCGGAGGCCGAAGCCGCCGGATGGGTGGCGCGTCCCGGCGCAAGCGAGCATTCGCTGGGGCTGGCGGCGGATCTGGTCAGCGGCGACTGGTATCTGACCCACGACGACCTGACCGGAGAATTTGCCGAAACCGCCGCCTATGCATGGCTGGTGCAGCACGCGGCGGAGTACGGTTTTATTCTGCGCTACCCCGCCGGCAAAGAGGGGGTCACCGGCGTACACAGTGAGCCGTGGCACTGGCGCTATGTGGGCGATGCCGCCCCCGCCATTGCCGAAAGCGGCCTGTGTCTGGAGGAGTGGCTGGCCCAAAACGGCTGAGGAGAAAAGCGGATACAAAAAGGCGGTGCAGCGAATCAGGCTGTGGCCCTCTCAGTCACCTGCGGTGACCGCTCTCCCAAAGGGAGAGTCAGGGGGGGCGGGATGCCGCGGGGCAAGCGGGAAATCCGTCTCCTTACCCCTGCTCATCCAGATAGGTCTGGATGCGGTTCTGCATGATGGCGGCGGCATCTTCGGCGGTGCGTGCACCGGCGAAAAAGGCGGAGGCCTCCTCTTTCAGGATCCCCATCACCACATCGTCGAACAGGAAGGGAACGGAAGTGTTTTCCGCAAGGGCGACGATCTTATCCGCCTCCTCCGGCGTCAGGCCGCGGGTCCAATAGTCGATGATATTCTGATTGGTGGTGCGCTGATCCAGATACGAGGGGATGCCGTAAATGATGCCGTCGTTGGGGATCAGATCCACATACGGCTGCTGCGCTTCCCGGGCGGCGGCTGCCAACGCATCGCGGCGCAGGGGCAGGATAGAGGAAAGCTGCGACTGATATTCAGCGGAAAGCAGATACCGCACAAAGCGCCACGCCGCCTGCGGGTCTTTGGCTGCGCTGCAGATGGAAAGCTGCACCCCGGGCGAAAGCAGCCCGCCGCTGCCTGCGGCACCGGCAAAGCCCTTGTAGGTGACGGGCCCGTTGAAGGTGTAGACATCATTTTTCACCCCGTCAAAGTTGCTGACAACGCAGACCGCTGCCGCGGCCTTACCGGCATCAAAAACCGGCTTGAGATCCTCGCTGACATGCAGCCCCATGGTCTCGGGGTAAGCGGCAAAGCCTTCCAGCATGGCGGCAAATTCCGGCGTATCCAGATGCGCTTTGCCGGCGGCGTAATCGATATAGCGGTCAGCGCCCGCCTGGAACTGGTACCACAGCAGTGTATCGCGGCCAAAGCCGTAGTACGGGGTGGGCATACCGGCGGTGAGGGCAGCAAATTCATCCATACTCCAGCCCGTTTCCTCCCCAAGCTTTCCGGCGCTGCCCACCGTGGTCAGGATGCTGTACTCGGTGATGATGCCGTACAGCCCGCCGTCCACCGTACCGGCGGAAAGCGGCCCGGCGGCAAAATCCTCCCGCGAAAGCTCTGCGTCCGCATCCAGCATGGGATACAGATCCATGATCGCGCCCTTGCCCACCAGCTGGCGCAGGTCTGCGCCGTAAAGGCCGGAGATGATATCCGGCGCGGTGCCCTGCAGAATATCCCGGTTGAGCAGCTCCTGCGCGGTTTCCAGACCGGCGGCTTTGGCGGCTGCCGGGGTATAATCCACCATCTCGACCCGCAGATCGGGGCTGGCCTTATTGAAAGCATCCACGGCGGGGTGGAGCTTCGCCTTGGCGGAGGCCAGCACCCCCACGGTGATCACAGGGCGGTCATCCGCCGGTATGGCAGCCTCATCCCCCAGCAGCCACACCTCAAATTTGACCTTACGGGTATTTTTCTGCACCGAAACATGGCCGACCGTCAGATAAAAATCCTTGCCGTTGATGCAGTAGACCTTTCCGGGCATATCGTTTATGCCGACATCCACGGCATCGTGCAGCAGCGTATAGGTGTTTTCCTCCATATCCCAGCGGAAAAGCCCCGTATTGCTCCACAGCAGGATATCTTCGCCCTGCACCGTGTTCACAAACTGCATGCAGCTCGTCGCAGGCAGGGGCGGCTTCACCGTCCGTATCAGCCTGCCGGCGCCTTCCTCAAAGCCGATCTCCAGCAGCCTCTGCGCATTGTCACTCATTCTGCCGGGGTCGGCCGGATCCATTTCATACACATGCGCCAGCACACGGTTTTCCTCCAGCGGACACAGATTCGCCAGCAGCAGGCCCGGAGCAAACTCGTACCGCTTTTTCAGCGTGCCGTCGGCGGTATCAAAGCCGTACAGGGCTTTTTCCGTATAGGTGCCGTATGCGGGATCCTCCGCATAAGCCCGCAGCCAGATGATGCCGTCCCTTATGCCAAGGGTCGAAAACTCCCCGTCTTCGATATCCAGCTCAACGCCTTCGGACACATTGCCCTGTGCATCCACGCCGCACAGCCACATCCGTCTGTCCGAGCGTTCCTGCCAGTGCTCCTCGTCCGGGACGGTGTGCCAGTCGCGCACCAGCAGTGGGAATTCCCCGGCGGAATCATGCAGCTCGTAGAACATTCTTCCGAGCGCACCGGCTTCTTCGGCGGCGACCTGCAGCTGCGCATCCAGCGCGGGGAACTGCAGCGTCAGCACCTGTCCCGGCGTGCCGTCCATACTGACGGAGGCGATGGCCGGATCATCGGTGCCTCTGGCATTGCCCCACACCCACAGCTTATCGCCGCCCAGCGCGGTTTTGTAGTATTCGATATCATCCAGCAGAAGATCCAGCTGCGCATCCGCCCGGATGGCGCCCATACCCAGCGCGTGATCCATATCCACCACTGCTTCCTTTTCTTCGGAAGCAAGCGGCTGCGCGGCGGGCACGGATTCATCCGCAGCGGGCTCGCCCGCCGCACAGGCTGCAAGCAGCACCGCGCACAGCAAACAGCAGAAAATACGGCAAAAAGAACGGTTTCGTTTCATCGGCTGTTCCCCCTTTTTCTTTTATTATAACATATAACGGGCGAAAGAAAAAGAGGGGCATTTTAAGGACTGTTTAAAGAGTGTTTAAGATTTTCTTAATATTGCATCACCCCTGCTCATCCAGATAGGTCTGGATGCGGTTCTGCATGATGGCGGCGGCGGCTTCGGCGGTGGTCTGCCCCGCCCAGAGGGGCGCGGCCTCCTCGACGAGGATATCATAAATCACGCCGTCGTACCGGTACAGAGTATCGGTGGCTTCGATCAGCGCAACGATCTGCGCGGCTTCCTCCGCGGTCAGGCCGCGGCTCCAGTATTCCTCCATGGCGGGGGTCAGCTGCTGCTGCGCCAGATATGCCGGCACGGCAGGGTACTCCAGCGGCTTTTGGACAGCCTCAGCCATCTTTTGCAGCGAATCCCGCCGCACGGGGAAGCCGGGTGCGCCGTTTGCACCCACGGCATCCTGATATTCCGGCAGCAGCAGGGTGCGCACGAACTGCCACGCGGCATCGGGGTCGGCACAGTTTTTTGTGATGCCCAGCCGCAGCGTGGCGGTAAAGGCGCTGCCGCTGCCCTGTTCATCGCCGGGGAAGCCCTTGTACACCACCGGACCGTCAAAGGCGTACACATCGTACCGCATATTGCCGAAGCCTGACAGAAAACTGATGGCTGCGGCGCTTTCGCCCCCGGCAAGCTGCTGCTTGCAGTCCTGTCCGGTGTAGTAGACCGCCGTTTCGGGATAGGCCTTTGCTGCATTCAGCAGGCCGGCAAAGGCGGGGGTATCCAGATGCGCCTTTCCTGCGGCAAAATCCACAAAGCGGCTGCCGCCGGCTTTGAGCAGATAATGCAGCACGAAATCCCGCCCGAAGCCGTACAGCGGCACGGACATACCGGCGGTGAGCGTTTCGTATTCCTGCCAGCTCCAGCCCATATCCCCGCCCAGCGCGGCGGCACTGCCCACAACGGTGAGCAGACCGTACTGCGGCATCAGGGTGGGCAGGGCGCCGTCCGCTTCACAGGCGGCGAGCACGCCCCGCACAAGATCCTCGCGGGAAAGCCCGGTATCCGCATCCAGATACGGGTAAAGATCGATGAAAAAATCCTTATCGGACAGTGCGGCAGCATCCATACCGTTGGGCAGCAGCAGGATATCCGGCACATTGCCCTGCACCAGCTGCCGCTGCAGCAGCCCGACACCGTCCGCCAGCCCCTGTTCGGCGGCATCGGCATCGGTGTAAAGCACCGGCTCGATGCGGACGGCTTCGTTTTCCTGATTGAAGCGGATCACAAAATCGGCGAGGGCTGCATCCATGCTGTTCACCGCGCCCAGCGTGAGGACGGTGCGGGCATCCTGCGTTTCGGGCGGCGTACCGCCTGCCAGCCAGACACGGGGCGCTTCGCCGGCGCCGCCGCCGGTGACGATCAGGATGCGGCCGTCCGGCAGCAGCGCACGGCCGTTTTTAAACATACCCGCCAGACCGCAATCCTCCCACCGGTAACGCAGCGTGTAGGTGTTTTCCGTTTTGTTCCACAGGTAAACGCCCTCGCCATTGCTCAGCCACAGCTCATCGCCGGCATGCTCCCAGCCGCCGAAGGTGCCGGTCCCCCGGTTCTCCCGCACCCGCTGCGGCATCTGGAACTGCTCCTCCAATACAAGCGTATCCTGCTGCAGCGAGAGGATCAGGGTCTGCGCACTGCTGAAATAACGGATGCCGGTGGCGGGATCCGCCGGAATAGCGGTGACAAGCAGGCGGCCATCCGGCAGCAGCTGCATGGCATCGGGGCTCATATTATCCGGCATGGGGTATTCCGCCGCGATGCTGCCATCCTGCGGGGAAACACCGTACAAAGCGACCGGCTGTTCAGCCGGTGTCTCACCGCCCTGATACACGATCCATGTGCTGTAAAACCACAGCAGACCGCCGCCGGTGTTCAGATAGTTCCTTCCCTCGTTCTCCGCCAGAGAAAAGGGGATGAGCACGCCTTCCTCCACCGCGCCCTGTTCATCCACAGCGGCAAGGTATCTTTGGCTGCTCTCGGCGTGCAGCGAATAGGATCCGTCTTCGTTTTCCACCTGCCGCGAAAGCGTGACGGTACGCAGCAGCCCCGGCAGCGCACCGCCGGCATCCACCGGCTGATAGCTGATAAGGTACCGGTATCCCTCGGGCGGAGCAGCCTTGAGCTGCTCATCCGCCGCAGGCAGCTGCAGCGGAACGCTGACAACCTCGCCCTGCGCCGAAATGCCGCACAGGACTCTTTCGGCGGTATCCTCCACCGTTCTGACGGCAAGCAGCCACAGATGCCCGCCGCAGAAAACGGAGTTCATCACATCGACGTAATCATATTCCGTTTCCAGCTGCGGGGCAACCTGATATGCACTGATCGGCAGAAAATGCTCCAAATCCACCGTGGCGGCGGGCGGCTGCGCCGGGGCAGCGGCGCTTTCATCCTGTGAAACAGGGGGCTGATCCTGCTGCGGGGCTTCGGCGCAGGCGGCAAGCAGCGAAAGGCACACCGCGGCGCACAGCAGCAGGCACAGAGCTTTTTTCAGCTTTTTCATGGAAGGCTCCTTTCTTTTTTGAGGAGAGAGGGAGAGCCAAAAAGGGGGTAAGTGCTGCGGCGGCAAGCGGGGAATCCGCTTTCTTACCCCTGCTCATCCAGATAGGTCTGGATGCGGTTCTGCATGATGGCAGCGGCATCCGCAGCGGTGCGTGCACCGGCGAAAAAGGCGGAGGCCTCCTCCGTCAGGATCCCCATCACCACATCGTCGTACAGGAAGGGAACGGAAGTGGCCTCGGCAAGGGCGACGATCTTATCCGTCTCCTCCGGCGTCAGGCCGCGGGTCCAATAATCGATGATATTCTGATTGGTGGTGCGCTGATCCAGATACGAGGGGATACAGTAAAGAATGCCATCCTCCGTATTCAGATCCAGATAGGGCTCCTGCGCTTCCTGGGCGGCGGCTGCCAGTGCATCGCGGCGCAGGGGCAGGGCAACGGTCAGATCGAACTGGTACTCCGCCGAAAGAAAATACCGCACAAAGCGCCACGCGGCATCGGTTCGGGGCGAGGACGCGCACACGGAAAGCTGCAGCCCCGGCGCAAGCAGGCTGCCGCTGCCCGCAGCACCGGCAAAGCCCTTGTACACCACCGGACCGTTGAAGGTGTAGACCTGATCTTTGACGGTGCTGAAATCCATGATAAAACAGACGGCGGCAGCTGCCTGACCCCCGTCAAAAAGCGGCTTGAGATCCTGCGTCAGGAAATAGCCCATGGTCTCGGGGTAAGCGGCAAAGCCTTCCAGCATGGCGGCGAATTCCGGCGTATCCAGATGCGCTTTGCCGGCGGCGTAATCGATATAGCGGTCAGCACCTGCCTGAAACAGATACCACAGCAGCGTATCGCGGCCGAAGCCGTAGTACGGGGTGGGCATGCCGGCGGTGAGTGCGGCGAATTCATCCGTGCTCCAGCCCATTTCCTCCCCCAGCTTTCCGGCGCTGCCCACCGCGGTCAGGATGCTGTACTCGGTGATGATGCCGTACAGCCCGCCGTCCACCGTACCGGCGGAAAGCGGCCCTGCGGCAAAATCCTCCCTCGAAAGCTCCGCATCCGCATCCAGCAGGGGATACAGATCCATGATCGCGCCCTTGCCCACCAGCTGGCGCAGGTCTGCGCCGTAAAGGCCGGTGATCACATCCGGCGCGGTGCCCTGCAGAATATCCCGGTTGAGCAGTTCCTGTGCGCTTTCCAAACCGGCGGCTTTGGCATCGGCATCGGTGTAGGTGATCATCTCGGCCCGCAGATCGGCGCTGATTTTGTTGAAGGACTGGACAGCGGTATGAACGGCGGCCTTGTTAAAGGCAAACGCCCCCACGGTGACGACGGGGCGTTCATCCGCCGGCAGCGTCACATCCTCACCCAGCAGCCACACCTCGAAAACCTGTTTGAGCTTATCCTGACCGACCACCTTCATCGAGCCTGAGGTGAGATAGAAGGTATCCTCATTCACCGCATAAACGCGGTTGGGCAGATTCTGCGTCATACCCACATCCTGTATATCGTGCTTCAGCGTAAAGGTGTTTTCCTCCAGATCCCACAGGTACAGCCCGCGGCTGCCCAGCAGCCACACCGGGCCGGGCTGCACCGACCGGGCAAAACAGCACATATATGCATTCAGACGGATGCTGTCGGGCAGCTCCACCGTTTGCAGCAGCTTGCCCTTACCCTGCGCAAATTCCACCACAAGAACGCACCGGTCGTCGCCGTTCAGGAATTTGCCGTCCTCCTGCTCCCGCGCGTAGCCCAGCACCAGCACGGTGGAATCATTCAGCGGATACAGATCGACAAAGCTGAACAGCGGCGGAAAGCTGTACTGCGCCTTCAGCGCGCCGTCGGCAGCATCATAGCCCTGCAGTTCCAGCGAATCGATCGTCTTTGTCTGTTCATTCATTTTTTGGGTGCAGCCCCAAAATGTGCCGCCGCTGACCCCCCAGCAGGCAAAGGAAGCGGCGGCATCCGTCTCCTCTCCGTTCACATCCTGTGCGATGGGAACACCCTCGGACACATTGCCCTGCGCATCCACCGTGCAGAGCCACAGGTTTTCTTTCTCCCACACCTCTTTGCCCGGTTCGCCGGTAAAGCATACGCGGCTGCGGACCAGCATCGGGTATTCGCCCGCGCTGTCGGTGGGATCGTAGCCGACGCTGACCGATATCACACCGCGGGCCTCCTCCTCCGGCGTGATGATCCTGCGCTGCTCATCCGAAGCGGGAAAGTGCAGTGTCAGCACCTGCCCGACAGAGCCATCCAGCGGCACCGAAGCGATGGCGCGATCCAGTGTGCCGCGGGCCTTGCCCCATGCCCACAGCACGCCGCCGCCCAGCGCATGCCTGTAATATTCGATATCCTGCAGCAGCTGCTGCAGCTCACCGTCCGCCCGCAGACCGGGAAGTCCCAGCGCGTGGTCGGCATCCACCGCGGCCCCGGTTTCCCCCGCTTCGACAAGGGTTCCGGTATCCGGAACAGGGGGCTGATCCTGCTGCGGGGCTTCGGCGCAGGCGGCAAGCAGCGAAAAGCACACCGCGGCGCACAGCAGCAGGCACAGCGCTTTTTTCAGCTTTTTCATGGAAGACTCCTTTCTTTTTTCGGAGGGGCCGTTATCCAGCCGCCGGGAATGCTCCTGTCATCGGGCCGCACGACGGGCTGCGGTCATACCGCAGGCTGAGGGGTTTCCAGATAGGCGGCGGGATCCGTCGCTTCGCCGGCGATGCGGTATTCAAAATGGCAGTGCGGGCCGGTGGAGTAGCCGGTGCTGCCCACCGCGGCGATGATCTGACCGGCCTTTACCTGATCGCCCGCCTTTACATACAGTTCATCGCAGTGGGCGTACAGGGTGGATACCTCTGCGCCGTGGTCGATGATGATATGCCAGCCGTAACCGATGGATGCTTTTTCCGCCGTTGTGACGGTGCCGTCGGCAAAGGCCACGATATCCGTACCGGTCTGTGCGGCGATATCCAGACCGTTGTGCTGATACAGGCCGGTGAATTCCCGCGCCACGGATTCATATTCCGGCACGGGCCACAGGCCCTTGCCTTTGAGCCCGGTCATCGTCTGCATTCCCGGCCAGCAGTAGGTGTATGGATCGATGGCGCTGCCGCCGCGGTACACCACAAAGCCGATGCAGCCCGATGCATCCGCTTCGGCCAGCGGCCAGCCCTTTTCCACCTCTGCGCCGGCGCTGCTGTAAGCAACATTGGCCAGATGGGTATAGCGGCTGGTGACGCCGCGGCCGTGATCCAGCACAAGGTATTCGCCATCCTGCGGGGTGGAGCCGACCTCGGCCACCACGCCGCCGGCTGCGGCAGAGACGGTGGAAAAGGCCTTCACCGCGAACAGTATGCCGTCGCCCTGTGTATTGCGGCTGCAGCGGCTGAAGCCGTGCATTGTCGGGATGTTCCAGCGGGTGGAGGTGTGCTCCGTCACCAGCACATCGGGGAAGCCGATGCGGGCGGGATCCTCCGCGATGCCGTTATGACGATATTCAAAATGACAGTGGTTGCTCACCGCCTTGCCGGAGCTGCCCACACGGGCGATGCACTGCCCGGCACTCACGGTATCGCCCGCCGCGGCGCAAAGCTCGCGGCAGTGCGCATACAGGGTGGTGACACCGTCACCGTGATCCAGAACGATGTAATTGCCGTAGCCGAGGCCGTCATCGGCATAGCGGGCTTTTATCACCACGCCGTCTGCGGCGGCAACAATATCCGCACCGCGGGCGGCCTCGATATCCAGCCCGCTGTGCTCGTCAACCCCTTCAAACAGGCGGGAGACCATGGCGTATTCCGGCACAGGCCAGGTCAGCTGTCCGGGCGGCGTGCCCGTATAGGTGAGCGTCTGCGCGGCGAGGGTGATGGTCTGGGCAGAAGCGCTCTCCGGAGAGTCCGCTTCGGTGCGGACAGCGGTATCGGCGCTTTCCTCGGGGGCGGTCTGCACCTGCAGCGTACCGGCAGCACAGCCGGCGAACAGGGCGGCGGCAAGGCTCAGGCACAGCAGCAGACACACCGGCAGCACACCGCGGCGGCCGGGGCGGGGATCGAACAGATGCTTCATGCGTTCCTTCATCTCCTTTTTGGAAACGGAGAACCCTGCGCCCAGCGGCGCAGCGGCGCGGCGCACACTGTGCAGCAGCGCTTCACCGTAGACGGCACTGCGCCCGGCGGCGCAAAGGTCATTTGCAAAGCAGCCGGAGCCGCCCAGCGCCAGCACGGCGGCATCGGTGGCCTGTTCGGCATCGCGGCGGGCGGCAGCGCCCAGCAGCCACACCGCCGGATGGTACCAGTGCAGCACTCCGGCAGCGCACTGCAGCAGGCTGCGGGCAAGATCCCGCCGCTGCAGATGGATCAGCTCATGGGCGAAAATATACAGCAGGTGCTCCCGCTGCCACGGCACGGCGGGCAGCAGCAGCACGGGGCGCAGCACGCCGGTGAGCATGGGCGCACCGACCCAGCGGGTGCACTGCAGCAGCGGCACACGGCGCACGCCCAGCTGCGCGCAAAGCTGCGCATACAGCGCGGCGGCTTCTTCCGGTACGGGCTGCGCCCAGCGGCGGCACTGTGCACGCCAGACCAGCTGGCGCACCGCAAGCACCGCGGCAAAAAGCACCGCGCCCGCAAGCCAGATACCTGCGGCGATACGCAGCGCCGCTGCCGCCGCCGCGGGAAGCACAAGGTGCTGTGCAAAAGCAGAAAAATCGCCGGATGCTGCTTCGCTTTTCTTCGGAGCGGCGGAAACGGGCGCAGAGCTTTGCGGGTATTCCTCCGCAGAGGGCACCGTATCCTGCGCTGCGGCAGAGGTATCCGGCAGGGGCTGTTCCTCCGCGCCCTGCTGCATCTCATCGACGATTTCAGATGCACCGGCGCTTTCGGTCACAGCCGTAACGGCAGTATGCTGTACGGCAGTCAGTGCCGGCACAGCCGCGCCGGCAGCCGTCAGCACCGGCGGCAGCACCGCCAGCAGCAGGGCAAGCCCCATCCACAGCGCACTGCAGCCCGCGGCGGAATACCGGCGGCGCAGCACCGGCCGCAGCAGCACAGCCGCCAGCACCGGCAGACCCACCGCTGCGCCCACCGCCAGACACACCGCAAAGCAGCGCATCAGGGCATCGGTGATCATAGGCGGCCCTCCTTCAGTTCGCACAGATAGGCGTAAAGCTCGTCCACATCCGCATCGGTGAGGGAATCGGTCTGATGCAGTGCGGCCACCAGACGGGCGGGGCTGCCGCCGAACATCCGTCCAAGGGCGGTGCGGCTTTCCACCGCAAGATACTCGGCACAGGGGATGAGCGCGGTATATACAAAGGTGTTGCCGTTTTTCTCATGGGTCAGAAAGCCCTTTTCCTCCAGCCGCGCCAGCAGCGCCTGAAAGGTGGGGGTGGCCCAGCTTTTATCGCGCAGCGCATTCTGGATGTCGCTGCGGGTGACGGGCGCTGCGGCATCCCACACCACCTTCATCACCTCCAGCTCGCTGTCGGGCAAACGTCTGATCTCCTGCATATTCTCATACCTTCCTTTCTGCGGGGTTAAAAATCGTTGACAAACGTCTTATGACAATTATCATATTACACTTGTCATAAGCATCTGTCAACTGTTTTTCTGTATTTTTCACAAATCAGAAGATCGCACGGCCGTTTCACCGCGTACCGCATTTCAAAACACAAAGACCGGGGACTCTCCGATGGAAGTCTCCGGTCTTTTCATCTTCATGTTTCTTTATCCTGCTGCCAGCGGCGCTGCAGGGCCTGTGCATCGGCACGGCGCACAAAGGGCAGCACTGCACCCCCGCCGCGCCAGCAAATGCGCAGCACGCAGCCGCCGCCGGGCAGAAAGCGGCAGTGCAGCGCGGTGACAGTATCCAGCGAAAGCAGCTGCACCCGTGCCGCCGCCACACCGGTGCACAGATACAGCGCACCGCCCCGCACGCCCCAGCAGGCGCAGCGCACATACAGCCGCAGATACAGCCACACCGCCCCGCCGATCCCCAGTGCCCACGCAAGCCGTACCGGCAGCCGGCCGGGGCACCACAGCGCCAGTGTCAGCGCCAGTGCCAGCACCGCGCCGCCCGCCGCATCCGCCGCAGGCGCATACAACCGAAAACGCATACCCATCCCTCTTTTCCGCTATCCAGTATGGACAGAAAACTGCCGCCCGATACAGGCGGCAGTGCGGAAGGCAGGATCCGGTTTTTACAGGGCGGGAAAATCGCGGCGTGACCGCCCCGCGCCCTTATTTCAGCCGGGCCAGCCGGTTCACATCGGCAATGACGATCAGCTTCATTCCGGCATTCAGCGGCAGATGCGGGTCGATATCGGTGCTCACACCGTCGTCGCTGCGGATGGCAACCACATTGATGGAATACTTTTTGCGCAGATTCAGCTCCTGCAGGCTGCAGCCGCACCATTCGGAACGCACCTCCAGCTCCACCATGGACACATTGCGGGAGAGCTCGATCATATCCACAAAGCCGGAGCTGAGCAGATTTTTGGCCAGCCGCATACCGGATTCGTTCTCGGGAAAAACCACCTTGTCCGCGCCCACGCGCAGCAGGATACGGCGGTGCATCTCGCTGCCACACTTGGCGATGACGGTGGGCACGCCGGCGTCCTTGCACAGGGTGACCGCCATAACACTGGCCTCCAGATTTCCGGCCATGGCGATGATCACCACATCCACATTGGAGATGCCCAGCTGCCGGATCGCATCCGGATCGGTGATATCGGCGCATTTGCACACCGCCAGCTCGGCGGCGGCATCCTGCACCAGTGCTTCGTCCGCATCCACGGCCATCACATCGGCGCCGCTCTCGGCAAGCTCCTTTGCCACCGCCAGACCGTAGCGGCCCAGCCCGAATACTGCGTAAGATTTATGAATGCTCATATGCCTGTAAACTCCTTTCGCCATCAGCCCACGCTGATATCCTCGATGGGATTGCGGATGATATTGGGAGCTGCTTTTCCGGTGCCGAAAGCCACCGCCAGCGAGATCGGCCCCACGCGCCCCAGATACATGGTACATGTAACGATCAGCTTGCCCCACACCGTCAGCTGCGGGGTCAGGTTTCGGGTCAGGCCCACCGTTGCGGCAGCGCTGACTGTTTCATACAGGATATCCAGTGCCGGGGCATCGGTGACCGCTGCCAGCAGCACGGTGGAGAAAAACACGGTGGCAAAGGATACCGCTGTCACCGCCACCGCCTTGCTGAGTGTCTGGCGGGTGATGCTTCGGCCCCAGAGACCGACCTCATTTTTTCCGTGCACCATCGAAAGGGTGTACGCTGTCAGCACCGCCGCCGTGACGGTTTTGATACCGCCCGCCGTGCCCGCCGGCGAACCGCCGATGAACATCAGCAGCAGCGATACGAAAGCCGACGCGTTGGTCAGATCCTGCTGCGGCAGCGTGTAAAAGCCCGCCGTGCGGGTGGTGACGGACTGGAAAAACGCCAGCTGCAGCTGATCGAAAAGGCTGTGGGGGGCCAGAGTCTGCGGATTGGTGCGCTCCAGCACAAAGAATGCCGCCGTGCCCGCCGCCAGCAGCGCCGCCGTGACGGAAAGCGCGATCTTGCTGTGCAGCGAAAGCTCCCGCAGGCGGCGCAGACCCCGTCCGCGCCCGTGCCGGCAGATACGCAGCACATCCCACCACACCGGGAAGCCAAGACCGCCCAGGATCACCAGCGCACAGGTGGTGCCGCATACCAGCGGATCCGTGCCGAAGGCACACAGGCTCTGCTCGCCGAAGATATCCAGTCCCGCATTGCAGAAGGCGGACACCGCGGTGAACACCGCCATCCAGATCCCTTTTGCGCCGAAGCGGGGCACAAAGGCAAGCATATACAGCACCGCGCCGGCAGCCTCTGCCGTCAGCGTGCCCAGCAGCACCCGCTTGACAAAGCGCACTATGCCGGAAAGTCCGTTCAGATTGAAAGCATCCTGTATCAGCACCCGCGTACCGATATCGATGCGCCGCTGCAGCGCGATCATCATGCCGGAAAGGATGGTGATGACCCCCAGGCCGCCGATCTGCACCAGCAGCAGGATCACCGTCTGGCCGAAAACGCTCCACGCCGAAACGGTGGGAAGCACGGTAAGACCGGTGACACACACGGCGGTGGTGGCGGTGAAGAGCGCATCGACATAGGCCACGCCCACGCCATCCGCCGCACTGACCGGCAGCGCCAGCAGCCCGCTGCCCAGTCCGATGACTGCCAGAAAGCTGAGAAGGATGATCTGTGTGGTGGAAAGAGAAATTTTCCGGCTGCGGTCCCGTTTCGGCATGGGGCGCTCCTTTCCCGCCGCAGCGCGGCGCAGTTTTCTTTATGTTTTTTTATTATAGCAAATGCAAAGACAAAATACAATGCGGACAATGGACGGTCTGCGGGCTGCCGTCCGCACAGTTTTGTCACTGTGCACAAAAACGGCAGGGCAAATAGGGAAATCTGCCCCTTGCCACAGAACGGTGGGTGTGGCATACTGAACAAAACAACACTCACAGAAAAGAGGTCTCCCATGAAAATTCTTGACACCGTCATCCGTGTGGGCGCACAGCGCCCCTTTACCGTGCTGCACGCCAGTGATACCCACCTGACCTGCGCCGATGAGCGGGACGACGCCCGCAAGCTGGCGCTGGCCGCGGTGCGGGCGGCGTGCTTTCCCGAAGCGGAGGACTGTCTGCGCAGGCTGACGGCGCTGGCGCAAAACGAGGGTCTGCCCGTGCTGCACACAGGTGATCTAAACGATTTTGTCTCCTTCGCCAATCTGGATGCCAGCCGGGCCTTCACTGCGGCGGTGGATTGCTTTATGGCGGCGGGCAACCACGAGTTCAGCCTGTATGTGGGCGAAGCGTGGGAGGATGCCGCCTACCGCGCACAGAGCCTTGACCGGGTGCAGGCGGCCTTTACCAACGACATCCGCTTTTGCAGCCGGGTGATGCACGGGGTCAATTTCATCGCGCTGGATAACTCTTACTATCTCATCGAGCCGTGGCAGCTGGAACGCCTGAAGGCCGAGGCGGCGAAGGGCCTGCCCATGGTGCTGCTGGTGCACACCCCGCTGTACAGCGCCGAAACGCTGGCGGTGCTGCGGCAAAACGGCCGCCTGCGTCCGGAGGAGCCCGCCTATCTGATGGCGGTGCCGGAGCAGGAGATGCGCGGCTACGACGACCACCGCTACCGCCAGCAGCTGGCGGACGGGACCACCCGCGAGGCGCTGGAATGGATCTGCGCCCAGCCGCTGCTGAAAGCGGTGCTCACCGGTCATCTGCACAGGGATTTTGAGGCGGATATCACCGGCACACTGCGGCAGTACGGCGTGGGCTGCACCACCGTACGGCGCATTCGCTTTGTTTAAAAAGCAGCGCCCGCGCAGAGAAGCCGTGCATCGCCCGAAACCCGCCCCACGGCAGCTCTTTTGGCGTTGTGCACAAAGCCGCGCATACAGAATGTACACCGCCGCGCCTTGCCAAAACCCACACAAATATGTCATAATAAAGGATACAGGACAAAGTGCCGCCGCACCTGCATACAGATGCAGTGACCGGCTGCACTCTGCGCTTTGCCGAAACAGGAAAGGAAACACCGATTATGAAACTGGATACCCGCCGCACCGTGCTGGTTGGTCTTGCTTTTATGTCCATCAGCACCTTCTGGCAGATGTACGACAGCGTCGTACCTCTGATCCTGACCAAGACCTTCGCGCTCAATGAGACCTGGTCCGGCGCCATCATGGCCGCAGACAACGTCCTTGCGCTGTTCCTGCTGCCGCTGTTCGGCGGGCTTTCCGACAAGCTCAACACCCGCATCGGCCGCCGTATGCCTTTTATTCTGTGCGGCACCGCCGGCGCCGTGGTGCTGATGAACCTGCTGCCCGTACTGGATAACAAATTCTACGGCATCACCACGGGTGATTCCTCCGGCAATGCAGGCTGGCTGCGCGCCGCCTTCATCGTGGTGCTGGGCCTGCAGCTGGTGTGCATGGGCACCTACCGCAGCCCCGCCGTGGCGCTGATGCCCGATGTCACCCCCAAGCCCCTGCGCAGCAAGGCCAACGCCATCATCAACCTGATGGGCGCCATGGGCGGCATTCTGTATCTGGGCGTGGCCGCGGTGCTGTATTCCGACAAGCGCATCGGCGGGCTGCCCCATGTGGATTACACCCTGCTGTTCGCCGTGGTTTCCGCCATTATGGTGGGCTGCATAGCGGTGCTGTTCTTCACCACCAACGAGCCGAAGCTGGCCGCCGCCAACCGCGCCTATGAGGCCGCGCATCCCGAGCAGAATCTGGCCGAGACCACCGACACCGGCGCCGAAAAGCTGCCCCGCCCTGTCCGGCGCAGCCTTGGCTTCCTGCTGATCTCCATCTCGCTGTGGTTCATCGGCTACAACGGTGTCACCACCTGGTTCACCACCTATATCGACAAGGTGATGGGCAAGGGTCTGGGCGGCGCCTCCACCTGCCTGCTGGTGGCCACCGCCGGCGCCATCGTCAGCTATGTGCCCATCGGTGTACTGGCATCCAAAATCGGCCGCAAGCGCACCATTCAGGGCGGCATCCTCCTGCTGTGCGCCTGTTTTGCCACCGCGTTCTTCGTCACCGTCAATGCAACCAGCATCACCGTGGGTATGTATCCGCTGTTCGCTCTGGTGGGTCTGGCATGGGCAGCCATCAATGTAAACAGTCTGCCCATGGTGGTGGAGATGTGCCGCGGCAGCGACGTGGGCAAATTCACCGGCTACTATTACACCTTCTCCATGGCGGCGCAGGTCGTCACCCCCATTCTGGCGGGCACGCTGCTCAGCAATATCAGCTATCAGGTGCTGTTCCCCTATGCCGCCGTCTTTGTGGGGCTGAGCTTTGTGACCATGCTGTTCGTCAAACACGGCGACAGCAAGGCCGAGGCCAAAAAAGGTCTGGAAGCCTTTGAGGATATGGACGACTGATACCGCAATACAAGGCAAAAATTCAGAAAGGACGATAAATCGATGAAACTGCATGAGCTGCTGACCACCCTGAACGCCACACTGCTGACCCCCGAGGCGGATATGGACATCGAGGTCCACACCGCCTGCGGCAGCGATATGATGAGCGATGTGCTGGCCTATGTGAAGGATCAGGCTGTGCTGCTCACCGGCCTGAATAATCCGCAGGTGGTACGCACCGCCGACATGATGGATATGCACTGCGTGGTCTTTGTGCGCGGCAAGCAGCCGGATGAACAGATCCTGAAGCTGGCGGATATGCGCGGCATCGCGGTGCTGACCACCGATCTGCCCATGTTCACGGCCTGCGGTCTGCTGTACGATGCCGGCCTGCGCGGAGGTACTCACCATGAATGAGGATATCAAGCTGAGCTACACCGTGCCGGGGGATGATTTCACCCGCGCGGGCGAAGCGAGCGCCCACTGCAAGGCCACGCTGAAAAAGCTGGGTGTGGATCCCGCCGCCATCCGCCGCGTTGCCATCGCGCTGTATGAGGGCGAGATCAATCTGGCCATCCACGCCGGCGGCGGCAATATCGATGTCACCATCGGCGACGATGTGTGCACCATGCACCTGTACGACAAGGGCCCCGGCATCCCGGATATTCCCCTTGCCATGAGCGAGGGCTATTCCACCGCGCCGGACGAGATCCGCAGTCTGGGCTTCGGCGCAGGCATGGGTCTGCCCAACATGAAGAAATACGCCGACACCTTCGAGATCTCCTCGGTGGTGGGCGAAGGCACCGACATCGTGATGACGGTGAATATCTGACGGCTCCTGTGCAGGGAAAACCCTTTTGCGGCCGCCGTGCGGAGCGCCGCCCCGCACAGCATGCCCCTGTCCGGAGACACATAAAGGAGATGAAGCATTGAGCGAGTTCGTCCACTCCGTCACGCTGGACAAATCCATCTGCCACGGCTGCACCCGCTGCGTCAAGCGGTGCCCCACCGAGGCCATCCGCGTGCATGACGGCGTCGCGCATATTCTGACTGAGCGCTGCATCGACTGCGGCGAGTGCATCCGCCAATGTCCGCACCACGCCAAAAAAGCCAATTACGACAGCCCCGAGCTGCTGAAAAACTACGATCTGACCATCGCACTGCCCGCGCCCGCACTGTACGGGCAGTTCAACAATCTGGAGGACACCGATCTGGTGCTCAACGCGCTGAAGGCCTACGGCTTTGACCGCGTGTTCGAGGTGAGCGCCGCCGCCGAGCTGGTGAGCGACGCCACCCGCCACCTGATGAAGGCCGCTGCCGACGAGATGAAGCCCTTTATCTCCAGCGCCTGCCCCGCGGTGGTGCGCCTGATCCGGGTGCGTTTCCCCAATCTGATCGACCGTGTGCTGCCGCTGATCGCCCCCGCCGAGCTTGCCGCACGGCTGGCGCGGCAGAAGGCGGTGGAGGAGACCGGCATCGCCCCCGAGCGCATCGGCGTATTCTTTATCAGCCCCTGTCCGGCCAAGGTGACCGCCGTGAAGATGCCCATCGGCAGCGCCCGCAGCGAGATCGACGGCGTGCTGGCCATCAAGGATCTGTACCCGAAGCTGTGCAGTCTGATGAAGACCGCCGGCGATGAGCCGCTTTCCCACGCGGGGCGCATCGGCGTGAGCTGGGCTTCCAGCGGCGGCGAGAGCAGCGGTCTTGTCAGCGTGGATAACTACCTTGCCGCCGACGGCATCGAGAATGTGATCCGCGTGCTGGAGGATCTGGAGGACGAGAAGCTGCACGATCTTGCCTTTGTGGAGCTGAACGCCTGCGCCGGCGGCTGTGTGGGCGGCGTGCTGACGGTGGAAAACCCCTACATCGCCCGTGCCAAGCTGGCCAAGCTGCGCCGCTATATGCCGGTGAGCGAAAACCACCTGCCCGGCAGCATTCCCCCGCAGATGCTGTGGGATACCGATCTGGAATATCTGCCGGTGCTGGAGCTGGGCTCCACCCGGCGGGAACGCTTTGAGCGTTATGCCCAGCTGGAGGAGCTGCGCGCCCTGCTGCCGGATCTGGATTGCGGCGCCTGCGGCGCGCCCACCTGCGCCGCGCTGGCGGAGGATATCGTCCGCGGCTACAACACACTGGATAACTGCCCCTTCCTGATGCGCAAGCGCATGCAGGAGCTGCAGTCAGCCACCGATGAAACCACCCCGGAGGAAAACCCATGACCAACAAAGAAGCCGCCGGCACTGCCGGCTTTACCGTGCTGTGCGCCGGTGAGGAACGCACCATCCGCAGCTTTTACTGCTGCGACCTGCTCAGTCATGTGATGGGGCAGGTGCTGGAGGATACCTGCTGGTGCACCGTGATGGGCAACATCAACACCATTGCGGTGGCCACCCTGACCGAGGCCGCCTGTGTGGTGCTGTGCCACGGCATTCCCGCCACCGAAGAGATGCTGCGCCGCGCTGAGGAAAACGGCATCACGGTGCTTTCCACCAATATGGCGGAGTTTGATGCCGCCGTGGCGCTGGCAAAGGCCGGCGGCATCGCACTGTAACCAGATTCCCGCGGCGCAAGCCGCGCATTCCATCCCGTCCGGGATACATCATTCAGGATCCGACAGGAGGTGACCGCCATGGAGCCGCTGCGTTACGAGCTGCACTGCCACAGCTGTGCTTCCCCCTGCGGGGATGACAGCATGACCCCTGTGATGCTGTGCGGCATGGCGGCGCTGGCCGGCATACAGCTGCTGGCACTCACCGATCACAACACCGCCGCCAACCTGCCCGCCGCCGAGGAAGCCTGCGCCGCCTACGGGCTGACGCTGCTGCCCGGCATTGAGGTGACCACCGAGGAGGAGATCCACCTGCTGTGCTATTTTCCCACGGTGGAAGCCGCACAGGCCATGGGCACGCTGCTGTACGAATACCTGCCGGATATCCCCTGCGAGCCGGATTTCTTCGGCAACCAGCTGGTGATGGACAGCGACGACAACATCATCGACCGCCCCGAAAAGCTGCTGATCAACGCCACGGCGCTGGATCTGGCCCGCACCAAGGTACTGGCGGAGCAGCTGGGCGGGCTCTGCGTACCGGCACATCTGGACAAGGATTCCACCTCGGTGCTTTCGGTGCTGGGCATCATGCCGGAGGAGCTGGATTTCCCCTGCGTGGAATTCCGCGACCCCGCCAAGGTGCAGAGATTCGTGGAGCTGGGCGCACTGCCGCCGCCCCGGGAGGTGCTGACCAGTTCGGATGCGCACCGCATCGAGGCGCTGGGCGAGGCCGGCGGCATCATGGAACACCCGGAGGAAAGCTTTCTGTGGCCGCTGATCCGCCGACGGCTGGAGCTGCAGGGAAGCTGAACGCCAAAAAACACACGATAGCACAAAAAGAATGGACGATGGGCGCTTTCCGGTGCCCATCGTTTTGTGCTATGATAATACTGCAAGAAAAAATCCTGCGCCGGGGTGCGGACCGCTGTAAAAACGCAGCGGCTCACACGGGTCTGCCGGCCGCCGAAAAAAGGAGAATCCATCATGCGTCATACCGCCGAAGAAATGCTGCACGAAGCCCTTGCCGCGTGGAGCTGGCCCGCCCCCGTGAAAGAGGCCGACCGTTACGGCAACGGCCACATCAACGATACCTTCTGCGTGGTGCTGGAAAACGGCCGCCGTTACATCCTGCAGCGCATCAACACCGGCATCTTCACCGATCCCGCCGGACTGATGGAGAACATCTGCGGTGTGACGGCCTTTCTGCGCCAAAAGATCCTCGCTGCGGGCGGCGATCCCGCGCGGGAGACCATGAACGTGGTGCCCGCTGCCGACGGCGGCAGCTGGTACGCCGACACCGCGGGCGGCGCATGGCGCGTATACGATTTTGTAGAGGGCACCGTCTGTCTGCAGGAGGTGGAAAACCCCGCCGATTTCTACGAAAGCGCCTACGCCTTCGGCACCTTCCAGCAGCTGCTGGCCGATTACCCCGCCGCCACCCTGCACGAGGCCATCCCCAAATTCCACGATACCGCCGACCGGTATGCAAAATTTGAAGCCGCCGTGGCCGCCGACAAAGCAGGCCGCGCCGCTGCCGTGGCGCAGGAGATCGCCTTTGTCCGCGCCCGCAGGGAGGATTGCAGCCGCATGGTGAACTGGCTGGCCGAGGGCAGGCTGCCGCTGCGCGTGACCCACAACGACACCAAGCTGAACAACATCCTGATGGATGCCGCCACCCGCAAGGGCATCTGCATCATCGATCTGGACACCGTCATGCCCGGACTTGCCGCCAACGATTACGGCGATTCCATCCGGTTCGGCGCCAACGACTGCACCGAGGCGGAAAAGGATCTTTCCAAAGTGAATTTCAGCCTGCCGCTGTTCGAGACCTACACCGAGGGCTTTCTGAAGGCCGCCGGCAATGCGCTGACGGATTTTGAAAAAGAGACCCTGCCCTGGGGCGCACGGCTGATGACGCTGGAATGCGGCATCCGCTTCCTGACCGACTATCTGGACGGCGACAACTATTTCCGCATCAGCTACCCCGAACACAATCTGGACCGCTGCCACACCCAGTTCAAGCTGGTGGCCGATATGGAGCGCGACTGGGATGCCATGAACGCCATTGTGTCGAAATACCGCTGATACCGTCGTAACCTTAAGAAAACTTCACAAATTCTGTCGGGAGTTTTAACAGTTCGTTCACGCAAATTTCATGTACTGCCGGCAGGGAAGTGGTACAATATACATGCAGGGGAAAACGGTCCGCAACGTTCGGCCCCTGTCATGATTCCTCCTCACACCAAATACCCTCAAAAAAGGGCAGGCGCTCCGGGTCCGCAACCGGAGCGCCTGTTCTTTTTTTGTCAAAAGGGGTAGCGGGATCCTTTCCACCGTGCTATACTTACAGCAGAGAAAGGGCGGCGCTGCCGCACGCAAAAAGGAGGAAACACCATGGAAAAGACCAATCTGCCGCTGCTTCACCACCGTATGCTCGCCGCCGGCGCAAAGCCCGCGCTGCGTTATACGGGCGGAGATTTTGAAGCCCACCGCGCCCGCTGCACCGAAAAGCTGAGCGAGCTGCTGGGCATGGATACCTTTACCCGCTGTGAGCCCGACCTGACCGTTACAGAGGATGTGACGGAAAACGGCTGCCGCCGCATCCACTTCACCGTGGAGACCGAGCCCGGGTATCTTGCTCACGCCGACTTGCTGCTGCCGGAAGACCAGAGCGGCCCGCTGCCGCTGTGCTGCTGCCTGCAGGGCCACAGCAAGGGCGCACACATCTCGCTGGGTATCGCCAAATTCCCCGGCGACGAGGAGACCATCAAGGGCGGCGACCGGGATTTCGCCGTGCGTGCCGTTGCCGAGGGCTATGCGGCGCTGGCCATCGAGCAGCGCGCCTTCGGCGTATGCGGCGGCACCGAAAACGGTCCCGCCTGCGCCGAGCCCGCCCGCACCGCCGTGCTGCTGGGGCGCACCCTGATCGGTGAGCGCGTATGGGATGTCAGCCGCGTGCTGGATGCCGTGCAGGCAGCCTACGGCGCATATGTCACCATGGAAAACAGCGTGCTGATGGGCAACTCCGGCGGCGGCACCGCCACATGGTATACCGCCGCGCTGGAGCACCGCTTCGCCGCCTTTATGCCCAGCTGCGCGGTGTGCACCTACCGGGATTCCATCGTGGCGATGGAGCACTGCCCCTGCAACTATGTGCCCGGCATTATGAAATGGTTCGATATGGGCGATATGGCCGCCATGATCGCCCCGAACAAGCTGGTGATCGTCTGCGGCAAAGATGACCCCATCTTTCCGCTGGCCGGCGTGCGCGAGACCTGGGAGACCGTGCAGCAGCTGTACGCCGCCGCCGGTACGCCGGATGCCTGCGCACTGGTCATCGGCGAGGGCAGCCACCGCTTCTATGCCGACGATGCCTGGCCCGTGCTGAAAAAGCTGCTGGCGCAGTGAGCGCCCCCGATACACCTCCGCGGCACAGCCGTACAACACGAAAAAAGTCACCTTTGCCTGCCGGCAAGGGTGGCTTTTTTGATTCTGTCTGTTTCTGCTCCCGACGGGTGATACAGCCCGGATGTGATATCGCTCTGTGAGCGATTACCGCATAGCTTCGGCATCTGTACGGCACGTCACAGCACTGCGCCGTTTTCGGCAAGAACAGCGCGCAGCGCCTGTACATCCAGTTCCTCCGGCGAGATGCCCTGCATCGCTGCCATGGCTGCCGCCGTGCCGGCGGCCTCGCCCATCTGCATACAGGATACCGTGGTACGCAGTGCGCCGCTTGCAAGACGGGTGGCGCTGACAGCGCGCCCCGCCACCAGCAGGCCGCGGATGCCCGGGGCCAACATGATGCGGTAAGGGATGTGGAAGCGCCAGTGCTCCATGCTCATCCGGCGCACCGCATCGGGGACGGTATCGGTATCGATGTGATGACCGCCGCAGCCAATGGAATCCGCAAATTCGCGGCCGCTGATCACATCCAGCGCCGTCATTTTATAAACGCCCCTGATGTGGCGAGTCTCGCGCACGCCGATATCCGGAATGTGGGTGACGCGCACATTTTCAAAACCGGGATAGTTTTTGCGCAGAAGCTCTGTGATCGCCAGCGCCCCATGCACCATAGCGGTATGACCGGCGCTCAGCTGCGCGGCATCCACACCGCTGCCGGTATATGCGGTGTGGGTTGGTCCGAAGGAGAGCAGCACCGCGCCGGTGCGGGAGGGCGTAATATAAATCTGCACCAGCACCTGCGGCTTTTGCTGTGCCGTAGCGGGATCGGGATTGTCGATAGGCACGCAAAACACACACATATCACCCTTCCGGTAGCTTTCCTTCACATTTTCAAAATCCATCAGGCCACAGCTTTGCACGGCGAAGCCGGGGTTTTCCTCAAACCAGGCAAACAGACGGGGATAATCAATGCCCTCGGCCCGGTACATACAGCCCATGGGCTGCATCTGACCGACGGCTCTTGCACCGCCCTCCGCCAGATCCTCTTCGTCTGCGCCCAGCACATACTCCGCGCCCGCCAGCACCGCGGTGTCGGCATCGCCGGTGGCATCCACAAAACATTTTGCCGCAAACTCGGTAAAGCCCTCCTTGTTCACCGCCACCACACTTTTCAGGCAGCCGTCCTGCCGGTTAACAAGGCAGACACGGCTGTCGTACAGGATCTGCACCCCCGCCTGCTCCAGAAGCTGCAGCAGCAGCGCCTGCAGGGCGTAGCGGTCGGTGAAAACATAGCTGCCGCAGTCGCCGTGGGTGCCTGCCGCCCCGCCGGAGGCGATCAGCCGCAGACAGAGCTCACGCGCGATGCCGCCCGCCACCTGCACACTGCGCGGATCGGTGGCAAGCACATCCAGCACCTCGGTTTTATACTGCTGCGGATCCTTGCAGTGCTCGGTGAATTTGGTGATGCCGGCGTTGCCCTCCGTCAGCATGCCGCCGACGGAAAAGCTGCGCTCCAGCAGCAGCACGGAAGCTCCCTGCCGCGCGGCGGCCAGCGCTGCCGCCACGCCCGCGGTGCCCGCGCCGCAGACGATCACATCATAGCTTTTGCCCTGCCGGGGCTCGATCGTGTAAAGCATAACAGCCTCCTTGCCCCCCTGTTTTGGGGCAGCTCTTATTCCAGCCAGATGGGGTTGCCGATGGCGGCGGGGCTGCCGTCACGCTCGCGCAGCACCTCCACGCGGTAGAAGCGGCGGTCCTGCACCGGCAGCGCCGCGGCAAAGGGCAGCACAAGCGGCGCGGAGTACGCCAGTCCCCGGTCGGTGTGGATATTCACACGGTAGCTTTCGGCGGGGTCAAACAGCTGCGGATGCACATCGTCGATGCGCACGCAGAGGGTCTGCCCATCACCCTTTGCCGCCGTGCCGCCCATGGGGGTGCTGCCGACGGCCATTTTGATGCCCGCAAAGCCGGCGGTCACATCGCCGGCGATCAGCTGCCGCACAAATGCCGCACCGTGACGGCGGGATGCATACACCGTGTTGACACCCACATTGGTGGGCCCGCCGTGGGCATCGGCGGTGGCGGTGTTATACACCCTGTGGCCTTCATCCAGCAGCTGCAGCCACAGACGGTAGTTCTCCGCCGTGTGGGGGTTGAGCGGCTCGGGATACTCGCAGCAATAGATCGTCTCGATGGCGGTGCCGTCGCCGAAGGAATAATCGGCGGCATTGTCGCTGACCATCACCTGTCTGGGATGCGGGTGCACAAAAGCGCCGCCCAGCGCACGGATGGCCTCCACCACCTGCGCAAAGCGGGCACGCTCCACCCGGATATACTTGAAATGACCCTCGATGCCGCCGGTAAATTCAAACACATCGGGGAACTGCTCCAGCAGCTGCTCCAGCGATTCCCGCTTCTGGAACAGCATCAGGTAATGGAAATCGGTATACGGCTCGTGCCACAGACCGGCGGGCTCGCTGCCGTACAGAAAAACCGTTTCGTCAAAGCAATCCAGATACTGGTGGCGCACCTGACGGTGATCCATCAGCCCCAGAAAATCCATCCCCAGCTGCGGCATGGCCTGCAGCCACTGCTCCGGGGTGGTTTTGCCGTCGCTGGTGCCGCCGGAATCGCTGTGGCCGTGGTAATCGCCGTAATACGCCTTTTTACCGGCATACAGCCCGTCCAGCACCGAAAAATCCGCCTGCACGGGGGTATGCGGGTCGGCGGGGAAGGTGTGATCGGAAAGAATATGTTTCATTGTCGTCCTCCGTATTTTATGCAGGCCGCCGCACGGCTGCGGCGGCTGCGGGGCAGTCCTGAAACCGGCGGATGCTCACATCCGTATACACAGAATCCTTCGGACGGGGAAGGGCACAAGCAAAAGGAGCCGCTTCCGCGCAACGCAAAGCAGCTCCTTTAGGCGGGTGCTCGTAAAACAGTTAAACCAAAAATTTAACTATTTTACGGCATCTGTCAGACGGGGTTGGCTAAACAAAAGTTAGCGATACTTGGTTTGATAACCGAGTATCGCTTCTTTTTTTACCCGTAAAAAGCTTTTGTGGAGGTACATATGATGCAGGAACTGAACTATATCCGTTGCGGTGATTACTATATTCCCGATATTTGTTTGCCGAAGGAAACCAGACCTATTGGTCGTTGGGGGCGTATGCACAGAGATTATATCAAGGAGCATAATCCCATTCGCTTTAACGATCTGTGTCTCAGCGGCGAACTGTGGACGTATCTGGCTGATTTGAACGAGCAGGCACAGAGCCGTCTTGAACTTATCATCGAGCAGATGAAAGCGTCTGAGGGTGTAACAGAGGGCATGAAAGCAACTGACCAGATGGCATGGGTCGGAGCCATGAACAGCATCCGCCATCGTGCAGAGGAGATTGTTCTGCGTGAGATGATCTACGAGGAGGGTGCGGTATGAGAATCCTTGAAGAATTTTGGTACGGCAACATCGAGCCGACCGAGTATGACACATCTTTCAATAAAGAGTACAAGAAATTAGTGGAGCTGATCTGCAGGGACGAAGAAAAGCTCCGTGCCACCATGACGGATGAGCAGAAGGAACGGTTTGAGAAATATACAGACTGCGTCCGGGAATTCCAAACCATAACGGATTGCCTGATTTTCCAGAACGGCTTCAAACTGGGAGCCAGAATGATGTTGGAAGTCATGGAAGATAATTGATATAGCTTGCGGAGGGGAACCATACACCCCTCCGCTTTTGCTTTGTGATGGTTTTGGAAGTTTCCTATGTATGTCTAAGGTTC